>JAJBUG010000026.1 GCA_020860515.1 Bacteroidales bacterium | reverse complement strand
GAATCCCTACGGGATTCAAGGATAAGAATAGTTTAAATTTAATTCGGCCTTATACATAATGATTAATTGTCAATGGTTAATGTTAATGGTTTATGTTTACGGCTATTTCTTAATACTTAATACTTAAAACGTAAAACGTAAAACGTAAATACTATCAAAACATCATAAAGAAATATTCCACTATGATGCCCATAATCCAGCCGGCATATACCTGGGCTGGTGAATGGCGGTGCAGAAACAGGCGGGCTGAGCACACGGCTCCGGTGAGCAAAAAGACCCCCGAAATCCACCACATCATCCACACCACGCCAAGATTGTTGAACGCTATAAACAGCATCATGCCGCACAAGCCACCCATGGTGGTGGCATGTGCACTGATTTTCCACCCTGTGTTGATGACCAAAGCCAAAAGGCACGCAAAACATGCTCCCGCAAAGAAGAAGGTAAGCCAATGCGGGGCGTGCTGAAATCCCAAATAAGCGGCTGCGGCCAAATAGCTCAGCGAAGTCACCACATATGGTATGCCTCGCTCGCGCTTATTGCTGATAGCGGCATCGCTTACCTTGCCAATCTTTATCATAAAGATGATTGCGGCCATGGGCAAAGCCGCTGTAAGCAGGAATATGATTATCGACACTAACAGGCGCGTGCGCTCAGGGAGATACGACAGAGGCGTAATCCAAAACGCCACGGCACAAGCATAAGTAGGCACCAACAGGGGTGAAAAAACTCCTGAGAGGGTCTTCGACGTGGTGTCGAGCCACTTGCTTTGGACTGTATGGGTAGAAGTGTCCATTGGGTGATAGTTATAATTTTTTGCGAAGGCGTCCCACGGGGATGCCCATTTTCTCACGATATTTCGATACTGTTCGCCGAGCCATGCTGAAGCCTTGCTCGGCCAAGGCCGCCGTAAGAGCCTCGTCGCTTAGCGGACGCTTTTTATCTTCCTGGTCAACAATCTGCTGCAAGGCATGCATCACCTGATGCGACGATGTGTCGGAATCGTCCTGAGGCGCTTCGTTGAAGAACATTTTCAACGGATAGCAACCAAGCGGAGTGGCTATGTACTTGCCAGCCGTGGCACGTGAGATCATCGATAGGTCGAGCCCAGTGTCAGCTGCAATATCCTTGAGTATCATAGGCTTTAGCTGTGAGCGGTCGCCTGTGCGGAAAAATGCGCGCTGGCGCGCCACTATGGCTTCGGCCACTTGGAGCAAGGTTGCGCCCCTCTGCTTTAGAGCCGAGATGAATATCTCGGCCTCGTCGCGCTTGAGCTTGATGAAAGCCTGAGCCTCGCGTTCGCCTTGGTTGCGAGGCTGCCAATTGTCGTCGAGCACAAAGCTGCGTTCCACTTGCAACTGCGGCAGTCCGCTGGCCAGCGACAAGCTGTAGCGGCCATTGTCGAGTTCCTCCAGCATCAAGTCGGGGGTTATCTGCCCCATTCGCGTCAGGCTGTTGCCTTCGTACACTGCTCCAGGCTTGGGATTTAGAGTCAAAATCAAATCTATTGCATGCTTTATCTCCTCAGCATCGTCGATTCCAAGCTGGGCTTGGAGGCGCTCGTAATGCTTCTTGGAAAAGAGGTCGAAGCAGTCGCGCACAATCTCATTGGCAATTTTCAGTGTGAATGTGACTGGGCGAATCCTCTGCAGCTGCAGCAGCAAACACTCTCTCAGGTCGCTTGCCCCCACCCCTGCGGGGTCGAGCTTGCGCACTTTCTCCAAGGCTCCTCTCAGTTGCTCCTCGGTAGCTTCAATGCCTGTGGTGATGGCCATATCGTTGGCCATGGCTGCTATGCTGCGGCTCAGATAACCATTTGCATCCAAGTTGCCCACAATGTATTGCGCCATGCTGCGAGTGAGGTCATCGAGCTCCATCTGGCCCAGCTGGTCGGTAAGCACGGTCCACAGGTCAGGGCCATCAGCTGCCACCTGCCAGGTGCTGGGGTCGGTAGCCTGGGAGGCTGCCGGATAATGCGGCACATCGGCTGGGTCTTCGTCGGCAGCCACGTCAACGAGGGTTTCGTTGCCTTGCGCCTCCTGCTCTGCATCCGCCGCTGCCTCAAAGGCATCAAGGGATTCCAGGGCCGGATTGTCGTCGAGCTGCAGCTGCACCTCAGCATCTACCTCGGGGCCAGTCATCTCTAACAATCTGACATATTGCAGCTGACGCGGCGACAGTCGCTGCGTCAGCTGCTGTTGTTGTTGGATGTTCAACGACTCCTTCACGGCAGTCATCGAACTCTAAAATTCAGCGCTCTTGGGATAACGCGGCCATGGAATCACGTCGCGTATGTTCTGCATACCCGTCACAAAGAGCACCAGGCGCTCGAAGCCGAGGCCGAAGCCACTGTGAGGCACTGTGCCATACTTGCGGGTATCGAGGTACCACCACATATCCTTGTCGGGGATGTGCAGCTCTTCGATGCGCTGCTTCAGTTTGTCGTAATCAGCTTCGCGCTCGCTGCCACCGATAATCTCGCCAATCTTTGGGAACAGCACATCCATGGCGCGCACGGTCTTGCCATCCTCGTTCTGCTTCATATAGAAGGCCTTGATTTCCTTGGGATAGTCGGTGAGAATTACAGGCTTCTTGAAATGCTCCTCTACCAGGTAGCGCTCATGCTCGCTCTGCAAGTCGGTGCCCCAATGCACGGGGAACTCAAATTTCTTGCCGCTGGCCTCGAGAATCTTCACGCCCTCGCCGTAGCTGAGGCGCACGAAATCATTGTGAAGCACAAACTCCAAGCGCTCGATAAGATCCTTATCGTACATCTGCTGCAGGAACTCAATATCCTCCCTGCAATGGTCAAGAGCATACTTGATGCAGTATTTGATGAACTCCTCGGCCAGGTCCATATTGTCGTTGATGTCGTAGAAGGCCATCTCAGGCTCTACCATCCAGAACTCTGCCAAGTGCCTCGGCGTATTGGAATTTTCAGCACGGAATGTGGGGCCGAAAGTGTAAATCTCGCCAAGGGCAGTGGCTCCAAGCTCGCCTTCGAGCTGACCCGAAACTGTGAGCGAAGTAGGCTTGCCGAAGAAATCCTGGCTGTAATCAATCTTGCCATCCTCGGTGCGAGGCAGATTGTCGAGCGGCAGGGTCGTTACCTGGAACATGGCTCCAGCACCCTCGCAGTCGCTGGCTGTAATCAACGGTGTATTAAGGTAGAAGAAACCCTTCTCTTGGAAGAATTTGTGAATTGCGAAGGCCAAAGCTGAGCGCACGCGCATCACAGCCGAGAAGGTGTTGGTGCGGGGGCGAAGATGAGCCTTTTCACGCAGGAACTCGAGCGTGTGGCCTTTCTTCTGCAGAGGATAGTCCTCGGGGCTCTTGCCATATACCTCAAACTCGTCGGCCTGCACCTCCACGCTCTGCCCCTTGCCCATGCTCTCGACCAGCTTGCCAGTCACGCGGAGCGACGAGCCAGTGGTGATTTGCTTCATGTCATCGTCGGTGAACTTTGACATGTCAAACACAACCTGCAGGTTGCGGATTGTGGAGCCATCATTGAGCGCAACGAATTGCACTTGCTTGTTGCCACGGCGGGTGCGCACCCAGCCTTTCACCTCCACATCCTGGCCCACCAGCTCAGGGGTGTTGAAGATATTTTTGATTTTTTCGTGTTTCATCATTATAATGTTGTCACCACGGAGACACGGAGGACACGGAGTCTTTATCTCCGATAAGATTATTAATCTCCGTGTCCTCCGTGTCTCCGTGGTGAAATTTCATATTTCTTTTATTCGAAGCTGCCCATCTTGAGATAGTTGACCTCCTCCTGGGTGAGGTAGCGCCAACGTCCACGAGGCAGATTCTTCTTGGTCAGACCGGCAAAGTACACGCGATCGAGCTTGGTCACATGATAGCCAAGGCTCTCGAAGATGCGGCGCACGATGCGGTTGCGACCGCTGTGGATTTCGATGCCAGCCTGGTTGCGATCGTTCTCGGTGGCATAGCTGATAGCGTCAGCATGGATTTCGCCGTCGTCGAGCTCAATGCCATCGGCGATGCGCTGCATGTCCTCCTCGCTGATGTCATGGTCGGTCCACACATGATAGATTTTCTTCTTGGTGTATTTGGGGTGTGTGAGCTTAGATGCCAAGTCACCGTCGTTGGTGAGCAGCAGCACGCCAGTGGTGTTGCGGTCGAGGCGTCCTACGGGATAGATGCGCTCGGTGCAAGCGCCCTTCACCAGGTCCATCACTGTGAGGCGTCCGTTGGGATCGTCGCTTGTGGTCACGCAGTCCTTCGGTTTGTTGAGCAGGATGTAGCATTTGCGCTCCAATGCCACTACCTTGTCATCGTATTCTACCACATCGCTGTGCTTGATCTTGGTTCCGAGCTCGGTCACAACCTCGCCATTGACCTTTACCAAGCCTTGCTGGATAAATTCATCAGCCTCGCGGCGGCTGCAAATGCCGGCGTTGGCCATGAACTTGTTCAAGCGGATTTCTTCATTAGGATCTGAAATCGGCATTTCGTATTCCACCATCTTGGGACGCGGAGTGAAGCTCTTTCCCTTGCCGGGGAATCCGTTGTTGCGATTCTGGTTGCGGTTCTGATTGCGATTGCCTTGGTTGCGGTTGTTGCCATAGCCGCCTTGGTTGCGGTTGTTGCCGTAGCCGCCCTGGCGGTTCTGGTTGCCGTAGCCGCCCTGGCGGTTTTGGTTGCCGTAGCCGCCCTGGCGGTTCTGGTTGCCGTAACCGCCCTGGCGGTTCTGGTTGCCATAGCCGCCCTGCTGGCGGTTCTGGTTGTAGCCGCCTTGGCGATTTTGGCCGTAGCCTTGCTGGCCATAACCCTGCTGGCGATTGTAGCCGCCCTGCTGGTTGTAGCCGCCTTGATAGTTATCGCCCTGGCCGTAGCCTTGGCGATTTTGGTTGTACCCATGCTGTTGGTAGCGTGGTTGATATCCTCCTTCCTGTTGCTGACCCTCTGCGCCAGTGGCTCCTTCGCCCTGCTGTGGGTTGTAATAGGGGCGCTGCGGACGGCGATTCATGCCACCGGGTCGCTGCTGGTTCTGATTGTAGGGACGTTGTTGGTATCCGCCCTGATAAGGGCGTGATTGACCGTCTTCGCTGCTGTCGGCGCGATTGTAGCGGGGTGCGTCATTGTCAGGCACTACACCTCGGTTTTCCCCGATTCTCGGACGCTTGGGCTTCTTGTTTTCGCCCATAGGTGTTGATTCGTTGTCCATGCTTTTGATAGTGTGTAGGTAATGTACTTAAGTGTTAAAGAAACTGTTGATAGCAGCCAGGTGCCTCTCGGCGATTTTACGGCTGCGCTGGATTGTTAGAGTTTGCGGATTCTGTGTTGTAGATTATCGTTTATTTATAAGATTATAGAATTTTAATTGTTCATTATCTTTTAACTTCACTGCAAAGATAAAGAATAATTCTTATATTCTACCAATTTTTAACAATTTTTTTACCAAAAAGTTCACAATTCCCTTTCTTCGTTTACGGTTTACGGTTTCTGATTTATGGTTAATTACAAGCTTATTTTACCACTACTTTGCGGTTTTGGTAGATGTAGATGCCTGCGGGGAGGTTCTTCCCCTTCTACCTCAACAGCCAGTTCCATAAAAAGCCTCTGAAATAAAAAATCTTTGTTGAATGTGGTAAATTGGAGAAATTTTCTTAATTTTGCGTTGTATTGTATAGATATAATGAACTATGGAAAAGAAGAAAGTGAAATATCCTGTAGGTGAACATAGTTTTCGTGAAATACGAGAAGGCGGTTTTGCATATGTGGATAAGACCAAGTATGTGCATGAACTGATTGAACAAGGGAAATTCATTTTCTTGTCGAGGCCACGCAGATTTGGCAAAAGCCTTATGCTATCAACCATAGAATGGTATTTTCGTGGTGAACAAAGACTTTTCGAAGGTACTTGGCTTGGCACTTATGAAAAAGAATGGAAGCAGTATCCTGTACTACATTTTGACATGTCGGACACCAGTGGGGAAAGTGCTCATACCATGAAACTATACCTCAATGATCGCATGACAGAATACGAAGAAGAATATGCGTTGCCCAACAAAAGTTACTTAGAAGATATAGGTTCTCGATTCAATGCCCTTATAAAAGGAGTGTGTCGTAAAACTGGCACCAAGGTAGTAATACTTATAGATGAATATGACAATGGGATTCTTGAAACTCTTGATGCCAAACAAAAAGAACAAGAAGAGATGAGCAAAGTGCTCAGAGCTTTTTATAAACAGCCCAAAGCTGCCACTGAATCTGTGAAATTCTGTATGATTACTGGAGTGGCAAGATTTGCAAGTTATACTCTTTTTTCTGGTCCCAACAATTACTTGGATATTTCTATGATGGATGAGTATGCGGGTATTTGTGGTATAACCCAGCAAGAACTATTAGACAATTTTGAAGATGGCATCCAAAAGATAGCTGACCGAAATGAAGAAACCAAAGGACAGGCTTTGGCCGAACTTCGGCAAAAGTACGACAGCTATCGATTCACCGAAGCAAGGGAATTGGTTTACAACCCCTTTAGCCTTATTAGCGCATTCACCGAAGGGCGACTGGCTAACTTCTGGATAAAGTCAGGCACCAGCAAGGTTTTCGTAAAGTATCTTACTCGCAGTGAGTTTGACCTTTTGGAACTGGAGAACCTAAAGGTGACTCGTGACAGAATGGAGGGCAAATATACTGAAAAGGATTCTATACCCCTACTCTTCCAAACTGGCTATCTTACCATAAAAGACGTGGAATACGGCCAACTTTACCGCTTAGGCATCCCCAACGGCGAAGTCCGCAGCGCTCTGGAACATCTACTGACTTCCAAAGATAACAGGTTCTCAGCCTAAGAATTCTATTAAAACAGATAAGACATCACACGTTGGTGGGGTTGATGGTGTTGATGTCGACGAGGCCATTGAGGACGGCGTAGATGGTGAGGCCGGCGGGGCTGTGGATTTGCAGCTTTTGGGCCAGATTGCGGCGGTGGGTGGTGACTGTATTGACCGAGATGCAGAGATGGTCGGCAATTTCCTTGTTGCTCATGCCGCGAGCCACGCATGCTATGATTTCACGCTCGCGTTGACTCAGAGGATCACTCTCGGCACTGTCACCGTCAGAATCGCGCTGCTGGGGATTCTCCTCGATATGGCGCTCCAACCGCTCAACCACTGGCACAAAAATCTTATCCTCCACCTGGCAATGGGCTATCAAATCCTGCTCGCAACTCATAATGTCGAATAGCACGGCATTGAGCAGGTTATTCTCTTTCTGAGGCAAATAGCGAATGATGATATTCTTAAGGTCTTTGAGCTTGCTGTGGATGCTGTGGTGGCCCGAGGCAAAGATGGAAATATTGTATTCATCATCAAGCTCGCCTGCCAAAAGCTGGGTGACATAGGCAAACACCTTGTCGTTCTCAAACTCCATGTGCTTGTGCACCTCATCCACATACTCATCATAAAATTTGAGTATCATCATGGCTACTTGGTCGCGCCCGCTGCAATCAATAGCCTCGATCAATTTGCGGCGAATCAGGGGGAGGCAGAAGTCGAGGAAGTAGCTGTGAGCATGCTGCAGATACCGCATAAGGCTATCCACCGACAGATCATCGAGGGTGACTGTGCCGAAAGCAATGTAATTGGCCACGGCCAAGAACGTGGGGCAGTCAACCTGCTGCTCCTGGCAAATCTGACCCACGGTCTTCTCACCGAAGCCCAGGGAGATACCGAATCGGCTCATTGCCATTAGCAGCAATGGATTTTCATTGATAATGGTGCTCATGCGGTCAGAGGCCGCATACGCTCTGCTCTCTTCCATATCAGGCATTTGTATTGATAGCTGTGTTCAGGTTTTGTGCAAAATTACAAAATTTTCACGAAACAGACACTACTCACTTTTGAGTAAAATTTTAATCCCGCTGCAAAATACGGTGACTTTGCAGCGGGATTTGATAGGACGGAGGGAGTGTGGAAAATTAGGCAAGGACGCAGTAGAGTACGATAACCAACAGCACCATGCCCAGGGTAATGTAATTGACAATGCTTTCGCTAGTGTTCTTTTTTTCCATATGAGAAAGGACTTATAACATATTTTGGTTTTACACCGCAAAATTAAGTAAAAAATCTATACAATCCTAACTTTCTTCTATAAATTTTCATTTTTAGCACTCATTTTTAACATTTTCACGTTCCATTCGGGCAGGATTGCGCGGAAACCAGCCCCGCTCCACTCGTTTGCGCTGCTCGAAAAGTTCGCCTATGCTCCACAGCGACGAGGCCCCGAACACCCCTAATACTGCCGACAGGAAAGTATTTGCCACAAACAGCGCGGCAACCACAAAGGCAATCCCAGCGATCAGGAACCAATACCACGGGCGCGTGCCCCAGTAGTACTCCACTTTTATTACAATTGGATGAAACAACCCAATTATCAGAAAGGTGCTTGCTGCAATGAGCAAGCCCAAGAAATGCAATTCCATACTATTCTCTTTTTCAATTCTCCCGCAAATTTACGTCTTTTTCCCAAATAATCCAAAAGGAGATTGCATTATGACACACCCTCATGAAGTTGGAATTATTTCAGGCTTTGGATAACATCAATAAAGTCTTGCGGAAGGCTTACATTTGGCATTGAAATAGCCTTGGCGAAGAGAGGGGCGATGTCCCATGGCGAGAAGCCCGCAATGCCGCATCCAATTCTTGTTACCAAAAAGTGCTGGTGAGGGTTGTGCTTGGCAAAGTCGATAAACTGGTCCACATACGGCTTTATGGTTGATACCGGGCCTTGCATTGTGGGGATGGCATAGGAATGGCCTTGAATGCCTACGCCTACACCCATCTTTGCTCCAAAGAATCTGACTGCCGCAGCCGCTGCTCCACCCATGTGTGCACCAGCCAAGTTGCTGCCGAACACGAAAATCTCATTCGGGCTCAGATGGGTGATATTTTCAGGAGTAACGCCGCATCTCCCCTGCGGAATCTCTTGACCTCCGTATTTTTCCTCAAATTCGAGCACAATTTTCTTGAGGTCGCTTGGAATTCGAGCCATTACGAAATCGTAGATGGCATCGGGAATTTCCTTGTAGAAGGCAGCCGCTACCGCTCCAGTGATAGCTCCCATCGTGTCGGCATCGCCTCCGAGCGATACTGTGAGGCGAATTGCATCTTCATAACTATGGCTGTCGAAGAATGCAATCAGAGCTTGTGGGACTGTCTCTTGGCAACTTCCTTGGAATGAGTAGCCTGGGCGAATTTCGTCACAAGTGTGATAGAGATCGTAACCGAAATCATGGGAAATTTGCGCGCGAATCTGTTCCTTGGTATGGCCGGTCCTGGCAAGGTAAATGGCAACTGATGTGGCCCAAGCACCTATGATTCCTTCGAGATGGTTGTGAGTGACTTCGGCGCTCCGCTTGGCCATATTCATGGTCTGCTCGATTGAATCAAAGGCAAATCCGCAGGCAGAAACACGCATGGCCGAGCCATTGCCAAAGGAGCCGTAAGGTTTTGGGTTGGGATTATCGAGCCAAGCAGCGAAGCCGCTTCCATAAGCTCCCATTGGATAGCGATATTTATGACCCCAGTAACGCAGGCGCCCTATTAGCTCATCGTGAGAGAGCGATTTTGAGTGAAGAATCCAATCAGCAACCGCGATAGTCATGATACTGTCGTCGGTGATTTCCATTTGGGGTACGAGCAGAGGGAAGTTGTAGTCCTTTGTAGGATGGAACTCGTAGATTGAGCCGATTACGTCGCCGGCGATGGCTCCAAGGAGGGTTACGTGTTTCATAACTTAAATAGTTTGATGTGTTATTTTGACGCAAAGTTACGAACAATTCTTCAATTCACCAAATTTTTCCTCAATATTTTATGAAAAAGTTGTAATTTTGTGTCATGGAAAAGATAATGACAAAGAAATGGCAATCCCCCATAGGAGAAATGGTGATAGGATCAATCGGCGATAAGTTATGCTTGGCTGATTGGGTCCATAGCCCCAAGCGTGAGTTGATAGATCGGAAAATTTGCAATGGACTGATGGCTCAATTCCATGAGGGAATATCTTCTGTGATAGAGCGCACAATAAACCAATTGGAAGAATACTTCGGAGGCCAAAGGCGCGACTTCGATTTGCCACTTCGCATGATTGGCACTGAATTTCAACTTAAGGTGTGGAAAATATTGCAAGAAATCCCATACGGTGCAACCATTACATATAGTGAACAAGCAACCCGCATGGGATGCCCCAAGGCGGTAAGGGCAGTAGCATCAGCCAACGGCTCCAATCCTATAACCATAATTGTGCCTTGTCATCGAGTGATAGGAACTAATCACAGTCTTACGGGTTATACCGGTGGGTTGGATATAAAAGAAGCCCTGCTTAAATTAGAAAGCAAACTCCCCGCACAACTGTTTTAGGGAAGCGCGGGGAGTAGAAGGTCATCACTTAATTGAAAAGATAGGTGGTAAGTGAACTTTTGCCGTTGTAGAAAAGGCGAGCGCGAATATCTGTGAGGCCACTGGCAGGAATTGGCTCCGAGTAGAGAGCTGACTGAGCAGTGGGCTCCGAGCCATCGGTTGTATATCGGATTTCTGCACCAGGATAAGGGCTGTTCATATAAATCTTGCCATCAATCTCCTTGATGCCAGGCTGGCGCAAGTGGAAGTTGCGGCCTTCGCGTGCCCAGCGAGGAATCTCGCGCTGCCCTATTATGGCATTGAACTCACGGTCGCTGTAGGTGCTATCGCTATTCCAAGCTCGCTCGGTCAGACCCAGCATCTTTGGAAAAAGATAGTACTCAATCATTTCAGGATTGCGAATAGTTTCGGCAAACAACTGTCCGGATACACCCTTGATTGAGCCTTTCTCTTTCGATGCATCGATTGGGCAAAGCCGTGAAGGATAACCGTGCAGGCTTTGGAACTCATCCACGGTGCCACCCCAATTTAGGCCTGGCTCCTCGGGATGGTTGTTGTACAACATATCCAAATAGAAATAATTCACATTGCTCAGGATAGTGGGATAGCCATTCCTCACGCTCTGTGCTCCCACTGGCATGGCTCCTTGTGCTGGTGTCCAACAATTCACGCTGTACACCTCGGGGGCAGTCTTGGCATTGTATTCGTCGCTGTGGCCAAGTGCAATTTCTTGCCAGCCGCTTACCTTGATGCCCTTGTCACGCATCATATTAATCACACGATCCACAAAGTATCCGTGAAGGCCAGTCTGTCCGTCGAGCTTGTTCTCTTCGATGAACTTCTGAGCCACCTCGCTGCCGCTCCATGCTCCCTTTGCTACCTCATCGCCTCCGATATGTATGGCCAGTAGTGGCACTTGAGCCTCATTGTACATACTTTGAATTTCAGTCATCACGGTATCCATAAACTTATATGGGCCTGGCAACGCAGGATTCATCACGCAGTCGTGATAATCCTGAGCCGAAGTATATACTGAGGTGTCACCATCATGGATAAGGCGGTAGCTGTCATCGCCAGTGCGGCGATAACGAGCCTCCATCGACTTCACAGCGGCGCGGGCATGGCCCGGAGATTCAATTTCGGGAATCACATTGATGCCACGGTCGTAGGCGTATTTGATGAAATCTATGTAATCCTCACGGGTAAAGTAACCATTGCTGGTAAGGCCTTGGGTGTCCGGATTGCCATCACCATAATAAATCTGAGCCAAGAACTCGCTGTCGTCGGTGGTGTAGCCGCGCCTTGCACCCACTTGGGTTAATTCAGGGAGCTGCTTGATCTCAAGTCGCCATCCTTCATCATCGAGCAGATGGAAGTGGAGAGTGTTGAGGCGATGCTGACCCATAAGGTCAATGAAGTGCTTCATGGCCTCGGGGGTCTGGTAATTTCGGGAGATGTCGAGCATCAGTGCGCGATATTCGAGGTCGGGCCAGTCGGTAATTTCCACATTAGGCAGTGTGTCATAGTTTTCAGCCACTAATTTTTCAAAAGAGTAACGTGCGGCATTTGCTACGCGTTCGTCAGCGGCGGTGATGATCAAACTGTCATTTCGCACTGAGATGGTATAATATTCTCGTGGGCGAAGTTCATCGGTATGAGTAGTGTTGGCAGGGTTAATCCACTTGTAAGCAAGGGGAGTTTTGCTGGTGCCCTCAGTGAGTCGCACCTGCTTGTAGCTGGGCACCACGCTATATTGACTTGGCACCTCTTCGCTATAGATTTCTTGATTGCGGTCGTAGATTTCAGGACCGTAAGGCATAAAGTCGGTGCCATCAGGCGATGCCCACTGCTTGCGCTCTGTCACAGGCATGCGTGTGAAGGCAATCGGCCTGGTAGTTCCATCAGCAAGGATGGCATGAAGCCCATCAAGGCTGGAAGCTCGGTTGCGATATGCACCCTTGGTTGCTATATCTATTACCAGACTGTCAGCATCTGTGCCAAATCGGCCTGAAGTCAGCGCATAATATCCAGGCACAATCTCAGTGATAGTGTCCAGCTCGTTGAGCGTGCGCATAGGACGCGCAAAGCAGTTGAAACCGATTTTCTCGATGTCAAGATCACCCTTAAGGGTCAAGCGGTGGGTGTATTCACCATCCCCATTTTCGATTACTTGCCAACTGGCAGTAGTGGGCTGTTTTTCATGGGAGCAGCCGCACAGCAAGGCTCCAGCGGCTACAATGAGCAAAGTTTTATTCATAAATGTTTGTTTTTCCATTCTTCCGCAAATTTACGTCTTTTTCCCCAATAATCCAAAAAATAACCCGACAACCAATGAATTGTCGAGTTATTTTAGATTTAGAAGTTGCAACCCAGATATTGCTGGTAGTTATCGGGAGTGATAATAGCTTTGTCAGCTACTGGATAGTTATCAAGGAAAGATTGTGGGAAGCGAGCCTTATCTTTAGGGTTCCACTTCATCTCGAAAATGGTGAACTGGCCATCAGCCTCCTCTATTAAATCAATCTCTTGTTGCGACTGAGTTCGCCAGAAATAATATCTGGGCTTATATCCTCGATAAGAATTGTATTTAATTCTCTCCATCACAAAGAAATTCTCCCATAAGGCTCCCATGTCAGTACGGAACTCTATTGGAGCGTAATTTTGAATAATGGCATTGCGCACGCCGTTGTCCAAAAAGTACACTTTTCGACTTTTCTTGAGCTCATTCCTCATATTTCGGCTAAGGGCTGGCATTCGTCTAAGCACAAAACATTTCTCAAGCAGCTCAATATATTTCTCCACAGTTTTGCTATCACTGCCTGTAAGCTGGCCTAACTCGTTGTATGAGACCTCCGAACCCAGTTGCAGCGCTAAGGCTGTCAGTAGTTTGTTGAGTAGTTCTGGCCGGCGAATACCATCAAGTGCCAACAAATCCTTATAAAGATAACTATCAGTAAGACTTGTCAACAAATCTCTGGCCTCGCCCGGGTTGTCAAGAACTTCGGGATAAGAACCATAAATCAACCTAAAGGTAAGCTTGCTCTTTACCGCGATCGGCCCACCGGGAAGTGACATCAACTCTTGGGTACTGATAGGGTAAAGATGATACTCATATTTTCTTCCTGTTAATGGCTCATTAAGGCGATTATACAGTTCGAAAGAGGATGAGCCGGTGGCCATCACTTGCACATTTCTGAAATTCTCGACAATGCGTTTTAGAGTAATGCCTATGCTGTCAACTCTTTGCGCCTCGTCAATAATAAGAACTTTGTGAGTTCCTATAAGGGTAGTCAGTTGCTCATTGGTGGGATTTGTCAGCATCTCACGCACCAATGGCTCATCACAGTTAAGCATCAAGGGGATATCATCCATAGCTTCGGCTATGGTGTCGAAAAGCGTGGTCTTGCCTACCTGGCGTGGTCCAATCAATATTATTGCTTTTCCTTTGCCCATGCATGATTGTAGCACTGGGCGTAGTGTGCGATCGATATGCATTGTTTTAATTTTTACCGCAAAGTTAATACTTTTTTGGTGATAATCCAAAAAACACATAAGAATTTTGGATTATAATCCAAAAAAACATATAAGAATTTTGGATTACAATCCAAAAAACACATAAGAATTTTGGATTATAATCCCAAAAACATATAAGAATTTTGGATTACAATCCCAAAAACATATAATAATTTTGGATTACAATCCCAAAAACACATAAGAAATTTGGATTGCAATCCAAAATTTTACAAAGTTACAAAAATATTCCGGATTTTGACCACAATAAGCAATCAAATCTAATATTCTATGTTTTTTTGGAAAATTGGGAGAAAGGCAAGGTTATGAATTTGAATTTGACTTTTTCGGATTTTTTTCGTAAATTTGCGCTTAGTTTTGGGTTATTTTGCCTAATTCTTTTTAATAACTTAATTAGCAATTACTTATGTTTGTTGCCGAAAAGAAAATTCAATTTATCGACCTGCCTGTCAACAAAGACTTCGGAGAAGATGAAGACTTTTTTAGACTAATTGCCCCCAATGGTCGCGAGCTGCATCTCAAAAAACTGCCATTTCAAATGTCCCAACCGCTGCCCGACAAGCTGAGTTGCCGCGTAAAGGGTTACAACGAGGGCACACCCATCATCGGGCACAATATGCCTCATTACGTCAGTGAGTTTTATGCAGATGGATTCTCAGCTGGCCGCGATTTCGAGTTCAAGGTGGTGGCCAAGCCACACGACAATCAGGGGTTTTATCGACTTGAAGATTCCAATGGCCTCCAATTCAAGCTCCAAGAACAAAAATCAGCATTCGCCATCGGGCAGATGGTGAAATGCCGCTTTGAATATCTCGACCAGCATGTTTTTATACTGCGACGCAGCACCACCGACGTGCAAATCAAAATCCTAAACCTGCGCGACATTGGCCGAATCCTCAACATCAAGTCGTGGACGATGGACAAGATCGAGCGTTCGCTTCGCGAAATACCCGAAATGGCAAAAGCCATGCAGGAGCTCGATTATGGCAATAGCACTTGGATTCTGACAGCCCTTAACACTATCAAGCAGATACTGCCACGATGGTTCAACGATGCTGTGCACCGCTACAAATACGATGAAGTATTCCGCGTGCTTGATGGCTGTCGCCAAGTGGCCCTATACATGCTTGAGGGAAGCGACTTCCTGCGCAACATCAAGGGCAACGAGCGCACCAACCTGCAGCGCGTGCTAACCAACCAAATCGAGCAAATCGACATTTTCATCAACGCTCTCGACATTATCAGCCAGAAAGGGCAGCGCGACTTTATCAACATCCTGCTCGACCACCTGAAGCAAGCCGGATATATCTACCACCCAGTAAATCAGTTCTCCATACTGATGATTCTCTTCCGTCATTCGCCCGAGTTGGTCAACAGTTCGCTTGGCCAGATTTTCGACGCACTGATGGACTGGTACCCCGAGACTTGGAAGACAGAGCCTTTCCGCCAAGCCTTCGTAGAGCAGCTTGAAATTTACATCGAGGACGCACGCAATGATATCGACCAATTCTTGATGCCTGCGACCCCCGAAGAGAATGAAAAGATTGAAAAGGTGCTCACGGCAATCGCCATTCAGCAGGCATTGGCCACGCAGAAGGACAATATCGACATCATGGGCAATATGTCGCTATTCTATCGCTGCCTGTCGCTGCTGCGCAGCGCCAAGGCCGACACACTGCTGTGGAAATCTTTCCTTTCGCTAATGGGCGTGCGCTTGCCAATCGACTTTACCTGGAACGATATCAAAGAACCCACCATGATGATGACCCGAGCCGCCGTGGATCCCCCATTGATGGCTCAGCCCTCACCCAATTCGCGCTATTACATTGGCGACAAGGTGGAGATAGAAATTGGACAAGACGGCCTTATCATAAGCCAGCCCGACCGCGAAGGCGATGCATTGGTGCCCAACCGAATGTTCGATTGGCCAGGAGTGCTGCAAGTGAAGGCCAGCGATGCCCATGCCATGAAGCCTGCCAAGATGCGCAGCCTCGACGGCCATAAGGACTTCTGGGAAGAGGTGGAGCAATCGCTGTTTCACCCAGCCGAAATCCAAGAGGCCCATCCAGCCGCCAAGCGCCAGCCTGACATTGACGACACTGTGCGCATCGTAATCGACGGCCCAATCAGCAACAGCGACGCTTTCCACTGCCGCATAGTGGATGAGCATTTCTTCGAAGGAGAGGGCATAATCGAAGCCCGCGAAATAGTGCCTTACAATCTCCACGATATCAAGGACGGCCACTTCCGCCATAACGATGGCAGCATGATGCAGCTCGATGCCAAGGTGATTGAAATCAAGGACAACGGCACAATCTGCTTCTCACTGCTTGAGAGCGGACGCCTGGCAATCCGCGACCTCACTCATACTGATGATGTATGCAACTGCGTAATCACTAAGAATAATGGGCCCAGCTACAGCGCCATCTCCGAAAAGGGTTTTGGCCTGTTTGTGAAGCGCGATCCCAACGAGCCTTACCCCTACCCCAATGGCAGTGTGCTGCGAGTGCGTGTCACTGGATTCAGCGGCGAATATGTGCAAGCCGAGGTTGAAGAGGGGCCTCTCGACAATGTATTTATAAATAATGGCTTGGCCATGCAGAATTTGCTGCGCGCAATAGCAGTGCAGCGCGAAGGCGATGCCGAGGCTGACCTTGACCTCGACGAAGAGGATCTGCTCGATGCCGATGAGATTCGCGAAATCGCCGAAATCATGCGCTACAAGGCTGTGTCGAAGAGCGATGACATTCTCCAAGCCTACGACTACCTGAGCTTGGCCCGCATCTTGGCCCGCATAATCGAGGACGAGGAACTGGCCGATGTAATCAAGGCTCACAAGGAAATATTGATGCTCCACAAGCATTACGCCACTAATAAGGTAATCTACCGCGAGGACTTGGACCGCGTGCTGAGCTATGCGCCCAACAATGCCCTGATACAGCGTCTGGCCTCAAAGCTCGATATTGTAGCTGCCCTTGGCAACACCGACGACAATCCTATGCTGTGGGAACGCGTGCACAACGAGTCAATCGATGCCACCGAGCGCGAATTGGCACAAATGGTGCTTTCACACAATCTGCTCTACGAAATCAACCACGAGGCTCCCGCTGCTGCCGCTATCAAGGACCAAATCGCAAAGAAGCTCAATGTCACCAGCGAGCAGCGCAAACTCAAATACTACGGTTCGGAGAGCCAATATGTGGAGTTCAAGAGCTCTATCGTGTATCCGGCTCAGAAGGGCAAGGCTGGCATCTCGCTTGCCGACCCCGACAAGCAGGAGTTCGAAATTCTGCACATCATTGCCGGATTCCTCAACACCACCGGCGGCACGCTCTATATCGGCGTCAGCGACGACCACTACGAGCGCGGCTTGGAAGAAGACCTCAAATTCTACAGCCTCGACAAGAGCGAACGCAACAACCTGTACCGCCGCAATATCCGCAGTCTCGACAACCTCACCAATTATCTGCAAAATCTTATCGACAGCCGATTCAGCCTCGGTGTCAATGCCGGCGACTATGCCAAGGCTTATATCGACGAGGAGGCGCCTAAGGGCGTAATCATGGTCAAGGTTGACCCCTGTCCGCGCGTAGTGACTCTCGAAGGCCAAATCTTCGTGCGTCACAGCGCTAAGACGGTGCCCCTGCTCAAGAGCGACGAGATACAGCAGTTCACCGACGACCGTGCTCGCCTGTTCCAGCAGCAAATCAACGTGCAGGCCAACCAAAAGGCTGCAATTGCTCCCATTGAAGATATCCCAGCCCCCACTCCGCAGACAGCGCCTAAGCCCAACTTGGCTCAGCAAGCCGAGGCAGCCCCAGCAGCAGTGGCCGCAGAGGCAGTACCAGAACCTGTAATAGAAGAAAAGGTCTGGAAGCTACGCACCTCAAAGCTGCGCAACAATGTGCTGCATGAATACGAAGACCCCGAGCATTTTGCTCCCGTGGCTCTCTATATGCGCTTCATCGGTGATTTCGGCTATATGGTCACTACCGACGAATGGAGCCTCGAGGACGACGATCGACTCGACTTGGCTTTCCACGACGACGAAATGGACCAGTATCTGCTGCTCATCTATGAGAATGAGTACGCAGTGAAGGTGCCAATGCGCGAGCTGCTGCAAAAGCGCAAGAATATGCTGCATCAGCACAATAGCGACCGCAAGCTGGTATTCGCCTGCCCAATGAAAGAAAAAGACGGCCTCTACAGCCTTCACCTCAACAGCAAGGGCACCGTGTACGAACGCTTCACCCCGCTGTCCTCGATTCCGCAGGGCACTATCAGTTCGGTGGGCGAACGCTTGATGGAGGGCGAGTGTGAACAGTCGCCATTCTACGAATATGTGCCTGCAGCGCGAGCAGCCGAGTTCAAGGACATCAAGCCCGATGGGCGCCGCAAGACCACGCTGGGAACTTTGGCCAAGGGCGACAATACCCAAAGGATTACCCCCGAGGGCACTGCTGCAGCCTTCTACAAAAAATTTGAATGAAATTGAGCAAACGAAAGTGAACAAATTAGCCGACTTTTGCGTTTCATTCCCATATAAGTATTTTGATGACATATATGGATCCGCTTTTTAGCATCATAACGGTGACATACAATGCCGGCAACACCATTGCTCGCACCATCAACAGTGTAGCATCACAATCTTGCACACTTTATGAGCATCTCATTATGGACGGCGCGAGTACCGATGGTACTCTGAGAATAACGCAAGAGTTGGAGCACGATAAGCTCCGGGTAATCAGTGCGCCTGATCATGGCATCTATGATGCCATGAACAAGGGCATATCTGAGGCCCGGGGCGATTACCTCATTTTCTTAAATGCCGGCGACAAGTTTCACTCTACCGACACCTTGCAGCTTATTGCTGACGCAATCCTCAAGAATGATTATCCAGGCATAGTTTACGGCCAGACTGACATAGTAGATGACCACGGAAATTACATAGGACCACGGCATCTGCAAGCCCCTGAGGAGCTAACACTCAAGAGCTTTCGCAATGGCATGGTGGTGTGCCATCAGGCCTTCGTTGTGCTTCGCCGCATCGCTGATTTCTACAATTTGAAATATAAGTATGCTGCTGACTATGAGTGGTGCATCATCTGCCTGCAACACTCGCGCAGCAATGTGTACTTGAATGTCACGATTATCGACTATCTCAACGAAGGCGAAACCACGCGTCACATGCGCAAGTCGCTCACCGAGCGATTCTTAATCATGTGCACATATTTTGGCGTGCTGCCGACCATTTGGCGCCACATTGGCTTTGCCTTCCGCTACCTCGCCCGCCGGCGCTCTGCCTCCAATATTCAATGAATCATGGTAATAGTAAATACTACATTCTGCCTTCATCCTGAAATCAAGGATGATGTGCTGAAATGGATCAAATCAAGCTACATTCCCAGCGCCGACAAGAGCGGAGCTGTCAGCGACATGCTTACCCGAGTGTTAGTTGACAATCCTGATGGCACATTGAGCTACGCTCTGCACATCACCTTCCCTACCCTTGAGCAAGCCCAAAAGTGGAATAGCGGCGTAGGCGACAGCCTGCGTCGCATCTTGGCGCAGCGCTACGGCGAACGCGCCCTCACCTTCCACACCATCCTCGAGATAATGAATAATGAATAATTAATAATAAGCTCTTGCTTAAAGCCACTGTTTGGCCGGCGTTAGCGGCCAGTCCCCGGCTTTAGCCCCCACGCATAAGCATGGATTATGATAAGATAATAATAGGCATCGACCCGGGCACCAATGTCATGGGCTATGGCATCCTTGGCGTGCGCGGCAAGGACCCCTCGATGATTGCCATGGGAGTAATCAAGCTCGACAAATTCGAGAGCCACTACATGCGCCTTGGACGCATCTACGAGCGCGTGCTGAGCCTTGTAGAGCAATACCTACCCGATGAAATGGCCATCGAAGCCCCATTCTTTGGCAAGAATGTGCAGTCGATGCTAAAATTAGGACGCGCCCAGGGAGTAGCTATCGCTGCTGCCTTGGCGCGCCAAGTGCCTATCCATGAATACGAACCCAGGAAGATAAAGCAAGCCATCACTGGCAATGGCAATGCCGCAAAGGAACAGGTGCAAGAGATGCTTCGCCGCATCCTGTCAATTCCAAAAGAAAACTTGCTGCCCGAGTTAGACGCAACTGATGCGCTGGCAGCTGCCCTATGCCACCACTACGAAAGCAACAAGCCTGAAGTGGCTAAATCATACAAATCCTGGAAAGACTTCATCGCCAAGAATCCCGACCGAGTAAAATAATCAAAAGAAATATCCTAAGCGGAATGTCCACTGGCGCGTACGCGCGCTGAAATTAGTGAGCAGCTTCGTTTTCAAAGCATAAGTCATGCCCCAAGTATAAGCAAACGAAACCTGCCAACGGCGATGTATCTCGAAACCACCGCCGCATGCAAGGCTCAAATCGCCTCCTGCCCAATCGATCGCCTCGCATTTGCTATGCGCAAGCAGGATATTAAACTCAGGCCCACCGTACACAAAAGGCGCGATGATATCCTCCAAGCCATTCATGCGGGTCCATTTGAATCTCAAATGGAAGGGAATGTTAAGCTGGTGAAGCATCAATCGTTCATTGCCATAGCCCTCGCTCGACCATATTTTGCGCTCACCAAGATTCACCTTAGCTCCGGCCATATTGTAAATAAAGCCAAGATCGATGCCGAAGCCAATGCCTGGGAACATCATTTCGCCAGCGAAGCCAGCTTGAAAGCCACCTACATGATCCACTGTCACAAGATCTTGCTTAAAGCTAAGATTGGTAATCAAGCCGCCCACAATAGCTTGGCGTCGGAACTGTGCCTGCACAGGCATAGCAATCGCCAAACACAACACACAGGCCATTAATATCTTTATTAATCTCTTCATCAATAATATCATTAAAGTATTTCTTAATACTTAATACTTAACACTTAATACCTCAAGCCTTAAACCTATCCACCATCTCCTCAATGCTAAGCTGCTCCTGCTCGCCCTTAGCCATATCCTTGAGTGTGATTTTGCCCTCGGCAAGTTCGCTTTCGCCCACGATTGCCACATACGGTATGGCCAAATCATTGGCATAGCTCATTTGCTTCTTCATCTTGGCTGCATCCGGATAAAGCTCAGCTGCAACGCCAGCTTGGCGCAGCGCCTTTACATAACGCAGCGACGCCATGGCCTCCTTATCACCCAAATTGAGGAATATTACCTCAGGGCCACCCTTGGCGTCGGCTGGGTACAGATTCAGAGCATTCAGCACATCATAGATGCGGTCTGCGCCGAACGATATGCCCACGCCCGAAACGCCTGGCATACCGAACACGCCTGTAAGGTTGTCGTAGCGCCCGCCACCAGTGATGCTTCCTATTTCCACATCCTTAGCCTTCACTTCAATGATAGTGCCAGTATAATAGTTAAGGCCGCGTGCCAACGACACATCCAAATCAAGCTCAGCCTTAAGACCGAGAGCCATTGTGGTCTCAGCCACCTCTTTTAGTTCTTTCACTCCAAGGCTTCCTATTTCGCTGCTCTTCAGCACATCGGCCAGCTTGCAGAGACGCTCTTCCAGACTCCCACTGATCTTTAGTATAGGCTCAAGGGCAGCAATGGATTCGGCTGAAAGACCGCGTTCGGCCAATTCTTCGTTTACCTTATCCAGCCCTATCTTGTCAATCTTGTCGATAGCTACAGTAATGTCAATCAGCTTGTCGGGCGCACCGATCAATTCGGCTATGCCAGCCAGCACCTTGCGGTTGTTGAGCTTTATGATAATTCGGATGCCAAGTCGAGAAAACACCTCGTCGATAAGTTGCAGCAGTTCTACCTCATTGAGCAGCGAGTCACTGCCCACCACATCAGCATCGCATTGGTAAAACTCACGATATCGCCCCTTCTGCGGACGGTCAGCCCTCCATACAGGCTGCATTTGGTAGCGCTTGAATGGGAATTGCAACTCATTGCGGTGTTGCACCACATAGCGCGCAAAAGGCACAGTCAGGTCATAACGCAGGCCCTTTTCGCAAAGCTGAGGAGCCAACTTGGCGGTGTCGCCAGCATCAATAAGACTCATATTTACGCCTCGCAAGTAATCGCCTGAGTTGAGTATCTTAAACAGGAGTTTGTCACCCTCTTCGCCATATTTTCCCATAAGCGTGGATAGGTTCTCCATTGCGGGTGTCTCAATGGCTTCATATCCATAGAGGTGAAAAGCCTGGCGTATAGTGTTGAATATATAGTTGCGGCGCGCCATCTCTGCGGGTGAGAAATCGCGTGTGCCCTTAGGTATCGACGGTTTTTGTGCCATTTTAGTCTTAAGTCTTTTTAAACCAACTGCAAAATTACAAAAAATAAATGACTTATCACCTCAATTACGACTATTATTCTCCACTTTGCATATTTTAAGCGTGAATAATCATCTAAGGCGCTGGAAATAGAGGCGCAGTATGTCGGCTGAATCCTGCGGAGGAGTTAAGATGTTGAAGATAGCCGGTGCCGTGCGTTCGGCCAAGAAATTCTGCCAATGGTTGCTTAGCTCCTCCATCGACGATGCTTCAAAATAAGCAAATTTATAGGCATAAGCCAGATCACGCAATGGCAGCCTAACATCTGCGCAGAAGAACTCCTCACACTCGTCAAGCTTTGCGGTCTGGCCCACGAAGCGGAAGATGCCTCCGCCATGATTATTGAGCACCACCATCTTGAAATGAGGATTCAGATAGGGGTTGGCCAAAGCGCCCAAGTCGTACTGTGCGCTCATATCGCCCGTCACAAGCAGCGTGGTCTGGCCATAGCCCTGGGCGGCTCCAATCGCAGTGGAGGTGCAGCCATCAATGCCGCTTACGCCTCGATTGCTGTCGATGCGATGGATGTGGCTATAATCGAAAAGCTGGGCATAACGCACCGATGTGCCATTCGACAAGTGCATGTTCCAACTATCGGGCGTATGCTCCATCACATATCGCATGGCTTGAAAATCGCACCAAGGGCAACTCTCCGCAAACACTTTTGCGCTTTCGTTGGCTCGCTTTTTAATCTCTTGCCAACGCTGCGAATAATTCCCTTCGGCACCTCGGGGCTTGTAGGCAGTGATCTGATTAAGCCATTCCGAGGCTGGCATCTCGATTCGCTGCTCCAGGCACTGGAAGCAGTCGATCGAATACTGCTGGCTTCCCACATGCCAATGGCGAAGAGGCTCCTTGCCAATTTTATTGCGGCGCGCGCCTTCCTTGCGCAGCCAATCCTTTACGAATCTGGAAACCAAGGCGCCGCCTACGGTAATCACGATGTCGGGAGCCATTATTTCTCGTTCCCATGTGTTCATTATGCTCAGCACGCCGTCGATCTTATAAATAGGCAAGTCGCCAGCATGGACATTAGCCTGAGCCTCGCACATCACTCCTACATTGGGCATAGCGGCCAAGCGCGCCAATGCTTTGCTTACCCTCTGGTCGGGCTGCATAAAGCCAGCAATCACCAGCACACGCTTGGTGGCTGCCAACTCTGCTGCCACATCTTTGGCCTGCTCATTGCTTAGTCGGAGTTCTGGAGCCACCGAGGCAATGGTGCGCAGCCGGCGTTCGGGAGCTTC
The DNA here is from genome assembly GCA_020860515.1 of Bacteroidales bacterium. Classification (GTDB taxonomy): domain Bacteria; phylum Bacteroidota; class Bacteroidia; order Bacteroidales; family Muribaculaceae; genus CAG-873. Next base: position 52,856 of record JAJBUG010000026.1, on the reverse strand, counting down.
CTCTACCTTGCCAAGAGGAATGTCGAGATGGATATTGATATGTACGGGGCCTGCGGGATAAGCCTTGGTGCATAGCAGAGCATCGTTGATCAGGCGATTAATATACCATGCTTGCTGGTCGCTGCCATTTTCGGCCGGGAGTGTCCAGCTGCCCTTTACTATGTTGGCCAGCACGCCAGCTTGGCGGATTGTCTGGCTATCATCTTGGTCGATCCATTCCAAAGGACGGTCAGCTGAAATCACCACCAGAGGCACATGGCGGTAATAGGCCTCAGCCACAGCCGGAGCAAAATTCAGCACCGCTGTACCAGATGTGCACACAATTGCCACTGGCGCGTCAATCTGGGCTGCCAATCCCAGGGCAAAGAAGGCAGCGCTGCGCTCGTCGATTATGCTGTAGGTAACAATGTCGGGATGGCGATTAATGGCCACTATCAAGGGGGCATTCCGAGAACCCGGACACAGCACCGCGTGCCTTATTCCCTGTGCCACCATCAAATCAGCCAATTCCCTGGCCACATACTTATCTGAAGTAAGCATAATTGCATTTATGTAGTTTATTACAAAAGTCGAAGACTTTTAACATGGAAAACCCCACAATGCGGCAAAGCGGAATTGTGGGGAGTTGGCCGGCCCCACAAAGGCCGGCCTTGCAAGCTGAGAGTTGATGTATAATTACAAATTACAAGTTACAAATTACAAACTAATGCATTTGTCACTTGTAATTTGTAATTTGTCATTTTTATTTGTCGAGCTTCTCGTACTGCAGTGTCAGAGTAGGCTGATCGCATACCTCGGCTGGACCAAAATATTGGATGGGGCCCGGATAGATGTAGCAGGTCTCCACTGCCCACTGACCGCGCTGAGCAGCAAACTTCTTGAAGGGCTTGCCATCGAGGTCAACGAGAGCTTTTTGGATTACAGGCTTGAGTTCGCCATTGCGGCGCTCCATGTTCATCATCATGGTGATAGGAATGCCACCCGATACCCATTGCACTGCGGGCTTTACCAGATTGCGTACGCTGCTCATGTAGCCAGTCACACCCGAGTTGATCAGGCACGAGGCATTGTAGCCAAGAGCATAGCAATAGTCAGCGTCAAAGTTGCTGGGAGCGGCGCAGCGGCCTTCGTAGCCGAAGAAGTGGTGCATTGTGGCAAACTTGCCCTTGTACTTGCCTTCTTCCTTCATCTTAGCCAACTTGCGGCCAACCATCTCGCTGAGAAGCTTCTCGGTCTCGATGAGCGATACCTGCACGTTGCCGTGGGGGTCACGATCGAGAGTGAGCTGGCGAGCTACGCCCTCGGGGAGCGAGGCATAAGCTGCTGAGTTCTCAGGGGTGAGGTTCTTGATGATATATTCGCGCTGCTCAGCTGGGCTGAGGCTTGCAAACTGTGTAGCATTTGCAGCCAGAATATCGTTGAGCTCGGCGATAAGGCGCTTCATTGCAGGGATAAACTCAATCAGGCCCTCAGGCACAAGCACAGTGCCGAAGTTGTTGCCATCCTCGGCGCGGCGAGCTACCACGCCAGCGATGTACTCTACGATTTGGTCGAGAGTCTGGTTGTTAGCCTCTACCTCTTCTGAGATAAGGCAAACGTTAGGTTGGGTTTGGAGAGCGCACTCCAGAGCGATGTGGCTTGCTGAGCGGCCCATCAGCTTGATGAAGTGCCAATATTTCTTGCTTGAGTTGCAATCGCGCTGGATATTGCCGATAACCTCTGAGTAAACCTTGGTAGCAGTATCAAAGCCGAAAGATGTCTCGATCAGGCTGTTCTTCAAGTCACCGTCGATAGTCTTAGGCACGCCAATTACCTGCACGCCGGCACCAATCTTCTTGTAATACTCAGCCAATACGGCTGCGTTGGTGTTGCTGTCATCACCGCCAATAATAACCAAAGCCTTAATGTTGAGGTCCTTGAGGATTTCAAGGCCCTTGTCGAATTGTTCAACCTTCTCCAGCTTGGTGCGACCGCTGCCGATAATGTCGAAACCGCCAGTGTTGCGGTACTCATCAATGATCGGAGCAGTCAGCTCCACGTAGTTATGGTCAACCAGGCCGCCAGGACCCATCAGGAATCCATATAGCTTGCTGTCGCGATGAATTTTCTTGATTCCATCAAACAGGCCAGAAATCACATTGTGACCGCCAGGGGCTTGGCCGCCCGAAAGGATCACACCCACATTGATGGGCTTGCCCACGGTGGGATTGGGGTTCTTCTCGAAGGTAATCTCGGGAAGGCCGTAAGTATTGGGGAAAAGATGCTTGATTTCCTCCTGGTCAGCCACTGACTGGGTAGGGTTGCCCTCTACAGCCACAACCGAGCCCTTCAGAGCGTAGGGCAATTTGGGTTGGTAGGCAGCACGGGCCTTTTGCAAAGCGCTTTTTTTCATATAATGGATTCTATTAAGAAATTTGTTGCTATGATTTATTGCTAAACGTCGTGCAAAGTTAACAAATTATTTTCAATTGACCTTAAATATGCAATCAATTTTAGCATGATGATTCAACATTAAGGTCAAAATGGCGAATTATTCGGTCACAACCTTGCTCTTGGCTGAATGTTTTTCTGCTGTCTTTTCTTCGTTTTTCTCTTGTTTGCTCTGCTGGCGCTTCTCCTTCATGGTAGCCACAAAGCCTTGGCCATAGATTATCCAAGCTGCGCCAATCAGGAATGCCAAGAACACGAAAGCCACCAGAATCATTGGCTTCGATGGCTTAGAAGCCTTCACTGGCACAGTAGCGGGCTGGATTGTGGTATATACGGGAGCCATCTCCTGCACCTTAGCCTTGGCCATCTGCAGCTTCTGAGCGGTCTGGTTGTAAAGGTTGAAAGCAAGTGATGCCTCGTTCTGCAAGCGCTCCAGTTCTACTTGGCCCGACTTGTGGGTGATGTTTTGGTTGCGGTCAACATAGTTAGCATACTTGCTCTGAGCATCGTGATAATCACCCTTAGCCTCATCGTTGAGCAATTGCGCATAGTCCATATCAACTCGTGCCTTGTTGGTGCGATATTCTGTAACCACGGTTTGCAGACGTTCTACTACGGTATCAGCCAGCATGGCAGCCACCAGGGGATCTTGCATAGTCACATTTACAGTAATAATGCCAGTCTGAGTATCCACATCGGTTGAGATGCGCTTGTTGAGAGCTTCTACGATTTCCATCTGGTCACGGTTGAGGCGATAGTAATCAACTGGAGCATTGGGATCTGCCTCTTCTTCACCTCTTATAGCACTCATCACAGCGCCCAAGGCCTTGAATGGCAAACTAACCACAACTCCCCACCATGGACCGCTGGTCTCATCTTCCATGTATTCACGCACTGTGAATGTCTGTGGGTCATCCGGGTCAGATGTGGTAACATGCACATCAAAGAGCCCTACGGTGAAAGGCTTTGAGCTGACGATGTCGGGGTAGATAATGGGGCTCATAGCCTCGGTGGAATTGTCGAGATTGATGCCAGCCAAAGATGCGAGCGACGACAGGCCGCTTGTGCTTGACTTGCTATCTTTAAGCTCAGGAGCCAGCACTACCGACGAGGTGTACTCCTTAGGTATCGAAAAGGCTACAATCAGCCCCACCACAATGCCTGCAGCCACCCACTTGATCAGGAACTTGCGAGCATCCCACAGCTTCATTCCGAGCTCCATGAGATCCATTTCCTGCTCGTCCTGGTCGTGGTTGTATTCTGGGTCTTGTATTTGTTGTTCGTTCTTGTCTTGCATTACGTATCGATCTTTTGTTGTAGATTGATGTGTGTTACTTAAATATATTGTAGATGGTTGCCGCCATCGTAGCCACTGATGCAAAGCCAGATGTGATAGCCACAATCTGCGACCAGTTGGTGCCATCGCTCTTTGGCTTGGCAGGCACGATAATTTGAGCGCCAGGCTCGATTTCTGTGTTGCGTTTCAGCTTAGTCACCTGACCGTTCATGTACACGATGAAAGCCTTGTTCTTGCGGGCGCGTTCGCCATAACCACCAGCCATCTCCACATAGTACTTAGCCTTCTTGCCAGGCACATAAGTAGTTGCTGTGGGCGACATTACCTCGCCTGAAATCTTCACCGTGGTCTGAGTCTCGGGCACATGGATCACATCGCCTGCGCGAAGCACCATATCGTAAGTAGAGCCAGGGTTAGCAAGAGCAGCCTCAAGGTCGATACCTACATTATATGTGTTAGAGGTGAGCAGTTTGCTCACTGCGATTGAATCCTCCTCGGTGCTTTGCGAAAGCATGAGTGACTGCTTGCGTGCCAACATTTCGTCATCGGTAAGAGTACGAATCAAAGAAGCGCCCTTGGCATAAGCATTGGGGGTAAGGCCTCCACTCCGGCGAATCATATCGCTCAGGCGTTCGCCAGTGTATTCAAGAGCATATTGCCCAGTGAACACAACCTCACCAGTCACATTTACCAGCTGCTGAGGGGTGTAGCCAGGCGATGTGCGAATTTGCACGATATCATAAGGCATCAGCACAAAGTCCTTATCGCCATCCACTACATAACCATCCTTAATCGAGAATGAGTAAACCATAGCGATGGTGCTGGTAGCTTGGGTAGCGTATGGGTCATTGACGCGGCGAGCCACATCAGCGCGAACCAATGATGCGCCTTGTCGCAGGCCGCCTGCCATCAGGATAGCGTCAGTCACGGTCGTATTGGTAGCGTAGGGATAAGTGCCAGGGATGTTGACCATGCCAGTAACGGTAATAGGTCCGCGCTCGATAATATCGTTGACGCTTTGCACCACAATCATATCGTTGCGACGAAGAGTCACATCCTGAGCACTGCCAGCCAAGATGCCAGTAAGGTTTACAGGTATTACCTCGAGTGAGAGGTCATCAGCTTGGCGATAGATAAGCACGCGGTCGGTGAATGCATCTTCGAGCAGACCCTCCGACTGCTTGATCAGCTTGCCGATAGTGTTGATGTTCTTGTCGATAGCATAGAAGCCAGGACGCATCACAGCACCGCGAAGGTCGATACGATTTTGGTAACGGCTATTTACTTGGCCCACGGTCACTTCATCGCCATCCTGCAGTGCAAACACGCCGTAGCTGTCACTGGGCACATTGAGCATCACATTCTCCTGAGCATCGTTGCGAGATATTGTCACCATGTCAGAATATGCGTTGCCCGAGAAGCCGCCAGCATATTCAATCAGCTTCGACACTGATTCTGATGGCAGCATCTCATAGTACATCGGGCGTTTCACATTGCCATTGATGCCTACGAGAGTAGTGCTCGGGGGCACTACGATTACGTCGCCTTCCTGCAAACGGATGTCAATCGACTTCTTGCCACGGAAGATGTAGTCGTAAAGGTCAATGTTAGAAATCTTGCGGCCATCACGCATCACTTGGATGTTGCGGATCGAACCGAGGCTATTGATGCCGCCAGCCTGATACAGGGCTGCAAATACGGTTGAGAAGGGTGAGATGGTAAGAGTTCCAGGTGTCTTAACCTCGCCCATGATGTCAACGGTGATTGAGCGGATATTGCCAAGAGTAAGGTTGATTTGAGTTTCCTCGCCCATGCCTGAGTACTTGCTTGCCAGCAACTGTTTCAGATAATTGTTGGCTTGGTCGATGGTAAGTCCATTTAGATAAACCGGGCCAATCTGTGAAATCATGATTGAGCCTTCGGGCGATATGGTGCGGGTAAGGTGGTCCTCGTTTTCTCCCCAGATGTCAATGAAAACCTCGTCGCCAGGGCCGAGCTTGTAATTCTTGGGGGTAGCCATATTTGGGCTCGGAGCAAATGTGAGATTGCTGCTGGTAAAAAGGTCGTGGCCGAACACATTGGCACCCTTAGTGGGATTAGCAGCCTCGAAAGCTGCAGCTTCCTGCTTATGAGCAGCTACTTCCTGAGCCGTATAACCATCATCGCGACTTGGAGCTTGGTCGCCACGCAGGCGATTGTCAGATGCCTCGCTGGTGGTGGTATATCCTTGAGCCTCAGCGGTAAGCTCACCGCTATTGTATTTTTCCATAAGTCGGCTGGCTTGGGCCTCGGTTACACCCTGTGCCTTTAGCTCCAAGGCAATCTGCTGCTTTGACTTGCCAGCTGCCATTTGCTGCTTCACATACGCTATCACTTGCTGATCGGTCATGGCAGCGGAGTAAAGCACTCCAATGCCACAGAACAATGCGATAGTGATAATTTTCAGGAATTTACTGTTCATATATATGTAAGTTGATTTTCTTGTTATGTACTCAGATAAAGCGGGGCTTGTATTTAAGATTAAATATGAAAATGAGAGGTGTATAAATAATGTGCAAAATTAGTAAAAAAAAACAACATTTCCTCTATAACGGTCAATACTTTCATATTTTGATTAATTATTTTTAACAGTAGTTGGTTTTCCCTCAATTAAAATGCGTATATTTGCACTCAAAATCGCAAATACATACCCAATATGCAATACACCTATACCACCCATGGCACCTGCTCGCGTGCCATTGATATTGATATCGACGCTGATGGCGTGATACAAAATGTGAAATTCGACGGTGGCTGCCACGGCAATACCCAGGGCATAGCGGCTCTGGTGAGCGGAATGAAAGCAGTCGATGCCATAGCGCGTCTGCGCGGCATCGACTGCAAAGGCAAGGGCACATCCTGCCCCGATCAGCTCGCTCGGGCACTCCTGGCCGCTTTACATGGCATAGACATTGAAGCCGCCATCGACCACAGCCACTGTGCCGGTCACAAAGGCTGAGGCATCGCTGATCAGATATTGGATGGTGCCGCACAGCTCCTCGGGGCTGCCAAAGCGCCCGAATGGAGTCTGGCGAATCACATCGGCTCCGCGCTCAGTGAGGCTCCCATCAGGATTGGTAAGCAGGGCGCGGTTCTGATTGGTAAGGAAGAAACCGGGGGCAATGGCATTCACTCGAATCTTAGGCGTGAATTTCTTGGCAACCTCGGTAGCCATAAAGGCTGTGAAATTGCTGATGCCGGCCTTGGCTGCGGCATAGCCCATTACTCGAGTCATTGGGCGGAATGCTGCCATCGACGAGAAGTTGACGATAGCACCCTTGCCTGCCTCTACCATAGGCTTCAGGAATACCTGAGTAGGTATCACTGTGCCAGTGAGGTTGACATTGAGCACCTTCTGGAACTCCTCCACCTTGACATCGAAGAAATTTTTGTCGGGGGCGATTGTGGCCCCTGGCATATTGCCGCCAGCGGCATTAAGCAAGGCATCCACCCTGCCCCAACGAGCCAGGATGTCGGCGCAATTGCGCTCGGTGGTCTCTTGATTCATCACATCGGCCACGCAGAACATGGCTTCGCCACCTGCGTCAGTGATGGCTTTTACTATTTCTTCTCCTTCGGCCTGACGGCGACCAAGGATGGCCATCTTGGCTCCCTCGCGAGCCAGATACTCGGCGATGCAGCGGCCCAGCACCCCAGTGCCGCCAGTGATTACCACCACCCTATCCTTTACAGAAAATAACTCACAAGACATAAATATACTATTTTTTACAAAAATTATTTTTTACCGGGAAAACGGGAAAACGAAGATATCGGGAAAACGAACAAACCTATTTATCTATTTCGCGGTCGATTACAGCCATGACGCCATCCATTTGGCCAAGGGCCAACATGCGACCGTGGAATGAATATCCCGCATTATATCCCATCTTCTCATCGCCAAGCATCAAGGGAGCATGGTCCACTCGCATTGGCAGTGCCTTGCGTTCCATGCCTCGGTCCTTGAGGCTCTTCTCAAATATGCGCACCAACTCCACCAGATCAGCGCGTCCGCGACCAAGGTGAGGAGCCTCCTTGAAATCGCCATTAGGCATCACCTGGCAGCGACGCAGATGCACGAAATGGGTGCGGTCGGCATATTTGCGAGCCAGGTCAACCACATCGTTGTGCGCTCCTGCGCTGAGCGAACCCGCACAGAATGTAAGGCCATTATGGCGGTTGGGCACAGCATCGAGGAACCACTTTATATCCTCATCGCAGGTCACTATGCGCGGCAAACCCAAGATTTGCAATGGAGGATCGTCGGGGTGCACGCACATGTTAATGTCGTATTCATCGCACACTGGCATGATGGCCTCAAGCCAATATTTCATATTTGCGCGCAAAGCCTCCTTGTCAATCCCATCATATAGAGCCAGCAGCTGGCGGAATGTCTCCACAGGAGCTGTGTCATCCTCACTGATATTGCCATTCACAAAGCCTTGTGTTTTCACAATAATGTTGTCCACCAAGCGATGTTCTCCCTCGGGAGTCATGGTTTTGCGCAGTTCATCCACTCTGTCTAAGGTGTAGGCATCATAGTCCTTTTCTGCCCCAGTGCGCTTGAGGATATGGATATCAAAGTAGGCAAACTCAGCTCGGTTGAAATATAGGTTGCTGGTGCCATCGCCATTGGGATATTCCAAGTCGGTGCGCGCCCAATCGAGCACAGGCATGAAGTTGTAGCAAATGGTCTTCACCCCAGCTTTTCCAAGATTGGACAAGCTTTCCTTGTATTTCTCAATCAGTTCGTCGCGACGCGGGCCAGCGAATTTGATTTCCTCGCTCACAGGCAAGCTCTCTACCACGCTCCATCTCAGCTCATGGCTTTCGATAAGGTCGCGCATCTTGGTTATCTCTTCAAGGGTCCACACCTCGCCATTTGGTACATGATGCAGGGCAGTTACGATGCCCTCCACTCCGATTTGCCGCAGCATGTCGAGGGTAATGGGATCCTTAGGGCCAAACCATCTCCAAGTTTTTTCCATAATTTTGATATAGGTGATATGATTGTTACTGGTAATTTCTACGGCAAAGTTAAGAAATAAATCTGTGACTGCACCACTATTTTTGTATCATTTTACATCGATTTTTGTATAATCTACATTTTAATCGATTATTAATTTCACAGTAATTTGAAAATTAAACCAAATGCTAAAATTGATTGTTACTATAGGTGTTCAACTAAAAATACCGATAGCCTATGCACATGTCAGATGCGCTAATCTCCACCCCAGTGGCAGCCGTGATGGGCGTGGCAGCAACAAGCCTAATCGTGGTTGCGGGAGCGCAAGTAAAGAAAAGCCAACGCACCGACCTGGTACCCCTGATGGGGGTATTGGGTGCTTTTGTTTTTGCTGCGCAGATGCTCAATTTCTCCATTCCCGGCACAGGCTCGTCGGGCCATATCATTGGAGGCGTGTTCTTGGCGGCAATTTTAGGCCCTTGGGCTGCCTTTCTTACACTAAGCTCGGTGCTTATAATTCAATGCCTGATATTTGCCGATGGCGGCCTGCTGGCACTCGGCTGCAACATCATAAACATGGGAGCTATGAGTTGCCTTGTGGCTTATCCCCTAATTTTCAAGCCACTGATGCGCTATCCGGCCTCAGGCTGGCGAATGTTCGGCGTTGCCACGCTTGCCTGCGTGGTAGGCCTGGAATTGGGAGCCATGCTTGTTACGCTCGAGACCAAGCTCAGCGGAGTCACTGCCCTCAGCACCTCCACTTTCCTGCTCTTCATGACTGGCATCCACTTGGCCGTAGGCATAGGCGAAGGCCTCGCCACTGGCGCAGTGCTGTGGTTTGTGCAGCGCACTCAGCCCTCGCTTCTCTGCGCCGACACCCAGCCACAGGCCAAGAAGCATAACTTGCGCAATGCCTTGTTAGCCTTCGGCTGCGCAGCCGCAGTGATAGGGGGAGGCCTGGCATTTTTGGCTTCTACCAATCCCGACGGTTTGGAGTGGTCGATAGCAAAGGTTGCTGGAGATGAATTAGGCGGTCACACCGACAAGCTGGGCCAACTTGCCAACCAGCTGCAATCGGCCACAGCGGTAATGCCCGATTACAATAACACACTCTCAGGCATCGTGGGGGCACTGATAGTGATGGCTACCCTCTGGGTAATCTGCTCACTTATCCTCCGCCTCCGCCACAAAAAGGTAATGAATAATGAATAAAATCGACAAGACAGTAGTATCCCTGCAATCAATGCAGTGCTCGGCCTCGGATGCCACGGGCGCTGGCTTGCGCATTGGCGACTGCGCCTTGTTGATCACCACCCTGCTCTATTTGGCCGCCATGCTACTGGTGCCGATGCGGGACCTTGAACGCTTGATTTGGTTCGCACTCTACCCTATTTTGGGCGCCACGCTCTGTGGCATCAGTTATGGCACAGTATTTCTGCGGTCGCTGTATCTATTGCCTCTGATTGTATTGATAGGCATCTTCAACCCTATTTTTGATACCGCGCCAGCTTTTAGGGTTGGCGGCATGGTCGTTACCCTGGGTTGGATTACTTGCTGCTCGATAGTGGTGCGCGGTCTGTTGGCTGTGCAGGCGGTAATTATCTTGATAATAGCAAGCGGCTTCACAGCCATGTGCCAATCGATGCGCCAGCTGGGTGTGCCAGGCTTCTTAGTGACTCAGTTGCTGATGGTTTACCGCTACATGTTAGTGCTATTGATTGAAGCTCAGACCATGCGCAGGGCGCGTGAGGCGCGTGGCTTTGGCAAAAAGACAATGACACTGCGACAGTGGGGGCCATTCGTGGGGCAGCTTTTCCTGCGCACCATCAACCGCGCCCAACGCATCCACAGCGCTATGCAGGCGCGCGGCTTCAACGGCACTATGCCGCGCCTCCCCAGCCAAAACAAAAACCCTTGGACCATTGCCTCAATCCTGTGGCTTATAGCCTGGGCAGCCATCTTTGCCACTCTCTATTTCATCAAGCTACCCGCATTTTAAAGATAGAGGCGGGCAGCTCGCGCTGTCCGCCTCTCATTCCCAATAATTATATTACCCCCAATCACACCTATATAAAATAAGGTTGACAGGGCCAAGGCGACGGCAGTCACGCCGTATCCCATGGGGTTGCACAGATGTCGTAGGGAGTATCATGAGTAATTAAGTGCACATCTATACAAGGCCCTGATATTCATTTACCAATACAAATAGCCTATTAAGTTAAGCCAAAAGCTTAACACTTATCAAATTGTAATGCAAAGTTAGCAATAATTCCTCACATATCAATGTATTTTATGTGATTTCTTGCCACTTTAACTTTTAACTATCCTAATTTGATAATTTTTGCAAAATTATTCTTTAGTATTTGCAATCCAATGGTTAAGGGAGTCGCACAGGGCCTGGTTTGATTTGCTGACAGCCCAGCATTGGAATTGGGTGAAACTGATGGGCGTGGAAATGTCAATCTGAGGATAATCGCCCTTCATGGCTTTGGCCACGCTTTCATTGACCACTGCCAATGGTACCACTCCGCTATTGACCAGGATAATGAGATGCTCGGCAGTATAGCGAGGATCCTGCTTGATGTAAATGGTATCACCTATTTCACGCGACAAATTCTCAATGCGCGCCGCAATTGGCGAATCATTGGATATCCACACTGTGTCGCCCCCAAGCTGAATCTGCGATGTGACTGTTGGCAATCCAGCCGAATCAAGCCTCTGCACCAACACTTCGCGGTCGAGGTACACGGGCTCAGTCATCAAGAAATAGTCCTTAAGGTTGGTGGTAGATGGCATAGATGCCACCAGTACATCGTAGCGGCCTTGATCAAGGCCCTCCATGGCATGTCGCAGAGGCACAAAGGGATGAAATTTCATAGGCACGCCATGCTGGCGTGAAATGCGACGCAGCAGTTCATAATCGCGCCCAATGGCACTGTCGCCAATCACTCGGTAAACTCCCGGATTAAGCTCTATGGCCACATCCAAGGTGTCACCACCAGATTTCGTCCATTCATAAATGAATGTTGCTTGGGAGCGATGAGTGGATTTATATATGAAAACCATTGCCAGCACAGCCAAAGCCAGCAATACCACCAGTGCGCCCATGCGTGGACGGCGAGTTTCGAGCGGTCGCATCAGTCGTGGAAGTCAATGCAGAGACCCATCTGGAATCTGCGTGGATTAAGGGGATAATGGGGTGATGAGAAATAGTTGTCACCACCGATCATCCCTTGGTTAACATGCGTCATCATCACATAAAATCGGCAGCGGCCAAGCTTCATGTTGGCATAAGCTGTCATAAATGGGTAATTGCCCACTTCGATTTCTCGCTGATTGTAGAATGTTGCCGTGGCTGGCTGATAGCCAGGAGCATAATAGCGGGTGTAGTAGTCGCAATCAATGCCAAGCTGCAGATGCAGGGTGGCAATGCGGCATAGCAGATACAGATTGCTGAACACTGCCAACTTAGGCAGAGGCATCACTCGGTCGTCGCTCGATGTCTGATATGTGATTTTGTTATCCCAATGGAGTATGCCTACATTGAGCTTCTGATCGAGCGTGACTGAAAACACCTGGATAGCATCGCTTGCCTGCTGAGGCAGAGCTTTTTCGTTGAAGTACACGAAGTTCTGCAATGTCTCGGTGCCAACATTGATTGTGGTTCCCGACCACGGCAAATTCAGGATGCCCCCTACTCGGAGGCGTCGCTCCTTGCCAAAGTCGTTTTGCCAAATGAAGTGATTGCTGCGATATTCTTGCAGCAGATAAGGCACCGATGTATTGTAAAGGCTTCCATAAGCAGCCAGGCTCACCGTGTCGCCCAGGAGCGGAAATTGTGTGCGCAGGTTGCCACGAAGTTTGATTTCACCAATAGCATCGCCAATCAGCCCGATCTCGCCCGTAGCGTCAAATGTAAGTATCGAACCCTGCTGCTTGGTAATCTGCGCGCCCACCCATGCAAGATTTTGCTTTTTCTTATCCAGTATCGACTCAATGCCTGCTGGGAATGGCATCAGGCCAATGTCCTCGGGCATGGCGCGGTCAATAGTATCCACCGCAAGGGTAAACTTGCGGATTTCGTAAGTAAGGAAGGCTGACAGGCCAAATTTGGCGTATTTGTTGAATCCCTCGAGCAGCGACACACCCACGGTGTTGGACAGCGAAGAATAGCTGGTGCGGTCGTCGGTAATGCTGGGATTGAGGTAAGTATTCTCAAAGAAATTCTGGGTCTCCGACGGCGAACTGTCGCGAAACATGTGCTTGGCATTCTTGTAATGCAACGTCCAGATAAAAGATGTCACCGGTATGTACTCGCTGCTTATGATCGAGTCGTTCTCGTCCTTTTCTTCATGCCAATATCCCACCTTGTAGCGGTTGTTAAGGAATAGCTCGCCGCCCTTGATGCGAGTATGGGCGTAGCTCAGATTGGTGGGGATTGACTTGGGGTTGATAGTAGCCACGCCGCCTTGCAGCTCAGCAGGGTCAGTGATGTAGAGATCGTCGGTGATGCCGCCGTTCTCTTTATTGAGCATGTTGTAGTGGTTGTAAAAACCCTGGAACTCATAGCGCGGGCCAAGATACGAGCCATTGAAGCCCCAGTTCAGATTCTTCACGGCCTGATATTCGTAGCTGCCTTTAGAATAGAGATAGTCAACCTTGGCTCCCACCTGAGCGCGAGCATTGATATTGCCATTGAAGATGGTATTGAGGCGGTTTTGCTCGTTGTCGCGGCTGCCCGAGGCATCGTAGTAAACCAGGGTCATTGGGATGCGTGTGTTGTAGAATCGCTCCTTGGCCAATGTGGGGGTATAAGCCAGTTTGGAATCTTGCAGGAAGAATTGGCTGATTGGCGCCTGCTCCATGGCAAGCATATTCTTGCCCTCGGCACCAAGATTGCCGGTGCAAGCGTAGGCATACGACACCTCCGAGGGCACTGCGCGGATATAATAGTTGTACTCCAGGGTGTCCTCCATCTCAGTGCGCTCAATTACTCCGAGCGGCGGCTCTACGGCCCACTCGTAGCTCTGCTGCAGTATTTCTTGCTTCTTTTTCTCCACGCGCTGACCGTTTTCGTTGGTATCCGAGCGTGAGTTGGAACTGTTGCCTCGGTTGGTCTGCGCTATCGCCAAACAGCAGAAAAAGAGCAATATTGTGGATATGATAACCGGTCTCTTCATAATTCGAGTGCAAATTTACACATTATTCTTGAAAATCGTGGCATAAAAAACCATATTTAGGTAAAAATTGTTGATTATACAAAACTACATTTTCAACTATTAACCAACTGCATTATGAAAACCCGATTGCTCCTCTTTTGTCTCCTCCTGTTAGGAGCTTTGGCATTGCCCGAGCGCTCTCATGCGTGCTCGCGCGCCCTTTACGTGGGCGATACCATCAACACTGAGGCCAACGAAGTGCTGCGCGTGGTGGGCCGCTCGCTCGACTGGGCCACTCCGATTCCCACTAATATATTCGTGTACCCCCGAGGCATGAAAAAGCAAAGCAACAAGGACGGCGGCAAACTAATCCGCTGGACCTCGAAGTACGGAGCCGTATATGCCGTGGGCTACAATGCTGGCATCACCGAGGGCATGAATGAAAAGGGCTTGGTGATGAACGGCCTATTCTGCCGCAACACCATTTACAATAGTCCGGCACAGGACGACAAACCCGAGATGTCGCTCGCTGTGATATGCGCGTGGGTGCTCGACCAGTGCGCAACCACGCGCGAAGCTATCGACCTGGTTAAGAATCAGGATTTCAAAATCGTAGGCGCCACTTTCGACGGCGGCACCGTATCCACTCTCCACTGGGGCATCACCGATGCCACGGGCTACAGCTGCATCCTTGAGTTCCAGGATGGCAAGCTGAATATCTACGAGGGCCAGGACATACCGATGCTGACCAATGAGCCCCCCTACCCCGACATGCTGGCAATCAACAAGTATTGGGAAGGCGTGGGGGGCCAGAATATGCTGCCTGGCACGGTGCGCAGCGCCGACCGCTTCACTCGCGGATATTTCTTCCTGGAGAGCGTGGCTCATACCAATGATCTCAACACAGGCTTGGCTATCTGCCGCAGTATTCTCAACAATGTGTCGGTGCCATTCAAATACGAGCGTGGCGATAAGAATCTGAGCCAGACGCAATGGCGCAGCTTCGCCAACCTGCGCGACCGCCAGTATTATTTCGAAATGGTGACTGACCTGGGCCTCTATTATGTTGACCTCAGCGAGTGCGACCTCAGCGAAGGCGCCTCAGTGCTTTACTTCGACACCTCAAAGGCCACCGACGTAGTGGGCGACATCACCAAGCAAATGGTAAAGAGCGACCCCTTCACCCCCATGTACGAGTAAATTACAAATTACAAGTTACAAGTTACAAATTACAAATTACATCCGGATGGCATTTGTCACTTGTAATTTGTCACTTGTAATTTGTCACTTGTCACTTGTCACTTATTTCGGCTTCTTAATCTAAGCTCCATCTATAAGTAAGCTCCGGGGCGCCATACTACCAATGGCGCCCCTAATTTATAGATTTTTTGAAAAAAAGTGTCAAAAAATTTGGTGGTACGAACTTTTTAACGTAATTTTGGGTATTAGTTTTAAAACGACTATTCCGAGCGGATGCTAATAGACGAATATATCACATATATCCAGAGCGAGCTTAATCTCGCGCAGCGCACAGTGGAGGCCTACAACGCTGACCTGCGTCAATGGGCGAGCTTCGCTACAGGCGGCAACAAGCGCGAGTTTGTGGCCGACGATGTGACTACGGCTGACCTGCGACAATGGGTAGCTTCGCTTAGCCGCGAGGGGGTGTCAGCACGCTCTATCAAGCGCAAAGCATCAGCTCTGAATAGCTTCTTCCGATTCCTTATGAAGCGCCATGGCCTGGAGCGGAATCCAGCAGCTGACCTGCAATTGGCGCGCCCCAAAAAGTATCTGCCCAGCGTGATATCGCCGGAGCAGACCCAAGCCGTACTGGCCGACGAGCCAGAGGCCGATGATTACATGGGAGTGCGCGACCACCTAATCGTGGACATGCTGTATCAGACGGGCATGCGAGCCTCAGAGCTGGCTGGGCTGCTCGATGCCAACGTGGACAGCCACGGAGGCACCCTGCGAGTAATCGGAAAGCGCAACAAGGAGCGCATCATTCCCTTTGGCTCAGGCCTGAGCAAAAGCATCGAGCAATACCGCGCACTCCGAGCCGAATTGCCCAAGCACTGCTCACCCTGCTTTTTCCTCAATCACCTCGGCGGCAGCATCGACTACAAGACGGTGCTGAAGACCGTGCACAATGCCCTCGACGGACGCGTAAACTCGGCCAAGCGCAGCCCCCACGTGCTGCGCCACTCATTTGCCACTGACATGCTCAACGAGGGAGCCGACCTCAACAGCGTGAAAGAGCTGTTGGGACACCAATCACTGGAAACAACACAGATATATACGCATATATCACTGAGTGAACTCAAACAGAATTATGAACATGCACATCCTCGTGCACTAAAAAAAGGAGGACACCATGGAAGTTAGAATCCAAGCTATCCACTTCGACGCAACCCAGCGTCTGGAGGCCTTCATTCAGAAGAAGGCAGAGCGCTTAGCACGCCACAACACCGCCATCTCGGTCATCGACGTGACCCTCAAGGTGGTGAAGCCCGAGACCGCAATGAACAAAGAGGCTGTGATCAAAGTCAGCATCCCTACCCACGAAGACATAGTTGCCACCAAGGTGGCAGACACCTTTGAAGAAGCCGTCGACCTGGGCATGGAAGCCCTGGATCGCCAGCTCGAAAAGCGTAAGGAAAAGAAATAAATCTACTACCAACCCGAGAAGCACTGGAAAGGCCCCCAATTGGGGGCCTTTTTCGCATCTATATTTTTCTCGGTTCACTTTCCACTTTTCGCTTTTATCGGCTTCTTCTCATCAGCAAAGCGATTGGGGAACGTGAGATGCTGACGCGGACGAATCATGGCTACCACTATCATCACTAAGCCCGCTATGATAAAGGGTATGCTCAGGAGCTGACCCATATTGAGGGCCATGTCGCGCTCGAAGTCAACCTGCGGGTTCTTCAAGAACTCAATGAAGAAGCGCGCCGTAAACAGCCAGGTGAAGAACACGCCGAATATCAAGCCTGGCCGCTCCTCAAGATTCTTTTTCCAATACATCCACATCAGCACTGCAAACAGAGCCAAGTAGGCCAAGGCCTCGTAGATTTGCGTAGGGTGGCAAGCTAAGCCCTCGTAGAACTCATGCCACTCGCGCGAACGCACAAACATAAAGCCCCAGGGCAGAGTGGTGGCATGGCCATAAATCTCGCTATTCATAAGATTGCCTATGCGAATCATGGCACCCACAAGGGCAATGGCTATTACCAAGCGGTCGAAGGTCCACATTGCGCTCTTTTTGGTGGTTATCCACGAGAACAGGAACACTGCAATAACAATGGCAATGGTGCCTCCGTGGCTTGCCAAGCCCCCCTCCCAGAATTTAATAATCTTATCGGGATGTGCACTGTAATAGTCCCATTCGTAGAAAAAGACATGGCCTAAGCGTGCTCCTACGATTGTGGCGCCCACAACCCAGATCAGCAAGATGCCTACCCAGCGCTCAGGAGCGCCTTCGTGCTTAAACATCTTTGCCACCAAGTTGGTGCCTATCCAGAAGCCCACGGCAAACATCAGGCCGTACCATCGAATCTGCAAAGGACCCAAGTGTATCAATATAGGGTCGGCATTCCACACAATATAATCAAGCATAGGGTAGTGGTTTAGTGGTTTAGTGATTTAGTGGTTTAGTGATTTAGTGATTTAGTGGTTTAGTGATTTAGTGATTTAGTGGTTTAGTGATTTGGTGGTTGAGGGGGATTTGGAAAGATTGGGATTTTCTTTTATGTCATCATCCGCTGGAGGGCATGGGGGTGTTTCGCCTGACTTGAGAGCTGAGAAGTACGCGCGTGTTACTTTGCGCACACGTCCGCTTAGCATCAGCAGAGTGAGCATCGTGGGAATGGCCATAAGGGCATAGAATAGGTCGCACAGACCCACGGCTGCCTCAATCGGAATCACGGCGAAGAGCACCAAGGTGGCAATCCACGCCCAGGTATAATACTTGCTGCGCTTCTCTCCAAAGAGATAAGCGGCGCATCGAGTGCCATAAAACGAATATGAGAACATCGACGACATGGCGAAGCATATCACCACCACTATCAGCAGATACTCGCCGTAAGGCACCCCTGCCGAGAAAGCCGACATTGCCAGTGACAGCCCCTTGACACCCTCAACATTAATGTCGCATGTAAGCAAAATGGCCAAGGCAGTAAGAGTGCATACGAGGCCCGAATCGATGCTTGGGCCAAGCATCGCCACTAAGCCCTCGCGCACAGGCTGGTTGTTGCGGCTTTCGCCATGCATGATGGTGGCAGTGCCCACGCCCGCGTCGTTAACCACCATAGCGCGCCTTGCGCCGATGATGGCTATGCCCACAAAGGCTCCAAACCCAGCCCTCAAGCTAAAGGCCTCGCGGAAAATGCTTGCAATTACCTCGGGCACATGGTAAGCGTTGCTTATGATGATGTAAAGCACCATTATGAAGTAAAGGCCTACCATGAATGGCACCATCACCGACGCTACCTTGGCAATGCGAGTGATGCCGCGAAGCACCACCAAGGCCACTATCAGCGCCACACCTATGCCAAATATGAGGCGGAACGACTGCTCATGGCTCAGGCCAGTAATGCCCGAGATGCCATGCAGCAGGCTGCTGCCCTCGATGCTCTCAGCCGAAGTGAACACGCTCATTACGGCCTCGGTAAGCTGATTGGCATTCATGATGCACAGGGTGCCAAACATTCCGGCTATGGCAAAGAAAATAGCCAAGGGCTTCCAATTAGGGCCCAAGCCCTTTTCTATAATATACATGGTGCCTCCAGCGGGGCGCCCAGTGTCGCTCTGGCCTTTGTACATGATGGCCAGCACCCCCTCATGGTACTTGGTGCTCATGCCAACGATGGCACTCACCCACATCCAAAAGATGGCTCCCGGGCCACCCATCACCAATGCTATCGCCACGCCAGCGATATTGCCCATGCCGATGGTAGCCGCCACCACTGATGCCAGCGCCTGAGCTGAGGAAATCTGACCGTTCTTGGCATTGCTTTTCTGGCGCAAAGCTGACATTGCATGCGGAAGCCTCCGCAGCGACACCATGCCAGAAGCGATGAACATGAACAGCCCGCCCCCTATTAACAAGAAAAATAGCGGATACCCTCCAAGAAAGTCGGCAGCCGCTACTATGAAGTCTCTGATCTTATCCATAATTCGGGATTTAGGATTTGGGATTTAGGATTTAGGCCTTGACCCAAACTCCAAATCTCATCGGGCTAATACTAAGTCGGCCTCTTTGGCGCGGCGACGCATGTTGAGGATGGCGTAGCGCATGCGGCCAAGGGCTGTGTTGATGCTTACGCCTGTGCGCTCGGCAATCTCCTTGAACGACAAGTCCTCGTAATAACGCATCTCCACCACTTTGCGCTGGTCAGCCGGAAGCTGACGCACCAACGACTGCACATCGTCGAGTATCTGGGCATCGATGATAGCATCTTCGATGGTGCCCTCGGTGAGGTCGCGGCGGTTGAGGATATTGATATCCTGATTGTCGGTGGATACCATGCCCTTGTCCTGGCGGAAATGGTCAATCACCAGATTATGGGCTATGCGTGCGAGCCAAGCGCCGAACTTGCCGTCGCTCGTGTATCTTGATTGCTTTAGGGTCATGATTGCCTTGACGAATGTCTCCTGGAAGATGTCATTGGCTATTTCCTCATCCTTTACAAGATGCATGATGTAGGAAAACACATTGGCCTGATGACGCTGCAAGAGAGTGTCAAATGCGGAATTGTCGCCTTGCACGTAAGCTGCCACCAACTGATCGTCGGTTAGCTTGGTTGTCTGTAACATTCTATTCTCAATTTATTGTTAGAGTAGATATGTGCGATAGGCAATAGGGTGTTAGTGAATAATTTGGTTTATTAAATGGTTAGTGAGGCACGGTGCCTCTCGGTTTCAGTTTACAAAGTTACAAAGAATTTTTGAAACCTCACAAAAAAAGTGCCAGAAACCATGGTTTTTGGCACTTTTTAATATTTGGCGATACAATACGTTTGTATCTGATACGTTTAAGCCTTATTTCACTGATTCGGCATCGGTGCTGCACATTGCGCGCCAGCAGAGCACTGCGATAGCGGCACCTACCAGCGGACCAAGGATCATAATCCAGATGTCGCCAAAGGCATGGGGATCAAAGACAGCGGGACCGAACGAACGAGCGGGGTTGACTGAACAGTTGTCAACTGGAATGCCCACGATGTTGACAAGGCCAAGAGCAATACCGATAGCAAGGCCGGCGAAGTTGCCAGCGCCTTTCTTTGAATCGGTAGCTGCAATCACGATGAATACGAAGAAGAAAGTAAGCAAGCACTCAGCCAGCAGAGCCATGCCTGCGGTAGCTCCGGGCTGGAGCACATTGGTAGCCAAGTCATAGGTAGCGCCATTGTCGGCTGCGGTGATACCGCCGAACTTGAACACATCAGCCACGCCCATCTCCATGAACACATACAGGAAGCCAGCACCGATGGTAGCGCCAATAAGCTGCGATACCCAGTAGCCAATCATTTCGCCAAGCGACATGCGGCCTGCCAGCCATACGCCGAACGAAACTGCGGGGTTAACATGGCAACCCGAAATATTGCCAATTGCATAGCAAAGGCAAATCAACACTAATCCAAAGCACACACCGATGCCATAACCACCAATGCTGGGGCCAGCAAGCACTGCGCTTCCGCAAGCAAGGAGGACGAGGAACATTGTACCTACACCCTCAGCTAAAAATTTTTTCATAACGTAAATTGATAAAATAGTTGAAAAATGTTTGTTATTTTCGGCAAATTTAATGATATTTGCACAATAAAACAAACAAAATCGCAAAAATGTTGACATTTACCGATGAATCACCATCTGAGATGCCACAAGAATCGCATCCGTGGGAGCCATACATACCCGAAAATGCGCGCCTGCTGGTGATGGGCACTTTCCCCCCTGCCCCTAACCGCTGGAGCATGGATTTTTATTACCCTAATTTCATAAATGACTTTTGGCGCATTGTGGGCCTCATATATCTTGGCGACAAGGAAGCCTTGGTGGATGCTGAGCATAAGACTTTTTATCTCGACAAAATCAAGGGCATTCTCAACGAGCACGGCATCGCAATGCACGATACTTGCAACCAGGTGGTCAGGCTCAAAGGCAATGCCAGCGACAAATTCTTGGAGGTCAACAAGCCAGTGGATTTAACTGGGTTGTTGGCCAAGATGCCTCATCTGAAAGCCATCGCCACTACTGGCCAAAAGGCTGCCGAGGTGATTGCAGAACTCACCAACACATCGGTGCCAAAGATGGGCGAGCATGTGATGTGGGGCAAGATAGCCATCTGGCGAATGCCCTCTACATCGCGCGCCTACCCCATGAAGCTCGAGAAAAAGGCCGAATACTACCGCAAGATAATGAATAATGAATAATGGGCTGCCGCAAATCGATGCGGCAGCCCATTATTCATTACTCATTATTAATTAATATCCGTGGTTCTGTGTCCAATTGGTATTGGTGTCCATTACGCCTGTCGGGATAGGATAGAGGCGATAGAAGAGCTGAGTCTTAGCACTGGGGTTTACTTGGTGTTTGTAGCCCCAATCGTCCTCAAACTTTCCGTAACGGATAAGGTCATTGCGACGCCAGAGCTCGGCAATCAGTTCGCGTCCACGTTCGTCAAGCACATCTTGCAGAGTGGCTGTGCCTGTCATGTTGGCTGCGCCAGAGCAATTGCGCACTTCATTGATAAGACCGGCAGGAGTATCGCCATTGGTAGCATTTGCGCCACGCAGGATGCACTCAGCCTTTGTGAGCATGATATCGGCGAGGCGGAAGATTGGAATATCGTTGCTTTGCATGCGGTTCCAGTCCACAAAGTCTTTTTCCTCGGGAGGGTACTTAGCCAAGTGGCAGCCGCGCTGGATGTTGGCAGCAACACTGTTGGCACCTACGTCGAGAGTACCGAAATCTTGCCATTCGTCGATTTCAACTGAATAGTTGATCTGTATGGTGTTGCCATTCTCGTCAACATACATCAGAGGGGTGTCAGTGAAGTTGTAATTCTTGTCAGTCACATATTGCGGACCCTTAAGAATCATCTCGTTGCGCTCGTCGCCTTCAAGATTGAATAAAGCCACAGTCTCAGGAGTGAGCAGGAAGATACCGCCAAGCGACTTTTGGGGGAGGAAACCCCAAGGACCAACCTCCAAGCAATTGTTTGCCTTGGCAAAACCGAGGAAACGATCCATCTGTGTGCCGCCTTCGTAGCTGTCGCCAAGGGTAGCCACATCGAAAGGCATAGCATAGATGAAGTCCTTAATCTGCACGCCATTGTCGGGGAAGAATTTCTTGCGATAGCCCTGACCCAGCTCAAACACGCCGCAATCCATCAAATCGTCGCATACCTTAACGCAATCGTTGAGCTTTTCGTTGGTCATCGAGGGGGTGTAGCTTTCGATATCACCGCAGGTATATACTGCCCAGTTGAGATAAAGCTTAGCCAGAAGGGCCTTAGCCATCCACTTGTTGGGGCGTCCGTAAGTCTCCAGATTGTTCTCCTCAGTAAGGTCATCCATGATATCGAGCAATTCGCTTTCAATCCATTCGGCTACCTCGGCGCGCGGACTGCGCTTCACTTCGCCCGAATCATCCATCTTCTCAGCGGCAATGATAGGAGCGTCGCCATAGAGATCCATCATCATGAACTCATAGAAAGCGCGAGCAGCACGGATAGGAGCCACAATCGGGTCACGACGATCCTCGCCACCGAACTGAGCAATAATCGACGAGCAATATGTGCAGCCCGACATAAGGTCGCTCATCTGACCGATGCCAGGATTGTCGGGGTTCATCTGGTGAGTAGTGTTGTTGAACATACGTCCGTTGTCCCACCAGCCGCCATTCAGAGTTACGGCCATGATTTGGTCGGCCTGCAGCCATGAGCCCTCGTAATAGTTACGGCCAAGGCCAGCCTCTTTGCGCATATAGTAATAGCAACCCTCGAATTGCGAATAAGTCACCATATCATTGTCGGGGAGCACAGTGTACTGGCCCTTGATATCGGTGTCGAGGTCGGTGCAAGCCGCCATTGGGGCTAACGCACCTGCCATAAGAAGAAGTTTAATATATGATTTCATGTCGATGCGAAATTAGAAGTTAATGGTGGCTCCAACCAGGAACTGACGGGTGCGAGGATAGTGGTCGTGGCGGCTATCGATACCAGGGGTCAGACCGCCAAGGCAGATTTCAGGATCTCGTCCGCTGTAGTTGGTGATGGTAAATACGTTGTTGCATGAAGCATAGATGCGCAGGTCACGCAGCCAGCCATTGAAGCAGTTGCGGAAGGTATAACCGAGCGTAAGAGTAGATAGCTTGAAATAGCTGCCATTCTCCAGGTAGCGGTCGCTTGGCAGAGCTGCACGCGTATCTGTGGGGCTCTGGTCATAGACGGCCTTCATCACATTGTAGCCGGTAGCCACGAGCGATGGATCGCTGTAATAAGCCAATGGTTCGTTGAAAATCTTCTGGCCGAATACACCGGTGAAGAAGAGGTTGAGGTCAAAGCCCTTCCAGAAGATGTTGTTGTTCCAACCCATTGTAAGCTTAGGCTGTGCGTTGCCTACGATGCAGCGGTCATCTTCGGTAGGAGTAGCTGTGGTTTCGCCAGTGCGCTCGCCAGTCTCGGGATCATGCACGTAGAAGAGCGAAGAACCAGCATCATCGTAACCGGCAAATTCCCACATGTAGAAAGTACCGATAGGTTCACCCTCGATGATGCGTTGGATGGTAGCAGTAGATGCACCAGGGAGATTGGGGTTGTATTCGTTGAGGATACCTGCGTTGAACTCAGAGTTGCTGACGCTGACAACCTTGTTCTTATTATGTGAGAAGTTGAGCGAGGTGGTCCAACTGAAATCCTTAAGCTGCACGGGAGTAGCATTGAGAGTGATTTCAAAACCACGGTTGCGCATCTTACCGACGTTAGCGGTCAAAGTGCCTACTGGATAGAACACTGTAGATACAGGATAATCCCAAATCATATCCTTGGTGGTCTTGTTGTAATACTCGATAGTACCATTGATGCGACCATTCAGGAAAGCAAAATCAAGACCGAGGTTAAGCATGGTGGTAGTCTCCCACTTCAAGTCATCGTTGACGTTGCGAGCAGCATTTAGAGCCTTGTAAGTGGTGGTAAGGCCAGTGTCAGGATCAGTGTAGCTGAAGCGAGCGCCACTCTGATAATAGAAGCGAGCTGTGTAGATGTCAAAGCCCTTAGCATTACCGCTCTGACCCCAGCCAGCACGAATCTTCAAGTCGTCGAATGGAGAATTCTCCATAAACTTTTCCGAGCTGATGCGCCAAGCAGCAGAAACAGATGGGAAGTTGGCCCACTTGTTGTTGCTACCGAAAGCCGAGCTACCGTCGTGGCGGATAGCGGCAGTAAGCATATACTTGCTGTCGAAGCTATAGTTGGCACGGCCATAGAAAGAAATCATCTTAGTCTCGGCATTTACATTGCCCCAAATAGGATCGGCATCCCAGGTATTGGCCAGGCCAATGTTGTTCCAGCCGATAGCATCGTCGTAGTAGTTGTAGCCCTCTGCGCCGAAACCATCACCGATGTCGGTCTTCTCCCAGCTGTAACCAGCCATAAGGCCGAGCTTGTGCACCTGGTTGAAAGTCTTGTCGTAGTTGGCATAGATTTCCATCAACTTCTTGATGTCCTCCTTGGTGTCACGCTTGCTCTTGCCATTGCGGAGCACTGTAGGCGACTGGCTGCTGTCGTATTCTTTGTAATTGTACTGGTCGTTCTCATAGCTAAAGTTAGCATTGAGGAAGAGGCCATCGATAATCATCAAGCTGGCCTTGCCAGTCACTTGATAACGCTTGTATTCAGCCTTGCTGCGATTCTCATAAAGAAGTGCCATTGGGTTGTAGTTGCGGCTGATACTGTAGTCCTCGTAATATGATCCGTCCTCATTGTAAACGGGAACCAGCGGAGAATAATAGTACATTGCATTGTAACCTGAAGCGCCTTCTTGAGCGCGGTCGATAAGACCCCATTCGTTGCGGACATTGCCATTTACGCCTACGCCAAGAGTAAGGCGATCCTTAAGAGTCTTAGTCTCAACATAGGTGCGAGCTGTAAAGAGATTGTTGCCGACGCAGCGGATCACACCTTCGCGGCTCATATACGAAAGGCTTGCCATGTAAGTGGTGCTCTTGTTGCCGCCGTTGATGCTGAGGGTGTGGTTCTGGGCCCAGCCAGTGCGCTGCACCTCGTCCTGCCAATTGGTGTTGGCGCCCTTGTCGTTGGAGATTGTGATATCGTTGGCCTTGGCATAAGCTCGGAGCTCATCGGCTGAAAGCATATCGTGGTCGTTGACGATGTTTTCCCATGAGAAATAGCCGCTGTAGGTAACGCGAGCAGGCCCCTCGGCGCCACGCTTGGTGGTAATCATGATAACGCCGTTGGCAGCCTTCGAACCATAGATAGCGGTGGCCGAAGCGTCACGGAGCACGTCGATGCTCTCGATTTCGCTGGCTGGAATCAAGTTGAGGTTAACTCCAGGAATACCATCCACTACATAGAGAGGCTCGGCAGCCTCGCCAGTGCGCAGAGTAGAAGCACCGCGCAGCGAGATAGAGTTTACGCCAGCGTTAGGGTCAGAATTTTGCACAACTACCAAGCCTGGCACCTTGCCTTGCAGGAGCTGGCCAGGGTCGGTGAACGAACCCACATTCAGGTCTTCAGCCTTTACGGTTGAGATTGAGCTGGTCACGTCCTTACGGCTCATTGTGCCATAACCTACGACCACAACATCGTCGAGCATTGTAGAATTTTCAGTCAGCACAATGTTGATTTGGCTGCGACCGTTGACTGCTACGGTCTCTGAGTTGTAACCTATGTAGGAAACAACGAGCGATGAATTGCTTGGCACACTGATGGTGTAGAGACCGTTGATGTCGGTGGCTACGCCGCGTGTCTGTCCCTGTTGGATCACTGATGCTCCGATCAGCGGTTCGCCCGATGCATCAGTGACGCGTCCGCTCACTGTATGCTGCGCATAGCCCACAAGGCCTATGCAAGCCATCAGGCAAAAGACCACTAACTTGGTTAGCGTTCTTTTCTTACTTGCAAGTGATTGTTGCATTTGCTTACTGTTTAGGTAATATTATAAGGTTAAGTTACTAATGATTGGCTTTTGTTTCTAATGCAAGGTATTGCTATTTAAGGAGAGCGATGATTTTGAGTTGCAAATTTACAAATAATTATACATAAATATGCTTTATTAACTAAAATTTGCGTAATAATTAACAATTACTCTACAAATTTGCAATTTAATGGATAAAATTATTAACTTTGCACCACAATGCAACCAATCACAATCATGAAAGCGATCCTTGCGAATTTATTACTCCTTGTATTATATACTGAGGCTGGCGCCCAAGTGAACCAATATGTGGATCCAAAAATTGGCACCGAGGGCTTGGGACGCACGTTTATAGGCCCATCATGCCCATTCGGGATGGCAAAGCCTGGCCCCGACTGCACTAATCAGCAGAACAGCGGCTGGCTTCCCATGCCAGCTCAACTCAATGGTTTTTCACAAACACATGTCAGCGGCACAGGCGGAGGGCCAAAGTACGGCAATGTGCTGGTGATGCCTGTGAATGTGACGGAGGGGTTTGCTTTTTCACAGCCTGAGGATGAAAATGAAGCCTTTTGGGTTGACCAACGCAAATATGAGAATGTAGCATTGGCATATTATGAAACAGAACTGGAAAGCAGCGGCATTAAAATTGAAGTTACAACAAGTGAACGGGCCTCAATGTACCGAATCCTATATCCCGATTCGGGAGTGCATGGATTGGTGATTGATGCAGGTTTCTTTTTAGGCGAACAGCCTGAGCCAAATGCTCGCGAGGCCCAGCAATTCGAGGGATCAGCCATTTGGCTTGAAGGCGACAATGCCATAGCTGGAAGCACTACTATCAGCGGTGGCTGGAACAATGGAGCCCCCTACTCCGTGCATTTCTACGCTCAGATTAACCAACCTGTCACCGAGCTTTTTCGATGGGGTGCTGATACTGAGGCAAGCGCAGCAAACAACAATATAAAAAGCGGCATAGTGGTGGGCATCGACAATGCCGAGGCGCTGCTCAGAGTTGGCATTTCCTTTCTAAGCGTGGAGCAGGCACGCGCCAATATGGAAAAGATAGCACACAAGAGCTTTGACCAAGTGAGAGCCGACGCTGTGGCCCAATGGGAAGACCTTTTGTCGCGTCTTACAATAGACGAGGGAAGCAGCGAAGCACAAAAGCGAATGTATTACACTGCTCTCTATCACACAATGATAATGCCTGTTGTCCGCACTGGCGAGAATCCAAAATGGAACAGCGATGAGCCTTATTATGATGATTATTATGCGATTTGGGACACTTACCGCACTTCTATGCCTCTAATTACTCTGATTGACGAGCAGCGACAGGCTGATATGGTGCGCAGCCTAATCGACATTGCCGAGCACGAAGGCTACATGCCTGACGCTCGAAGCGGCAACAGCAATGGTCGCACCCAGGGAGGGTCGAATGGAGAGGTGGCAGTGGCTGACGCTTGGGTGAAAGGCTTAAAGGACATTGACTATGAGAAAGCATTGGCTGCAATGATCCGCGATGCCGAAGTTGCACCAGAAGATGATGAGGCCGAGGGGCGAGGAGGCTTGGAAGAGTATAATTCATTAGGGTATATTCCTTACGGAATCGACCGAGCTGGCAATCGCACAGTTGAATACAGCCTTTGCGACCATGCCATCGCCACAGTAGCCAACGGCTTAAATCATCCCGATATAGCAGAGAAATATGCCAAGCGAGCCAACAATTGGAAGAATCTTTGGCGAGATGATTACGAGCATTTTGGCATCAGAGGTTTCATAATGCCTCGCGACAGTCTTGGCAGATGGCTTGATGAAATTCCCTATGGACAAGGTCACGGACAACTCGACACCTTTCAATATCGTCCCGATATCATCGAGGGACCATGGCATGTAAAATGGTGGGGAACATTTTTCTACGAGGGTACCTCATGGGAATATTCTCTGAGCATGCCACATGATGTGCCCGGCTTGATTACAAAATGTGGTGGTCGGAAAGAGTTTGAGAAGCGCCTTGACTCATTCTTCGACCAAGGCTTTTACAATGTAAACAATGAACCTTCATTCCTTACGCCTTGCCTTTATCATTGGATTGGCCTACCCGATCGCACCAGCGACCGTGTGCATGAGATTTTACAGCGCAGCTATAATGACAGCGCTAATGGATTGCCAGGCAATGATGATTCGGGGGCAATGTCGTCGTGGCTGGCGTTCCACATGATTGGGCTTTACCCCAACGCTGGCCATGACTATTATCTGATACACACGCCTGAAGTAAAGAGCACCAAACTGCTAACGTCGGTGGGTACGACTTTTGAGATATTGGCTCCTGAGTTAAGCGAAGATAGTCGATGCATCGTGTCAGCCACTCTCAACGGCAAGGATTATCCATGGAGTGCAATCCGTCATGCCGACATCTTGGCTGGGGGCAAATTAGAATTGAATATGGCTTCTGAGCCAGGAGCTTGGGGTAAGCTAATGCTTCCGGGGGATTCTGCCATAAAGGCAGATACCTTGATAGAGGGCAGATTTACGTTCAAGCTATATGGCCAGACTCGAAGATTCGAGGCCACGATAACCGATGAAGATGGCAATTTGCGCATTGCATTGGAGATTATGCGCAATGGGGCTTTGCAAAAATCATCAGTGCTAATTCCGGCTGAGGCTCGGCGACATGGAGTGCGCCTCACCTACCCCATGCCCGAGAATGGCAAGGTTAAAGTCACACCCGACGATGCCACTTTCTTGATTCTGTCTGAAGATATGCTCAGGGAAGCACGCTCAACTGGGGTTTACAATATCGATGAAAGCGAATTTCAAGTCATAGAAATTAATGATAAGAGTATCACATTAGTTAATAATGATTGCCTCATTCGAGTGCTAAACTCTAATGAATTACCTCTCATTATCGAAATGCAAAACAATCCCCTCAATATCAACTGGACTTTCGTTCAATGATCCATTTAGGAGCAGGCCTTTGACCTGCTCCTAAATGGACCCACAAATTACTTGATTGCTATCTTTTGGCCGCGATAGATGTAGATGCCTGGGGCTAAGCCTTGCAAGGAGCCATTGCCCACGATGCGGCCAGTAATGTCATAAACGTTCTCATCTCTGCTTAAAGTCAATTCATCACTCAGAATATCATGCAATGCAGCGCTTTCACTATCATCAAACTGATTGAATGCCACTGTGCGCAGAGGCACTGGATTAGTGGCGTTAGCAGCTGGCTCAATCCACGCGCGCATACCCTTAAAGTTTACACCTTGGTTTGAATGATAAACTGATGCCACATTGTCAGTGCCGCCTGAATTGCTGATATAATAGACCTCGCCTGTAAGGGTCCGTGGGCTTAGCGAGCCATTAATCACATATCCGCCACCAATTTTATAGCTGGCTACGCCATCCGAGCCATAAATGAATTGATCCATCGCATGGCTACTGCCATTCTCATAAGTGACATTGCTTAGCACGACTGGATTTGTGATTGGCTCCGACGGACATATAAAGGCTGGAACATTGGCCAAGAGCATCTGATAATGGTGACGGGTAAATGCAAGCCGAGAATCCTCAACTGCCGGCTTCATCGATGAATAGTAATCAGCCGACGAATCATCGGATTTAGAATTATAGAATGGGTCGCAATAAAGCACTGCCACATTCTCACCAAACACTTTCCTCATCATCGACTCGCTAACCGAGAAAGGCAGCACTATTGGATGCCAGTACCCGGGGGTGAATGTGCGGCCAAGCGTTACAGAGTAGGTCTCGTCATCTTTCATTGGAGGTAGCGTGGAGGTTTCATCAATCGTAACCTCTTTGTCGGTGGCAACATAATCATACTCCATGGCCACGAAGCCAATCATATCATTATATGGCGCCACATAATAACTCTTGCCTGCTTTGACGTCTATTGTGATGCACATGCGCTGATTTTGAATTGTTCTTTCAAAAGTTTGTCTGCGACCAAATTCATCGAGGACGTAAACAGCATCTGTACTGGTGGTATTGGCACAACTTACCCAAACCTTGAGGATACCCTTATTCATTGGCTCAAAACGCAAGAAATTGCCACCGACTGGAGCTAAGAATAGGCCTCCATCTTTTGCATTGCTATTTGAAGCAAAGCCATTAACCTCGGTATATGCGACCCAAGAATCAGTGGTGGGATCCTCTGCGTCTATAGTAGGCTCCGCTGCGCCTATAGTAGGGGAGTAATAATTATCAACAGATTCATTGTGGGTTTCATCATAATTTAAAGTAGCAGGATTCCATTTCATCACGGTTCTCTCAAAACTCGTATCGTTTTTTAGTACTGGCACATCTTTGGCGCCAAACATCATAACTGCCACCACATTTCCATCCGTGTCCTTGATTTTACAACCATCATTTGGCACAATCTCCTTATCGTCGGCTTCAAACAACACGATTACTGAGTCAGGTTCGGGGTCAGGCTCTACAACGATTGGATCGTCGGTGTTACCGCGAGTAATCACCACATAATCTCCCTTAGCCGATGGCTGGAATTTCCAGGTGTAGGCGCCATCTGTGATGGCAGCGATCTCAGCGGAGGTCATATCAACGCGCGTCAAGCCGCTTGATCGCTCTGACACCGAGTACTGGGTATCCACAAGATAAACGCCATTAGTGGCATCGCCCATGGCTTTGTCATAGCAAACATAGAAGGGCAGTGGGCTGTCGGCACAGGCTGTAATCTTTATTTCCTGCACAATGCCGTCCTCCCATTTCAAGTCCACTTGGTAGTTGCCTTGGGTCTTTAGGCCAGTGACTTGGCCTGTTGGCCAAGAGGTAGCAGGCAACGCAGGCGCCACATCAATAAATCCATATTGGTTGTCCCCTGAGAATACGCCTCGAATACCTTGCGCCAGCATCTCAGCCATCGCCGCCGACACACCCGCTCCTCCCTCAATTTGGAAGATATTTATCTTATTTAGAGAGCGGAAAGTTGGAGCAAATCTTGCTGACATTCCATAGGCTAACTGGCGCATAGCCAAATCACCCTTGCGAGCACGCGCATAGCATGTCATCTTGTGGGCAGTGTTCCAAGCGGCATTTTCACCACCATCAGTATCCCCTCTTACCAAAAGCGAACCATAAGCGGCATTGAAGTTAGTAAGATCTTTGTCATAAGGACTAACCTGGGCCAAAGGATAAAGGCACATCAGATGTGATAGATGGCGGTGTGTGTCACTCGAACTTGGGCTGACACCAATCCATTCTTGAAGAAGACCATTTTGAGGATGCAGACCTGTGTCCATATTAGTCAAGTAAGTCTCCAATTTAGAAATTTCATCTGAAGTAAGACCAGCATCACTGCCAAGAATTGAAGCGGCCTCAAGGGTATAGCGAAGATGTTCGTACACTAACTGCTGGGCATGCACCGCATAACCGCCACCTCCATTGTTCTCTGGTGAATAGGTATTAGGAATAATATAATGATCGGAATTACTCGTACACATATCATCTTTCTTCAAATATCCCAAATAGAATTTTGTAGCACCCCATATAGTAGGGAAAAACTCTTTCAAGAAGTTATAATCAAGGGTGTAAAGATAATGCTGCCAAATATGCGAACAGTTCCATGCCGCAGCCTCTACATAATTGCCATTATATGTACCAACTCCGCCATAGGGTGTATTTAACAAGTGAATGGTCCAACCTCCAGTGCCTGAAACCAACTTATTGGCATAACCGCCCCAACGCTTTTGTGCCATAATTTTTTGGTAGTTAAGGAAAGGCATGTGGGAAGAAGAAAGATTGGTAGGTTCGGCATTCCAATAGTTCATCTGAAGGTTGATATTTGCATGGTAGTCACAACCCCACGGGGCATTATCACTGGCCCAAATGCCTTGTAGATTTGAGGGGAGGTCCGTCGAACCGCGCGAAGATGACCAATGCATGTAACGGCCCATGGCATAAAGCAGCATGTCGCCCATTCGAGTAGTAGCTGAGGCATTAGCTGCAGTGGAGGTATAACCTATGGCATCATAAGCACTCTTTATAGCATCAGCGGTCTGAGTGTTCTTAGCACCAGAGAGAGTAAGCGTAGAGGCATTCATGCCAGTCGAAAACTCTGCGACATGGGCATTGTAGATGCTTTCCCATCCACCATTCTGCAATTTTGTCATGACTAAAGAAGCTGCGGTTTTTGCTCGGCTCTCAAGTTGATCAGCAGTTTCTCCAGAAAGAAAATGATCCTTTTCCATATCATAGTCAGTTACACCTACGCACACTACATAGATTTCAGAAGCCCCCGTCACGGTGACTTTGCCATCGCTTGTTGATAGATTACCACCCGACTGATATACTTCAAATGTAAGATTACTGCCAAATGGATAGGTTTCGGTAGAATATGTTTTTGATTGTGAATAGGAAGCTATGGCTACAGAGTTCTCTACTGAATAACCTGAAGAGACCCCAGTAGCAGAATAATCTCCCAATTGAAAAGTGAAATTCAACCCATTGGCAGGATAGCTGGTAAGGCGCATTACCATGGCATCTTCATCAAGGCTTACAAGCATCTCTTTACTTATCGTAACATCATTCTCTACAGCGAGCACAGTTGACACACCATTCGTAAGATTTAATTCACGAATCTGCGATGGATTTGAAGCTCCAGTCTGAGCCATCAGAATATAACCTAATGGACAGAAATTTGGTCCATTAGCCTCGGCTACCTGACCTGGCAAATCATAATTTTCATCTCGTGTGCCAAGAAAATAGGTTTTATCATTGATAAGTATCTTATCTGTTGTAGTGCCAAACCACGACACACCCATTTTTCCATTGCCTAAGCAAAATGAATGGGTGTAGCAGTCACCATAAGCTTGAATTGGTGCGCTGCTGTTGTTAGTTGAATTATCAGTGAACCATATAGTCAGCGGATCCTCAGGCGTATAGGTGCTTCCTAACCCCGAAATAATTGCATTGGTTAGGGTTGATGACAATGCGGCTTTTTTCTCTTTGTCGGGATCTATTTGAGTAGTTACAATTAGAATCCATTCCGAATCATCTGCATTGCGAGTTAGCGACAAGGTATAGATATAATCTGTAGCGTCGGCAGGAAGCGTGATTGTGCCTGTGCCATTTGGAAACAAAGTATATGAGCCTGCGGTCAGGCTGATATTTTCTGACGAGTCATAGGATACCACAGAGCCATTCGACAACTGGGCGGTAAAGGCCAAGGTTGCGCCGGCAGCAAAGTAATATTGTCCATCAGTATATTCTGTCCCATTAAGATAGATAGCAGTCACATAAGGCACCGCAGCGGTACGGGTCACAGTTACCGAGGGACTATCAGGCAGGTCAGTGAGATCACCTACATTGATAGTATATGTATAATCTCCACCAGGAAGAGTCAACGCATTTGTTGAGTCCTTTGTCAGTGTAGTGGAAAGTTCCTCATTGGTCATTGAAGTGCCTGAGGGGAAACCATAATATGTAGTCGTAGTGGTAGTGGTGGCTCCAGATACTGTGGTTTCTTGGCAGAAATAAATAGTATGGTCAGTATATTCCGAATTTATCTTGATGATGTTTGAGGTCAATTCTTTCCTCTTGCCATCAAGAATATAGTAATTCACTGTAGTAGTTTCTACATATTCCTCCCATACCATGCTGCCAGTGGACTCACTTGTGAAAGCTATTGTCACTTTATAAGTGTTCCCAAAATGCGATGAATCAAGTTGTAAATCAGCACCATTTGAAGGAACGATATCATAAGGAGTTCCCACTGACATTGTAGCTGATGATGTAATTTTCCAATCCGTAGAACCGTTTACTCTCGGCTCCACATCAGTGTACTGTCCATTAGCTACAGGCAAGGTAATAATTAAAGTCCAAATATTCTCTCCTTGATATGTAAATGGATATGACGTATTCCAATAATTCAAGGCTCCGCCCTGAAGTGCCACAGATGAATGGCGGTAGTTATCGTCGGCCAAGGCATGGCAAGGGCTGACAATGAGGGATGCGATGAGTAGCGACAAACAGCAAAAAGCTTTGCTTATGAAACGTGCTATAGGCATGATAGAAAAGATGTTAAAAACGACCGGTTGGCATGTTAAGGTAAGATACAGTTATGAACCCCGCATTAACACATGCAAAATTCAATATGCAAAATTACTACATTTCTCCGACATCCCCTCTCCTATTTCTATCATTGTTATGAAAATTTAACAAAATTGCAACAATTCGAGAAAATCAACCCCATCAGGCCTACCATTTCAGGAGCCGCGGGTCCGCGACCTGCGGGATATCAGGCGATGGTATTTCCCCTCCGGATGGGCAGCAGGTCACGGACCCGCTATTCCTGAATACCATCGCCTGCTGGGATGCGGATTTCGAAGTTCGATAGTCCTTAATCCAACGTTAATAATTCTGAGGAAAGGATTTCCATTATTAAATCATCAAGCCTTTCATACTCATCAAGATACAAACGTATCCTCTTTACAAGACTAATGAGGTCTTGAATATCCTCTGGAGAAAGTTGCTTTCGATAATAGGCATAAGAATGGTATTTAAGCCACTCTCGAAGAATATTGTACCCCGAAATAGAGAAATCTTTTATAGGTTCTGGTAATTCGTAGATTATTTCCTCTCTTTTTGAAGTTTTGAAGATAATAGAATTTTGAGTGAATGTATAATCTTTCAATTCAAAAGAATCCATTCTTTCTTTCCAATCAAATTGCGATAATCTTATTGACTCCGCCGGTGAGAACGCATAACTTGCCCTTTCCAAATGAGCCAATCTTTTCCCTATTACCACCACTTCATCAAAAAGCTTCTTTTCCTTTACCACTGGAACCGACGGCATTTGACCCGCAACGCAATGTAATCTGGGACCAAACTCATTCAAAAAGAATGGAGATGAGAGGATGGCATAAGAGTAGTACACGATTTCGTCTTGAATGACTTCTACTTCTCTATCCAAAATTTCACTTAGTTTTTCCAACAAAGTTGGATTGACATTGTTCACAGGTTGTGATACCCAATTCTGACCTTTTTTATATTCCGGAAATTTATTGCAATATATATGTGCATTCCCCCGTGTACATAAGTCATTATCTGGAAGATACCACGAAAACGAACAAAATTTATTAATCTTTTCACTAATTTCAGCAGGTGCAGGAGCTATTGAAAAGCCAAAAACCGTAGGATCAGAAAAAGCTGCGATCACTTCGGGACGATACCGCATGCCACCGCCCTTAGTTTGAGCCAAGGCAGACAACAAATCTATATTGTCAATTACATACGCCTCTAAGAATGGGCGATAAGAATAGTGAGATACCTGACCTTTAACGTGAGCCAGAATATTACACACATTTGTGGTAAGTTTCGATTCGGCCGGAGGTTTTACTTGCCCACTATACCATCTGTCCTTGATTTCGTTATAGGTATGATTTCCATCAGCTATAAATTTGCTACGACGAGTTAATTGACCCTTAGAAAAGTGGACCAAAAGATGAGTGGGAGCAAGCTTTAACCCAGAGCAGTGCCTTAAAAATACACCTTTGCTCTCCGACGTTGAGTCCAATGGTATAAATTTGTCATATAGTGACTTATCATATTCCCCAATCGGCCTAAACGCATAGTTCTCATCAATGGGAAGCTCATCCCAATCCAAATGCTTCAACTCCTTGGAAAAATAATCACATTTTTCAGACCGAGACAAGTGGCAAATGTTCTTATAACGTACAAAAGAAGAGCCGGCCTTATCGGCAAACGAAGACAAAAGCAACAATCTACCCTGGAGGGTATTGAAGAGATTCTGATTTCCAGTACCCACTCTATTATCTGAATCAAACTCCAGAATTGATATCTCCGATGAATTCTCCACAAGAAACCGACGGGCATATTTAAAAGAAATATTAGTCGCAAATACCGAAGGCAACACCAATGCAATAATCGAAGGACGACTTTTCATAGCCTTGTATAATGCCCACCTAAAGAACTTAACCCACTCGTTGGCCAATTGCATTTGAGTATTCTGACGAGTAGTTCTATTATCTGGCCTAAAATCCTCCATCAAGCGTTCAAGACATTTTCCGGCATTTGTAATTGACGAATCTGAACAGGGAGGATTACCTAAGATAATTGTGAGAGGTGGTTGTGACATTTTGAATGAGGCTACTTGCTCTTGGGCAAAGAATAAACCTACTGAGTCTAATTTACTTAAGTCATATTCCGGACAATAGAATGTATTATCTCCTAATGTATTTGTTAGGTGGATACTAACTGTTACGTCATTTGGTATATTATATAACGACATCCTATAATTTGCCAATGCATAAGGTACTGGCAGAATTTCAAAACCTACGACTTTCGACTTTGCTGGAAGTGAGAGTTTGTCTAATACTGACTCATTGAAAGTGCCAGTACCACAACATGGATCTATAACATGAAAGGGATTGTGGGCTATAGCTCTAAAACTTGGATTGGCTTGAATATGAAAGTCCACCAATCTTACCATATAATCTGCCAATAAGGTAGGTGTATACCAAGCGCCATAATCAACTCTGGTCTCAGCATCATATTCTGCCAAGAAATCCTCATACAATTTGTGAAAATCTGGTTTGGAAAGGACACCTTGATTTAACTTCACATGGGAAAGTAAACGACGAGTATTATCATACCAACCTCCAATTTTACTAAGTTTGGAGTTTAGTTCCTCCGACAAAGCATTGAAAAGATGCACAAAGGGCTCCACATGCTTTGAGTATTTGACATAGGGCTTTTGTGTCCAGAAGAAATTCAAACAATCATATATTTGAGTCGGAGTAGAAGCCTCTTTATTGATAAAACGATGTGCGTAAAGAAGCCCAAAAGCTAAGATTTGGGCCACGAATCCAGCAAATGTTTTATCATCTGATAGTGATACATCAAGATTTTTACTTGCAGTGTCCCATAGCTCCTTTAGGGTTCGGATGGTTCGGAGTTCAATCTCATTCTCAGCCTCATCTTCGTTAAGTTTGAGCAGTTCGATCAATTCTGTACAAAGAGATTTGGCACGTTTGGATAACTCACTAATAATCATCGACTCTGGTATTGATCTAAAACCAACCTTGGAGAAAAATTTTTGGAATAGGGAAATACTCTCAAGATTGTAAGTGGGATGCTCCCAATCCAAAGGTTTATCGAACAACAGGAATCTTTCTACCTCTCCCGAAATACCAAAATATATGAATTCTATGCCGTCGGTTAATAATACAGGATTCCCTAAATTTAGATAACGTGATATTTGAGATTTAACCTTTTGAATATCTATTTCTGCATTTGGAGATAATTCCTTAGCTTCGATATACCCATAGACACCCATGTTTATAGAGTCAGTAAATACCCAATCAGGCCGACCAGAACTTCCTTGTTTTCTCGGTTCAAATATGCGTTGTATTGTAGAATCCAACTCTGTGGCCACGCCAACAAGGAATTTATCTAAATAAGGACGGAATGACAATTCTCCCGTTGCCATTTTCACCTCTTGATCAAATTTACAAAAGCCTTTGATCTCATTAAAATATCCCTTTAGCAATTTGTTATATTCTACCATCTTTTCAAAGCATTAATGATTGAATTACCTATGTGTTCTGCCAATTTTACAGGCACTGCATTTCCTATCTGGCGGGCTACCTCAACCTTATTGCCAATAAACTTGAAATCAATCGGAAAGGTCTGAAGCAAAGCGCCCTCTCTTAATGATATCGTGCGATCCTGAACAGGGTGGCCAAACATGCCTCTTGAAAAACTATCAAATCGAGCGGTAATGGTAGGAGCCACTTTATCCCAGCACATTCTTCCGAATACATTTCGATGTCCTATTACCGAAGAACTCACCTTATGGCATGGCAACAATAAATCTTCGGGCAAAAAGTCTCTCCCCTGACCTTCTTTTACAGCTTGTATGCGTTTCAGACTTCCTTCAGTCAATCGATCTCTTCTGTGATTGAGATAATTAGGATGGTCAGTATAGTCATCAGGAGGTGGAGGCAAAAAACCAATTGCGTCTCTAACCGTCAATATTGTATCGGAAGGCTTAGGGAAGTGAAACAAGGGGCTATCGTGATCACACCGTTCACCAACTATTATCACTCTCTTTCTCCGTTGTGGTACTTCATAATTTTGTGCATCCAATAATTGTTGGTGCACAAAATAACCCTCATTTTCTATAATTTCCAAGTTTGTTTTAAGAATAGCCGTTCCACGCTTACCTATAATACCAGGCACATTCTCCATTAGAAAGAACTTTGGCCTGATATTTTTGACAATCTGAATGTAGCATCTCACCAAGTCATTTCTTTCATCTGTATCTTCACCACCTCTTTGAATGGAGAATCCCTGACATGGCGGTCCTCCAGCCAACAAGTCTAACTCACCAATTTTCAAATTCAACCGTTGTAGAAGCAAATCACTATCAAGTTGATAAATATCTTGTACCTCAGTCAGATGTGATGGTATGTATTTTGTATTAGAGCATATTGAGCCTATGGCCTTGGGATCAATGTCAAAGCTATAGCAAAGTTCAAAACCTGCATTGACCAGCCCTAATGCAAGGCCTCCAGCTCCACAGAAACAATCAATACATTTACATTTCATCTTTTGCTTTTTCGATGTCGATATATATCTTGGTGGCAATTGCCAAAGACAACAAGGGGGGGACGGCTTCTCCTACTTGTTCATATTTTTCACTTGACCCTCCTTCAAATATGAACGAATCAGGAAAACTTTGGATTCGAGCCGCTTCCCGCAGGGTAATACCTCGGTTTTCTTCCGGATGAGAGAATCTTCCACTTGCTGGATTTCTTGATGTCTTTGTTAAAGTTACCGAAGGTTTATCCCAGGAAAGACGCCCATATACATCATAGAAACCTTTGACCTTATCAAGGCACTTTGGACCTACATGAGGCGGACGGCTACCCCCATCCTTAGGCACACTCGCAATGACATCTATTGTGGATTGCTTATGTTTCGAGCTAAAGTGATAGGAATCTTTGCTATCAGGATTGTTTGCTTTTGGAAGATTTCCGATAGCATCCCTCACCGTACGGTAATCATTTGGCATTAGAACCTCAGAAGGAAGTTCGAAAGGCTGCTTAGATGCCACAATTATTGCTCTTACGCGAGCTTGAGGCACACCAAATGCTGCCGCATTGTAAATCTTTTGTGTTACAAAATATCCCGCTTTGGTAAATACCGTCTTAGCTTCTTCGTAATGATAACGATATTTGCCATTTAAAACCTCCTGCACATTTTCCATTACCACATAGTCAGGTGAAAGGGAAAGTGCAATTTCGGAGAATGTCTTAATTAATGAATTTCTATTATCCTCAGGCTTACCATAATCTTTCTTTCTATGTGCAGAAAAGCCCTGGCAAGGTGCACAACCAACCACTATCAGAGGGTGACTACTGGTTCCTTTGATAACTTTCTTTATTTCTTCTAAATCACAATCCTTAATATCTCTAACATCCTTGCACAAAGTCTTACACCGGAAATTATGCTGAAATGATTTTAAAACAGTAGGATTTATGTCAATTCCACACAAAATTTTGTAAAAAGAGGGAATAGTAGCAAATCCAAGCGAGGTGCCTCCACAACCACAAAAGAAATCAACCACTACAGCCCGGTTATTATTAATGGACTTAGTAGGCTCCCATTGTCTTAATTCATTACTAAACGAGTTAAAACAAACATTGAAATCTAACTGCTTTTTTGTAACATTTGTGTATGATATTACGCTTTCAATTTAATAATGCAAAATTAATAAATAAATCTGAGAAAAGAAAATAAAGCAAATAAAAAGTTCCTTTATCCCTGAAGTGAAGAGTCCAAGGGCAAGTGCATACTGATGACAAAGTTAGCGAAAATGTTTGAAAAACTCTGCCACTGGAGTTGAAAAAAGTAACCACGGGTCCCCGACCTGCTGCATGACAGGCTTTGATATTTCCCCTCCGGATGGGCAGCAGGTCGCGGACCCGCCGCTACTAAACGCCCTCGCCTAGTGGAATTGAAACAAAGGGGGAATGTGCTTTTGTGGCACACCCCCCTTTGTTGTTAAGGATTTGGGTTGGATTAAGCATTGAAGAGCTTGGTCTCGGTGAATTGGCCGAGCTCAAGGTACTTCTCATAGAGCTTGTCGTAGATGGCAGTGTTAGCCTCGTTGGGATAATATTCCTTGGCAAAGCCTGAGTTCATGGCTGCGATGGCATCCTCTACCTTGGGATATACGCCAGCGGCAACGGCAGCAAACATGGCAGCGCCAAGAGCGCAAGCCTGGTCGGTGTTGCAAACCTTGATAGGCATATTGAGCACATCGCTGAGGGTTTGCATTACGAACGGGCTCTTCAGGGCGATACCGCCAATGCCAATCACATTGTCGATGCGCACGCCTTCGCGACGGAAACGGTCAACGATAGCGCGTGTGCCAAAGGCAGTAGCCTCAACCAATGCGCGGAAGATCATCGGAGCAGTGGTACCGAGGGTGATGCCAGTGATGGTGCCCTTGAGCAGCTGGTTAGCATCGGGTGTGCGGCGGCCATTCATCCAGTCAGTTGCAAGCACTGAGTTCTCGCTGATGGGCAGACGCTCAGCCTCGGCAGTGAGGGCGCGGATAATCTTATCGCTGGCCTCAGCCACCACCTCAGCCTTAAGCTCGGCAGGAAGCAGATCGCTCTCCATAATGATATGGGTGAGCGGGAACTCGAGCACGCGGCGGAACCATGCGTAGATATCGCCAAATGCGCTCTGGCCAGCTTCAAGACCTACCATGCCAGGGATTACAGAGCCATCAACCTGGCCGCAGATACCCTTGATCAGATTGTCGCCAATCTCGTCATAGCTGGCAACCATCACGTCGCAAGTAGAGGTACCGATTACGCGCACCAGAGTGTGGGGAGTGATAGCTGCGCCTACTGCACCCATGTGGCAGTCGTAAGCACCACCGGCTACTACGCACTTGGTGGTAAGACCCAACTTTTCAGCCCAACCCTCGGTAAGATGGCCTACGGGCTTGTCGGCTGTCTCAGTTTCGGTGAACAGGCGATCGCGGAATCCGCCCAATACAGGGTCAAGAGCTACCAAGAACTCCTCGCTTGGCAGACCACCCCACTTGGGATGCCACATAGCTTTGTGGCCGCAAGCGCAACGGCTGCGCACCACATCCTTGCTGCTCTTCACGCCAGTAAGCATGGCGGGAAGCCATTCGCAATATTCAATCAGAGAATAAGCAGCCTTGCGCACTGCCTCGTCTTCGCGAAGCACGTGGAGAGCTTTTGCCCAGAACCACTCAGATGAGTAGATGCCACCTTCGTACTGCGAATAGTCGATGTCCCACTTCTTGCAAAGCTCGTTGATTTCAGCAGCTTCCTTTACGGCGGTGTGATCCTTCCACAGCACAAACATTGCGTTGGGGTTCTCAGCGAACTCGGGGAGCATAGCCAGAGGTGTGCCATTCTGGTCGGTGAAGGCAGGTGTTGAGCCAGTGGTATCAAAGGCCAAACCCACTACCTTTTCACCTGTGCCTTCGGGGCACTTGCTCAGGGCTTCGCGAACTGAAGCTATCAGCACGTCGATATAGTCCTGAGGATGCTGGCGATATTGGTTGATGGCAGGATTGCAATATTTGCCTTCCTTCCAGCGGGGATAGTATTTAACTGATGTAGCGAGCACTTCGCCAGTAGCGGCGTTTACGACCAAAGCGCGAGCTGAATCGCTACCATAGTCAAGGCCTATTACAAACTTCTCTTCCATTATTTCAGAGCTTTGTTGAGCATGTAATAAACCTCGTTGTAACGCATTTCACGCTGGAAGCCTTCCATTGTGGTATTCTTGTCGATGTGGAGCATTTCGATGCCTGCCATTTCGGCGTAGTCCATCCAGAACTCGGGAGTGATTGCATAGCTGAAGCAGCTGTGGTGAGTACCGCCTGCGAGAATCCAAGCGCCTGCGCCAACCTCGAAGTTGGGCATCGGAATCCAGAGAGCCGAAGCTACGGGAAGCTTGGGCAGAGGCTTGCTCTTGATGCACTCAACGTCGTTTACAATCAGGCGGAAGCGATTGCCCATGTCAACCACAGTAGCGGTGACGCCATTGCCAGGCTTGCTGGTGAATACGAGGCGAGCGGTCTGAGCCTTGCGGATGCCAATGCCAAGGAAGTGAACCTCGAGCTTAGGCTTCTGCTCAGCGATCAGCGGGCAAACCTCGAGCATGTGAGCTTGGAGAATTGAGCTTTGCTTGCCGTCGAAGTTGAGGGTATAGTCCTCGAGGAACGAGCAACCACCTTCCATGCCCTGGGTCATGTACCATACGGTGCGATAGAGAGCTGCAGACTTCCAGTCGCCCTCTGCGCCAAAGCCATAACCCTCGGCCATCAGGCGCTGTGAAGCGAGGCCAGGAATCTGGTCGAAACCAACGAACTTAGGATCGTTGATGTCGTCGGTGCCAAGGTCGTCGAAGTTGGTGGTAAAGCCCTTAGCGCCCTTAGCCTGGAGGCAAGCACGAATTGCGAGCTCAGCGCGAGCGGCATTGCGAACAACCTGCAGCTTCTCGCCCTCCTTAACGTCGGGAGCGCAGTCATAAAGCTGGAAGTACTCTTCAACCAATGCGTCAACAGCTGCATCCTCAACTTTCTTATGGTATTCCATAAGTTCGCTTACTGGGCAGTAGTCAACATGGTAGCCAAGGCGAAGTTCGGCCTCTACCTTGTCGCCATCGGTTACGGCAACATTGTTCATTTGGTCGCCAAAGCGGATAATGAGCATGTCCTGAGCATCAGCCCAAGCAGCAGCTACGCGGCTCCAAACGGCGATCTTATCCTGAGTGTCTTTCTCCTTCCAGTAGCCAACGACTACCTTGCGAGGAATGCGCATGCGCGAGCAGATGTGGCCAAATTCACGGTCGCCATGAGCACTCTGGTTGAGGTTCATGAAGTCCATGTCCATGGTATCCCATGGAATTTCGGCGTTGTACTGAGTGTGGAGGTGGAGCAGAGGCTTGTGGAGCTGCTGCAGGCCATGAATCCACATCTTAGCGGGTGAGAAGGTGTGCATCCAGGTGATGATGCCCACGCAGTTGTTATCGTTGTTAGCAGCCTTCATCACTGCTTCAACTTCCTTAGAAGAGTTTGCGGTGCCTTTGTAAACGACCTTAATGGGAAGATTGCCAGAATTGTTGAGGCCATCGACCATTTCCTTTGAGTGAGCGTCAACTGCAACGACTGCATCGCCTCCGTAGAGGAGCTGTGCGCCAGTTACCCACCATACTTCAAGATTATCAAATTTGCTCATGGTTTTTATGGGTTTATTTTAGGTTAAATGAATTTTAAAGGATAAAAGGATGAAAGGATAAAAGGACTAAAGCCAAAGGTTTTTATGCTTTCTTTTGGCCGTAGTAGGCATTGGGGCCGTGCTTGCGGTTGAAATGCTTTTCTACAAGCAG
This sequence comes from Bacteroidales bacterium, assembly GCA_020860515.1. Lineage (GTDB taxonomy): Bacteria > Bacteroidota > Bacteroidia > Bacteroidales > Muribaculaceae > CAG-873. Next base: position 9,365 of record JAJBUG010000026.1, on the reverse strand, counting down.
GGGATTCATGGTAAGGTCAGGGTTGACGCTATAAGCGATGAACGCCATCTTGGCCACCTGCTCCATCACCACTGCATTGTGCACTGCATCGTGAGCATCCTTGCCCCATGCGAATGGGCCATGGTTCTTTACGAGCACGCCAGGAGTATGCACAGGATTCATGCCCTCGAAACGCTTGATGATTACATTGCCAGTCTCCAGCTCATAAGCACCCTTTACCTCCTCTTCGGTCATATCAGCTGTGCAGGGAATAGCCTCATGGAAATAGTCGGCATGGGTGGTGCCAATGTTGGGAATGTCCTTGCCAGCCTGAGCCCAAGCGGTTGCATAGGTGCTGTGGGTGTGCACCACGCCGCCAATTTCTGGGAAGGCCTTATAGAGAGCCAGGTGAGTGGGAGTGTCGCTTGATGGGCGAAGGTCGCCCTCTATCACATTGCCATCGAGGTCAACCACTACCATATCTTCAACTTTCATGGTGTCGTAATCAACGCCGCTGGGCTTGATTACCACCAGACCGCTTTCGCAATCGATACCTGAGACATTGCCCCAGGTGAATATTACAAGGCCGTGCTTTACAAGATCGAGATTAGCACGAAACACTTTTTCTTTCAGTTCTTCCAGCATATTAGTTATTTGGTGTTTTAGTTATTTGGTGTTTTAGTGATTTGGTGGTTTGGTGTCTTAGTGATTTGGTGGTTTGGTGGCACTAAATCAATAAGTCACTAAAACACTACTTCACAAGAAAATGCCGAGGCGAGGTGATGGAAGCGTCATTTTTTACAATTGGTGACTGAAGCGTTAAGGTCACCAACCTTTCCCTCTGCCATATACCCCCGCACTCGGCAATACTTTTTAATATAGGTGTGATTTCTAAATCAAGCGCACAGGGGCTGAGCCCCTGTGACGGAGTTTTACCAGAAGTAGAGGTAAAAGAGGAAGCAGAGACCGATTACAATCAGCGAACCGATGATATCGAATACGCCCCAGCTCTTCTTGATGCTCTCCTTGAATTCCTTGGTGAAGGTGATAGCCGACACCTGTTCGGCTGTGGGAGGAGCAGTGAAGCAGCTCACAATCACGATGAATGCAGCCAGGAATACCAGCAGCCAGCACTCGAATACCAGCCAGTTGCTCTGCCAGAACCATTCGGTTATATGCCAGAACCAGCCATCCATTGGTGTCTTGCCAGTGTCGGTGATTACATTGGTTAGCAGACGAAGCATACCGATTACAAAGCCGACAATCATGGTCCATTCACCGGCCTTGGGTGTAACCTTCTTGCTGAAGATACCCATTGCGAATACAACCACCATCGTAGGAGCAAGCAGCGACTGGATGCCCTGGAGGTAATCGTAGAGCGAGCCAAGGCTCATCATGATGGGCAGCCAAGCGAAGCCAAGGATTACGACTACAACGGTAGCGATACGGCCAACGCTTACATAATGCTTCTCGGTCTTGCCTTTCTTGATGGGCTTGTAGAAGTCCTCGGTGAAGAGGGTGGCGCAGCTGTTGAAGAAAGCAGCCAGCGACGCTACAAGCGCGCAAACGAAGCCGATTGTTACCACGCCCTTTACACCAGCGGGGAGCACGGTCTTTACCATCAGGGCGAAAGCCGAGTCGGTATCATCGAGCTTGAGTGTGCCATTGGCATCGAGAGCGGCGCAAATCATACCAGGGATAAGGAACATGAAGCAGGGGAGGATCTTGAAGAAACCAGCAGCGATGGTACCGCGACGAGCACGCTTCATTACCTCGTGAGCCTCTTCCTCAGGCATCTGGCCAAGCACACGTTGCACGATGTGCTGGTCGGTACACCAATACCAAAAACCGATGATGCTGGCGCCGATGAACACTACAAAGCCGGGATATTCATGATACATGCTATCGCCCTCCTCCCAGTGGAACATGTGAGTGGTGCCATAGCCATTGTTGAGCTTGGAGCAATAATCCATCATTGCGTGCCAGCCCTCTACGATGTTGCCATTGCCAAGCAAAGCCAAGCCAGCAAACAGGACCCAGAATGAACCTATAATAAGAATAGGTGTCTGGATGGTCGAAAGCTTCATCACGCCCTTCATGCCGCCGAATACAGTGAATACGCAAGTGATAAGAATCAGGCCGATGGCGCCAACCCAGAAGTTGAGACCCCACAGATACTTGAAGAATACACCGCCAGTAAGAGCAGTCACGCTGACCTTGGTCAGCACATAAGCTACCAGGGTAATGATGCTGAGCCAAGAGCCAGTGGCCTTGGTGTAGCGGAACTTCAGGAAGTCGGGCATAGTAATAATCTTGCCCATCTTAGTGATAAGCAGCTGATAGAAGGGAACGAAGAGCCAGCCGAGGATAAGGATCATCCAGCCCTGCATTTCCCAGTGAGCCATTCCCACACCGCTCTTTGCACCAGTGCCGGCCAAGCCTACAAGGTGCTCTGAGCCAATATTGGCGGCGAAAATCGCCATACCAATTACATACCATGCTTCACCCTTGCCAAAGAGATAGGCCGATGAGCTTTCGCCTTGCTGGGCTTTTTTGTCTTTGACAATCGCCCACCATACTATCCATATAACAGCGATTATGCCAAGCGCGAGCACAACCCAGTCAAGCCAGATGAATTCTGTCGAATACCAATTCATTGTGTTAGTGTTGGTTTATTATGAAATATTAATAAAATGTGATTGATGATGCTTATTTTTCAACGCCGAACTGGAACACGCAGTGGCTATGATAAGTTTCCCCTGGGCGAAGCACCACGCTGGGCCATTCAGGCTTGTTGGGGCTGTCGGGATAATGCTGTGTCTCAAGGCATACGCCAGTGCGCTTCTCGTAGATGTTGCCTCCCTTGCCCTGCACTGTGCCATCCAGGAAGTTGCCAGTGTAGATTTGGATGCCGGGCTCGTCGGTATATACGGTAAGAGTGATGCCAGTGACAGGCGAGCTGAGCACAGCTGCCACCTTTGTGTCGTCGCCGTTGGTGTCGAGCACCCAGTTGTGGTCGTAGCCATTGCCGTTCTTGAGCTGCTCGTCCTGTATTTCGATATCCTCGCCGATAGCCTTGGCCTGTGTGAAGTCGAAGGGAGTTTCCTTCACGGTAGCAATTTCGCCAGTGGTCATATAGGTCGAATCCACGGGAGTGTAATTGCTGGCATTGCACTGCAGGATGCAGTTGGTGATAGGCATATTGGGGTCGCCATTGAGATTGAAGTAGCTATGGTTGGTCATGTTGATCACCGTAGTCTTGTCGGTAGTGGCGCTGTATTTGATGTCGATGGCATTGTCAGGAGTGAGAGTATAGGTGACTTCGGCGGTTACATTGCCAGGGAAATTATTGTCGCCGTCGGGCGAGTTCATCACCAGCGTAAGGCTGTTGTCATCGTGGCTCTTTACGTCGTACACCTGGTACTGCCAGCCAGTGGGGCCGCCGTGGAGGCAATGGCCGAAATTGTTCTGCGGGAGCTGGATGCTGTCGCCGTCAAGCACGAGGCGACCCTGGTTGATGCGGTTGGCATAGCGACCGATGGCAGCGCCGAAGTCGCTGGGAATGTTTTGGTAATCGCTGATGCTGTCAAAGCCGAGCACTACATCTACGAACTTCCCCTCTTTGTCGGGAGCCATAATCGATACGATACGTCCGCCGAAGTTGGTGATGCACACCTCCATGCCGTTGTCGTTGGTTAGGGTGTAGAGGGCGGTAGGCTTGCCGTTGATCTCTGCTACGAATTTCTCTGGGTCGAGGCCCGACTTTGTCAATTGCTTCTGGGCTGCGTCGTGGCACGAAACTGTGGAAAGTGCCAAAGCCAGTGCAAGAAGCGAAGGCATTGTAAATTTCATGAGCTGAAGGTATAAATTTAAAGTAAAATATTTTCTGATTGCAAAGATATTAAATAAATCAATTCAAACGGTGTAAAAATCGAAGAAATTTAGTGTAAAATTGTATAATTTCCAAAACTTTTGTCCACACCAATGTTACACCGCACTCCTAAGCGGCTGATTTTATTATGGTTTATGCAAAATTAGTAATTTCTGGCTTATGAGCCTTGCCTTTTCGCGCTGATTTTTTGTCCGTTTGTACCTAAGTGCACCATTTTGAAACTTTTTCTTAATATTTATTTACATTTTGACGGACTAATCGGAAAATTTTTACTAACTTTGCAGTTCAATCACACCTGCTGCCTATTTTTGGCGCAGGAAGTAAGGTTTTGCGAGAATTTTATATATTTCCCATCGGGATATTTATTATATATACGTTAAACAAAGGTACAATTTATAATGGAAGCAAATCAAGTGACTGTAGAGTACGCCGAGCCAAAGCACGCGGTGCATGCCCAACGCATCTGCGACCTCATCTACGAGTCAGCTCTCCAAAGAGGCACTGGCATTGCCCGCCGCACACCCGAGTATATCTCGGCTAAGATCAACGGTGGAAAGGCGGTGGTGGCCCTCGACGGAGACAAACTGGTTGGCTTCAGCTATATCGAGTGCTGGAGCCATGGTGATTACGTGGCCACTTCTGGCCTAATTGTGGATCCAGAATACCGACGATCAGGCTTGGCTCACCGCATCAAGGCTAAGACTTTCGAGCTTGCCCGCACACGTTTCCCCTACGCCAAGATCTTCAGCATCACCACATCGCTGCCGGTGATGAAGCTCAACACCAAGCTGGGCTATATCCCAGTGACCTTCTCAGAGCTTACCGACGATGAAGAGTTCTGGGCTGGCTGCGAAGGATGCGTCAACTACGATGTGTTGCAACGCAACGACCGCAAGCGCTGCCTGTGCACTGGAATGCTCTACGACCCAGCCACAGCCGAGCGGCACAAGAAGGAGCAGCACAACCCCTATCTGCTCTTCCTGCGCAACGGGCTCAATAAGATTTTTCATCTTAAATAGGACAAGAGACACGATTTAAATAGGAAGAGAGATAGGAATCCCACTTTCATCCTTTCATCCTTTTATCCTTTTAAAACATTACCTATAAAAAAATTACTGATATGGCAGATTCAGATAAGAAGAAGAAAGTGGTGCTGGCTTACAGCGGCGGCCTCGACACATCATTCACAGTAAAATACCTCAGCGAAGACCTCGGCTATGAGGTGCACACCGCAATTGCCAACACTGGCGGATTCACCCCCGAAGACCTAAAGGCAGTAGAAGAACGCGCCTACGCTCTCGGTGCAAAGAGCCATAAAGCCCTCGACATCACCAAGGATTATTACGACAAGAGCATTCGCTACATGATTGCTGGCAATGTGCTGCGCAATGGCACTTACCCGATCAGCGTGTCGAGCGAACGCATTTTCCAAGCCATAGCCACTATCGAATATGCCAAGGCCATTGGCGCTGATGCCATAGCCCATGGCAGCACCGGCGCTGGCAACGACCAAGTGCGCTTTGACCTGACTTTCCAGATCTTGGCTCCCGACATTGAAATTATCACCCCTACCCGCGACATGACCTTAACGCGCGAGTATGAAATAGACTATCTGAAGAAGCATGGATTCCATGCCGACTTCAAGAAGATGGAGTACAGCATCAACAAGGGCCTATGGGGCACCAGCATCGGTGGCAAGGAAACCCTGCATAGCGAGCAGACCCTTCCCGAGGAGGCCTACCCATCACAAATCACCGAGACTGAACCCCAAAGCCTGAAGATAGGCTTTGAAAAGGGCGAAGTGAAGACCGTCAACGGCAAGCGCTACGACGACCCGATTGCTGCCATCCGCGCCATCGAAGAAATCGGCTCAAAGTACGGAATCGGGCGTGACATGCATATCGGCGACACTATCATCGGAATCAAGGGCCGCGTAGGCTTTGAGGCCGCAGCCCCTATCCTAATTATAAATGCGCACAAGATGCTGGAGAAGCACACACTGACCAAGTGGCAGCTCTATTGGAAGGACCAAATCGGCACATGGTACGGAATGTTCCTCCACGAAGCACAGTATCTCGAGCCTGTAATGCGCGACATGGAGGCTTACCTTCGCGAGAGCCAGCGCAATGTCACTGGCGAAGTTGAGGTGCTGCTGCGCCCTTACTCTTTCACCTTGGTAGGCGTCAGCTCGCCTTTCGACCTCATGAAGACCGACTTCGGCGAATATGGCGAGGTCAACAAGGCTTGGACTGCCGACGATGTGAAGGGCTTCACTAAGATTCTCGGCAACCAAATGAAAATTTACCACAACAATCAGGTAAAAAACGGTCTTGCAGAATGAGTGAAAAGAAGATACGAGTAGGCATCATCGGCGGTGCTGGCTATACAGCCGGCGAGCTGCTACGCCTGCTCATCAACCACCCTAATGCAGAGATAGCCTGGGTGCACAGCACCAGCAATGCTGGCGCACCCATTGCCAGCGTGCACGAAGGCCTGATTGGCGACACCGACCTGGCTTTCAGCGAGAATTACGACTTAGCCGCCGTCGATGCGGTGTTTCTCTGCTCAGCCCATGGCAAGAGCCGCGAATTTTGGCAAGAGAACAAGCAGCCAGATGGACTGCGCATAATTGACCTGGCCCAAGACTTCCGCGATGAGAGCGAGGGATATGTGTATGGCTTGCCCGAAGCTTGGCAACAGAGAATCGAAGGCGCTCAGAAAGTGGCCAATCCAGGCTGCTTTGCCACTGCCCTGCAGTTGTCGCTTCTCCCATTAGCCAATGCGGGAATGTTGGCCACGCCAGTGCAAATCACTGCCGTAACTGGCAGCACCGGCGCAGGAGTTAAGCCTGCAGCCACCACACATTTCAGCTGGCGCAACGACAATCTCTCGGTTTACAAAGCATTTGAACACCAACATCTGAAAGAAATCCGCGCCACATTGGAAAAGCTGCAGGGAGGACCTGTTGACGAGCTCAACTTCGTGCCGGTGCGCGGCGATTTCCCGCGTGGCATCTTCGCAATCAGCCATATCGACACCGACATGACTCTCGAAGATGCACGAAAGCTCTACGAAGATTACTACCGTGATGCTGCATTTACTCACGTAGCTCCCGGGGCAATCGACCTGAAGCAAGCCGTAAACACCAACAAGGCCATCATCGGACTTGAAAAGCACGGACGAAAGTTACTTATTACCTGCGCTATCGACAATCTGCTCAAGGGCGCTTCGGGACAAGCCGTGCAGAATTTCAATCTGATGTTCGGCTTGCCTCAGACCACTGGCCTCAAACTCAAACCCTCAGCCTTCTGAAAAATGGAACTTTTCGACGTTTACTCATTATATAATATAGAGCCTGTAAGTGGCAAAGGCAATTATGTATATACTGCCGACGGCACAGAATACCTCGACCTCTATGGCGGCCATGCTGTAATCAGCATAGGCCATTGCCATCCGCACTATGTGGAGAAAGTGGGCGAGCAGTTGGCCAAACTTGGATTCTACTCAAATTCGGTGCAAAACTCTTTGCAAAAAGAGCTGGCCTACCGTCTGGGCAAAGCTTCAGGATACGATGACTACAACCTGTTTCTGTGCAACAGCGGAGCCGAGGCCAACGAGAATGCCATAAAATTGGCTTCGTTCCAGACTGGCCGTGAGAAGATTCTTGCATTTGGCAAGGCTTTTCATGGGCGCACCTCGGGAGCGGTAGCAGCCACCGACAATCCCAAGATCCAAGCTCCCTTTAATCGCACCGAGAAGGTCACTTTTGTGCCCCTTGGTGATATTGAAGCTGTGCGCAAAGCATTGGCCACAAAAGAATATGCCGCAGTAATAATCGAAGGCATCCAAGGAGTAAGCGGCATACATGTGCCTGACGATGAATTTATACGTGAGCTGCGCCAAGCATGCACCGACACTGGCACAATGCTTATCTTGGATGAAATCCAAAGCGGATATGGCCGCAGCGGACGATTCTTTGCTCACCAATACACAGGCATCAAGCCCGACATTATCACCTGCGCCAAGGGCATTGCCAATGGTTTTCCAATGGGCGCAGTGCTGATATCACCTATGCTCGAGGCAAAGAAGGGCATGTTAGGCACCACATTCGGAGGCAATCGTTTGGCCTGCGCTGCTGCCTTGGCAGTGCTCGACGTAATCGAAGGCGAACACCTGGTAGATAATGCCGCAAAAGTGGGCGAATACCTCATAGATGAGCTGAAAAAGATTCCTGCCTTGAAGGAAGTGCGCGGACGCGGACTCATGATTGGCATGGAAATTGAGGGAAGCGCCAGCGACCTGCGCAAGCATCTCCTTTTTGATCGCCATATCTTCACCGGCGGAGCTGGCGAACACACAGTGCGCCTCCTTCCAGCCCTCACCCTTACCAAAGAGCAAGCCGACAAAGCCGTAGCTGCTCTTAAAGAAATCCTATAAAGCCATTGGCCCGACTGCGTAAGCATCGGGCATAAAATCCAACTAATATGAGACATTTCACTAACGTCCACGATATCGGCCCCCTCGACCAGGCCATCAAGGAGGCTTTGCAAATCAAGAGTGACCGCTATGCTTTCAGCGACCTTGGCCGCAACAAGACCTTGCTGATGATATTCTTCAACAACAGTCTGCGCACCCGCCTCAGCACCCAAAAGGCGGCTATGAATCTTGGCATGAATGTGATTGTGCTGGATGTAAACCAAGGAGCCTGGAAGCTGGAGACCGAGCGCGGAGTAATCATGGATGGCGACAAGAGCGAGCATCTGCTCGAGGCCATTCCCGTGATGGGGTGTTACTGCGATATGATTGGAGTGCGCTCATTTGCTGGTCTAAAGGATAAGAAATACGATTACGAAGAGACTGTCCTGAACCAATTTATAAAATATTCAGGCAAGCCAGTATTCAGCATGGAGGCCGCAACGCGCCATCCGCTGCAGAGCTTCGCCGATCTCATCACCATTGAGGAATACAAGACTAAAGAGCGCCCCAAGGTGGTGCTCTCGTGGGCTCCCCACCCCAAAGCTCTGCCACAAGCTGTACCTAATTCATTCGCCGAGTGGATGAATCAGACCGACTATGACTTTGTGATAACTCATCCTCATGGTTACGAGCTTGACCCTCAGTTTGTGGGCAATGCCAAGGTGGAATACGACCAAGACAAGGCTTTCGAAGGCGCCGACTTCATCTACGCCAAGAACTGGTCGGCTTATGCCGATCCTAATTACGGCCAAGTGATCAACACCGACCGAGCCTGGACAGTAGATAGCCGCAAAATGGCCCTCACCGACAATGCTTACTTTATGCATTGCCTGCCTGTGCGCCGCAACATGATTGTAACCGACGAAGTAATTGAAAGCCCTCGAAGCATCGTAATTCCCGAGGCTGCCAACCGCGAAATCTCGGCCCAAACGGTAATCAAAAGAATTTTAAGTGAATTAGTGGATTAGTGAATTAGTGAATTAGTGAATTAGTGAATTAGTGAATTAGTGAATTAGTG
>JAJBUG010000069.1 GCA_020860515.1 Bacteroidales bacterium | reverse complement strand
GTAAATATTCAGATTAAAATTAAATTATAATATTGTATTTGCCAACCCCGTAGGGGTTGTTTCTAATAGCCTGTATTAAGGATCTTCCAACCCAACCCCGTAGGGGTTGTTTCTCAATAACTTAACAACCCCTACGGGGTTGGGGGGAAGGGAGAATACCAATAGACTAATTGAAAGAATCCCTACGGGATTCAAGGATAAGAATAGTTTAAATTTAATTCGGCGCTATACTTATTATACTTACGTTTTACGTTTTACGTTTTTTGATGGAATTGTGGAATTTAAATGGTTTTACCTATTATGTCAAATAAATTTTGTAACTTTGCACTCTGAATAAGAGAAAGTATTTCTTAATACTTAATACTTAAAACTTAAAACCTTTTAAGAGCAGGTATTTCTTAAAACGTAAAACGTAAAACGAAATACTTAAAACGTAAAACTTAAAACTTAAAACGAAAAACGTGCAGATAAAGCGACTATATACCTTCATGCTGCAGCAGTTCCTGCCACTGCTGTGCATGACCTTTTTTATCTGCCTTTTCATCGTGATGATGCAATTCCTGTGGCGCTTTATCGACGAGCTGGTGGGCAAAGGCGTGTCGATGGCTGTCGTGGGCGAGCTATTCTTCTATGCCGCGCTGTCGATGGTGCCCACTGCCCTACCCTTGGCTGTGCTGCTGGCCAGCCTTATGACATTTGGCAACCTGGGCGAGAAATTCGAGCTGACAGCCATGAAAGCGGCAGGAATCTCTCTCTTCACCATTCTGAAGCCTCTGATCATTTTCATGGTGGCTCTGTCGATTGGCGCGTTCTTCTTCCAGGACAAGGTGCTTCCAATAGCTCAAACCAAGATGTGGACCATCATGTTCTCGCTCCGCCAGAAAAATCCCGAGGTGGAAATCCCTGTGCGCACATTCTACGACCAAATCCCGGGCATGAACCTCTATGTGGAGGAGAAGAATCCCGAGACAGGCATGCTCTACGACATGATAATCTACGACATCAGCCGTGGACTTGACAACAGCCGTGTAATCTTGGCTGACAGCGGCAAGATGAACTTCACCGAGGACAAGACACGCCTGTTCTTGCATTTATACCGAGGCGAAATGTTTGAAAACCTCAAGGAAAGCGCCATGGGCACAAGCAGTAGCAACTTCCTGCCCTTCCGCCGCGAAAGCTTCACCGACAAGCAGATTTACTTCATCTTCGACATGAACTTCAACCGCATGGACGAAAGCACCATGCGCAGCCAATATGTGGGCAAGAATGTGGCCGAACTGCGGTCGTCGATCGATTCGATCAACGGCATTGTTGACAGCATCGGCGACAACTACGCGCGTGAGCTGAAAACCAAAAGCTATGTAAACGTGCCCTATTATAAAACCGAGCGCACTGATTCCGGGCCGGTGCAAGTAGTGCGGCCCCCAGTCGCGCTGGAAGAGCCGCTCGATATCGACTCAATCTTTGCTGGAGCCAACCCCAGCGCAGCCCGTGGCTATATCAATCAAGCCCTGGCCAAGGCTAAGAGGCAGATGCAGGATTATGAGTTCCGCAGCGCATTGGTGCTTGAGCAAGCCAAGCTGAGCCGCCGGCATGGCATCGAGCTGATCCGCAAGTACACATTGCCGATTGCCTGCCTTGTGTTCTTCTTTATCGGCGCCCCCTTGGGAGCCATCATCAAGAAGGGCGGCATAGGCACGCCGCTGGTGATTTCGGTGTTCCTGTTCATCGTTTACTTCATCTTCGACAACATGGGCTTCAAGATGGCTCGTGACGGCAAGTGGGAGGTATGGCAGGGAATATGGCTTAGCACGGCGGTGATGTTGCCGCTTGGCATCTTCTTCACCTACAAGGCCGTGGGCGATAGCCAAGTATTCAACCTGGATGCCTACAAACTGTTCTTCCAACGCCTGATAGGCAAGCGCATGGAGCGCAGCCTAAGCATGAAGGAAGTGATTATGAACGAAGTAGAACCCGAAAAAGCATTGGCAATGCTGCAACCCTTCTTGGCGGAAGCACAGGAATTAACGGCCTATTACAAGCAGCCGCTAATAAAGCGACTTAAAGAAAAAGGCAATAAGGAGCGCCTTAACAATCAGCTAATGGACATTGTGGATTATCTGAGCAATGCGCGCCAGCCCATGGTGATAACCATGCTCAATCGCTATCCATTTGATATTCGCCGCAAAGACCTCCCCTCAATTATAAAAACCACTGAAGATTTAATAAAGATATATGATGCTTGACAAGATAGAGGATGCCATCAAGGATTTTGCCGATGGCAAAATGGTGATTGTGGTCGATGACGAAGACCGCGAAAACGAAGGCGATATCATAGTCGCCGCCGAGAAAATCACCCCCGAGCAGGTGAACTTCATGCTTCACAATGCCCGAGGAGTGCTTTGCGCCCCCATTACCATTAGCCGCTGTGCCGAGTTGGACTTGCCTGTGCAGGTCAACCACAACACCTCGATGCTGGGCACTCCGTTCACCGTGACCGTGGACAAGCTCGAAGGCTGCACCACGGGCGTGTCGGCAGTTGACCGCTGCGCCACCATTCGCGCCCTGGCTGACCCCGAGTCGAAGCCAGAGACTTTTGGGCGTCCTGGCCACATCAACCCCCTCTATGCCCAGGACCAAGGGGTGCTGAAGCGTAGCGGCCACACCGAGGCAGCTATCGACTTGGCTCGCCTTGCCGGCCTCACGCCAGCAGCCGCCCTAATGGAGGTGATGAACGAGGACGGCACGATGGCGCGCCTGCCACAGCTGCGCAAGATGGCCGACCAGTGGGGCATGAAGCTGATTTCGATCCGCGACCTTATAGCATACCGACTGCGCAACGAGCGCCTGGTGGAGATGGGCGTGGAGGTGGACATGCCCACCCAGTACGGCCACTTCAAGCTGATTCCCTTCCGACAGCTTAGCAACGGTCTGGAGCATATCGCCCTGATCAAAGGCGATGTGACTGATGGCGAGCCGGTGCTGGTGCGTGTGCATAGCAGTTGCGCCACCGGCGACATCTTCGCCAGCCAGCGCTGCGACTGCGGTCCGCAGCTCCACCGAGCCATGGAGATGGTCGAGGCCGAGGGCCGAGGAGCAATCATCTACCTTAACCAAGAGGGCCGTGGAATCGGCCTGATGGACAAAATCAAGGCTTACAAGCTGCAAGAGGAGGGCCTCGACACCGTGGATGCCAACCTGCACCTGGGCCACAAGGCCGACGAGCGCGACTACGGCGTGGGTGCGCAAATCCTGAATCTGCTCGGCATCAAGAAAATGCGGCTGATGACCAACAATCCCAAAAAGCGCGTGGGCCTGCAGGGCTACGGCTTGGAAATCGTGGAGAATGTGCCCATCGAAGTGGGCCTTACCCCCTACAATCTCCGCTACATGCACACCAAAAAGGACCGCATGGGGCACAATTTAAAGTTAGATTAGGAAAAAATTGGCAAAATGCCAATTTTTTCACTGAAATTTTGTATCTTTGCAATCTGAAAGAAAACCAATACATATTAGAGATATGGTAAGTTATAAAGAACTCGGCCTTGTGAACACTCGCGATATGTTCGCCAAGGCAATCAAGGGCGGCTATGCCATCCCCGCTTTCAACTTCAACAACATGGAGCAGCTCCAGGCTATCATCAAGGCTGCTGCTGAGGAGAAATCACCCGTTATTCTGCAAGTATCTAAGGGCGCTCGCAACTACGCTAACGCTACCCTGCTCCGCTACATGGCTCAGGGTGCTGTAGAATATGCCAAGGAGCTTGGCTGGGAGAATCCCCAGATCGTGCTTCACCTCGACCACGGCGACACATTCGAGACCTGCAAGGACTGCATCGACTGCGGTTTCTCGTCAGTGATGATCGATGGCAGCCACCTCCCCTACGAAGAGAACGTGGCTCTGACCAAGAAGGTAGTTGACTACGCTCACCAGTTCGACGTAACAGTTGAGGGCGAGCTCGGCGTGCTGGCCGGCGTAGAGGATGAGGTAAGCTCAGACCACCACACCTACACCGACCCCGAGGAGGTAATCGACTTCGCTACCCGCACTGGCTGCGACAGCCTGGCCATCTCGATCGGCACCAGCCATGGCGCTTACAAGTTCACCCCCGAGCAGTGCACACGCGACGCTAACGGCAAGCTCGTGCCCCCGCCATTGGCATTCAACGTGCTCGACGCCGTAATGGAGAAGCTGCCTGGCTTCCCAATCGTGCTCCACGGCTCATCATCAGTGCCCCAGGAATATGTAGATGAAATCAACAGCCTCGGCGGCAAATTGCCCGATGCTATCGGCATTCCCGAGGAGCAGCTCCGCAAGGCTGCCAAGAGCGCCGTTTGCAAGATCAACATCGACAGCGACAGCCGTCTGGCCATGACCGCAGCTGTGCGCCGCGTGCTTCACGACAAGCCCGGTGAGTTTGACCCTCGCAAGTACCTGGGTCCGGCTCGCGACGAAATGGAGAAGCTCTACAAGCACAAGATCGAGAATGTGCTTGGCAGCAATGGCAAAGCATAATAGAATCTATAAAAAGAGGGGCTCCCAGCTGGGAGCC
>JAJBUG010000087.1 GCA_020860515.1 Bacteroidales bacterium | reverse complement strand
TCCCTACGGGATTCAAGGATAAGAATAGTTTAAATTTAATTCGGCGCTATACTTAAAACTTAAAACCTAAAACCTAAAACCTAATACCTCACTTTCTTCCCTCCCTGGATATAAATCCCGGGGCCAGGATTCGCCACCTTGCGGCCCATAAGGTCATAGATTGCATCATCGCCTTGCACGGCATCGGCTGCCACGCTGCCGATGCTCCCCGTCTTTGACCCGCAGGCATGCTTGGTGGCATTCACCACCGTGCCAGTGGCATTGTCGATAAGCATGGCCACCACATACAGCTGGTCGGGGTCTTGGATAATCTGGTCGCCCACCGTATTCACAGCCTTGGCGGTGTCAAATTCATAGGTATGCAGCCAAGGGGTGCCGATTTCAATTTGCGCCGTGTCCATGCTGCCTGGCTCGCCCAGCCCGTCGATCGACGAGCACAGCACTGCCACATGATTATAGGTCAGTCCCGTCTGCGGGTTCGTGCCGTTGATGAAATCATCCATATACAGCATCGAAGTTGACTGCCCAGCATAATAGTTGGTCTGCGCCCACATCGCGCTTTCGCCAGTCAAGCCGTTGGCGCACAGCACATAGCAGATGCTGTATTCGCCCTCGGGGGCTATGGCCCAGCGTGTCGATGAGGTGGCGCGCACTATGTCGCCATCCCACTCGGTGTCAACCTCGATTTCTGCATCAGCATCCTGCTCGCAATATTTCAGCCAAGTGGCTTCGATGCCGAAGTCGGTGCCCTCAAGCCCCTTGTAAGGGTCCATCAATGTCTCGCGGTCCATAATCGACATCGGGTAGCCGGGTATGTTGGGATTGTAATATCCATCTGCCATCACCATCGGATCGCCATCATGGTAAGCCATGGCTATGAAATCATCAGGATAGAACTCTGCCATTTTCTCCAAGCCTACGAAGCCGCGCGGACAGTTGCCGCACCAGGTGCCAGTGAATTCCTCCAGCACAGGACGCTTCACAGGTACGAATGGCAGCAGCGAGAATCGGCACTCCACATCCTCGGAACTCCGATTGCTGTATAGGCCTCCTCCCTCGGGTTTTATGTTTGTCAGATTGCAAGTCATTGAGTGGGTACCTGGCTCGCTGGCGCCAAGGGCTGAGATTTTCACCTCGGTGGGGTAGTCGTAGTTTACAGGGATATGGAAGGCGTAAACTAAACTGCCGTCATGCTCGCCTAAAATTTGATGTATTCGCACCATAATCACCTCCTTGGAGCCACGGTTGCGCAGCGTGGCAGTCACCGAGCCATCCTCTTCGGTCACTCGTTGGTTGGATGGGAACTCCAACACAATGTCCGCCACATGGAACTCTCCGCCGAGCGTCACTGTCACTGGCAGCACTTTGCGCTCGGTCGATGCCAGCTGGGTAAATTGCGAGAAAGTGCGATTGGTGCGCAGCCAGAAAGCATTGTCGTCGATATTGCCCTCGGCCAGGGGTAGGGGATATTGGCTGACATCATCAAGCTTCAGCACCTTAAATTCATAGCCCACATACACAGTGGCTTCGGGTATCTCGTAGGGCTCATCGAGCGTCCAGGTGATATAGCCGTCCTCGTCAGCTGTCAGTTCAGGTGATGTTAACTCAGGCTCGAACACATAGCTGCTCGAGCCTTTTACCAGTTCCAGCGAAGTTGCTATCCAGCAGGTCGGGGACGACAGGCTCTCGCCCGACACCACGGGTATGCGCACCTGCGTGATGGTTTTGCCAGCCAAGCCGTTGTCGGCTGCTGGTATGCCAATGCCGGCCTGGTATGTCTCGGTCTTGCCAGTGCCGTAAAGTGAAAGGTCTTCCCCTGAGTTGGTATAGCTGTAAATCATATCTCGTGCCATTGCGGGGCAGGCAGCCCATAAGGCAAGCGCAGCGAAAGAAAGTAATGTCTTCATCATCAAATGCAGCAGAAAAATCCGTAGATTCAGTTCGTTTAAGAATTAAGGTACAAAGTAAGCAAAAAAATCCATATCACAAAGCCCTCCCCTCCAATTTAACAAATAAAGCATCCCAATTTTTATTTGGTTCACAAAAAGTGCCCAACGGGCACGTTTGTTAGTAACCCCAGGTTTTAACCTGGGGTTTAGATGAAACACCCCCCTTTCCTCCGTGGCGCCAAAGGCGCCACGGAGGATTTGTAATAAAAATTTAATAATCCTGAAACCCCTGTGAATTGTTATACCTATACCTTTGCATCGAAAATTAAGAACCGACAAACACCAAAATACTAACTAACATAAGCAACGTATGGAATATGTTTTCCTTGGTATTATTATTTTTCTGTTCATGCTGGCTATATTCGATCTCAGCGTGGGCGTCAGCAATGATGCAGTCAACTTCCTCAACTCAGCAATCGGCGCGCGAGCCGCAAGTTTCCGCACGGTTATCATTATCGCCGCCGTGGGCGTCTTCATTGGCGCAGTAATGAGCAACGGCATGATGGACATCGCCCGTCATGGAATCTTCCGACCCGAAAACTTCTCTTTCTTCGACCTAATTTGCATCTTTATGGCGGTGATGGTCACCGACATAATCCTGCTCGACGTGTTCAACACCCTGGGAATGCCCACATCCACCACCGTGTCGATGGTCTTCGAGCTGCTTGGAGCCACCTTTGCTGTGTCGCTCTTCAAGTTGGCACATGACACCACTGGCCTCACCATGGGCGACCTGCTCAACACCGAAAAGGCATTGTCCGTTATCATTGGTATTTTCTTATCGGTGGCAATCGCGTTCTTCTTTGGCACATTAGTCCAATATCTTTCACGTCTTTGGTTCTCATTTAATTACAAAAAAGGCTTGGGTTGGAAGATTGGCCTTTTTGGTGGGTTGGCCCTCACTGCCATCGTATATTTTCTGCTTATCAAGGGTGCAAAAGATTCTATTCTTATGACCCCTGAACTAAAGACTTTTATAAAAGACAACACTTGGTCAATCTTGGCCATCTGCTTTGTGGCATTCACTGGTCTTTGTCAATTACTGCATGTGTTGCGCGTGAATGTGTTCCGCATCATCGTGCTTACAGGTACATTCGCTTTAGCTATGGCATTCGCTGGCAACGACCTTGTCAACTTTATCGGCGTGCCTCTGAGTGGCTTCTCAAGCTATCAGGATTACACTGCCAATGGCGGAGGGGATCCTTACTCATTCCTTATGGGCAGCCTCAACGGACCCGCTTCTACTCCGATTTACTTTCTGATCATCGCAGGTGTGCTGATGATTATAGCCTTGGCTACCTCCAAAAAGGCTCGCAAGGTGGTTGACACCTCAGTCAACCTATCGCGCCAAAACGCAAGCGACGAAATGTTTGGTTCGTCCCGCTTGGCTCGCCGACTGGTGCGCTGGTCGCTCTCGATGAGCGAATGGGTAGTAGCCCACACTCCTGAGAAGGTGCGCCAATGGACAGCACGTCGCCTCGATTCGTCGCAAGCCATCATGGCAGATGGTGCAGCCTTCGACCTCGTGCGCGGCAGTATCAACCTGGTGCTTGCTGGAGCTTTGATTGCCTTGGGTACATCTTTGAAACTGCCACTTTCTACCACTTATGTAACCTTTATGGTGGCCATGGGCACATCGCTGGCCGACCGTGCTTGGGGACGCGAGAGCGCGGTATTCCGCATCACTGGCGTGATTTCGGTCATCGGCGGCTGGTTTATCACCGCTGGCGTGGCATTTATTGGCGCTGGCATTGTAGTTACGCTGATGCATCTCGGTGGCACCACTGCTATCGTGATTACAGCCATCATTGCCATCATCGTGTTGCTTCGCAATAATCTCCGTCGCAAGAAGGAGGAGAAGAAGGGCGACAACACCTTGTTCCAGACCATTATCACTTGTGAGGATCCTCAGCAGTCGTGGTCGCTGCTCCGCCTCTTTATCACTGAGCATCAGACTGAGTTCTTGACCTTTGCTGCAAGCACTCAGCGCGACATTGTGCAGGGTTTTATGAATGATAATCGCAAGCTGCTGAGCAAGGCCCTCAACGCCCTCACTCAACAAAAGGACGTCCTGAAAAGCGACCGTCGCAAAGCCACGCTCTGCTTCCGCCAAGTACCTCAGCAGGTGGCTATCGAGAAGAATGCGATGTTCTACCTGGCAGCCAACAGCCAGATGTCGATGCTCTACAACCTCCGCCGTATCGCCGAGGTCTGCCACGAGCATGTCGATAATAATTTCCACCGCCTTCCCCAGGAGATTGTGGAGCGCGCGCTTCCGCTCTGCGAGGATGTGGCCGTTGCCATCGAGGACACCACTGGCCTGATTCAGGCACCCGATTCCTACGGCACCATCGACCTGCGCCGCAAGTGCGACCAGCTCAAGGACCGCATCTCGGCCGAGTGCCGACGCATCCAGTCCGACATCAGCCAGGGCGAGCCAGCCCACATGGCAGTGCTATATGTGTATCTCAACATGATGCAGGAGCAGCAAGAAATGATCTCGAATCTGCGCAAGCTGCTCCGCGCCGACCTCAAGCTGATGAGCGACCGGGCCATCTCCCTCACCGCCCTCGAGCACCAGCCCCACTCCATCGCCGTCTGACCCCAGCCCCCACTGAAGCATACAGGTGCATACTCACCACGGAGACACGGAGAACACGGATATAT
>JAJBUG010000040.1 GCA_020860515.1 Bacteroidales bacterium | reverse complement strand
AACAATCCCTACGGGATTGATGTTCAATGTGTCAATCTGTGGCTATTGGAAACAATCCCTACGGGATTGGATGTCGCTGGGTGCCAACCTATACTATTGGAAACAATCCCTACGGGATTCAAGGATACATAGAATATTTGTTAAGCATTGATACTCAATGCTAAGCGCATTAAATGGTAGAAAAGTGGCGGTGGTTGGTTCTATGTGGGTTCAGAAACCGAAGATTTAACGTTTTTAACCTTCGTTTATGCGAAATGGCGAGTGGAGGTATCAAACAAGTGGTTCAAAAAAGGCTACATTCCTGCTCGCAGACAAAGATTGAGCCGCAGAAAGACACTCTTTTGAGAAATACGCAGTAACTTTGCACCCGAAAACCATAAGTTACAGAAAAATATGACAGGTTCAATCAACATACAATCGTGCGAAGACGCTTTGTTCTTCAGCTACATCACGCACGACATGTACTGCGACCATCGTCTGCCCAACCATGGTCTGATGTACGTTCGCTCAGGCGTGCTTACCGTTGAGACCGACAACGAGCACATAGAAGCTCATGCGGGCGACTATATCTTTTGGCGACGCAACTGCACTGCGCGGATGAAGAAGCAGTCGGAGGGCGATACGCCTTTCCAGTCGATTGCCATCGCCCTTGACAGCAAGTTTCTCAAAAGCTATTTCAACGAGCATCTGCAAGGAAAACGGCTACCCATGCAGCAAGAGGCAATAAAGGCTCCAGCTGTGCCGTTGCTGCATAGCATCAAGATTGACAGCCTATTCATGTCGCTCATTCCATACGCCGATCACGGCCTTTCCCCAGACTGCGAAACCATACGATGGAAACAGCGTGAGGCTGTGGACCATCTGCTTGAGGTTGACGAGCGGATGTATGCCACGCTGTTTGATTTCTACGAGACGTGGAAGATTGACCTGGCAGATTTCATGGAGCAGCACTTCATGCTCGATATGACAATGGAGGAGTTTGCCAGCTATGCCGGGCGCTCGCTTGCCACCTTCAAGCGCGATTTCAAGAAGTTCACGTCTCTCACGCCGGAGAAATGGATAGTGGAGCAGCGGCTCGACCTCTCGTCCACGCTTCTGCGCAACCCCAAGACCAAGGCATCTGACGTTTACTTTGAGGTGGGCTTCAAGAGCCGCACGCACTTCAGCGGATTGTTCAAGCAGCGGTTCGGGCTTTCGCCTGCCGCCTATCAGCAAAAGTACATTGTATGAAAAATCTATTGACAACCATCGCCCTCAGCATTGCCATTCTCGGCACTGCTACGGCACAAAACAACCAGGTTATGAAGACATTGAATATGACACAAGAATGGGACAAAACGTTCCCGAAGAGTGAAAAGGTGAATCACAGCAAAGTCTGTTTCACCAACCGGTACGGCATCACGCTGGCGGCAGACATGTATGTGCCGAAGGATGCTGCAAGCCCTCTGCCAGCCATAGCCGTGTGCGGGCCGTTCGGTGCCGTGAAAGAGCAGGCGGCAGGCCTCTATGCGCAGACGATGGCCGAACGCGGTTTCCTGACCATCGCCTTCGACCCCTCCTATACCGGTGAGAGCGGCGGCGAGCCCCGCTATGTGGTGTCGCCCGACATCAACACCGAGGATTTCTCGGCGGCAGTGGATTTCCTTGCAACCAACGCCATGGTGGACACCGAGCGGATTGGCATCATAGGCATTTGCGGTTGGGGCGGACTGGCCATAAATGCTGCCGCTGCCGACCCGCGCATCAAAGCCACTGTGGCAAGCACGATGTATGACATGAGCCGCGTAAATGCCAACGGCTATTTCGATGCCGATGACAGTGCCGAAGCACGTAATGCACTCCGCAAAAAACTCGCGGCACAACGCACTGAGGATTTCCGCAACGGATTTCCGAAGCCTGGCGGCGGCGTGCCAGATGTGCTGCCCGACGATGCACCGCAGTTCTTCAAAGACTACCACGCCTACTACAAGACACCGCGCGGCTATCACCCACGTTCGCTCAATTCCAATCAGGGACGCAATGCGACAGAAGCCATCCCGTTCATCAACTTCCCGTTGATGAGCCGTGCCGACGAGATAGAAAATGCCGTGCTGGTCATTCATGGCGAGAAAGCCCATTCCCGCTACTTCGGTGAGGACGCGTTCAAGAAACTGAAAGGTGATAACAAGGAATTGATGATTATTCCCGGCGCAAGCCATACGGACCTTTATGATAATTTAGCCGTCATTCCGTTCGACAAACTGGAAACATTCTTCTACAACAATCTTAAATAATAATTAAAACAATGAAAATGTGGCTATTATCTATAATACTACCGTGTATGTTATTGACAACAAATGGGCGATACTTTTCACCCAACTCTCCAAGAATTTCTGGTGGGGCACGTGGTAATCCCGTGAAATTTGGCGCTTCACAGAGTTGTCTTTCAGGTTATAGAACAACTTGGAGAGAGTACCGAACGTAACTACTTCCAACGTCTTCCATGCTGGCGGCATCTTTTCTGAGGGATACTTTTGGGTTTCGTCACCCACAACCATCCCTCGTTGCTTTAGCAGTGCAATGAGGTCTGTGCATTCAAGTGCTTGTTTGGTATATGCCATATCTATAAAAAATAAAAGTTCCGTCTGGGTACGCATTGTTAGGAGGCGTGGCGGAATCTGTTGTTGCAAAAGTACAGCTTTTCTTCGAAATGACCAAATGTTTTGGCGAAAAAGTGGTACACTCCTGCTCATTATGTGGGTTTTGATGGCTCCAGATTATGGTTCTCCCCAAATTTCGGCCAGTGGGTATGCCGGTTTAAGGAAAATTGCTTGAACGCCGATCACAGGTTACCAGAGATTGATTCCGTGTTGGGGTACGATACCCAATTATGGGTTATATTCCAAGTGAAACCAAAAGAAATAAATATCAATACTTTAAATAGGTTGTAAAAGAGGTACATTAACCCTTTGTTTCATAAGATTTCCTTTGTTTTATCGTTTTTTACTACCCTTTTGCTACCCAATTCAAAATTAATTATTACCTTTGCACACAATAAGAAAACAAAGGAAACAAAGAGCAAATAAAATGGCTTTTTGCTACCTGTAAAAGAAACAAAGGTAATATGGCTATTAAAAAGAACTTTAGAAGTGACAACACATATATGATTGTTGCCGATGATGGGGATAACCCAAAGTTGGGAGCAAAGGTGTTGTCAGATGGAAGAGAGAGCCTATTTCTTGATTACTACTTTGGCTACCAAAAATCAGTCAATGAGGAAACAGGCAAAGAGGTTGTGAGGGTTGACAGAAAGAGGGAGAGCCTAAGTTTGTATCTTTGGCAATCTCCAAGAACCCCTATGGAACGGCAACAGAATAAGGACACTTTGGAGTTGGCTAAAAAGATACGCTATGAGCGTAGCCAACAATTGTTGGAAGATACCGAGGGTTACCGACTAAAGAAGAAGAATAACCAAATCAATTTCTTAGATTACTTTCAATCTTACATTGATAGGTACACTAAGAAAGATATAAGAGTGATGGAAATGGCTTTAAGAGATTTCAGAAATTTTGTGCAAGATACTCCAGAGTACAAAAGATTTGTAAATTTCCTTAAACCAAGTGCCTTAACTCAACAGATGGTTAAGGATTTTGTTGAGTACCTACAAGCAAACCACAATGGAGAGGGAGCAAAAACAACCTATGCAAGATTTAAGAAAGTTGTGCTTTATGCAGTGGATAATGATGTGATAATCAAAAATCCGTGCAAGGGCATTTCTGTTGAGATAGACGTTAACAGAATGGCTAAAGACGTGCTTTCAAATGATGAGATTGCAACCCTATTGGCAACCAATGTGCCTAATCAAAACTTAGAAATTAGGCGTGCTTTCATTCTAAGCCTTTATTGTGGGATTAGGTGGTGTGATGTTAAAGACCTAACTTTTGGCAATGTGGATTACTCCAATGGCTTTCTAAAGTTTGAGCAAAGCAAAACTAAGGGGCATAGTAGTAAGAGCGGTGTTGCCATACCTCTCAATGAAGATTTGTTGAAACTCATTGGAGAGCCTAAGACCGACAACCCAAAGGAAGAAAAGTTGTTTGAGTTGCCGAGCCATACGATGTGCCTAAAATCCCTTAGAAGATGGGTTGCAAAGGCTAAAATCAATAAACACATAACGTGGCATTGTGCAAGACACTCATTTGCAACCAATATCCTTTCCAATGGTGCTAACGTGAAAGTGGTTGCCGACCTGTTGGGGCATAGTAGCCTAACTTATACCGAGCGTTATGTTAGGGCGGTTGATGAGCAAAAGAGAGCCGCTATAAATAGTATGCCTAAGTTGAACCTATAATGCACAGGATATGGAAAAGCGAGATATAAGACGTTTCAACAACCAACTCAATGAGTTGGCACAGGATTGTTATGAGTTTTTGCAATCAATAAAAGAGATTGTGGAAGATGGTGAAACCTTATACAGATACGATGGCGATGCCAATGAAGATATGTATGAGAGTTATTTGATGGATTGTGCCGATTGGTATGTGAAATATGAGAGCCTTAAAGAGTGGTTTGAGCAAGCCAAAGGCGAGTTGGATAAGATGGAAGATTGGCTAAACTCCTATCTTGACACCAACCCAACAAAGGCTCAAATTGACCGTTATTTCTACCCTCTCTTGATACCCTATAACGGCAAAGTTGCCAAAGATATGATTTATCTTTGCACCTGTATTGATGTGTTTAAGCAACTCCAAGGTGAATTAGATGGAACGTGGTTGCCTTTTGATGAAGATTACACCCTACCAAGTGCAATAAAACTCATTGTAAAGAATGTGCCTAACTATGAGCCTTATTGTGTGACTTTAAACATTCTTTGTGGCAACGCTCATAATATGAAAGAAGAGTTTTATGATGTTGCCAAAACCTTTGTTGCCGTGCTATTGTTGATGTGGGATTACTCCAATATGGTTGATGGGTTGTTGGCAACCTGTGGCATTGACCTCAACACCCTACAGGAAGAGTGCAAGGTGATGTTAAAGCCGATGCCCCTGTTACAGGATTTCAACCAAAGAGCCAAGGATATTGCACCTTATGTTGGCACAATTGATTTGGCTAAGACCTATCTTAAAAAGTTAGGTTACACCCCCGACCTACCTTTCAAAATCCAATATGTTGAAGATGTGGAAAAGTTGGGAGTGCCTGTTGAGAAAGAGAAAACCAATTACTTTGCAACTCCAATGGAAAAGAGCGAGGGTATAAAAAAGGCTGTAAGAGATGTGTTGAGCCAATATCCCGATGCAGATACCGAGAGAGCGTTTAAGTACATTGTTAGAGCCATACAGGAACAACAGAAATATATGTACTTTAGACTTGATGGAAAAGGATTGGTTTGGCATTATGGCAACAATCCTTTGGCAACTTTGGGATTTTTCTTATATAAAGTTTATCCCGATACTCCAAGACCTCAACAGAGCCTTAAAAACTTGATTGAGTTGAGAAATGCCAAGGGCGATGTGATTTCACCCCCAAAGGATTTTTCAAGTGCCATTGCTCAACAGGAAAATAACAAAGAGCCTAAGAGGGGCGATGTGGTAAGATGGAGAGCCGAGATTGACAAAGATATTTTCTTTGATTAAGGATTGATGGTGTGCAAATTAGTTGCACACCTTTTTTGTGCCTTTTGGTTGCCGTGGCATATACTTTATAAAGACTTTATACAGGCTATAGACTTGATTTCAGATGTATTGTAACTTTGCACTTGTAATCTTGATTACAGAATTAACCGAGGTGCAAGGCTACAGACGTGAACCCCCAAACCTCACATTGTTTAACAATCCTAATTATAACTATGATGAATGGATTTGATGCTATAGTTGTAATGGCGGTGACACCAACACAATTGCTCTATGGCTAAGAAAAGATACCTTACTATGGAGTATATAAAGGGCATTATGAATGAAATTGATGCCGTGGTCAATGAAACAGATATTGAGTTGCTAAAGGCTTATATCCTTTTCAATAAACTTGATGCCTGTATTGATTATAACGAATACAAGAAAGATGTAGATAAGAATAGCACAAATATCTATGGCACAGATGAAGATGGTAATGATTTGCCATTTGGTGCTAATCTTGATGCTCTTTCTAAAGAGGTGTTTGAACATTACACTAACTAAGTAACCCTATTGGAGAGGGTGGCAACAATCACCCTCTCTAATCTCTAACTACAGGATATGCCAAAGAAGAGATATAGCGACAAATTAAGGAAAGAGTTGATGCAGTACCAACAAGATGAGATTGATGCCATAAAGCGTGAAACAGATATTGAGTTGCTAAAGGCATACACTCTTTCTGTAATCCTGTATGGTAGTTTTTCTAATCGCTACAATGATTGGAGAGCCATTGCAGATAAGGATTGCACCGACCTCACTAACAAAGAGGTGGAAAGTGCCAACTTTGATGCACTCTCTAAAGCCATTCTAAGGCGATATGAAGAGTAAGTAATAATGGGTGCAATCCCTGTGGTTGCACCTCATTCCTAAAACTTTCAAGATATGAGCAAAGATGAATTAGAAGAGGTTACAAAATCAGTAACCGAGGTGTTGACCAACAAAAGCCTGTTGGCAACCAAAGAGGTGCTAACATTGGAAGAGGTGGCACAATATATGGGTGTATCTAAATCCTACCTCTACAAGTTGACAATGAACCGACAAATACCACATTACAAGCCTAACGGCAAAATGACCTATTTCAATCGTAGAGAGGTTGAAGAGTGGTTGCAGTCAATTCCTGTGCCTACAGATGAAAAGTTGAACCAAAAGGCATTAGCCGTAACAGAAAAGTAACCGAGCAATGAAACAACAATTACCAAGCACATTCAATCACTATTATAAGTTTTGCCGTAAACCGAGCGACAAAAACAAAACAAGATTGGATTGCACCAACTCAACAGGCTCTTACATTCCTTTGGAGAGCAAAAGAGCAACCAAGCCTGTAAAGGCTACAAAAAGATATGAGCCTACAAATGTGGGTGATTTGGTGATTTATTTGGGATTGCCCGATAATCACATTAAGGCTCATAACAAGCGACAGGCAGATAGAAGTATAACTATCAAAGCCGAGAACCTAACAAGCGTTTATTTGCAACACAACTTTGAAGATGGGAGTTGGATTGCCTATGGCGATGTTAAAGGCACAAGCGATGCAATTATAATGCTCTACAATATCACCGAGGTTAATGGGTATATCCAAGAGGGCAGTTATATTGAAATGTTTATCGCCTGTGGCAAAGCCGATGAGTGCCGAGCCATTTGCAACCTCTTTGCAGATGGGGAGATTGATGAAGAGATTGAATGGCTAAGACAGAATAGCAAGCCATTCAATCCCGATGATGAAAAGCCAGAGTGTTGAACCTTATGCCAACGGCAACTTTTTACAACTCCTATAGTGAGAGAGGTTGCACTTTCTCAAAAGCGATGAAGAAAGGCAATATCCCTATATTAAGTTGTAAAAAGTTACCGATTTGGTAACCACATTATGCAATTGATTATGTTTGACACGATAAATTTCAGATTGACAAAAGCCGAGGTTGGCGATGTGGATTTCTTGACAAAGATACCCAATGAGTTTGAGGTAGAAAGAGAAACGCTATTGGCGAGCGGTGAAAGGAAAATCACAGGCTCTTTGGGTGGATTGCTAAGAATGACAATAAACCGACACCAAATTAGCCTTTGGGAAGGCTCTTTGTGTAAATGGTATATGGGCGACAATTACAAGGTGATGAAGAGAAAACACGTGCAAGGGGCATTTGAGAAACTATCAGATACATTTAAAATGCCTTTTGAAAGAGCCATTATAACAAGGCTCGATGTTGCCAACAATATCATTACCCAATATCCTGTTGATGCTTATTACTCTCATTTTGGCGAGTGGGGATTGGCAACCAAGATGCCATATTTGAGAGGTAAAAACAAAGCCAATGGATTGTTGTATGTGAAAACAGATGAGCAATTTTGCATATATGACAAAACCAAAGAGAGCAAATGGCACAAAGAACCTGTACCCGATTTGTACCAAGGTAGGAATGTTATGAGATTGGAGCAAAGGTATATGGGGCAATCTCATTTGAGAGAGCAATTGAACGTTGAAGAGGTAACGGCAAAAACTCTCTTTGATGAAACGACCTATATAAGGCTCTTAGAACTTTGGAAACAAGCCTATTTGGATATTAGAAAACTCAATGATATAACACTAAACTTTTCATATATGAACTCTATAAAGCGATTGCACAGAATGGGTGTGTTGTCTTTGGTGGCAATGGTTGGCGGTGAAATGGCAATACTAACCCAAATCAGCGATGCACAAAAGCGAGGTGAGTTGACCAAGAAACAAGCCTACGACCTTAGAGCAACAATCAAAGACTATTGCCAAGCAACCGAGGGCATGACAACTCCAAGCGATGCCATTCAAGAGTTAACCCAAAAGGTAAAACAGGCGGTGGCATATCGCCGTTAAATCAAATATCCCTATATTAAGTTGTAAAAAGTTACCAAATCAGTAACCGAGGGGCATTGCAAGAGCCTTAGAGCGATACCACAAATGGCAGTTGTTTTGTGATGTGGTTGGCACAGGAACGGCAAAGCCATTGGCAGAGCCAACGGCAACCCTACAGGTGAAAAAATGATACTAAAGTAGTTTAAAATAGTAAGACGATGGCGAGAGCAAAAGACGATGGCAAAGGGCGGTTGGGTGGCAGAGCCAAAGGCACACCCAATAAGGCAACGGCAACCCTAAGAGAATGGGTTGGCAACCTCATAGACAAAAACAGACGGCAAGTTGAAAGAGATTTGAAAGCCTTAGAGCCTAAAGACCGATTGGCGATGATAGAAAAGTTGCTACAATACGTTATGCCAAAGCAACAGGCGGTGAAAGCCGAGGTTGATTTAAACAACCTTTCAGATGCTCAACTTGATTTGTTGGTAGATGAGTTGTGGGAGCGTAGCCAAGCCGAGGGCGATGGCGATGCCGATAGCGAGTGAATGTGTGTTTAATAAACGCTAATTCAAAACAAGATGAACGATATACCGATAAGCAGAGAAATAAGATTGATGCTCTTAGGGTGGCTCAAAAATGGCATTATTCCTTTTGATGAGTTGGAGAGCCTAAACCCTATCCACAAAATGAGCGTGGAAGAATTGGAAAAAGAGTTAGACAGGATAGCCAAGTTTGACCCCGAGAGCGAGTGTGCAAGGCTCAAAAGAATTGGCTATTGCAAGAATTGTGACAGATGAAGAGTATAAAGATAGACCGAGATATAAGGTTGATGATGTTGGGTTGGCTCAAAGATGGGGCGGTTAATCCCGATGAGTTGAGCCAACTCCAATCTATGCACTCTTACACAAGTGAAGAGAGCGTTGATAGGTTAGACGATTTTTTGATTAATGAAGCCCCCAAACAGGCAACCGAGTATTGCAAGGGCATACAAAGGAATGGCAATTGTTATCCCGATGCCATACCCCAAGAATGGGATTTTACAGGTTGCCGAGAGCGGTTTAAAGAATATTGGATAAGATGGAAAGAGGGCAAAAGCAACTAATATTGACGTGGCTAAAGCAAGGCTTTTTTGAGTGGGATAAATTGCACCTCCTAAAGCCTAAGAAGAGCAAAGCCGAGGAAGAGAAAGATTTTCTTTTCCTTTGCTCATTGATACATACAGAGTATTGCCAACTTATGAAAGTAAGGGGATTATGCCCCCTCTTTGAGGGTACACCCGATATGAAATATATACTTGTATCTTTCAGTAAAAGAATGGAGCGAGAGAAAGGCAATGAAACAGATACCGATTGACCGAGAGTTGAAAATTACCCTTTTGAGATGGCTCAAAGAGGGCATTGATGAAACAGAGTTGGAAGAGGTGGAGAGCCAACACCAACCCTCACAGGAAGAGAGGGAGCGAGAGCGATGCCAAAAGGCACACCAACTCTTTGACAGGTGCTTTTCCTGTGGCTTTTGTGATTTGTTTGAGGGTGAGGGCTGGTGCAATCCCTCAAAGAGATTGGAGCAATACAATGAGTTTGATAAGTATGGATTATGAAAACAGAGCAAAGCAAATTGATACTCCAATGGCTAAAGCAAGGTTGGATTGAGAGCCGAGAGTTGAGCCAACTTGAAAAGCCTAAGACCGACAACAGACCGAGGGAAGAGAAGATTGGCAATATAAGGCGGTTGGCTCATTCCCACATTGATGGCTATTGCTACAGGATTAAGGCAACAGGGCGATGCCGATATTACACCCCCGATGGCGATTGACACCCCCAAATTACGCTATTTTTAGGGTTTGCAGACACGATGCAGACAAATTTAAACGCCTAATGAACGTAAAATATACTATATCAAAGATTTAGCTTTTTCCAATATTACCCTGTATAGATTTGAACCCCCAAATTGCACCTCTTTTTGAAAAAAATCGACAATTTGTTGAAAATTCAAAAATATAACGCTTTTTGTAAAATTGGATTGTTGCCGTGATGGTGGGAAGAGGGCGGTTGCCGTGCAATCCTGTTGCCGTGCCATTGGCATTTACAGGCGGTTGCCGTGATGGTGTTTTTTTACCTCTCATAGAAAACTTATAGCCTGTAATCGCTATGCACTCTTATTTCACGTCTAATCCAACTTTGCCGTGCCTGTGGTCAATTGTGCCATTCAAGGGAGTTGGCGATTGGAGAGCGGTTAAACGGCAAAATTTGGCACATAGCAATTACAGGCGGTTGCCATTGGCATTGATGGAGCAACCCAAAGCCGAGCCAACGGCAAAATATGTTTTATAACATATTTTTTTTGAGGGCGGTTGCCGTGATGGGAGTTGAGGTGCAAGGATAGATGGGTTGGCACAGGCTTATTATGGCTCATATTGTAAGAATAAGGTTGATTGGGTGCAATCCTGTATCTTATTTTGCCGTGGTGGGTTGCCGTGGCTCTTAGCAATGGAACGTTACAGGCGAGGGAGCAAAGAGCCATTGAGGGCATTGCACACCTGTTGGGATTGCCGAGGGCAACGGCAAAATGGGGAGCGGTGGAAGATGAGCCATTGAGGGCAAAAACAGGGGCAAAAAGGGTGGGTGTTGTCGTTATTTGCTACCCTTTTGCTACCTGTAAAAGAAAAATCCCCTATAAATCATTGATTTAAAGGGAATTATTTTGAAATTATAGTACCGTGTTGGGGTACGCAAAATTTCTTTCTTGAATTGTTGCCCATAGTGGTTGCAAAGTTAGTAAAAATTTTTCCCTCACAAATAAATATCATTTTTCCAATGACATTGTAAAAGTGAGGTCACTAAATCAACTTTAGTGACCTCACTTTCATTAATGGGAGAGGTGATAGTTAATACCAATTTAGCTTTGAAATGCCACCGGTGTAGGAGAACGAAGTAGAAATTTTATTTCTCTCGTAGTCATCTGATAATACCATATTGGGGATTGAGATTGTGTAGTTGCCGCCATCCTTGCTGATTGTCATGGATCCATTATTGGTGGCTTCTTCATAATAGTCTCCATCCTCTGTCGAGAAATTGTAATCATACATCAGAGTAAGATCATAATCACTGCCACTAAATGTGCCGGTGGGAATTGAGGCAAATGAGCCTTCGATCGAAATTGTGAACATGTTGCCCTTGGCAGGCATTGAGGAAAGTTTGTTGAGATTGAAGTCAGCAAAGATTATGTCAATTCCTGCATAATCATCGTCATCCTCAATGAGGTAACCAACATAAGAGAATGTGGCCACACTTCCGTCAAGCTGAATTGACGCATTTGAGGATTTTACACCATCGTCATCATCGTCATCGCTGCACGATGTGAAGGCTACCGAGCAGAGGCTCATGACAAGGCCTACCACCAGGAACCCAAAGATTCGTTTTAGTTTCATAATTGGTTGATGTTTATTTGGTTATTTTGCAATTACTTTAAAAGTTTTTTGATTAGAGTGAATAATGTACATACCTTTGGAGTTCAAAGTGATGGTTGTCCCTTCTCCATTATATATGAGTTTACCCATTGTGTCATACACATAGAGTATTTGCCCACAAGGATTCAATATATTAGATCCATCAAATTTTATAGTTTCTTCTAATTTTACATCGTTGAGGCTTGCGTTGAAGTCTTTTTCCAGTATGGTCCAGAAATTTTGCCAATATTCACTAACCATATAGGTGGCTACTGTACCTATTGGTACATATACTTTACAATTAAGATATGCTGTTGAGGGAAAATCAGGATCTTCCGGAAAAGTTGGAGGAACTTTTGTTTTTACCATTAAATTCGACAATGCAGTGCATCCTGTAAAGGCTTTCTTTATAGTTTGTACCGAACTTCCGATTGTAAGAGTTTCCAGTCCAGTACAATCTGAAAACAGCTGAGATGGTATATTCGTAACCATATCACCAATTACAGCCTCCTTTAGATACGAGTTCAATGTAAAGGCATCACCCCATTCCACATTCCTACCTAAATAAAACTCTTCAATCTCACAACCACCAAAGAAATTGAGGTGAGTAATGGAAGTATTGAATTTTAAGACATTTTCTCCATCCTCAATGTGCAAATTTTTCACACCATGGCAGTTAGTAAATGCGTAAGTGTAAATTTTATTTATGTTTTTAGGAATAAATAAATTACTCAATCCTGCGCATCCCCGAAAAGCTTCCTCTCCGATTTCTGTTACATAAGGCCCGAATTCCACATCCAAGAGTTCACTCGAATTACATAGGGCTTTCCACGAGGTTAGATCTCGACCCACATACAAATGCTCTACCTTGCATTGATAAAATGCACTTGAGTTTGTGCCTTCGTATAATTCTAATTCGTCATCAGAGTCCTCAATGATAAGCTCTTTTATTCCACAGTATCCAAAAGCAAGTTTTCCAATGGATTTGATGTTTTGAGGAATGGTTAATTTTGACAAGGAATAGCACATATTGAAAGCTGTCTCTGCTATTTCTTCTAACGTAGAGGGAATTTCAATTGAAGAGAGTCCCTCACAACCTGCAAATGCTGAATGGTCTATAGATTCTAAGTTCGAAGGTAAGTTTATAGATTTTAAACCAATGCAATTCATAAATCCAGTTTCCTTAATTGTTTTGATACTTTCAGGTAGAATTACATTAGTAAGGTTTATACTATTCATGAAGGCATATTGGCCAACCGCTACCACATCGAGAGTTCTTCCGTTATAAGTCACGGTTGACGGAACCGTTATTTCACCTGAATATGTACCAGGCGATACAAAATCTACATAAGTAACCTCGCATGTGAGGTCAGGAAATGATACTACATTGTAGTAGATGCCATCGACCTCGAAGTCGTAGGCTTGCGCACCGACAGCGCAGAGCAGGGCTGTAATTGTCAGCAAAAGTCGAGTAAAGAGTTTTCTCATACACTTATGATATTATTGCCAATGTTCCCCTAATTGGCGAAATGGGAATATAACGCAAAAAACGTGGGAAACTTTATCCTGCTTATCCCACATTTGGAGGCCTTCGCATTGCCTATTCTGATAGGATAAGCAGTACGGTCAGCCCACGTTAGATTATACGTATTCCCTAATGACAAGCCGCATCTCTACGACTTGTCATTAGGATGGATATAATCCTCCCTGAGCGTCGCCACTGCACTATCTTCCATCAGAATTGAAAAGTTGCGAAGTTCCCAAATGTAGAAGACAGCGTTTGGACAAACGCTTTTTCTTATGTATATTTAGCCCTCCACGCAAGTCGCTGACCGCATCGAGGGATTGTGAATTGTCAGCCTCTGCCAACTTCACCCCGCAAAATTAGTAACTTTTCTTAAATATTCAAAATCTATCGGCAAAATTTTTTTAAATTTCTTCATTCACATGATTCAATGAGACAATATACAAAAGACCAAAGTGCACGAAACTTGAAATTATCTCGATATTTTTATGGGATAATTTCAAGTTTCGTGCACTTTCTGAGGTTTTTAACAAGTTTACTTATCAAAATGGTGTTGTGTGGTAAATCAAATTAAATCAAAAAGTGAGGTCCAAGAGTATAAAAAGTAGGCTGGGGGCGGAACCTCAGCCTATATTTTATTTAAAAAACAACACAGCGGAAAAATTTGTGTTTGTTTATTTAAAATAAAATGATTAATTTTGCTTTATTATCTAAATTAATCGAATGAAATGACCTTACCTCATGAATTTTAGCGGTAGTGGTATAAATTTAATTATCTTTTCACTAAAATACGGTTTATGAAAAATTTACCACTGAACATAACGAATTTTGAACGAATCATTCGTGACGATTATTACTTTATCGACAAGACACATTACATTCCCCTTGTTGAACAAAGGAGTTCGTTTATTATGCTTTTACGGCCACGGAGGATGGGCAAAAGCCTCTTCAGCAATATGATGATTGCCTATTATGATGTGGCAAAAAAGGACCTGTTTGAAAATCTTTTTGGTAGTTTATGGATAGGGAAAAATCCAACGAAGCTGGCCAATAAGTTTGTGATACTAAATCTTAATTTTTCAAAAATTGAGAGAGACATTGATAATCTTGCCAAAAATTTCACTCAATATTGTTTTTCCAGATTGAATGAACTTTTCAGAAAATATAAGGCGTTGTATTGTACCGACGATATAGAATTTGTATTGAGTAGAAAGACTATCACTGATGCAATCAATGCGTTTATAAATCTGAATCAACGGATAGGGTATCTTACTTATCTGTTCATCGATGAATATGATAATTTTACCAATTCTGTATTGGCCGCTCGTGGTGTGGAGGAACATTACAAAATTACCCATAATGATGGCTTTTATCGTAGTTTCTTCTCTTGTTGTAAGGACTCTTTTGACAGAATCTTTATGACTGGAGTTGCACCTGTAACCTACGATGACTTGACTTCTGGCTTCAACATAGCTGATCCAATTTCACTTGAAGAAAAATATGACCAAATTGTGGGTATCACTGAGACGGAACTCTTGGAAATGATTGGTTATTATCAGAATCAAGGAGCAATAACTAAGCCGACTGGTGAAATAATCGCTGACATAAAACCCTATTATGATGGGTTCAGTTTTTCTGCACGTAGTTATTATAACGATCCTCCGATTTATAACACGAGTAGCGTATTGCGTTATCTCAATATTTTGATTGACACAGGATATCCACCCGAGGAGATGATTGATTATGCAGCTCGCACAGAACCGAGCAAACTCAATTATCTGGTGATGTCAGAGGATATATCAAATCGCGAGCTTAGAATTGATGCCATAAAGGAAATCTGTACTAAAGGATTTACTACTGGGCAAGTAAAGACACAGTTTTCTGCCATAAAAGCAGGCGAGCAAGAGAATTTTATAAGCATGCTCTTCTATTATGGCACCTTGACTTTTGGGGGCACTGATAGATATGGGCAACGTATTCTAAAAGTTCCTAATAAAAACATGGGTGAACTTTATATGCAGTATATGCTACAGATGGTAGGTGAAATTGGGCTAAATTTGAATGAAGCACGCAATGGATTGCATCAATTGTTGCTTCGTGCGGCTGTCGATGGAGAATGGAAACCTTTAGCTGACAAAATTGGAGAATTGTATCATCAATATACAAGTGTTTTCAATTCCAAAGGAGGAGAGTATGACGTGCAAGGCTTCTTGCGTGGATTGCTTTGTCTTAATGGTATTTATGACCTTTGGCCCGAGCTTGAGCTTAACTCTGGTCGTGGGGATATTTTGCTTATCCCACTCAATCGCCCTGACAACATAGTGCGCTATAGTTACATAATTGAGTTGAAATATATGAAGATTAGCGACCATAATGTTGAACGAGTTAAAGAAGATGCTACAGAGCAGCTCAAGCAGTATGCTGCTGATTTGCATCTACATGAGAGCGGCCTCCTCCGAGGTTCAGAATGTCGCTTAATCTACATAATTTTCCAGGCACAAACACTCATTGACAAGCAAATCATAGCATATCCATACTAAATTCGAAAAATCTTTTTTTATTATGCTGAAATTTGGTATAATCTCAAGCTAATTTTACAAAAGATAAGAAAGAAAATTATGGCTCTGAAACCTAAACCATTTCGCGAATTACTTGACTTCAAGTTTGAAATACCGCCATACCAGCGCGGATATCGGTGGGATGTAAATCAAGTAGACAAATTGCTTGACGACTTGCTGACTTTCATCAATAACAATCTGAAACACCCTGATAATAAAGCCTACTACTGTCTCCAACCAATTGCTGTAGTCAAAAAGTCGGATACAGAATACATAGTGGTTGATGGGCAGCAACGTCTTACAACCCTCTACATCCTACTGCAATATCTTTACAACATCAGACCTAACCGAAAGAACAAGAATCTTTATGCCTTGTCGATGCCAAGCCGAGACATCCAGAATGAATACTTGCTTAATAATGGCTTTACTGATGATGCTCGCATACACACTGGCAATATTGACATTTTTTATATGCGCCAGGCCTATCTGACTATCAAAGAATGGTTTGAAAAGCCAGAGCATGAAGATCGCGACGATGAAATTCGGAAGTTGTTCTCTTATGTCCCCACTGAAGGTGTGGAATACAACGACGCGCGTGTGATTTGGTATGAGATAGACCATACGACCGCGCTTAGAGCTTTCCGTCGTCTTAATTATGGAAAAATTCCATTGACCTCCACCGAATTGGTAAAAGCCTTGATTCTGCAGTCAGAGCCTGGTTTAGAGGCAAATTCGCATAGCGGAGGTGCCACTTACCGGCGCGCTCTCGAATGGGATGCCATGGAACATGCTCTGCAAGACCCATATCTCTGGGGCATGCTCAACAGTCAAGACCGCCAAGGCTCACATTTCGAATTGATATTGGATTTCGTAGCTGAAAGGATAAATAATACAGAGATGGAAGGCAAGTATGTGCGCAAGTCAAAGGAATTG
Source organism: Bacteroidales bacterium (assembly GCA_020860515.1). Lineage (GTDB taxonomy): Bacteria > Bacteroidota > Bacteroidia > Bacteroidales > Muribaculaceae > CAG-873. The sequence goes on along the minus strand of JAJBUG010000040.1, from coordinate 59,991 downwards.
CTTGCCAATGCCGATGTACGCGACGATTTCAACTACAATGTAATTGAAGATTATCTCTCAAAATCATCTGGAAAGAGTTATGATGAAGCCATTGACTTTGTATGGAGCATAGTACGCAACACATACAACATGATCATCAATTGGTATGTTGACCCTACCTGGTATCACCTTATTGGCTTATGGCGACAACTCAAGGATAAGAAAGAGAATATCCTTAACGATGTGTATAGGATTTCTATCGATGATGATGGCAAACTCATTGATCGCCCTGTATTCACACAAAAACTAATCAGCGAAATCGGCAAACTGTTAAAAAGCCCCACATCACTCAACAAGCTGAGATACCACGAAAGTTCACACCGCAAGTCAATCATCAGGATTCTTACAGCCCTTAACGTCATTGTGGCTCTTCGTGAAAAACTCGAAGGAGGAAGATTACCATTCCACCTGCTCGATGCTTTCAATGTTACCTCACTCGAACATATCCATCCTCAAAACATTACATCCGAGGCCACATATAGTGATTTCAGCAGATGGTTGATTACCAGAGGCCAAGAATTAGAATCTCTTTCAGAGAGTGATTTCATTCATGCCGTAAAAGGAAAAGAAGGTGAGGACAATGAAAAGCTAAAAAGTAAAGCAGAAAACCTGAAGCAACAAGTTCTCAATGCATTGGCAAGACTGAGAAGGCATACCTCAACCGAACAAGAATACAAAAAAGAGGAAAACAAAGAGGAAATTAACGAAGACACAAAGATCTTGGACAAGCTCTTTGGAGATCTTTCAGGCATTTCTGAAGATGAATTACATTCGATTCAGAACATGGCACTGGTAGATCAACCTACCAATTCCGCATTGAGCAACAATTTCTTGGATAAAAAGAGGGACATTCTGCTCTCACGACATGAGGAATGCGACATCTCTAATCCCAAAGAAAAGGTTGGCACCTATGCCCCGCCAGCGACTCGAATGGTCTTCTCTAAAGAGTTTTCACGCAAAGAGCCAGGCGATATGCGTCTTTGGACACGCACTGACCGAGAAAATTACTTCAACGCCATTCAAGAGGCTTATAACTATTTTGTAAATTCTTAATTAATGGACAACTATTTCGATTTCGCCTCGCAATGGGGCGTGGCCATTCCTATAATCCAGCGCGACTATGTGCAGGGAGCTAATATCAACTATGAAAAACGCGATGCCTTTATGGATGAGCTTTTCAACGCCTTGCTTGATGACAAGCCTTATCAAATAGATTTCATCTATGGATCGACTGAAGCTCCAGGGAAGTCAAACGAATCTACCACTTATTTTCAGCCTGTGGATGGCCAGCAACGACTTACTACCCTTTGGCTAATCGGTTGGATATTAAACCAAAAGGTAAAGGGTAAATACTCAGATCAATTAAAGCCACTGACATATACCACTCGACCATCAACCGAACAATTCTGTTCTTGCTTGGATAAGTTTTCCTTGCCAGAAAATTACGAATCAATTTCTAAGCACATCAAGGAGGTGCCAGGATGGTTCACAAAATCTTGGTTATTAGACCCCTCTATTATGGCCATGCTCGACTTCCTTGACCAAGCTGATGCAATGTTGGAATCATTCAACGAGCAAAATGTCGAGGAAATGGCTAAAAATTTCTTCAGCAAGTCCTCGCCTATAGTGTTTGAGCATCTTGATATGCACGCCCTTAACCTCAACGATGACCTATATATCAAGATGAATGCCCGAGGGAAGATGCTGACTTCGTTTGAAAATTGGAAGGCGGAGTTTGAAGGTTTTCTCAAAAAAGTTTTTCCAGAGGTAAAATATGAATATGGCAAAATCGAAGGAGATGACGAAACACCCACATTAGACAAGTATTTTGAGTATGCCATTGAACACCAATGGTGCGACTTGCTATGGCCCATGGCTTACGAAAAATGGAGTGCTCTGACCGAAGGACAACGCAGGCAAACCATCTATCCTCGCATTGATGAAGCTTTTATGAACCTTCTCGACTTTGTGTCAAAATTCTTATTCTACGCCGATATCAAAGATGTGGACAAGAAAGCCGAAGAGACCAAGACAAAAGCCAGCGAACTCTACAGTGCAAAGATAAACAAATCACGCATTGACGTATATAACTCGATTGACAATGTAACCACTTTGTTCCGATTCATTGACACATTAGTGACCATCTTTCGTGAAAACCAAGGTTTCCAACTGTTTTTCGACCGTCTGTTTATCAATACCAAAGACAAAGGCATTCTTGACAAAACTCGTGTCAACCTCTATGATATCAAATCCACAGATTTGGTCACGCTCTGCCTTAACAGCGAGCTCGACAATTGGGCAGAGGTAATGCTTTGGGCTGTAATACAGTGGGTTTTATATCATCCCGAGGACTTAACCAAAGAGGCTGATCTAACTATAATGACTGATTTCCTAAGAATAATCATGGGGTGGATTCGTGGCCGACGCCAGCGACTGGCAAAAGAGCTCAACGTTGCCATGAACTTCCGTTATGACGACTATCGTGAGGTAAAAGAGATTATTGCGACATTGGTTCAGTCGGGAAGCGTATTTGATGCCTTGGCAAAAACAAAGCAGAAAAGTCTTGAACATGAACGAGAAAAAGGCGAGTTGTATGGAACACCGAAGTTTGATATTATTCGTCAGTTATCCACCTGTCGCGAACTTTACTTCTGCTTCAATATCCTTCTTCCGTCAATAAAGTCAGTTACCAATCTGCAAGATTATATCCAAAGATTCTACCAGTGGGAGTCAATGGGCGATACTGCTCGCATTCAAGCCCTCAACGGATATGGATTCCACGGAGTAAGAACTTTCAATTCCAATTCATTCTTTTTCTATGGAAACATAGACAAATGGGATTACATCTTCGCAATGGCAAAGGATGACAAGGATTTTGACAACGTACAGAATGCGTTCAGCTGCATGATGGAGCAGAAACCAAAATTACAATTCAACCCAAGTGAATTGGCGTACTACATTGACAAATATCCCGATTTTGTCTCAGCTCGCTATCAAGGTGAAAAATACCACTACTTCCACCATCGTCCAAATCACGAATTTGAGGTTTGGGCTCTAAAATCCTATAGTACCAACCCAATTTTGGGGTATAATGTAGATCCCTACGCTTACACTGTGGGTAAGATATTCAGGGGGAACTTGGTGCTCTACGCTGAAAGTTGGAATTCAGAGCATGGCTACCTTTGGGTAAAGACCACCAATAGTGAAAAGAGTGGCTTTTCGCTCGAATGTGTCGATAAGGGCTGGATTGTGCTGCCGCGTGACAAGAGAAATGGAAGTTACAAAAAACTTGTCTCACGATTCCTCGTTACTGAGGTGGATGAGACATATACCATAAGCGATCCGCAAGGGAAATTTCATTTTCAAAATAACATTCTTCTTGACATCGATGGCAAAGACCGCATCGAAACAGCTATTAAATTCTTAGAGGAGGTTGACATATAGTATCCGCTGCCAGTGAACCTCAGTTAGCTGATGCGGGACCAGTCGCGAGTGCGGACTAAGGTTTGGGCGATGGCACGAGCCAAGGGTTGATGCTGGGGAAGTTGGAGGTCAGGGTCGAGGTCGAGAAGCTGTTCGGCTGTATCGCGTGCCATCTGGATGATTTGTCCGTCAGTAGCAAGATTGGCTATATGCAACTCGAAAGGCAAGCCGCTCTGCATAGTGCCCTCGATGTCGCCCGGGCCACGCATCTTCATGTCAGCTTCAGCAATCACGAATCCGTCGGTAGTCTGAGTCATCAGATGCAGTCGCTCCTTTGTCTCCTTGGCCAGTTTATACTTAGTCATCAGCACACAAAAGCTTTGGTCGGCACCGCGCCCTACCCTGCCACGCAACTGATGAAGCTGCGACAGGCCGAATCGCTCAGCATTCTCAATAATCATCACCGAGGCATTTGGCACATTCACACCTACCTCAATCACCGTAGTGGCTACCAGTAGATCAGCCTCATGCCGTGCAAAAAGTCCCATTTGAAAGTCCTTTTCGGCAGGTTTCATGCGACCATGCACAAATGCCACCTTGTGATTTGGAAAAGTCTGGCATATCATCTCATACCCCTCCTGGAGGCTGAGCAAGTCAGTCTTCTCGCTTTCCTCAATCAAGGGATACACTATATAAATCTGTCGCCCCAGTTCAAGTTGCTTATACACAAATTGGTAAAGAGCCTCGCGCTGCTCATCATAACGCATCACTGTAGTCACAGGCTTGCGACCAGGAGGCAACTCATCGATTACCGACACATCCAAGTCGCCATAGACTGTCATGGCCAAGGTGCGCGGAATAGGCGTGGCAGTCATCACCAGCACATGCGGCGGAATTTCACTTTTGCGCCACAGCTTGGCACGCTGCTCCACACCGAAGCGATGCTGCTCATCGATCACCACGAAGCCAAGGTTCTTAAACTCCACATTGTCCTCAATCACAGCGTGGGTGCCGATAAGAATTTGAAGGCTGCCATCCATCAATTGCTCATGAATTTGGGTGCGAGCCTTCTTGCGTGTGCTTCCTGTAAGAAGCTTAACATTCACTCCAATTGGAGCCACAAGCTTTGAGATAGTTTCATAGTGCTGCTGAGCCAAAATCTCCGTAGGAGCCATCAGACAGGCTTGCGCACCATTATCAAGAGCTATCAGCATACTCAGCAGAGCCACCAGTGTCTTGCCACTCCCCACATCGCCCTGTACCAGACGATTCATCTGTCGGCCAGTGTTCACGTCGGCACGGATCTCTTTCACCACTCGCTTCTGAGCATTGGTCAACTCAAAGGGCAAACATTCACGATAAAACCTATTAAACCAGTCGCCAATCTTTGGAAATCTTAGACCCACCAGCACCGACTTGCGCTTGCGAGTGCGCCGCAACATATCAACTTGGATATAAAACAGTTCTTCAAATTTTAGCCTCAGTTGTGCGGCTTGCATTTCCTGCAGGTTTGCAGGATTATGGATTGAATGAATAGCTTGAGTGAGTGGCATTAAGTGATGTTTTTCAATCACTTGAGGGGGAAGCGGGTCAGAAAACACCCGGCCGGCCACATTCAGCACATTTTGCACCCACCCATAGATGATGCGCGATGTGATGCCGCGATTGCGCAGCTTTTCGGTCATTGGATACACTCCGCGCAGCCCCTGCATTGTAGCAGCATGCTCGATGGTGTCAACCTCAGGATGGACCATCGACCAACTGCCTCGAAATTCCTGCGGTTTGCCAAAAAGCACATAATCAACCATTGGCCGATAGGCGGTCTTTAGTTGCTGGATTTTCTGAAACCAAATAACCTCGATATTGCTGGTGCCATCAGTAAAAAGGCCTACCAGTCGGGTTTTAGCCCCTTCGCCTTGGATGGTAAAGCTGATGAATCGTCCGCGGATCATCACGCTGGGCATCTCGCCGTGAAAATCCGATATTTTGTAGAAGTTGCTGCGATCGATATAAGTGTTGGGAAAATGATGCACAAGGTCGTAAGCCGAGCGCAATCCCAGCTCTTTCTCCAAGAGTTCGGCCCTCTGCGGACCAATACCCTTGATGTACTTTATATCGATTTTCCGCAGTGCGTCCATTCTCCCATCCGAATCACCATCTCACTGATTCACAGATTCACTATATCACTTACTTAATGCCTAAAAATAGTGATGCTACCTCGATATCGCGCGGATGTGTGATTTTGATGTTAAGCGGTGAGCCTTCCACCAGCAGCGGGGCACCGAAGCCGGCGGATTCATACACCGAAGCGTCATCGGTGAAACTCTCCTGAAATTCTTGGGCATAAGCTGCCTTGAGCTGTTTGCCACGGAAAGCCTGGGGTGTCTGCACACTCACCAATTGGCTGCGGTCAATAGCCTTGGACCCGCCATCAGCATCAATCTGGCGCAATGAGTCAGTTACAGGCATCGTAGGAATTACAGCATCGGCTACTGCCATGCCCCCCATGATGCGATTCATCATCTCTTTATTGATCACTGGCCGCACACCATCATGCACCAGCACAATGTCGTCGTCGGCTGGGCTGATGGCCTCCATGGCATTTTTCACCGACTCCCACCGAGTGGCACCTCCGATTACAATTTTTGGGCTTTCGAAGCCGTACATCAGACAAAGCTTGCGCCAATAGTCAGCATATTCCTCGCTCAGCACTATCACCATATTGGCTTGGGGCAGATTTCGCCCCAGGCGCACAAGGGTGTGCATCAGCACCGGTCGCTCGCCAAGCAGACAAAATTGCTTGGGAAGGTCGCCGCCAAAGCGACTACCCTTCCCAGCAGCTACGATTATTACGTGTTCCATTAATAGGCAAACATTGGATAGTCCTTCATTGTCTCATTCACCTTAGCGCGAACGGCAGCAATTGTGTTGGGATCCTCGGGATTTGAGAGCACTGTATCAATCATCTCCACGATTTCTCCCATCAACGGCTCTTTTGCTCCGCGAGTGGTGATGGCAGGTGTGCCAAGACGCACGCCCGAGGTCTGGAAGGGACTGCGGCTATCGAATGGAACCATATTCTTATTGGCAGTGATGTCAGCCTCAACGAGAACCTTTTCAGCCACCTTGCCTGTGAGATCGGGGAACTTAGTGCGCAGGTCAACCAAGATGCAGTGATTGTCGGTGCCACCGCTGATTACCTTGTAGCCCTTATCAACGAGGGCCTTTGCCATTACGGCTGCATTCTTCTTCACCTGCTGGGCATATTCCTTCCAGCTGGGCTGAAGTATTTCACCGAAGGCTACAGCCTTAGCGGCAATCACATGTTCGAGCGGTCCACCTTGCACTCCAGGGAATACAGCCGAATCAAGCAGTTGCGACATCATGCGCAGCTGACCCTTAGGATTGGTCTTGCCCCAAGGATTTTCAAAGTCTTTGCCAAGCAGGATGATACCACCGCGCGGACCACGCAGGGTCTTGTGTGTGGTAGAGGTAACAATGTGAGCGTGCTTTACGGGATTTTCAAGCAAGCCAGCAGCAATCAGACCAGCTGGATGAGCCATGTCAACCATGAAAATAGCACCAATCTCATCTGCGAGTTTGCGCATGCGAGCATAGTCCCACTCGCGGCTGTAGGCGCTGGCACCACCGATGATCAGCTTGGGGCGTTCGCGGCGAGCCACCTCTTCCATTTGGTCATAGTCAACGAGGCCAGTCTCAGGGCTTACATTGTATTCGCAGGCATGGAACATCAAGCCAGAGAAATTCACTGGGCTGCCATGGCTAAGGTGACCACCTTGGCTGAGGTTGAGACCCATGAACTTATCGCCAGGTTTCAGGCAAGCCATGAACACTGCCATATTAGCCTGTGCGCCCGAGTGGGGCTGCACATTGGCATATTCAGCACCGAAGATTTCCTTGATGCGGTCAATGGCCAATTGCTCAGCTTCGTCTACCACTTGGCAGCCGCCATAGTAGCGATGGCCAGGATAACCCTCAGCATACTTGTTGGTGAGGCATGAGCCCATGGCACGCATCACTTGGTCGCTTACGAAATTCTCAGAGGCGATGAGCTCGATGCCTTTCTTCTGGCGCTGAGCTTCACGCTCGATGATGTCAAACACTGCTTTGTCTTGCACCATAATTTTATTGTTTTTAGGTGTTAATAAATTTCTTCTTCTCTACTGACCAGCCGAATTTCCCTATCATCTGGCCCAGTTCGTAGTAAAAGCCATGGCTATAGGCCATCAGCCCCGACCTGGCCAAGTCGAATCGCCCAGTTTCAGGGTCAAGAAATCGGTCATCTGCCACTACATTCAGCACATCCGAGATAAACATATCATGGCTGCCAAGATGCATCACCTCCTTCACTCGGCACTCGATGCAGATAGGCGATTCCTCAATCATTAGGCAGTCGATTTTCTGACCTGGCACTGGCGTAAGGCCTGACTCCTTCCACTTGTCATAATCGCGCCCGCTGCGCACTCCGCACCAATCGGTGGCACGAGCCATCTCCTTAGTAGTAAGGCAGAGCGTGAACACACGATCGTGCATTATAATATCGTAGCTGTATCGCTCAGGGCGCACCGATATATATAGCATTGCCGGGTCGCTGCAGATGGTGCCAGTCCAAGCCACGGTGATCAGATTGCGTGTCTCGGGCGTAGTGCCGCAGCTTACCAATGCAGCAGGCACTGGATACACCATTGTGCCTGGTCGCCAACTCACCTTCATAGCACCTCTGCGTCCTTGCCGCCTACGGCATGGTTGCAATAATGGCAGCGAATTACCACCAATGGATCCTTGGTGACTACATGGAATTTTGTGGGCATAGGCTCGTTGTTGGTAATGCACTTTGGGTTAGCGCACTTCACGATGCCTACGATCGTATCTGGCAGCTTCACAGGGCGCTTTTCCACCACCGTGAAGTCACGAATGATGTTGACTACTGCCGTAGGGGCTATCAGCGCTATGCGGTTGAGGGTAGCCTCATCAAATTCCTTGTCGGCAACCTTTATGATGCCCTTCCTGCCCAATTTGCCACTCTCCAAATTATTGCCAATGGTTACACTGCTGTCGAGATTCTCAATTCCCAGTATACGCACGGCTTTGAACAGGGCTGAACTTGGTATATGATCTATCACTGTGCCATTTTGCAATGCGGCTACAGCCAATTCCTTCTTTCCAGTCATCTTCTTATGGAATTACAAGTTACAAGTTACAAGTTACAAATTAATACCTCTGCCTATCAAAAGGCGAATGTATTAGTTTGTCATTTGTAATTTGTCATTTGTCATTAGTTTGTCATTATTTAGCGGGTCGATGCCCAGGGCACGGCACAGGATTGCCTGACGCGCATATAGTCCGTTGCGAGCCTGATCAAAGTAATAGGCCTTGGGATTGGCATCAACATCGTAGTTTATCTCGTTGACGCGTGGCAGCGGATGCAGGATGCGCAGATTGTCGCGACTGTCGGCCAGCATATCATTGCACAGCGTGTAGAGATTCTTCACACGCTCATATTCCATGATATCACTGAAGCGCTCGCGCTGCACTCGGGTCATATACAGAATGTCAGTGCTATTGATAATTTCTGGCGAGAACTCAGTAGTCACTGTGTATTTTATACCTTTATCATCACAGAATTTCAGGTATTCCTCGGGCATCTGCAGCTCCTTGCAAGCTACGAAATTGAAGGTGGGATTGAAATAGCTCATAGCCTGCAACAACGAGTGAACTGTTCGCCCATATTTCAGGTCGCCCACCATAGTAATGGTGAGGTTGTCGAGCGTGCCCTGGGTTTTGTAGATGCTATATAGGTCAAGCATTGTCTGGCTGGGGTGTTGGTTGGCACCATCGCCAGCATTTACTACTGGCACCTCAGTCACCTCCGAGGCATAGCGCGCAGCCCCTTCAAGATAATGGCGCATCACGATTATATCTACATAATTCGACACCATCTTGATGGTATCGTGGAGAGTTTCCCCCTTCGAGCTGCTGGTGGTCGAGGCATCCGAGAATCCAATCACGCGTCCGCCAAGTCGATTCACTGCCGTCTCAAAGCTAAGGCGTGTGCGTGTCGATGGCTCAAAAAACAAGGTAGCCACTACCTTGCCGTCAAGGATTTTCGAATTGGGATGTTCTTCAAAATACTTAGCCTGCTCAAGCAGCTTGAGCAGTTCCTCCTTATTAAGGTCAGCAATAGATACAAGGCTGTTGGGATTCATATCACTTATGAATGTAATTTTTCACAAAATTACTCAATTTATCCCTATTATATTGCAAATATTTGTTAAAAGATAAAGAGATGGTTCACTTTGGACCATCTCTTTATCTTAGTAAGGCAAAAAAGCCTTATGCGTACATGTTGACGATAGCTTCGTAAAGCTCCTGCTTGCCGCTGGTCTGCTTGGGCTCGCCCTTGGTCTTGGCGTAGTCAACCACCTCTTCGAGGGTAAGCTTGCCATCCTCGAACTCCTTGCCCTTGCCAGCATCGAACGATGCATAGCGCTCCTTAAGCATTGCCTTGTAGGGGCTCTCCTCGAGCAGGGCAGCTGCGCTCTCGAGTGCGCGTGCCATAGCATCCATGCCTGCGATGTGAGCGATGAAGATGTCCTCAAGGTCGGTGCTGTTGCGACGAGTCTTGGCATCGAAGTTGGTGCCGCCATTTCCGAGGCCGCCATTGCGGATAATCTGCATCATAGCTTGGGTCAGCTCGAAGTTGTCGATTGGGAATTGGTCAGTGTCCCAGCCATTCTGATAGTCACCGCGGTTAGCGTCGATGCTGCCGAGCATGTTGTTGTCAACAGCAACAGCAAGTTCGTGCTCAAATGTGTGACCAGCTAAGGTAGCGTGGTTAACCTCGATGTTGAGCTTGAAGTCCTTGTCGAGACCATGAGCTTTCAGGAAGCCGATAACGGTCTCTGAATCCACGTCGTACTGGTGCTTCGAGGGCTCCATGGGCTTAGGCTCGATCAGGAATGTGCCAGTGAAACCTTGGCTGCGAGCATAGTCGCGAGCCAGACGCAGCATCTGAGCCAGATGCTCCTTCTCACGCTTCTGATCGGTGTTGAGAAGGCTCATGTAGCCTTCGCGGCCACCCCAGAATACATAGTTGGTACCACCGAGAGCCACGGTAGCGTCGATAGCATTCTTGATCTGAACGGCAGCGCGAGCCACTACATCGAAATCGGGATTGGTAGCAGCGCCATTCATATAGCGAGCATGGCCAAATACGTTGGCTGTACCCCAGAGGTTCTTGATGCCAGTGGCAGCCATCTTCTCCTTAATGTAAGCCACGATTTCCTTCATATTGTGCTCGTACTCCTCAATCGAAGCACCCTCGCTTACGAGGTCAACATCGTGGAAGCAGAAATATTCGATGCCCATCTTCTCCATGAACTCGAAGCCAGCGTCGGCCTTCTGCTTAGCGATGGTCAGAGCGTCAGTGCCTTCGTTCCAAGGGAACTTCTTGGTAGGACCGCCGAACTGGTCGCCACCCTCAGCGCAGAGAGTGTGCCACCAAGCCATTGCGAACTTGAACCAGTCCTTCATGGGCTTGCCGAGGATTACCTTGTCAGCATCGTAGTAGCGATATGCGAGGGGGTTCTTGCTGTCTTTGCCCTCAAACTTGATTTTTCCTATGCCAGGAAAGTACTCTTTTTGTGCCATTTTTAAATTGGTTTATTTGATTTGGGTTTATTTGATTTTTATTTAATCTGAATCGGAGCACTCAGAGTACTCCGAGAACTCAGAGTGCTCGGAGTCATCTGAGAATTTATGCTAAGACCTGAGCCAAGCGCTGCTTCCACAATGCGTAAGCTTCCAAGTAAGGAGCGCGGTCAGCAGCTGGCACGATTGTGTCGAGTTTGGCCAATGTTGAGAAGGCTTCAGCCGGGGTCTTATAGATGCCTGCGCCAATGCCTGCGCCGCGAGCTGCGCCTACTGCACCGTCGGTATCGTAGAGCTGAATTTCGGCTCCTGTGACACCTGCCAATGTATCGCGGAAAATTGGGCTGAGGAACATATTTGCCTTGCCAGCATGGATTTTGCTTACCGGGAGGCCCATCTCTTTCATGATCTCAATGCCGTACATGAACGAGAACACGATTCCCTCCTGTGCGGCACGGAGCAGATGCTCGCGACGATGAATATTGAAATTGATGCCGTGCATCGAGCACTCTACCTGGCGATTTTGCAGCACACGTTCTGCGCCATTGCCAAAAGGCAGAATCGACAAGCCCTGGCACCCAACCGGAGCCTTGGCAGCGATCTCATTCATTTCGCTGTAACTGGTCTGTGGCTCAGCGATATTCTTGCGCATCCAACTGTTGAGGATGCCAGTGCCATTGATGCAGGTCATCACGCCAATGCGCGGGGCCTCGGCAGTGTGATTGACATGAGCAAAGTTGTTGACGCGGCTTTGGGGGTCGTAAGCTATTTTTCCATTGATGCCATAGACTACGCCTGATGTGCCAGCAGTCGAAGCTATTTCGCCAGGATTGAGCACTGCAAGTGACAAGGCATTGTTGGGCTGGTCGCCAGCTCGATAAGTCACAGGCGTGCCAGCAGCAAGGCCCAGCTCAGCGGCAGCTTGCTTGGTCACCTCGCCTTGGAAGCTGAATGTAGGCTTCACCTCGGGCAAAATGCTCTTAGGCAATCCATAGTAGTCCAACAGGAAATCGGCAGCTTGATTGCGCTCGAAATCCCACAGCATGTATTCTGAGAGGCCTTCTGCGGTGGTGCAAAGTTCGCCAGTCATACGCCAAGCAGCATATTCGCCAGGAAGCATCACCTTGAAGAGTTTCTCCATAGTATCTGGCTCGTTTTCCTTTACCCACGCAAGTTTGGCAGCGGTAAAGTTGCCAGGCGAGTTAAGGAGGTTCTTGAGGCAGGTGTCAGCTCCGAGTTCCTTGAAAGCTTTCTCACCATAGGGCACGCCACGGCTGTCACACCAAATGATGGCATCGCGCAGCAGTTGCATATTGCGGTCAACAGCAACCAGGCCGTGCATTTGGTAAGAAATGCCGATTGCCTTTATGTCCTTAGCATCGACTTTAGATGCATCCATAATCGATTTGGTAGCTAATTTAAGGTAATTCCACCAATCGTTGGGGTTCTGCTCAGCCCAGCCAGCCTTGAGGGCTTTGATGGGTGCTTCAGTTTTAGGATAGAAGTCACTGGCAACACAGGCGCCAGTCTCCACTTCCACAAGAGCAGCCTTCACCGAAGAGCTGCCAATGTCATAACCTAATAGATACATTATATAAATAGTTTACGATTTAAGTCGAACGTTATCGATTTAAGTCGATTCAAGCATAAATTTTAGCTCAAAGCGAGGTAAATCATGGTTTATTATCTGACCGAATCGAGGAGCTCTCGATTTGGAGCCTCAAAATTACTAATTTTTAAATTAATATTCATGAGTTTTGTTAACGAATTGTGGTCAATTTGCACAAAACTTGGAATAGGTAACAAATTGTACTGATTAAAGTATAAAATGCAAGCATCGCGCCACCATCTGGCATCAGCCTGCTGCACCTCTAAGCGGTCGGCAACGTCGGCAAATATCTCTGGGTCGATTTGGCCATTGAGGTTCTGCCACTGCTCAGCCATGGCGTCCACCTCATCAACCCCATGCTGATAATGGCGGCAAAGATTTTCCCACAATGTGTTGCCGTCGGCCATTTTCTTGGTCCATGGCACATGATGAAACCACAGCAGAAGCTCGTCGGGGCATGAATCAATATTCTCTACTTTTTGAGCAAAGTCCTCTCGATACTGGGCCACTGCATTGCTGCCGGCAGATGAGCGGTCAAAGCCTAAGCCCAGACTGTCGGCCCGATGATAATATCGAGGCAACCAATCCTCGCGTGCGCCAGACACATCGCACCAAGGTTCCGGGCCGTAATGGTGGCCGAACGCAAAGATATGATGAAGCCCCATAGGCATCATATAGTCCACGCAAGCTTCGCGACTGCGCATCATAATCTCCACAATCGTATTCTTAGCCTCTTGATTGGCCTCAGGAAAAGTCAGCCCCACCCATTCGCGTGCAATAGAATCGCTGCTCAGCGTAGGGTCATTGGCCAAGCGTCCGAAAGCAAACCAATTGGCCTGAGCAAAAGGATGTCCAGTCCAGTTAGGCTGATTGCCGATATTCGCCACTCCGGCCATGCCCACCAATGATTTTGGATCTACGTACTTGAAAAATTCCTTGTAGAGCGGAGCCAAATACACAAGGTGGTTGCTTGCACCCAAATATTCTTGGGTTATTTGGAATTCCACCATCATAGGGGTATGCTTCAAGCCATCAAAGAGCGGGCTGTAAGGTTCGCGAGGCTGGAAGTCGATGGGACCGTTTTTAATTTGTATGATCACATTGTCGGCAAACTGTCCGTCGAGCGGCACAAACTCCAAATAGGCCTGCTTGGCGCGATCAGCATCCGTAGGGCTATAGACAAAGGCGCGCCAAATCACGATTCCGCCATGAGGGGCCATAGCCGCTGCCAGCATATTGGCTCCATCGGCGTGGGTGCGACCGAAATCACATGGTCCTGGCTGCCCCTCGCTGTTAGCCTTTACCAAAAAACCTCCGAAATCTGGAATTAATGCATAAATTTCATCGGCCTTTTTGCTCCACCAGTTCATTACCGCAGGCTCAAGAGGATCTGCTGTGTCAAGACCGCCAATAGCCATGGGCGAGGCAAAATTCACAGAAAGATACACCTTTATGCCATAAGGACGCATCACATCAGCCAAAGCCTTGACCTTGGCTAAATACTCAGAAGTAAGGATCTGAGGCGAGGCATTTACATTATTGAGCACCACTCCATTGATGCCTATGCTGGCATTGGCGCGAGCATATTCTTGGTAGCGGAGATTCACACTGTCGGGCAGCTGATCCCATTCCCATATTGATGAGCCAGCATATCCGCGCTCAATGGTGCCGTCGAGATTATCCCAATGATTAAGCAGACGCAAAGGATAAGCCGGCGCGCCATGTTGGAGGGCAGCGTTGGCATCGAGATTACGAAGCCATAGGCCTGAGCCATTGTCGGCCATCACGGTCAACAATGAGCCCAGGAGAATGGCTAACGCCATCATTGGCTTCATAATACCAATCCTAAAATCTAACCTAATCAATCTTGTTGTCACGTAATTTTAGAAGTGTATAAGATTAAACGTTTTTAATTGGCAGAATATTGTCATCAGCATCATAATATAATTCTTCACACTTCAGGCTGCGCAGCCAACTCTTGCCACCAGATGGTTGGCTATCGTGGAAGAAGAAGTACCATTTGCCCTTGTGCTCTACGATGCAATGATGTGTGGTCCAGCCTACTACGGGCTGGAGAAGCACACCCTTGAAAGTGAATGGGCCATAAGGATTATCCCCTACGGCGTAACAAATTGTGTGATTGTCGCCAGTAGAATAAGAGAAATAATATTTATTGCCGCGCTTGTGCATCCAACTGGCTTCAAAGAAGCGATGCGGGTCGCCTTGCACAAGCGGCTTGCCATTTTCATTCAGGATTACCACCGGCTTTGGCTCTTCGGCAAACTGCAGCATATCGCTGCTGAGCTTCACTACACGGCCTGGCAGCGCAGGCTCATCTTCCGCAGGGAGGTGGGGATTTTCAATCGCCAGATTATCGCGATACCGCTGAAGCTGTCCACCCCAAATGCCACCAAAGTACATATAGTAATCGTCACCATCCTTGAACACGCATATATCCATGCTGTAGCTGCCTCGGATAGGATCGGGCATTGGCACGAATGGACCCTCAGGCTTGTCGGCCACAGCCACACCGATATGAAATACATCGTTATGGTCTTTGGCAGGGAAATACATATAGTATTTGCCATCTTTTTCAGCACAGTCGTTGTCCCACATTTGGCGACGCGCCCAAGGCACGTCCTGCACGTCCAACACCTTGCCATGGTCTATTACCTCGCCATGCATAGGGTCGTCGGTCGATAGCACATGGTAGTCCTTCATTATGTAGCAGTCGCCATTGTCATTTTCAATGTTGCCTTCCTCCCAGTCATGGCTGGGATAGATATAGATTCGGTCGTTGAACACATGCACTGATGGATCGGCCATAAAATCAGCCGGAAATAGGTATCTTGCCATTTTTTAAGTAAGAGTGAAAGGGATAAGAGTGAAAAGGAGGAATGGTTAATTATTATTGAGCACAGCGGTTAGGAAAGGCTTCATCTGATAATTGCGGTCGAATAGTAGCGGATAGTCCACACGCCCAGGCACTGGCCAGCCATTTTTCCAAGAGTCGCTATCGCATACGCCCCACGCATTGAAGCGCGTAATCTTATCGCTATGGCGCAGAAGCATGGTCATGAAGTCGGTCATTCGCTGGTTCCATTCTGCAGCCACATCTTGAGGCAGCCCATTTGGATAAGGATTGAGCATTTCCTCATACTCTACAGTTTCGGAGATATTAGCCGTGCGTTTTACCGTAGGCAATGCGCTCATGTCCCATTCGGTGATCATCACTTGACAACCTGTGCCAGCAAATGCCTCGATTGACTTTTCAAATTCACCAAAGTCGGGATAGTCCATGCCGATATGCGCTTGCATGCCGATTGCATCAACCCTCAGCCCCTGAGCCTTCATATCATTTACCAGAGCTACATAGGCTTCGCGCTTGGCAGAAGTGGCCATATTGAAATCATTTATTGCGAGCATAGCATCAGGATCGGCCTCATGAGCCAACTTGAAAGCCAACGGAATGTACTCCTTGCCAAGAATCTGATAGAATGGGCTCTCGCGGTAAGTGCCATCATCGAGAATAACCTCGTTGCACACATCCCACACCTGAACGCGCCCCTTATACCGACCCACTACTGCATTAATATGGTCAGCCATGCGTTGGCGCAAAGTGTCAGCACATACTAATTTTCCATTGTCATCCAATGGGAACCAAGGGGCGAGCTGAGAATGCCACACTAAGCAATGCCCAACGACTTGCATCCCATTTTCAGTACCAAAGTTTACAAAACTATCAGCTGGCACCCAGTCATATCGGTCGCGCTCAGGATGAATTTTCTCACTTTTCATGCAATTCTCTGCCACAATGCTATTAAAATGCTTTTTCACCGTAGCTTGGCCCAAGGAATCGCTGCCTGAAACCTGGCTCGTGTTGATAGCGGCGCCCATTTTGAAGTAATCCCCATAGAGATCCTTCAAGGCCAGTAGCTCTTGCGCAGTGGCAGATGTGCAGCTGCAACCTTGCACAGTGACCAAAGCCACAGCTGCACTGGCGACTGCCAACATATATTTAATCCGATTTTCCATTTGTTGATATTTTGATTGATTGTTTCCCCGATTATTTGTGACGCTTTTCAATTTCTGCGTTAATGGCATCGATGCGATCATCGTCGAGTTCGTAACGCGAAATAATGAACATGGCGAGGAGCAGCAAAATAGCTGGTATCACGGCCACAAGCCACAGGATACCCTCCTGGGCCATCCAAGTCTGCTCGGGTGCCTCGTGGTTGAAGCCCACCCAGGCCAACACCGCACCTGGAACTACGCCGCCAAGAGCCATGCCTGCCTTGTAAAAGATGCCTGTAAGAGCGTTGACGATACCCGAGATGCGGCGACCCGTAGTATATTCTCCATAACTGATAACCTCAGGCACGAGCGCCCACATATAGCCAGTGGCAACGATCACACCTGTTGACTTCACAAACTGAGCCACATACACTAGCCACATCTGGGCCGAGTAGGCACCCCATTGCACATTGGCAAGGCTATCCATTTTTGATACTACGTAAAGCATCGCCATGCCCAAGATGGCAATCAACAAGAAGATGTAGAACATCCCTTTCTTTCCAACCATCTTCTTTATGGCCGGTATCATTGGCATGAATATGAATGCAGGAATCGAACCAAGGCCCATGAATACTGACAATTCGCCTGCACTGCCGTGGATATTGTAATTGACATAATAGGCTCCTGCCGCATTGCCCACGCTCATCATGGCGAAAGCTGTGATAAAGAAGAATGCCAATACTCGCAGCGGTGTGTTGTGGGCAAATTCCATCCAAAGATCTGAGACTTTGACATTGGCAGTCTCTTTCTTGTCCATTACCACGCGTTCACGCGATTGGCTGAAACAGAACACAAGCAAAGCCAAGCCGATAAGTCCGTACACGGTCATCGTAGAAAGCCAAGCAGAATCGGTGGTGCTCATGTCCCCACTTTCGCTGGGGTCGAACAGGCGCAGCACAATTGGAATACCCATGCCCACGGCCAAGCCACCAAGGTTGGCCATGAACATGCGTGTGCTGGTGAGAATGGTTATTTCATTAGTGTCGCGGGTCATCGATGCATTCAGCGCGCCATAAGGCACATTCACCACAGTATAGCACATCGACAGTCCCACATAAGTAATATATGCATATAGCAGTGAACCCGAGAAACCATTCCAAAAGCAAAGGATGGCAAAGCCAGTGAGTGGGATGCCAGCCAGGAGCAAATAGCTGCGATATTTGCCCCAGCGTGGGTCATGCTTATCCACATAAGTGCCTACCAAGGGGTCCCAAATCACGTCCACGATGCGCACAATCAAAAACATTATGGCGGCTACGCCTGGGCCAAGGCCGTAAACATTGGTATAGAAGAAGAGCAGATACATGCTCACCGTCTGATAGATGAGGTTTTGAGCCATGTCGCCCGCTCCAAATCCAATGCGTTGCAGCCACGACAATTTGTAAAATCCCTTTGCCTTAGATGCCTGAGCACTCGCCGATTGTGAGGATTGTGTCAATTCCAGGTCCATAATTATTTGTTTTTCAAATTATTGTAAATGGCTTCCGACAAGCGGCTGCCCAATGTTTTCTTATCCAACGGGTGAATATCATTCCATTCGCCGAGGTCGCTGTTTTTTATCAGTTGGCAACCTGGGATTTTCTGTGCTGCCTTGGCTTGTTGCTGGCGCATTTCAGCCCAAGCTTTGCGCCCAGACACATCGCTTGGATGCAGGAAGTCGGCTAATTCTATAATATAGAAAGGCATCGTGGCGTCATCACTGCTTTTGCGCCAATTTCCTACCAGCAAGCTCATCAAATCTGCATATTCGTTCCTACGGTCCACATTACTCTCGCCCTGATACCATACCGCACCTGCCACAGGATAGTGGATTACCGGAGCGATCATGCCATTGTAAAGCACTGCGGGGAGATAGCAGTAGAACATCATGCCAGGCCCCTGGGGCATTCTGGCCCCAAGCTTGTACTTCCATTCGCCCTCCAGGGAAATTTCTGGCTGTGGCTCATCTGAAAGCAGATTTTGACCGCCAAGGATCAGTTTGTACGGCTTTTCTTTCACAAAATGCCCTCGGCCCGACTGGCTAATCAGCCTCACAGTGACATTATTCTCTCCCTCTTTCAACACGCCCTCAGGCACTTGGTAAATGCGCGGAGGATACTGATAGGAGGTGGTGCCAACGAAAGTGCCATTTACATACACCGACTCTGCATCCACGATGCAACCTAACCGCACCGTGGCAGGCTTTCCTGCCCATTCAGCTGGCACCGTCACCGACTTGCGCAGCCAGTGGCTGCCGTTGATTGGATTCAAGCCATCATTGCTCCATGCCTCAGCGAAAATATCTACTGTGTCCCAGTCAGAATCGTCGAGCGCTGGGTCATACCATTTTTGCTGACCGCTTACACCTGAGTCCAAGGCATAAAGGACTGAGTTCCAACGCGCATAGTTTTCACCTTCCATTTTTTTCAAATCCTGGCGATAGTCAGCATCATTGTAAATAGCCTTTTGAGCCACAGCGTAAGGATAGCTTTCGGCCAGTTCCTCTTCGCTTATCCAAGCCTCTATCGGAGTGCCACCCCAGCTGGCATTGATGATGCCCACCGGTCGCCCAGTGCGTGAGTTGAGATCCTTTGCAATAAAATAAGCCAAAGCTGAGAAATTCATCACGTTTTGTTGGTCTGCAGGCAGCCACGCAGCCTGGCTGGTGTCTTGGCGAGGACCGTCAAATTCAAACTCTTTGGGCACTATATATTGGCGCACCTGGGAGTTTTGGTAAGATGCAATTTCCTTGGCGAACATATCAGTCACTCTCCTTACAGGAAGTTCCATATTGCTCTGACCTGAGCAAAGCAGCACATCCCCGCTGAGCACATCGTTGATGGTCAAATCTCCAATTTGGATTTCATAAGGTCCTCCGGCTTTCAATGCTGGAGCCTCAGCGCGCCAGCGTCCTTGCTGATCAGCAATGGCTGATGCCACCTTCTTTCCATTAACCTTAATTTCAACTTTCTCTCCTGAATCGCCAGTGCCCCACAGCACCAGGGGCACATCGTGCTGTACCACCATGCCGCTGCTAAGCACCGACGGCAGCGTCACCTTGGCTCCTGCCATTAGGCACGAACCAATGACCGCTACGGTTATTATCATTCTATTGGCACCCATTCTTCGGAGTTTGTTGTAATTGCTATTTTTGATTGGTTTCATGGTGTCGATTCCATTATATGTTCTGATTGAATTATCGACATTGCAAAGTTACAACCAAAATGTCGAAAAAAATTGATTTTTTGTATTTTTCCCATAAAAGTTACGTTACATTTGACCTCAAAAATGTAACATAAAATATCCCAAATGTTACGCAACATTGCAAAATGGCCAATAAACCAACTGCTTAGGAAGATTTTAGCCCATAACTTCCAAGCGCTGGCGCCAGGCTCCCCGCAAGGGGCATATTCTCGGTTTTTTATTTGGTCATATCAGAAAAAATTCGTAACTTTGTACCTTGAAAGCGAGGCTCATAATCTTGGCCTCAACACATTGACACATAGAGACTAACATCATAAACAGATATGGCAGAATTAGAAGAAGAGTATAGCGCCAGTAATATCCAGGTGCTAGAAGGCCTGGAGGCCGTGCGCAAGCGCCCAGCCATGTACATTGGCGATATCTCCGAGAAAGGTTTGCACCACTTGGTGTACGAAGTTGTTGACAACTCTATCGACGAGGCCCTCGCCGGTTACGCCAAGCACATCGATGTGACAATCAACGCTGACAACTCAATCACCGTGGTCGACGACGGTCGCGGCATCCCCGTAGATATGCACGAAAAAGAGCACAAGAGCGCCCTCGAGGTGGTCCTGACAGTGCTCCATGCGGGGGGCAAATTCGACAAAGGCAGTTACAAAGTATCGGGCGGTCTACATGGCGTGGGCGTGAGCTGCGTCAACGCCCTTTCGTCATACCTCCGCGCCGAGGTGCGCCGCGATGGCAAGGTGTATATGCAAGAATACGCCTACGGCAAGCCGACCAGTGAGCTTACCATAATCGGTGACAGCGACACCACAGGCACAACCATCACATTCCGCCCCGACGACACAATTTTCACCGTGACAGAATACGACTTCTCCACTCTCAGCAATCGTCTGCGCGACCTGGCCCACTTGAATGCTGGCATAACCCTGCATTTGACCGACCTCCGCGACATTGACCAGGTCACTGGGAAGCCCCACCGCGAAACATATTATTCCAAGGAGGGACTCAATGAATTTGTGCGTTACATCGACGCCAGCAAGGAGCCGCTGATTGAAGATGTGATTCATCTCGACACTGAGCGCCAGGGCATCCCAGTGGAGGTGGCCCTGACTTACAATACGACTTTCAATGAGAACGTGTACTCGTTCGTCAACAATATCAACACTATCGAGGGTGGCACTCATCTTACAGGTTTCCGTCGCGGTCTGACTTTAACCCTGAAGAAGTACGCCGAGGAGAACAATCTGCTCAAGAATGCCAAGGTGGAGATTTCAAGCGAAGACTTCCGCGAAGGCCTCACAGCAGTGGTTTCCGTAAAGGTAATGGAGCCTCAGTTTGAAGGCCAGACGAAAACCAAGCTTGGCAACAGCGAAGTGGCTGGAGCAGTGCAATCAGCAGTAAGCGAAGCCTTGGCACAATACTTGGAAGAACATCCCAAGCAGGCGCGCACCATCGTAGAGAAGGTAATCCTTGCTGCCCAGGCCCGCCACGCTGCTTACAACGCCCGCAAGCAAGTGCTTCGCAAGAGCCCTCTCAGCGGAGGAGGTCTGCCTGGAAAACTGGCCGACTGCAGCAGCCGCACTGCCGAGGATTGCGAGCTATTCATCGTGGAGGGAGATTCCGCCGGCGGCACAGCCAAACAGGCTCGCGACCGAGTGACCCAGGCCATTCTGCCTCTGCGCGGCAAAATTCTGAATGTGGAGAAAGCCATGGAGCACAAAATCCTTGACAACGAAGAGATTTCCAACCTTTTCCGCGCCTTGCGTGTTACTATTGGGACGGAGGACGATCCTAAGGAAGCCAACCTCAGCAAGCTGGCTTACCACAAGATCATCATCATGACTGATGCCGATGTCGATGGAGCGCACATTGCTACATTGCTTATGACATTCTTCTTCCGCCGCATGAGGCCCATCATTGAGAATGGCTACCTGTATCTGGCCACTCCCCCACTCTACAAATGCAAGCAGAAGGGCGGAAAAGCCGAAGAATATTGCTGGACCGACCAGCAAGTCAACAACTTCATGATGAAGTACGGTCAAGAAAAGACCACCATCCAGCGCTACAAAGGTCTGGGCGAGATGAGTGACCGCGAACTCAAGGACACCACAATGGATCCTGAGCATCGCATGCTCAAGCAAGTCACTATTCAGGATGCCGCCGAGGCCGACCGTATCTTCTCGATGCTCATGGGCGAAGATGTAGGTCCTCGACGCGACTTCATTGAGGCTAACGCCAACTACGCAAATATCGATGCGTAATAATTGATGTACAATATATGAAAAAAAGCGTTTCAGGCAAGCAACTGCGGGCGCAAGTGCTTGACTATGTTGAGAGCCAACAAAACAACACTTTCAACTATCATCAAGTGTCAGCAGCCCTTGGCTATGGGGCTCCGGCACAGCAGAGGGCTGTGGCCATGGCTCTGGCCGAACTGGCCTTCGATGGCGACCTCGTGGAAGTGTCGCCGGGGAAATACAAGGCTGTATCGCGCACTGTGACCGCACAGGGCGTGTTTGTGCGCCGCGCAAATGGCAAAAACAGCGTGGTGACCGACGAGGGAGAAACCATAGCAGTGGCCGAACGCAACTCCATGCACGCTCTCAATGGCGATCGCGTGGAGGTGGCTCTTGCTGCTCGCAAAAAGGGAAGCGAGCCCGAGGCCATCGTCACAGCTATTCTACAGAAGAACGACCAAGTGTTTATCGGCACACTGCAGGTTGACAAGCATTTTGCCTACCTGCTCACAGATTCAAAATATCTTGCCACTGACATTTTTATTCCCAAGAGCAAGCTCAAAGGAGGGGAAACTGGCGACAAGGCCATAGTGAAAATCACCGAATGGCCCGAAGATGCCAAGAATCCCAAGGGCGAGGTTATTGACATTTTGGGCAAGACAGGTGAAAACAACGCTGAGCAACATGCCATCTTGGCTGAGTTCGGGCTTCCATACAAATATCCTGAAGCTGTGGAGAAAGCGGCTGACCGCATCAAGGCTGGCATCACCCCCGAAGAAGTGGCCAAGCGTCTTGACATGCGCAGCGTGACTACATTCACCATCGACCCCAAAGATGCTAAGGACTTTGACGATGCCTTATCGATTAGAAGACTTCCCAATGGCAATTTCGAAGTAGGCGTGCATATCGCCGACGTCACCCATTATGTGCACCCCAACACTATCATCGAGCATGAAGCCGAAAAACGCGCCACCTCAGTCTATCTCGTTGACCGCGTAGTGCCAATGCTCCCTGAGCATCTTTGCAATGGCATTTGCTCGCTGCGCCCCGATGAAGACAAGCTAACATTCTCCACAATATTTGAGATGACCCCTGGGGCCAAGGTGGTGAATCATAAGATTTGTCGCACAGTAATCCGCAGCAATCGCAGATTCGCCTACGAAGAGGCTCAAGACATAATCGAAAAGGGCGAAGGCGAATTTGCTGAAGAGCTGACCACCCTCAATGAATTGGCTAAAATCATGCGTAAAGAACGTTACGATAACGGTTCTATTGATTTTGACCGCGTAGAGGTACGATTCGACATTGACGATGAGGGCCGACCAATCGGAGTTTACTTCAAGGAAGCCAAAGATGCCAATAAGCTTATCGAGGAGTTCATGCTCTTGGCCAATAAGACTGTGGCAACAGCCATCGGCTGCCCAGGAGGCAAAAAGAAACCGAAGCCTTTTGTTTACCGCGTGCATGATATGCCCGATCCTGGCAAGCTGGCCGATCTGGCCTCTTTGTCATCCACCTTTGGCTACAAGATTCGCTCTACTGGCAGCAGTCGCGAAGTGAATCGCAGCCTCAACAAAATGCTGCAGGATGTAAAGGGCAAAGGTGAAGAAAACTTCCTTTCTACTCTGGCTATTCGTTCGATGGCTAAGGCTGTGTACACAACCGACAATATTGGCCACTATGGCTTGGGATTTGAATATTACACCCACTTTACCTCGCCTATTCGTCGCTACCCCGACATGATGGTGCATCGATTGCTCGAGCGCTACCTTAAGGGAGGCCGCGCGGTGGACAAAGAGAAGCTGGAGGAGCAATGCAAGCACAGCAGCGAGATGGAGCAACTGGCAGCTAATGCCGAGCGAGCATCCATCAAGTACAAGCAGGTGGAGTATATGGCTGAGCATCTTGGCGAAGAGTACGAAGGCATAATCTCGGGGGTTACCGAATGGGGACTTTACGTCGAGCTCAACGAGAACAAGTGCGAAGGCTTGGTGCCTATTCGTGACTTGGCAGATGATTACTATGACTTTGACGAAAAGAATCATAGCCTGATTGGGCGTCGCCACAACAACCGCTATCGCCTTGGTGATGAGGTAAAGGTAAAGGTAGCTCGTGCAAATCTCGACAAAAAGCAGCTTGATTTCGTGATGGTGGATGACCTGGGCCGTCTGGAAAATCCCGACAAGTCAGCCGGTCGCCCCGCAGGTGCTGACCGCCCACGCAAACGCAGCCATAATCATAAGCCCAAAGCCAAGGCTCAGCGCGGAGGCCAAGCCCAGCAAGAAGAAAGCAGCCAGCCTAAAAAGAAGAAAAAGCAACAGCCTCGCAAACGCAAGTAATCTCTATGGGACAAATCAAAATCAACGGACTAAAAATTTATGCTCATCACGGCGTTCTTGACCAAGAGCGCCGTGTGGGCAATACTTTTGTGGTGGATTTAGTGCTCGATGTTCCAGATACCGAAGAGGCAGAGCATAGCGATGACCTCAAAGACACTATCAACTATGCCGAAGTCATAGCCTTGGTGCAGGAGGTAATGGGCGAGCCAAAGAATCTGCTTGAGCGCGTAGCTGGCGCAATTATTCTTCGTCTCAAAGCAGCCTACCCCTCACAATTGGCCGGAGGATCTATCACTATCTCAAAATTAGCTCCGCCTATCCCTGCCGAGCTCGTATCAGTCTCCTATACTACCGAATTCTAAAAGCTCCGAGGGATATACAAGACAGCCCACGGAGAAACCGGTGGTGACAATACAGGAAGATTTAAATCCAAACGATTAAGCCCCGATTAAAATCGGGGCTTAATCGTTTGGATTTAAATAGATTAATTCGAGGGTGTGGTGCTGGTGGTGCTGATTTGGTAAGTTACTCCATCAGTTATCGATGAAAGCTTGTAAGTAAGCACCATAGCGTTGGCACCATCAGTGTTGCAATAGAGGTCGGTAACCTTGTAATCGCCATAATCCTCGAGCACCTGATTGTCGTTGATCTTCTGGATTTGGATGGGACCATCTGCCGAAAAGGTGATGTTGCTGCCAGTGGCATTCCACTTCACATCGGGAATCACAAGATTTACCTCCTGCATGGTTGAACTAAACTGTGCATTGTAGAGAGCAATCGAGCCATTGCGCTCATCAGCATTGTTGAGGTTGATTGATGTGCTGGTTGCATAGAAGTTGATAGCCACAGTTGCAGTTTGGTCGCCCGAAGTTGTGTAGGCAGTACCATCTTGGTCAATAGCCGTGGTGGTACCCACATTTATCACACCAGCAGGGAAGCTGTACACTTGGTAAAGATCATTGATACGATACTGAATGCTGTAAGCAGGATAGTAACTGCTGGTGAGCACATAGCGGTCATATACATTGAATGTAAGCGAATTGAATGTGGGTACAAGTGTTGTTGCAGTGGGCACCACATTTGTGACCTGAATATTGCGCCAGCCATTGGTGCTGACAGTCCAAGGCAGTTCACTGAATGTAAGGCTGGTGTAGCTACCGCTGGGTACTACTAAGCCCTCTACTGTAAGCTCTGCTGTAGCCTTTGTGGCATTGTAATTGATTGCATAACCTATCCCGGTGTAGTAATATGTGCTTCCTGTCGAAAGCTCTTTTACGACATTGAAGAAATTGGTGTAAGCCATAGTGTATTTCACATCGTTGTCATTGTCGCCAAGGCAAGAACTCAACGACGCACTGGCAGCAATCACTGCCATCATCTTGATAAGATTCTTTTTCATTAAGAGATTGGTTTATTGTTTCTTTTTACAAAGTTACGAATAATTTGTGAGATAATAGGCGGATTTATATATAATTAACATGTAATTTCCGACAAATATGGCGCCTGGGCAGTCTTCCACCCAGGCGCCATATTTGTGGTCATTCTGTGATTATTCCTCTTCTTCCTTCATATTGTGGAATACATTCTGCACATCCTCGTCCTCTTCAAGCTTTTCAAGGAGCTTGTTGATAGCCTCGCGAGCCTCAGGAGTCACCTCCTTCAGGTCGTTAGGGATGCGCTCAAACTCAGCGCTTACGATCTCGAAGCCGTTGTCTTCAAGGTACTTCTGAATATTGTTGAATTCCTCGAAAGCACCATACAGAACAATGCCCTCGTTGCCTTCCTCATCGATTACATCCTGCTCCAGTTCGTCCACGCCATAGTCGATGAGTTCAAGTTCCAGGTCATCGAGGCTTACGCCTTCTTTCTCACGAATCTTAAACACGCTCTTGTGATCAAAGAGGAATGTCAGGGAGCCTTGAGTACCCAGGCTGCCGCCGTGCTTGTTGAAATAGCTGCGCACGTTGGCCACTGTGCGAGTATTATTGTCAGTGGCTGCCTCAACGAAGATGGCTATGCCATGAGGTCCGTATCCCTCGTAAGTGATTTCCTTGTAGTCGCTGGCGTCCTTGTCGGTAGCCTTCTTAATTGCGCGCTCTACGGTGTCTTTAGGCATGTTGGCTGCCTTTGCATTCTGCATAAGCACGCGCAGACGCGGATTCGAATCAGGATCTGGGCCGCCAGCCTTGGCAGCAATTGTGATTTCTTTGCCGATGCGGGTGAATGTACGCGACATGTTGCCCCATCTTTTCAGTTTTCTTGCTTTGCGATATTCAAACGCTCTTCCCATGGGAGTATATGTATTTTATTTTTCGATTAATCGGTAAAACGGTAATGCGGTAAAGCGAACACCATACGGATTGAACCCTTCGGATTAATTTTAGCGGAGTTCGGCACCGAGTTTCTTTTGCAGATTTGCCACAATCTTAGCCATTGACTTTTCGATGTCCTTGTCCTGCAGGGTCTTTTCGCTATCTTGGAGAGTCATAGTGATGGCATAGCTCTTCTTGCCAGCTGGCAACTTGTCGCCTTCATAGACGTCAAACAATGCCACGCTGCGCAGCAGCTTGCGCTCAGCCTCCTTTACTGCAGCTTCGATTTGCTCCATCGTCACCTTGCTGTCAATCAGAAGTGCCAAGTCGCGCTTCACAGGCATTGTCTTGGGCAGAGGCGCGAAAGTTACTTTGCGAGGAATTGCCAGCTTCACCAAGTCGGTCCAGTTAAGCTCGGCATAGCATACTTGCTGCTTCACATCGCACAGCTTAGCCACAGCCTTGCTCACAATGCCCATAACGCCAATCTGCTTGCCAGCCTTTGTGGCTATCAGCAGCGATGCATCGAACAGGTCGCTGTCGCCAGGCTTTAGTGTGATTTCTCGCTCTGAAATGCCAAGTCGAGCCAGCACATTAGCCACAAAGCCCTTGAGATCGAAGAATGAGGCTTGCTCTGAGGGGCGAGCCCAGTTGCCATTGCGCGCATTGCCGCAAATCCACATGCCCAAGCGCACTCCCTCGCTGTAAGGAGCCAACGGACGCTCTGCCGTGGGCAGTTCGTCAGGCTTGAGGAAGTAAACATTACCAAACTCATACAGCATTAAGTCAGGGCACTTTCGGTTGATGTTGTGCGCAATTGTCTCCAACCCTCCGAAAAGAAGGGTCTGGCGCAGCACATTGAGATCCTGGCTCAGAGGATTGAGCAGTCTTACGCAATGGTCGAGAGGCAAAGCCCTGAGGTTGGCGTAATATTTTTCGGCCGTGAGGGAATTGTTGAGAATCTCATTGTATCCAGCTCCTGTAAGCTGGTTGGCAATGATTCGGCGCAAATCCTCAGCAGCATCAGTAGTGGTCTTGAACGACAATGAAGAGTGTACGGCCTGAGGCATCTCCACATTGTTATACCCATAAATGCGCAAGATGTCTTCAATCACATCGCATGGCCGCTGCACATCTACTCGGTAAGTAGGCACATGCAAGTCGAGTTTGCCGCCATCGCGCTTTGCGATGTCAATTTCGAGCGAATCAAGAATCTTGTCAATTTCCTCTTCTGGAATATGCTTGCCAATAAGGTCAGTCACATCTTTGTACGCCATCTTCACGTCGAACGGCGGAAAATCGTGAGCCTTCACATCCTGCCAATCACCCACGATTTCGCCTCCCGCAATGTCGAGCACCAGCTGAGTGGCAATCTTCAAGGCATGCAAGCAGCCATTGGGGTCAACGCCGCGCTCGAATCGGAAGCTCGAATCAGTGCTGAGGCCATGGCGCCGAGCAGTCTTGCGCACGCGAGTGGGGTTGAAATATGCCGACTCCAGGAATATCGAAGTAGCCGATTCGGTAACGCCCGAATCCAAACCACCGAATACGCCGGCTATGCACATGGGCTCGTCGGCATTGCAAATCATCAAGTCGCGCTCGTCGAGCTGGCGTTCCACTCCATCGAGGGTCACAAACTTAGTATCCTTGGGGCATGAGCGCACCACAATGCGGTCGCCCTTGATCTTCGACGCATCAAAGCAGTGCATTGGCTGGCCAAGGCCATGGAGTATGTAGTTAGTAGCATCCACGATATTGTTGATCGGATGCATGCCAATTGCCGTAAGGCGATCCTTGAGCCATTGCGGACTTTCCTTTACGGTAACGCCTTTGATCGTAACTCCGCAATACCTCGGGCACCCTTCGGGGTCGTCCACTTCAACCTTTATTGCTTCTGCCGATGGCTCCAGCTCCATTGTGAGCACAGGCATATTGTAATTCTCATAATGGGCCTTCACTGGCTCGGCATGGGTGGTGAGGTAAGCCGCTAAGTCGCGAGCTACGCCGTAATGGCTGGCAGCATCGATGCGATTGGGAGTGAGATCCACCTCCAGCACATAATCATCTGTTAACCCATAGTAATCGGCTGCCGGGGTGCCAGGCTTGGCTGCACCATCAGGCAGCACTATAATGCCAGCATGACTGTTGCCCACGCCAATCTCGTCCTCGGCACATATCATGCCGAACGACTCAATACTGCGAATCTTTGATTTCTTAATTTGAAATTCCTTGTCGCCATCGTAAAGAGTGGTGCCCACGGTAGCTACCACCACCGTCTGTCCGGCAGCCACATTGGGCGCGCCGCACACTATTTGCGTGGCCTTTCCATCACCTAAATCTACAGTCGTTACGTGCAAATGGTCGCTATCAGGATGCATCTCACATGTCAGCACCTTGCCAATGACAATGCCACGCAGACCGCCTCGAATGCTCTCAACGCGCTCCACGCCACCTGTCTCCAGACCAATTGATGTGAGGGCCGCAGCCAACTCATCAGGCGTCAGGCTGAAATCTATGTATTGTTTCAGCCAATTATATGATATATTCATCTTAAATTTATTTGGCTGCAAATTTACAAAAAAAATTTGTAACTTTGCGGTATGGAACGAAATAATTTCTATATGCGCAAGCCAGAATGGCTGCGCATCAAGCTTCCGCAAGGATTGAAGAGCCTGGGAGTGGTGCGCTGCCTCCACCATAACGGGCTGAATACTATATGCAACTCGGGCCTTTGCCCCAACCGAGGAGAATGTTTTGGCGCAGGCACTGCCACATTTATGATTGGTGGCGACATTTGCACGCGCAACTGCCGATTTTGCAACGTAGCCACTGGGCGCCCTCGGCCTCTTGATGCCGACGAGCCGCGCCGCATAGCCGACGCTATCAATAATTGGGGGCTAAAGCATGTAGTGCTGACCAGTGTAGACCGCGACGACCTTCCCGACCTTGGAGCCGCTCACTGGGTAGCCACTATAAAAACTATCAAAGAGGAATGTCCAAGAGTAACTATGGAAACTCTAATTCCCGACTTTCAGGGGCGCATGACCCTTGTTGACCAAGTGATAGCTGCCGGGCCAGAAGTTATTTCCCATAACTTAGAGACTGTGCGCCGTCTAACTCCCGAGGTGCGCTGCGCAGCCACCTACGACCGTTCGCTTGACGTGGTGCACCATATTGCCAGCCGTGGTGTACGCTCAAAATCGGGCATCATGCTTGGCCTGGGAGAAACCCCCGACGAGGTAATAGCGACCATGAAAGACTTGCGTGAAGCTGGCTGCGAAGTAATCACAATCGGCCAGTATCTGCAACCTACCGAGAATCATTACGAGGTGCGCGAGTATATACATCCCGATGTGTTTGAGGGCTACCGCCAGCAAGGGCTTGCCATGGGATTCCGCCACTGCGAGAGCGCGCCACTGGTGCGCAGTTCATATCATGCAGAGCGACACTTGATATAAATACAAAATACAAAGTACGAAATACAAGATACAAAATACTAATTGAAAGTAGAGTATTATAGCAAGGCAGCCTATCTGCCAATATTGGAATTGCAGCGTGAGCGATTTCATGCTATGTGTGAGGCCAAGGCTAAGCATCTGGCTGTAGAGCAGGAGTGGCTAATGATGGTGGAGCATCAACCTGTCTATACACTCGGGGTGCATGGCAATGCTGCCAATATCACCCATGCGGCTTGGCTGCGCTCACAGGGTGCCGAAGTGCATCGCATCGAGCGCGGAGGGGATGTAACCTTCCATGGCCCTGGTCAACTGGTAGTATATCCCTTAATCGACCTCGAAAAGCGAGGCTTAGGGGTTAAATCTTATATTAATATATTAGAAGAAGCTGTAATCCGCACTATGGCTGAATACGGCATCACAGCGGATCGCGTAGAGGGAGCCACCGGAGTATGGCTTGGCATTGGCACTCCTCGTGAACGCAAGATCAGCGCCATAGGTGTAAAAATATCACGTTACTGCACTATGCATGGGCTATCACTTAACGTTAACACCGACCTGAAATGGTTTCAGGCTATCAATCCATGCGGATTCACTGATCGTGGCGTAACTACAATTGCCCTTGAGACAGGTTCGACTGAATCTCTCACTGTGGCCGCAGCGCGCCTTCGCCGTCATCTCTTGGAACTGCTTAAATAAACCCTCAGGCTCCCATCTGCGTTATTAAGTTAAAACCCAACTTATGACGCTGCTTATGATACCAAAGTCGCTAAGGACCATAATCCTTTTAATTGCCCTTATGGCAGTCTCTGGGGCTTGCGCCCAGAGGTATGCCTTAAAAAATAATGTGCTTTACGATGCTACGCTTACTCCCAACTTGGGCGCAGAGGTGCAGCTCGACTCCACTACCACAGTGCAACTATTCTATGGCATCAATCCTTGGAGCGGAGGCGACAAATGGATCAAGCATTGGGTGCTGATGCCCGAATATCGCCATTGGTTTGATAAGGCTTTTAAGGGCTGGTTCGTTGGCGCCCATCTTATGGGAGGCGAGTTCAATATCAACAATGTGAGATTTCCATTGCTCCCATCCATTTTTAAGAAAGGAATGCGCGAGGAGGGATGGTTTCTTGGTTGGGGAGCCACTGTGGGATATCAGTGGAATCTTTCTGAGCGATGGAATCTGGAGGCAAGCCTGGGTTTAGGCTACGTTTATATCCACTACGACCGATACAAGTGTGGCCACTGCGGTGATCACGACCGCAATGGCCACGCCAATTACTTTGGTCCTACCAAGGCAGCCTTGTCCCTGGTTTACTTCATCAAATAGGCTTTATTGTACGGGCATCTTGGCGATGCGGCGAGCATGGCGTCCGCCCTCGAAGTCGGTGTTGAGGAAAGCCTCTACGATTTCGATGGCAAGCGTAGGCTCAATGAAACGTGCGGGGAGCACAAGCACGTTGGCATCATTGTGCTGGCGAGCCAACTTAGCCAGTTCCACATTCCAGCAGATGGCAGCGCGGATGCCCTGATGCTTGTTGAGGGTCATTGAAATGCCGTTGCCGCTGCCACAAAGGGCAATGCCAGGATAGTTCTTGCCAGCCTCCACGGCCAGAGCCAGAGGATGCGCGAAGTCGGCATAGTCGCAGCTTTCGGTGCTATGGGTGCCATAGTCCACATATTCGATTCCCTTTGATGACAGATAGCCTTGGATAAGGCATTTCATCTCATATCCTGCATGGTCGCTTGCCATGCCCACAGGCAGTCCGGGTTTAAGTATACTACTCATAAAGGTAAATTATATAGTGTTAAATAGTCAATTCGTCAATTCTCGTCTTTTCGTTGATTCTCGTCTTTTTCGTCGATTCTCGTCTTTTTCGTCGATTCTCGTCTCTTCGTCGATTCTCGTCTTTTTCGTCGATTCTCGTCTCTTCGTCTCAGATTGCAAAATTACAAAAAATATTTGGAAAAACATTTGGTCATGTCAAAAATTATTCCTACCTTTGCAACGTCAAAACAGAAACGACACATTCAAAACACCAACAGATGCCCAGGTGGCGGAATGGTAGACGCGCTCGTTTCAGGTGCGAGTGCTGCGAGGCGTGCAGGTTCGAGTCCTGTTCTGGGCACCAATCCGAGAGGATAAGCAATTGATTCCCAATGGCTTGTCCTCTTTCTTTTTAAGCTTTGCACAGAGATTACATCGACAAAATAATGAGTAAAGGAAAAGGTCAAGAAAAAAGTCTTTCATCAGAATACCAAATTACTGGCGTTTATGGAGAGCACTCCCTTCGTGAAGATGGAAGTGTAATTCCATACGAAGAACAGTTAGCTGTTATATCTCATTATTTTCATAATCGTGGATATGAATCCGAAGTTCCTTATAAAGAATTGGGGATTGGATTGATACAGGATATATTCCAAAATGAGTATAATAAGAAGGTAACTGCTGATCGAGTTTGTGAGGAAGCTCTATAAATGAGTTTGTTCAAGGATTTCTTTAATGTTCCATTTCCTGAAGTCAATAATCCATCGTTTACATTCATAGATTTATTTGCTGGGATTGGAGGATTCAGAATAGCCCTACAATCTTTAGGAGGTTTGTGTGTATTTTCTTCTGAGTGGGATGCCCAAGCCCAACGTACATACTTTGCCAATTTCGGTGACATGCCCTTTGGAGACATAACATTAGAATCTACTAAGGCTTATATACCACAAAAATTTGACGTTTTGTGCGCAGGTTTCCCATGCCAGCCTTTCAGCATATCAGGAAAACAAAAAGGATTTGAAGACACCAGAGGCACTCTATTCTTTGACGTTTGTCAAATTATCCAAGACCATCAACCTAAAGTCGTTTTCTTAGAGAACGTAAAGCATTTAGTGCATCATGATGGAGGGAATACTCTAAACGTGATTTTGAGTAAATTAAAAGATCTTGGTTATAATGTAGCTTGGAAAGTCTTAAATGGACTCGATTATGGAGTACCTCAAAATAGAGAAAGAATCATTATAATTGGATGTAAGGAAAAACTTTTTGACTTTTCTGCTTTACATTCCCAGCCCCACCCTTTGCTAAAAGATATTTTAGATAAAGAAGGTGATTTTGAGTTTTTGGACCCATCCGAGTACACCATTTTATCAGAGACAAAAATGCAACCTCATTCAGGCCTTATATTCGCAGGCTATAGAAATAAAACGATACGTAAAGTCGGAGTAAGACCAGGCACTGAACATTTGTCCCGTGTCCATAAGCAACCTAATCGCATTTATTCTGTAAATGGCATTCATCCAACGTTACCCTCACAAGAAAGTTCAGGCCGATTCTTTATACTTACAGAGGACAATAAAGTAAGGAAACTCACAATAAATGAATGTTGGCGACTTATGGGGTTCCCTGATAAATATAAGAAAATAAGCGCAATAGGACAACAATACCGCCAAATTGGCAATTCTGTCTGTGTAAAGATGATAGAGGCAATTGCCAAAGAAATAAAGACCCAATTATTAAATCTTTAATAATATCATGGTAAATAAAGAAAACCATAGAACCATATTAGAAAGCATTTATGCTGAAGCTCTTGAACGAACTTCCAATAAAGGATACCCATTATGTAACCCCATTTCTAAAGAGCGTTGGGTTTCCATCAATGGCTGAATCAGGTTGGTTAACAAGAAGCTTGGAGCAATCAATGCCCTATGATTATAACTATCCTGGTAAAATTACTCCCAAGGATTTGCGAGAAGCTTTCTTAGGATTATTGTTTTCAAAGCATTTTAATGCCAAGTATTCATGTCATGGTGCATCGCGTTTACCTACGTTAGCTGTTTATGCTGCGTATCAATGCATGATGGAAGAGTTGCTTAGATATAAAGATAAGATTCTGTATCCTCTTGAATCTCACACTTCTGCTGATTCTCAATCTGGGCAAATTGGAGATATTCAAATCAACAATGCAGATGGTACTGCATTTGAGGGCATAGAGATTAAGCATCAAATAGAAATTACTCCTGATTTAGTACAACATGCATATGAAAAATTCATGGTTCAAAAGACCAATCGATACTATCTTTTGACCACAGCCAATATGGATGCCGCCGACTGGGATGGAATAAATCAGAAGATTCAACAAATAAGCAATAATCATGGATGCCAAGTCATTGTCAATGGGGTTTACTCAACTCTAAAATATTACTTACGACTGCTTGAAGACCCAGCTAAATTTATTGAGAAATATGTTGAACTTCTCAAAATGGATGAGAATGTAAAATTTCCTCATCAAAAAATGTGGAACCAAATCATCAGTGAATCATCATTCTAAAAAACTTAATAGAGACTTTCTTCTCGCGAATGGCGTTAAAGGTAACATCCAATGCCCTAGAAGACTTTCCCGAGAGACCACTGATGCATTTAAAAATATTTTGAGTGGTGAAGAGTAGAAATTTCAAGGGAGGAATTATGGGGAATTGACCAAGAGAAAGTGCGCTCGGATGCAGAGGCCAGAATGCAAGAAGAGCCAGAAATGAACAAAGAGCGATGGGAGAAGAAAATTAAACGAAAAGGTTGGAAATAAAATTGTATTGGTTTTTCCTATACGTTGCCTTAATCACCATCTCAGTTATGTGTCATAGAAATGTTATTTTCCATTGACCCATCTTCTTTGGCCCGATCTTTTCAGTTCTGACAATTGGTGCCATTAGTCGTCTTTGGTAGCGTATGGCCTCGAGAGTTAGTCCGAAAGATTTCGCGATTTCCCCAATGGAGGAATTGGGATAGTTAACCATATAGGTTAGTATTTCACGTTGAATCCCAGATAAATTTATCTGTGAATTTATCTGTGAATTTATCTGTGAATTTATCTGTGAATTTATCTGTGAATTTATCTGTGAATTCTCTTCGTTATTGTTGGTATTCAGATAATTATCGTTGGAGTTTATCTGTGAATTTATCTGTGAAATTCCTTCACAAATTGGGGTAAGTGGTAATGTGAGCCACACCTCTTTTACATCCTCAAGTTCCTTAAGTTCAGGGCGAGAATATCCAAGATTCTTCCAAGAAGAAAGTATCTTTTGGAAGCCCGACCCAATATTATCACCATATCCAATCATACGGAAAAGTTTCTGAATTGTACGGTTGCGGGCGTGTGTAAAGTCTCCTTCGTAGATTCTTTTGGCATCTATGCGTAAAGTGCCTGGATTTCTGAATATAATTGAATTGGTTTTGCGGTCAATGCGTAGTACTCCATTCAGCATATAATCGCAATAAGTTGCAGCATTGATAAGGGCTTCTCTTATGGCAGCATGGAGTTGACCACCATCTTCTCTTACAGTGCCATTTAGCTTTCCTTCTGTGGGTAAGGAAAAGAGAAGCTTACGCATAACTATGGTAACAAAGTTGTATATGTTGTCTTCCCATCTTCCATCGTCAGTCAGTCGGTCATTCCATTTTAAGCTATCACCAGGTTCTATGCCGATTAGGTCAAGATAATCTACACGAAATGTATTAAAAACTTCGTGGATCGATTGGCTTTTACCGAACATTAGCAGCCCAGCTCTTGTAACTCCCTCTTTATTTGCATGGCGATCTATTGCATAAGCGCCCAACTTGATAAGAAATGCTTTGTCATCCAGTTCCTTAAAACTATGACCATGATTATTGTCATTGAAAACCTGGCGGTATTTACGCAATGTAGATTCATCTATATCATCAAGTGAGTATTTGTCTACAATTTGTGAATCAATATCATCTGAAGCATCACGAAGCAACATAGACAATTCCTCCATGTCAACATGACGGTCTCCTTCATGAGTGCGTTTATAGGTCCCATCTTGCAGATTATTATTAATATAGATAGGCTTCTTATGATAATCTGCTTCAGGTACATTTATATAAATGATTTCCTTATCATCAATAGGAACCATCCTTACATCGCTGTCAATCAATATTGAACGACTGACCTTTTGTCGGTTGTTCAACATATTGAAGAAATCTGTTATCACTTTATAGGAATCGTCTACTCCTGTAATTTCAAAGCGTGAAGTAAGTGGTAGATCCTTGTGTTCCTTAATTCCAAGCAAGATGACACCACCTCGGGTATTAGCAAAAGAAGAGTAAGTTTCCCATACCGATCTTGGCACAGAATCCTTGCATTCCTTCATTTCAAGCGAGATGCCCTCTCCTTGACTAACCAATTCCTTTATATATTGTTCATTGATGTTCATACTGCGAAGTTACAAAAAATTCTTTAATCTTCAATGATTTTTAATTCCTTATCAACTTTATATAATGGTTGGCCGAATCTTAACGTTGTAGCCATTCTCCCCGCCAGCATAGTTAAGGAGAGGAAAAGAGAAATTGTACTTCTTTATTATCTCTAAGGCGAATTTGAGGATCGGCGTTTCGATTTCCACCTTGCGAGTATTCTCTCTGAGGGTTTCGGGTACTTCGGTATCCATAATCTTTAGGAATTCCTCCTTATGTAAATAACGAGGGCCATCATAGGTTTCTTTCATAACTTGTGCCTTGCGCTTACGGCCTAAACGCTGAAATGGTGAAACCTCTATTTCTTCTTTGTCAAGAAGTTCATTGAAGAAAGCCTGGAGTTTCTTCATTCTCCCAACCACTGTGTTGTCGTCCCTACGGGCTGTTTGAATATCTCTTTTTAGTCGAGGCGGAAAACTATGCGCTGCACACCATCCTGGAAGCGGGTGCTGGAGATGCGGAAATGGCCTATTTCGGAGGTGTGAGCCACGTGGGTGCCAGCGCAGAGGCATTGGTCATAGTCTCCAACATGAATTACGCGGACAGTTTCGGAAGCATTGGCGGGGAGGCGACTCATGTCGAAGCGCTCCTTAGCCTCATTCTGGGTAATGTATTCTTCAGTGACTGGCACATCCTCTGCTATGATTCCGTTGATGTACTCTTCAAGGGATTTGATTTCTTCATCGGTCAAGGGTTGGGAAAGGTTGTAATCGAGCTTCGATTTCTTTCGTTCGATATGGCCGCTAAAAGCTCGGCCACAGCCGTATCGGCGTGCCATCTCTCCATTGAGCAGATGTTCGGCAGTATGCATAGGAGGAAATTCCTCCTTATTATGTTGATTCAGTTCAGGCTTTTCCATTAAGAATATAGGTTGGTTTTGATTGCAAAGTTACCAATATTTAATTATAAAAACAAGAATTTCTTGGAAAAAGTTGTTTGGAATCCAATGATTGGCATTTTATTGATTTAAAATAGGTTACAAGGTCTGACGTAGTGTTGACGTAGTGTTAAAATGTGAACTGGCCCATTAAAATGTAATTTTAAAGTAACCAAAAATTTGGAGGGTAGAAATTAATGCCATAACTTTGCGACATCAAAAACAAATTTCCAACTTCACAATCAACTAAATCAAAAAAAGGGGCAACCCAAAATTAAAGGAACCTAAATTATGACTCTGTCCAACTTCATCTCGAAGATGATGGTCTTCACCACCATAGCCATCCTCTCCCTCTCGGTAGCCTCGTGCACCGACATCGAATCCCTCGAGGATTCTGACCTCGAAGATGCCATTCGAGCCAAGCTCGAATACACCTGCTTCGACTTCTCAACCACGACCACCATCCCAGTAAAGCTTGATGTAGGCCGCATGGCTTTAGTTCGCATTTATGATGGCGACCCCCAAACTGATACCAAAGCTCAACAACTGCTAACAGTCTATACCGACGACTACGGTTACTGGGAAGGGAAAATGTCAATCTCCAAAGCCAACTTAAACCACACATTGTATGCAATTGCAGCCGACATTAAAACAAGTGGGAAAATTACAAATAATAGCATTACATTAACAAGCAATCAATGGCAAACTCGAGGAATAAACTCCCTCCCTGCATCAAGAGTGGGAGAAAATACCACACAAGATAAGTCATGGTGCCAACTATGGAGCGCATATTACCGCGACCACTTAGTCGAAGGTCAAAACAACACGTCAAAAATAACGAAGGTTTCAAATACCGACTTAAAACTTACAGCTGAAACTGAAGTTAATGTTTCATTTCTTTATAGTGGGGCTAATATTCCAGCACGTGTATATTACTACTACTATCCGACCGCCAAGCCTCTTGATATTGTAAGCATCTACAAGATTTTCCATAATGAAACATTCCAACTCTTTAAGACATGTGGAAAGGACAGCAATGGATATATTACCGATGATGTAAAAGTCAACTATGAAGATGTAGGCACAAATCAAAATCTTGTATATTATGGGACACCTACAATAAATGCAGATGGCTCTGTTACGTTTACACAAACAGGATCATTAAAATTTCCAGAGGGTTATTCTGTAGGATTTTTCATAACCTCCGACTATGATGATTGTTATCCTCCATTCTGTACGAATAACGCTCTCAATTCCTTTTCCTACAACGCTATGGATGAAGGCAAGTATCGACCTTTCTTAGAAATGGCATGGGATACAGATGCCTATAAAGGAACTGATGATTTAGAAACTAATGTAGTGCAAGCGGCTCGTTTTCTTACTACAGATGCCAATACCTTCATCTATGGAATTGAGGATTTGCCAGCTACTGAAGAATTCAAAACGAGAGTTGATAATGAAACAATTATTGGTTACGGTGGCGGTGCCGATTTGGATTTCAATGATGTTATCATTGCCGTTAGCGCTTATCCCAATCTTCCAAAAGAAGAGGAAGATAAAACCATTGACAGCTGGACCGAAGGAACTACTCTTTCAGGAACTCTATTATTTGAAGATTTATACCCTTCACAAGGAGATTATGATATGAATGATGTAGTGATGGAATTTCTGTACACAGCATATCTTCGTAAAGAAACTGTCAATAATGAAACCTTGGCTCGAATAGTAGCTATTACCTGTGACTTTATTCCCTATCATGATGGAGCTACATATCGCAACGACTTCTGTATCCGTTGGAAAGACGACAATACCAGAATTTCGACTGTTTTCATCAATCACAAAGAAAACATGAATAAGACATCCAGCGTAACACTTATGTTTGCTGGCAACAATGCTCTTGAACAGAGCGAATTCATACTTGACAATTTTGATCCTTTTATCAAAGTACAAAACACTGGATATGAAGTACATCTTACAGACAAAAGCCCAACAAATCAGATGAGCACTACCCTTCTGAATAATCTTTCTGAGGCAGCCAAAGCCTATTACTCTTTAGGAGCGGATGGAGACCAAGTAAAATATCCCTATGCGATGATGATCCCTTACACCAGCAAACAAGATCCCCAAGAGAAAAATCGCAAATTTATCCCTGTGAATGAAAGTGTAAGAATCGAACTGGAATACAGTGATTACTTAAACTGGGTTGACACTAAAGGTGAAGGCTATAAAGAATGGTATCTTCCCGACAAACATCAAGATTACTGTCCAGAATAAAGAGTTTATTAGGTATCCTTTTATTTTTAGTGTGATATCACACTACCCCACCCCATCTTGAAGTCATGTCAAGATGGGGTTTTGTTTAAGGAAACATCAAAACATTATTAATCAATACATTAACCTGTTGACGTAATTTTGACGTAGGGATTTTTAAGGGGATTTTTGTGTTAGGTGTATTTTAAAAGTAGTAAGAAATTTGGAGAAGGGGCTTGATTTGAAGTAACTTTGCAATGTAATAATTATGGTTAGTTTATAGGAATCTTAAATCTGATTGGTAAATAAGGTAAGGATAATTATGGTTGGTAACAAGGTAAGATTAATTAAGGTAAGATTAATTATGGGTTTGCATCACATCATCGCCCCAATATGACGGATGTCATGTTGGGGTGTTTTTATACAACAAAACTTGGATGCTTAGCGTTAATTATAGCAGGTACACGTTTCCAATTAAGGTGATGAAAGATTATAAGGAAGTTATTAAGCACATACCCGAAGGCCAAAAGCTTGAAGTCGAAGGCGAAAAACTCGAGGCAGACATAAAAACCGAGGTGCAAGAGTTGGAGACCAACGCAAAGGGCAATGTGCGGGCGATGGAGAAGCTGTGGAATGGCAACTACAAGCGAGTGTGGAGCGCCAACTTCATGCTTTTCTTCTCATTTATGCTCCTCACTCCCCTACTCCCCCTCTACTTGCAAGAAGAATTTGGAGCCGACCGCCAGCAAATCGGTCTGGTGCTCAGCGGCTATACACTGATGACACTGATTGTGCGTCCATTCAGCGGCTATATCGTAGACTCTTTTCCACGCAAGACAGTGCTGATGGTCACATTCTTCCTCTTCGCCCTATTCTTCGGCGGATACATTGTGGCTGGCACTTTGGTACTCTTCACCATAGTGCGCACACTGCATGGCTTGCCTTTCGGAGCGGTCACTGTGGCCAACAGCACTGTGGCCATCGATGTGCTGCCATCTTCGCGTCGCACCGAGGGCATCGGCTACTATGGGCTTAGCAATAATATCGCTACAGCCATCGGCCCAACCATTGCGCTGTGGATTTATGCTGGCACCGATAGTTTCCAACTC
The DNA here is from genome assembly GCA_020860515.1 of Bacteroidales bacterium. GTDB lineage: Bacteria > Bacteroidota > Bacteroidia > Bacteroidales > Muribaculaceae > CAG-873. The sequence continues at coordinate 19,148 of JAJBUG010000040.1, read as the reverse complement.
CTATTTTGGATATCGCTAATCATAGCCTTTGGTGGCCTGTGGATTGACAGCAAAATCAATCTCAAGCCAAGACAGGTAGTAAAGGTAAAAGAAAAGATTTCCTTTGACCGCTTTATCCTTATCAAAGGATGGAGTCAAAGCCTTAGCATGATTGGCTTTGCCTTTTCCTACGGCGTGCTATCGACCTATGTTGCCATCTATGCCAAGGAACACTTAGGCGTGACTGGCGGCACGGGACTTTTTTTCATGCTTTTGGCCGGCGGTCTAATTTTGTCGCGCCTCACAGGGAGCCGTTCGCTGCGCAAAGGCAAGATTGTACAGAATGCATCAATTGGCATCGTGGTGGCAGCCATTGGCTATCTGCTATTTGCTGTCACTGACTGGCTGTGGCTATTCTATGTGTCAGCGTTGGTTATAGGCCTGGGCAATGGCCACATGTTCCCAGCGTTTCAGAATATGTTTATCAACATGGCCACCCATGAACGACGCGGCACAGCCAACAGTACCCTGCTTGTGTCGTGGGATATCGGCGTAGGCATCGGCACGCTCGTCGGCGGATCTATAGCTCAATACTACGGCTATCATCAGGCGTTCTGGTGGGCCTTCGCTATAAATGTGCTCGGGGCTGTGTTCTACTTTCTCTACGGGAAACAACACTATCTCAAGAATAAGCTATAGGCCATCGGTAAGTTCGAGCCAACGCATTTCTTTTTCGTCGAGGAGTTCTTTGAGCTCGCTGTAGCGAGCGGCCTTGTTAGCTACGTCATCGATTTGTGCGCCGCTGTTGAAGAGGGCCTCGAGTTCGGCTTTCTCGGCATTGAGGGCCTCTAACTCGGTTTCAAGAGCTTCGAGTTCGCGCTGCTCCTTATAGCTGAGGCGCTTTTTCTGCGGAGGTCGATTGGCTATGGCCTTCTCGGTGTCCTGGGTAGAGGATTTATCATTATTAGAATCCGAAGGCTTTGAATTTGAGGATTTTGAGGTTTCCTCCGCTTTAAGCTGCTGCATAAAGGCGCGCCAGTCGCTGTAATTGCCGGGGAAATCCTTTACCACGCCATTGCCCTCCATCACAAAGATGTGGTCCACGATGTTGTCAAGGAAATAGCGGTCGTGGCTTACGATGATAGCACAACCCTTGTATCGAGCCATATAGTCTTCGAGCAGACCAAGGGTTACGATGTCAAGGTCGTTGGTAGGCTCATCAAGAATCAGAAAGTTGGGATTTCGCATCAGCACTGTGGCTAAATAGAGGCGACGACGCTCGCCACCGCTGAGCTTATAAATATATTTCTGTTGGTCAGGTACCGAGAATAAGAAATGCTGCAGAAACTGCATAGGTGACAGCCGCGCGCCATCGCTCGTTACGATTTCCTCGGTCATCTCCGTCACAGCGTCAATCACCTTCTTATTCTCATCAAATTGTATGCCTTCCTGGGAATAATAACCGAATCTTACGGTTTCACCTACGTTCCACTGCCCTTTGTCCTGAGGCACAAGGCCGAGCAACATTTTGATAAATGTGCTCTTCCCCACACCATTGGGACCTATAATTCCCACCTTTTCTCCACGAGCAAAAGTATAGGTGAAATCATCAAGAATTTTCTTGTCGCCAAAGGATTTGCTAATGCCCTCGGCCTCGAATATTTTATTACCAATGTATGAAGCCTTGTTGAGCTCAAGATTTACATTTCGCTCGCTAAGATTGATGCGACTGCGTTCTTTAAGGTCGTAATACTGGTCAATGCGATATTTGGCCTTGCCAGCGCGAGCCTGCGGCTGACGGTTCATCCATTCCTGCTCGCGGCGTAGCGTATTCTTCACACGGGCCAACTCAGCGCCCATGGCTTCGATGCGCTCCTGTCGGCGACGCAGATAATAATTGTAATTGCCTTCGAAGGCATACATCTGCTCGCGGTCAATCTCTATTATCTTGTTGCATACGCGATCCAGGAAATAGCGGTCGTGAGTGACCATCAGGATTGTGGCGCGTGAGCGTTGCAAATAGCTTTCAAGCCATTCGATCACCTTGATATCAAGATGGTTGGTAGGTTCATCCAGAAGCAAGATGTCAGGCTCGGCAATCACGGCACAGGCAATCGCCATGCGCTTAAGCTGGCCGCCACTCTGATGATCTACCGGCGCCTCGGCATCGTCAATGCCAAGCTGTCCAAGAATCTGCACCATGCGCTGGCGATACTTCCAGGCATCCTCCTCGCTATGCTGAAATTCTTCAGGCACTGGGGCTTGCTCCAGACAAGCCTCGATTATGGGCAACCCCTGAGTGAAATTGCTGTCCTGGTCGAGGTATGCCACTCGCAGCCCATTGCGCAGAGTGATTTTGCCTGAGTCGTAATCTTCCTTGCCAGCAAGGATGCGCAGGAAGGTGCTCTTGCCTGCGCCATTCTTGGCGATAATGCCGATTTTGTCGCCCTCGTTGACCCCGAGAGTGACATCGCCAAAGAGCAGGCGGTCGCCAACGCTCTTAGTCAGATTTTCTATTTGCAAGCTAATCATAATTCTTCTTTTATGAATTTGCTGGTGGGGCTATTGGTGGCGGCAATTTCCTCGGGAGTGCCAGTGGCTATGATGCGCCCTCCATCGCGTCCGCCGCCTGGGCCCATGTCGATTAGGTAATCTGCACACTTCAGCACGTCCAGGTTATGCTCAATCACCAGCACAGTATTGCCCTTTTCCACCAAACGATTGAGCAGAGCGAGCAGGGTGTTGATATCCTCGAAATGAAGGCCAGTGGTGGGCTCGTCGAGAATAAAAAGTGTGCGCCCGGTATCCTTCTTGGCCAGCTCTGTAGCCAGCTTTACTCGCTGATTCTCACCGCCAGAAAGAGTTGACGATGGCTGACCCAGCTTGATGTAGCCCAAGCCAATATCCTGCAGCACCTTGATTTTCTTCAAAATATTGGGAATGCCCGAAAAGAACTCAACGGCTTGGTTGATGGTCATATCCAGCACGTCGGCTATTGACTTGCCTTTGAATCGCACCTCCAAGGTCTCTCGATTGTAGCGCTTGCCTTGGCACACCTCGCATGGCACCAGCACATCAGGCAGGAAGTTCATCTCGATACTGCGATAGCCATTGCCCGCGCAAGCCTCGCAGCGGCCTCCAGCACAATTGAACGAGAAGCGTCCCGGCTTGTAGCCTCGGATTTTAGCCTCAGGCAGGTTGACAAAAAGATTGCGAATGTCGGTGAACACGCCTGTATATGTGGCAGGATTCGAGCGTGGCGACTTGCCAAGAGGCGATTGATCCACAGTCACCACCTTGTCGATATTTTCCAGGCCAATGATTTCGCTATATGCTAAAGGCTCTTGTAGCGAACGGAAGAAATGTTGGCTCAGGATTGGCTGCAGCGTAGCATTGATTAGCGATGACTTGCCGCTGCCCGACACTCCTGCCACGCAGGTAAATGTGCCAAGTGGAAGCTTCAAGTCAACATTTTTCAGGTTATTGCCTGTGCAGCCCTTCAGTTCCAAAAACTTTCCGTTGCCTTGGCGCCGCTTCTCTGGCACGGCAATCTTCTTTTCTCCGTTGAGATACTGGGCTGTCAAGGTATGAGTCGCCACCATATCCTTGGGAGTGCCTGCAAATACGACCTCGCCCCCTTTGCGGCCTGCACCAGGACCGATGTCAACCACATAGTCAGCATCAAGCATAATATCCTTGTCATGCTCTACAACTATGATTGAGTTCTGGGCATCACGAAGTTTTTTCAGTGAGTCGATCAATCGGCGATTGTCACGCTGATGTAGGCCGATGCTTGGCTCATCCAGAATGTAAAGCACATTCACCAACTCAGATCCAAGCTGAGTAGCCAAGCGTATGCGTTGGCTTTCGCCACCCGACAGAGTGGCCGAAGCGCGATTTAGCTGCAGGTATTCGAGGCCAACATCCACCAAAAAGCTCAGGCGATGAGTTATTTCCTTCAGAATCTCAGTGGCAATCACTCGGTCGGTTGGTGGTAGTTTATCCAAAATGGTTAATGCCCACTCATGCAGTTCGGCTATGTCGAGGCGCGACAGTTGGGCTATGTTTTTGCCATCTATAAAGAAATGCAGAGCCTCTCGGTTGAGGCGGTCGCCCTTGCATTCGGGGCAGACAACGCGAGAAAAGAACTGTCCGCTCCATTTTTGGGCCTGATAGCCAGCATCTTCGCTCTGCTGCATCTCTATGTATTTCACTATGCCTTCGTAGCTGTTGAGATAAGCCTTGGCTGAATATGTGGCATTGGGCAGCGACAGATGCTCGGTGGTGCCATTCAGGATGTCGCTCATGCACTCTTCAGAAAGTTCCTCTACTGGGGTCTTTATGGTGTAGCCATGTTTTTGGCAAATAGCGTCGATTTGCCAAAAAATCATAGTATCCTTGTATTTACCAAGCGGAGCGATGGCACCGCCGTGGATCGACAGCTTGGGATTTGGGATAACCTTCTCGCGGTCAACCTGGTCAACATATCCCAAGCCCTTGCAGCAGGGGCAGGCCCCCTGGGGCGAGTTGAACGAGAAATTATGAGGAGCTGGTTCGCGATAGCTCAGGCCTGTGGTTGGATCCATCAACTGCAGTGAATATTGGTAGAGCCGTTCGTTGTCATCAACATCTATGATAAACAGCTCCTTATCGCCCATATCGAGCGCACGATGCACTGAGTCGCGAAGTCGCTCGTCCACGGTGGTCTGGGCACGGAATTTGTCGATAAGCAGCTCTATGCTATGATTTTTGTAGCGGTCGAGCTTCATTCCATATTCCAGTTCTTTAAGTTGGCCATCGACGCGCACATAAAGGAAACCTTTTTTCCTAAGGCTCTCGAATAGTTCCTTGTAGTGACCCTTGCGGTTCTTTACCAAGGGAGCTAAGATATATAGTTTCTTGCCTGCGAATTTCTCACCGATAAGTGCCAAGATTTTGTCCTCGCTATATCGGATCATCGGTTCGCCCGAAAGGTAGCTGACAGCCTTGCCGATGCGGGCATAGAGCAGACGCAGGAAGTCGTAAATCTCGGTGGTTGTGCCGATGGTCGAGCGCGGATTGCGGTTGACTGTCTTCTGCTCAATGGCGATTACAGGGCTGAGGCCCTGGATATTGTCCACGTCGGGGCGCTCGAGATTGCCCAGCATATTGCGGGCGTAGCTTGAAAAGGTTTCTATATAACGGCGCTGACCCTCGGCAAAGATTGTGTCGAAGGCAAGCGATGACTTGCCGCTGCCGCTAAGGCCGGTGATTACCACCAGCTGATTGTGAGGCAGCGTTACGTCGATATTTTTTAAGTTGTGCACTCGCGCGCCAGTCACGGCGAGCGAGTCTTGAGGTGTGATACTATTCATAGTTAAGAATCAAAAATTTTCATCGAAAATTAATTTTTTCCGGGAAAGCGGGAAAGCGAGGAAAACGGTAAAGCGAACGCCTGACGGATTGAGAACCAATTGGGTGCTTATCGCACCCAATTGGGGTTATAGACCGTTGGGGTCTGCTTTGAGCGGGAAATACTGGCCTTCTTGGGGATTTTTACTTGGTAGGTTTTGCCAGCTTTGTTTGTTAGCTTTTTTGAGCGTATCCACTGGTTGGCATCGCGCAGCTGGGCATACGAGATGCCCTTGGCCATGGCCCATGCTGGCCAATCGTCGATGGGGCCGCTAACCTCCACAATGTCATATTCAGCTGGCTGGTACAATTGGTCAGCTCGCAGGCTGAAACCATATTTCGAGGGATTTTCCATTACCTCCTTCATGGCCATGATGCGGAAGATATAGCGCATCGTCTCATCGGCAAGCCAAAGGTCGAAAGCAGAGTCAACAAGCTGGGCATCCAGTTCCTTGCTGATTCGAGCCTGACCTCCATTGAAGGCTGCCATCACCGACTCCCAGTTGCCATATTTGTTGTAAGCTTGCTTTAGGTAGCGGCAAGCTGAGGCAGTGGCCTTCTCCAAGTTGTAGCGCTCATCCACTTCGTCGCTCACTTCCAGGCCGTACTGCTTGCCAGTCTCGGGAATAAACTGCCAGATGCCAGCAGCTTTGGCTGGCGACACAGCCTTAGGGTTGAGATAGCTTTCGATGCAAGCCAAATACAGGAAATCCTCGGGGATGCCATTCTTCTTAAGGATGGGAGCCATTACCGGGAAGTATTTGTTGGCGCGCTTCAGGGTGAGCAGTGTATTGCCATGGGTGTAAACGATTGAGGCCAGTTCTCGATCGTAGCGCTCGTACATATCCTCGCGGTCGAGACTCACCTCTTGGCCGCAGATAGTCACGGTCTTGGGAATATCTGGGGTAAGCACAGTACTGAATCCAGTGCTTGACTGGCTGGGAGCCGCCTCAGCAGGGTTGCTACTGGTGCTTGAAATGCAGCCGATGCCAATGGCCACAGCTGCAAGGGATATAAGTGGTATGTAAAATTTATTCATTGCTAAAGGATTTTTGGATAAACGGATAAAAGGATGACAGGAGAATTATTAATTAATCACTGCTGGTGGTTGTACCCGATTCTTTCATCTTTATGATGTTGATATCGCCGCTGAGCTTGTATTTCTTGCCATCGCTGCCCTCGGCTTGAATCACATAATAATATGTGCCAGCTGGCACCAGTTTGCCTTTGTATTTGCCATCCCAGCCCATGCCTGGGTCGGTGAATGAGATCATTTCCTGGCCCCAGCGGTTGAAGATGTGGCACTCAAATTTGATGATTGACTTATAGCTTACGCGCCATTCATCGTTGACGCCCTCGCTACTGCCTGGCGAGAATGCATTAGGGCAAAGCAGCACGCTCTCGCCTACAAATACCTCATAGCTATCACCAATGTATTCGCAAGTGGCATCGGCATTGTCACAGACAAAGCGTACGTAGAGTGTGCCGTTGTCGCGAAAGGTGTAGTCGAAATCAAGCTGCTGCCAACGGTCAACCACAACCTCAAACTCCGAATCGGTGCTCATCTGCCATTCTCGGAAGATTGCCGCATCAGTCACAGCTGCATGGAAATGCACCTCCACTGGTGCACTGCCTCCAAGGCCGTCGCTGTCAACTTTTTGTTCGTTTTCATATTCGCGAGTTTCCTGAGTGGCTGATGTGCGTGCCTCTACTGCAATGGCGGTATAGTAGTCGCTGGTCACTTGCTCGGTCTGCCCCCATTCTCTCAAGAATCGGTCGCCCGAAAGCGTAAACTCGGTATTGCATAGCGGAGCAGTCACACCGAAGGTGCCGCTAATCGAATTGAGGGTCGATTCCAAGGTGGTGTCGATATATTCCTCGGTAGCTTCGTCGTATTCGAGCGATGGGTATGTGATCGAGAGTTCGCGCGAGACCTCCTTGCCTACGCCATTGATAGTGTAGTAAGTAATTGGCTCGGCATTGCCTGAGAGGCGCAGTCGGGCGCGGTCGCACTCCTGCTCATCGTCAAATTCTATGGCATTGAGCTGGAGCTGATGGTTGGCGTAGTTTGTTACCCAGCAATAAAATCGGTCGGTGCCATCTTCGATGATATAGCCATAATCTTCAGCTGGGAGGGTAATGCTGTAGGTGTTACCCTCTTTTTCACAAGGGATTTCCTCGGCATATCCGCCCCCAAGGTTGCTGTAGCGCGTCCACACCACATTGCTGTTAGTAGCAGCATAGGAGGCTTTTACGCCCTGTGCACTGTTGAGCACATATATGGCATTAAGACCAGTAGATGTCTCGGGAGTAATGGTAATCACCTTTTTGCTCGCTCCCTCGAAAGAGAGCGAAGCAGCCTCTGTCATGGGTGCAACCAGAGCAGCCATGGACAAGACAAATATGTATGAGAATGTCTTATGCATCTTATGTCAGCGAATTATCCTACAAAGTTACGAAAAATTTCCGACATGCACAACACCCCAATGCAAGGCCCCACAAAATTTAGTAAAGCGCCAGCCTTGTTTGGCTGGCGCTTAGTGATGGAGGGAAAGGGAGAATGAGGTTAGTTGGTGGCTTGCTGTACTGGTGTTTCCTGAGGAGTGTTGGAATTCCAATTAACATTGGTAGTCACATTCAATGTAGCATCTACTTTTCCTGTAACATCACCTACCAAGATAGTGTGATAATCTGTTTTGATAGGCACATTACTAACCTCAATTTCATCACCCTGATTACATTTAAGGGTAATAGTAGGTGTTGCATCTATTACAAGCGCATAGAATGTGAATACCTCAGTGCCATCTTGGGTACCAGTAACAGCTTCTTCAGTAGTAAACTCAAACGCATCAGTCGATGCAGTACCAAGTGAAGTAGCACCACTTACATTGTACTGGCTATAGCGAGTCATCCCCGACATGGTGAGGACACTGTTTGCTGGCAGATCCACAGTAGTCTTCAATGTTACCTTTGCAACAGCGTGGTTTAATTCTGCAGCAATTGCAGTTTCAGGATTTGCTGCGTCATAAGCATAAGTCTGCTTCTTGGCATAAGCAATGCTTACTTCCTTATTTGACGGAAGTGTGACAGCTGTCAGATTATGTGTATCAGCTGCTGAATTTGTAGCCTCATAGCTCTCTGCCCCACAATCTGCCCAGAAAAGAAGATCATAGGTTTTGTTCTTGTAGAGACGCACTTCTCCAGTGAAAGGGCCATCAGGATCACCTGTGAGGACAAGGCTCATGTTATCTTGCTTTGTGGGATCTGTCTCCTGGTCTACGATTTGGAGAAGACAGCGTGTCACTTTTTCATCACCCTTGTCATTAGTTGCACGGGATTGGGTGTCGAGGTTGAGGTCGGCGGAGATGGTGACTGTTACCAGTTCTTCGGCCGAGGGTACGTTGGGTGCAGCGTCGTTGTCGCTGCACGATGCCAGCGCAGCGACTGCGCCAAGCATCAGAAAATGGTTCAATCTTTTCATGTGATTGATTTTTAGTGGTTAATAATTAGAGTTAGTTATAGATAATTATGTATCAATTCTTTACAAAAGTCATCAGCTTACCATTTTAGGAGCAGCTGATCCGCGACCTGCTCCCCATCAGGCGGTGGTATTTGGGAGCGGCGGGTCAGTGACCTGCCGCACAGCCGGATGGTCACGCCTATGGGTCGCCTGATGTGCGGCAGGTCACTGACCCGCCGATCCTAAATACATACGCCTAACGTCAGTTTTTGTCACGCACAGGCCGAATAGGAAGAGCGTAACTTACAGTTCCTGTAGTTATAGTTAAACTATAAACATTCATCATATAAATTGTAGAACCTTTAAGGTAATTAGAATTATAAGTCTTTGCAGTAGAAGTCCAGTACATCATACCTTCAGTAAAAGTACCACTGGGATTATAATACCCACATTTTGGAAAAAAGATAGAATTACCAGTATTACTGTTTATAAATCTGTAGCCTGATTGACCGTTAACTACATCATTAGTAGGAGCAATTGCCGAACTTGATAGGAGCTCTTGAAATTCTTCACTTGTAGGCATTCGACCTCTTTTTTTATTTACAGCAGCATCATATTCTGGAGAGAGAATATTATATTGATCACATACATAGACATTATCATATGATGTTGGGAAATTATCTACATCTACAGGAGTTAAGGCACCCCACTGATAATAATCCCCAGAGTCACTTGTTGAAGAAGCTCCCAAATTTTTATTTGCCCATAAAACACTGGTTCCAAGGTCTATCCACTCATATCCTTCAATTCCATCATCGTCATCCTCATCATCTTCATCCCCCTCTGAGTTCCATTCTGGCGATATTGAGGCGGTGACGCTGACCAGAGCTTGGTTGGAGATGTCGCCCAGAAGCTGGGTATGGGTGTTGGTAGCAACTGGCACATTGGAGACGGTCACCGCGGTAGCGAAGCCGTATTGAAGCATTACCGACTGATTTTCACTTTCTTTGGATACAAAGCCATAAGCCACCAACACAGCCTCATTAGCCTCGACAGAAGATGTCAATACAGTAGAATAATCTCTTGACTTAGGATTACCGATCACCCAGTCATCATTCCCATCCACAGCATGCACATTTATACTTGAATAAAATTCCAAGCCAGTCATCGTCACCGTATTGCCAGCCTCAGAACTTGCCAATTGCAAAGCAGTGCTGGTGACAAAGCTGACCTTGGCCACAGCATGAGTTAGCTCCACGCTAATACTATTAGTGCCATCACTGGGAGTAAGGCTCGCACTTCCCCAATATGCCACGGCTGGCTCAAGCATAGTCACTCTGCTCAAATCCGACGACGCATCCAAGCTGAAATAATCCTCGCCTGGGTCAGCCCAGAAATAGAATTTGTAATCCGAACCCACATATAGCGTAGGCGATAAAGAATAGCTACCATCGCCATTGGCTTGAAGCTGTGTCAAGCCCTCAGATGCGCCATTGCGCATTATCTCCACATAGCAGCGGGTGGTGGTTTCGTCGGCGCCACTGCGCGATTGTTGGCAGGCTGGATCCAGCTTTGCGGTTATGTTGACTGTTACTACGCCACGCAGAGCATCATCCCCCTGACTGGCACAAGCCCAACACAGGGCCAATAGCATGAAATACAAAATTTTATTCATTATGGTATATTTGTTTTTTCTGATTAGAAAGGAATTATTACTTCGTTCCAACTGGTATCGATGCCGATGCCGCCTTGGCTTTGGTTTGAACATAGCCAAGCCCCCTGGATAGTGGTAGCACAACCCTCGCGATATGGTATTTTTATGCCCGTGGCTGTGGTCACAATCTCACCTGTGGTCTTGTCGTAAACGATTATTGTGGCTTGCACAAATGAGTCGTCGCCATGCGCCAGCACTGCATCTTCGCCCACCAGCACATGTTCATCTTGGTCAAATGCCACCTCGATCTCATAACTCACCCCCGCTATGGCATCATTGGGATTGCCTGTAGCCACATTTATGCCCGTAGGATAAAAGCCCTCATAGGCCACCCTGGCGCCAAGGCAGTCGAGCGGTGGCCAGCCATTTTCGGGTGCTAACTCCCGATATTCATCGCCATCGATTATATAGAGTTGATAGATAGCGAATGGACGCATCAAGTTGGCATCAACATGGCACTCTCCATCGCTCACATCAATGTCCATGCTGGCGCAGTAAGCTATGCGCGCCCTCCAATTATGGGTATCGGAATTCAATGCAACAGGCAACAGGCTAACAGCCTTGAGGCTGGATGTATCGTACATCGGCTCCTCCTGCGAGGCCGATGTCCATGCCAACAATTGGTATTGGCCTTGCGCCAAGTCTAATTGCAAACCATAAGCGCCATAAGCCTCGGGCTCAGCCACTGTGTCAAGATGGCACACCATGGCATTGGTCTGGCGATTGTAAATCTCTATGGTGCAGGGAATTTCATCGGAGCTGCGAGCCTGGTATTCAATCCAACTCTCGTCAGGCATCACCAGGTGCACATACAGTTGAGCCGTTGCCACCGAGGGGCGTTCTTTGGTCACAGGGCACTCGCTGCGGTCTTCGGCCAAGCATCCCGTAAGACACAGAGCGGCAGCCAAGACTATTACGCACTTACCTATATATGCATCCATTAATTCCCACATACTCTATAAATAGATGAAAAATTGCGTGCGGCAGGTCACGGACACGCCGCTCCACAATACATCTGCCTGTCAGATTTTAATTAGTTTCATCATAGTTAATACACATAAATTTATTGTGTGCAAATTTATGTGTATTATCCCAAATAAAAAAGAATTCCACCTTAATTAACCTATGCAAAGCCCCTTTTTAACAAAAAGACGAGAAATTCGTTGATTCTCGTCTTTTCGTTGATTCTTGTCACTTTTTGGTTTCCGCCAGTATTGCTTGGTTACGAAGCTTTATCAACATTGGCTCCGCTGCCAGCACTCGCTTTTCCAAGTTGCGGATATCGTTGGCCGTGGATTTGTCGCCATTGCGATAACGCTCGCGCAGCACACGCAGTTGAGCTTCCATCATCTCATAATCATTCACTCGGTCAAGATATTGGCGCACTGCAGTTTCGCTCTTCACATTGCGCAATTGCGAGAAATGAGTCAGCACCATGCCATTGCCAAGCGAAAGCAAGAAATCAGGCGTTTCATCCTCGTCATCATCGCTAAGATGTCCTCCAGCAGCCACCGTGCCATCCTGAGTAGCGGCAATCGATGCCACTTGGGCATAGCTTACCAGATTGGGATCGTCAGGACTGTAATTCTGGCGCACCTCGTTAGGCACGAACACATAAATCGTCACCTTATCCTCGATTTTGTTGCGGTCAGTAGCCCACCATCCGCGATGAGCAGCCTCATCAATCACCAGCATATAGTCATCGTAAGGCGAGTTGTAAGGCATGCCCACATTTTGCGGCTGCAGCACTGTGCCATCAGCATCGCGTCGGCTCAGGAAGATGTCGTAGCCTCCAAGCGAATTTTCACCTGTGTTGGCGAAATAGAAAGTCACGCCATCAGGCATGAAATAGATATAGTCGGCATCGCCACCCTCGCCAAGGTCTTCGCCAAGGGTCTGGGGATGCTCAAATGTGCCATCATCCAGAATTTGTGCGCTCACCAATTCCAAGAAGCCTTCGTCGCCAACCTCACCCCAAAATACTTCGCGGTTGCTCTGCGGCTCAAACACCACCGAGGGATAAGAACGCGTCACACTCACTGGCAGCACTGATCCTGGCATCAGCCTGCCTGCCTCGCTGCTCAGCTTGTAGTACTTGAAGAAATCATCGCGGTCAACCAGCAGCGAATCGATAATCTGAATCTTCTCCACACGATCGAGCATATTGCGCCCCATCAGTATTCCTCGGCGCATCTCATCGTATTCGTCGGGAATTGACTTTTTTTGTCGCTTAAGCTCCTTCTCGGCCTCGTCGAGCTTGTCGGCAGCTTCATCGAAATCATAAGCGTGGTAAGCCTTCTGTGCTTGCTTATACAGAGTGGCAGCGTCGGCGCGGCTGCTCTTAGCTTTGGTTTTGGCCTTGGCTGCTGAGGCATCCAATGCCCCGATTGCAAGAAATATCAGTAATAATGATGCAAATATATGGCGCATAAGACAATTTTCAAATCATATTTATGGAATTTAATTACAAAGGTACAAACTTTTCTGTCAATTGACCAAAAAAATTCGTAACTTTGCACAATATTTATGACTCGACAACGAATTTTCATAATATTCTATGCCTTGCTATGGGCTACGACAGCCATTTGCCAACCCACGCGCGTTAGCTTCGTAAACTTTTACCCCGGGCCCGACATCTATGAGCTCGAGGGTCATTCAGTGCTGCGAGTGCAAGGGCCTGACGGCGACTTGGCCATCAGTTATGGCACATTCGACTTCAATGCTCCCAACTTCGTGTACCGCTACGTAAAGGGTGAGACCGACTATTGGGTCACTGCTGCTCCATGGTACTACTTCGAGCAAGCCTACACCCAGCAGGGCCGACGCATCGTGGAGCATGAAATCGACATGGACAGCGCCCAATTGGTGCGCCTCAACCAAGTGCTGGCCGAAAACTTTTTGCCCCAGAACCGTGTTTATAGATACAACTACGTCAAGGACAACTGCAGCCTGCGCCCCCTGCGAGCCCTGCAGCAAGCCATGGGCGACAGCATCATGCTGCCCCACCCCGCTGGCAAGGTAGGCGCCGCCAAGACCTTCCGCCAAGTGATGAGGTATTATCACAGGAACTATCCCTGGTATCAATTCGGCATTGACTTGGCCTTAGGCAGCGGCATTGACTACCCCATCGACGATTGGGAACGGGCCTTCGCCCCAGTGGTGCTCGACATCCAGCTTGACTCAGCCACTTGCGAAGGCAAAAAGCTGACGCGGGGCACCCGGATAATCAACGAGGGCCACGATGCCACCCTGGGGCCTACCCCTTGGTTCCTCACGCCGATGGCTGTGGCTCTGTTGGTATTGGCCTTGGGCATCGTGTTCACGTTGCGCGACATGCACCGCCGACGGGTGACCCGATGGTTCGACGCGGTGCTTTTCGGCATCTTCGGCTTGGCTGGCTGTCTGCTGACATTTTTGATATTCGTTTCAACTCACGAGGCCACCTCACCCAATTGGCTCTTCCTATGGCTCAACCCCTTGTGCCTGATAGTGCCGATTTTTATTTGGCTAAAAAACTGCAAGATTGTGGTATTTTCATATCAAATTGCTAACTTTACAATGATAATAGCACTGGCCATCGCATGGCCTTGGACCGGACAAAGCGCCAACGCTGCCTTTGTTCCGCTGATTCTATGCGATGCGCTGCGTGCCGCTAACTATATCTATGTCTATAAAACGAATAAATAACCGTCCGTTCCGACGCGGCGCCTTGGTGGTGCTTGCGGCTACTGTGGCCACTGTGGCTGCTGTGGCTTCGTCGGGTGCCAAGCCCGCTGGCCAGCCTAAATTGGTGGTGGGCATCATTGTGGAGGAGCTGCAGGATGAATACCTGGCCCTGCTTCAGGACAACTTCCGCGAGGGTGGCTTAAAGCGACTGATGCGCGACGGCGTGGTGATTGCCAACGTCGATTTCGGCGCTCCCATTGATGCCACTGCCTCCACTGCCATTATCTATACTGGCGCCCCCACATGGGTAAATGCCATCCCTTCAGCCGAGGTAATGCAGCGAGCCACACTCAGGCCTCAGCCCGTGTTCCAGGATATGGACTACATGGGCAATTTCACCAATCAGACCCTCTCGCCACGCGCCTTGGCCGTGACTACCATCACCGACGAACTGAAGATAGCTGGCGGAGGCATCACCCAAGCCTATGCCATCTCCCCCAACCCGTCAATGGCTCTGATCATGGGTGGTCATGCTGGCAACTGCGCACTATGGCTCAACGATGCCAACGAGAGCTGGGCCACCACTACTTACTATAAGGATGTGCCCTCCACGCTGAATGTGCAGAACCGTCTGCTGCCTATGCGCGAGCGCATCGACACCATGACCTGGACCCCAATGTTCAAGCCCGAAGAATACACATTCGTGCCTGAGCATCTTAAGCTGTTCCCGTTCAAGTACACCTTCCGCCAGTCGGGCCCTGACCGCATGTTGCAGTTCCGCTCGTCGCCCAAGATCAACGACGAAGTTACCAACTACACCATCGAGAACATAAAGGAGCTCAGCCTCGGCAAGCATGGCTCGGCCGACATGATCAGCCTCAGCTATACGGTAGCTCCCTACCCCTACTCGAAGAATGTTGACAACCGATACGAGACCTATGACGCTTATTACCAGCTGGATCGCAACTTAGACAATCTGTTCAGCGCAATCGACCAGACCGTAGGCCTCGACAATACCCTTATATTCTTGGCAGCCACCCCGCCAGCCCAACGCACCCGCCGGGATGATGAAAAATGGAATCTCCCTTATGGTGAGTTTTCCACCAAGAAAGCCATCTCGCTGCTGAATCTATATTTGATTGCCCTCTACGGCAATGGCGAGTGGGTCAACGCCTACCACAATGGCCAGATGTACCTCAATCAAAAGCTGATTGAAGAAAAGAAACAAAGCCTTACCGACCTGCGCCGCGAGACAGCCCGCTTCCTGGAACGCATGGCAGGCGTAACTAAGGCCTATAGCCTCGATGAGATTATCGATAGTCGCAGCGCCGAGACCGCACCCCTGCGCAATGCCACTTCGCTTGCCCACGCAGGCGATGTGTGGCTGCAAGTGATGCCCGGCTGGCAGATTATTGATGATTTCAACAATCCCAAGCAGCGCACCGAGCTGGTTGAGCGCTCAGCCGCTGCTTCAGCCCCAGTTTATATACTGGCTCCGAATGTGACAGCACGCAAGATTGAGTATCCGGTGGATGCGCGAGCCATCGCCCCCACCATCACCAGCCTGCTGCGAATCCGCTCGCCAAATGCCGCCAGCACCCCGCCTCTCTCCCTCGATTAATTAATAATGAATAATAAATAATGGCTACCGCAGTTTGTAATTAAAGCCACCGTTGGGCCGGCGTTAGCGGCCCCTCCAGCGTTAGCCTCTTAAAACTTAAAACCTAAAACTTAAAACTGAAGGCTTAAATATATGTCACTTATCTCTATAGCACAAAAACTCTTTGGCAACAAGCAAAAGCGCGACGACCGCGTGTATTGGCCCATTGTCAAGCAAATAAAGGAAGCTGGCGAAAGCCTGCCACAGCTCACCAACGACGAGCTGCGTGAAAAAATCAACGTTATCCGCCAGGATATCGCTGCCGCCACCAAGGCCGACGAAGAAGCCATCGTGGAGCTCAAAAAAGAAATCGAGAAAACTCCCATTGAAGAGCGCCAACCAATGTGGAACAAGGTTGACGACTACGAAAAGAG
Organism: Bacteroidales bacterium; assembly: GCA_020860515.1. Taxonomy (GTDB): domain Bacteria; phylum Bacteroidota; class Bacteroidia; order Bacteroidales; family Muribaculaceae; genus CAG-873. The sequence continues at coordinate 2,904 of JAJBUG010000040.1, read as the reverse complement.
CATTCTTGACACCTTGGAGGACAAGCTCAACGAGCATCTGCCCGTGGTATTCGCCGTAGTAAAGGAGACAGCTCGCCGCTTTGCTGAAAACGAGACGGTGGAGGTAACCGCTACCCAAATGGACCGTGATCTTGCCGCTGCTGGCAAAGATTTTGTGAGCATCGATGCCGAAACTGGCAAAGCCATCTATAAGAATCATTGGATGGCTGCTGGAAATGAAATCACCTGGGATATGGTGCATTACGATGTGCAGCTCTATGGCGGCGCTGTGCTGCATCATGGCAAAATTGCCGAGATGGCCACTGGTGAAGGTAAGACCCTTGTGGCTACGCTGCCCGTGTTCCTGCGCTCGCTTTCTAAGCGCGGCGTGCATGTGGTTACTGTCAACGATTACCTGTCGAAGCGCGATAGCGAGTGGATGGGTCCGCTCTATATGTTCCATGGAGCTACCGTGGATTGCATCGACAAGCACCAGCCCAACACCCCCGAGCGCCGCGCCGCATATCAATGCGATATTACCTTCGGCACGAACAACGAGTTCGGCTTCGACTATCTGCGCGACAACATGGCCATGAGCCCCGAGGATCTGGTGCAGCGCAAACATTACTATGCAATCGTCGATGAGGTTGACTCAGTGCTTATCGATGATGCGCGTACCCCTCTGATTATATCTGGCCCCGTGCCAAAGGGCGATGACCAATATTTCAACGAGTTCAAGGGCAATGTAGTGAAGGTGGTTGATGCTCAGCAGCGCCTCTTCAATCGCACCTTCGACCAGGCCAAGAAGCTTCTTGCCAGCGACAATAAAGAAGATCGCACCGAGGGTGCTATGCTGCTATATCGCTGCCACAAGGCTCTGCCTAAGAATCGCCAGCTCATCAAATTCCTCTCACAGGAGGGTATGCGCCAGGTGATGCTTGAGGCCGAGGCCCATTTCTTGGAGAATAACCAGCAAGAAATGCCCAAAGTTACCGATCCGCTCTACTTTGTAATCGACGACAAGAACCGCAGCGTAGAACTCACCGATAAGGGTATCGACGAACTAACCGGTTCGAGCCAGGATCCCGAGTTCTTCGTGCTGCCCGATGTAGCCAGCCAACTCAGCGAACTGGAGCATATCGCCGACCTTGAGGAACGTCAGCAGAAGAAGGACGAGATCATGCAGAATTATGCCATCAAGAGCGAACGCGTGCACACAGTGAACCAGCTGCTCAAGGCATACACCCTCTTCGAGAAGGAGGTTGAATATGTGATTATCGACAACAAGGTGAAGATTGTGGATGAGCAGACTGGCCGTATTATGGAGGGTCGCCGCTACAGCGACGGTTTGCACCAGGCTATCGAGGCCAAGGAAGGCGTAAAGGTAGAGGCTGCCACTCAGACATTCGCCACCATTACACTCCAGAACTACTTCCGCATGTACCACAAACTGGCGGGCATGACGGGTACCGCTTCGACCGAGGCTGAGGAGTTCTGGGATATCTACAAGCTGGAGGTTGTGACTATCCACACCAACAAGCCTATTGCTCGCGTCGATATGAACGACCGCGTATATCGCACGCTCGGTGAGAAATACGATGCCATCATCCAAGAGATAGAGCGTCTGCACAAGTTGGGACGACCAGTGCTGGTGGGTACCACATCGGTTGAAATCAGCGAAAAGCTGTCGCGCATGCTGCAGATGCGCCATATCGAGCACCAGGTGCTCAATGCCAAGCTTCACCAGAAGGAGGCCGAAATTGTGGCATTGGCTGGCAAGGCAGGCACAGTGACCATTGCCACCAACATGGCAGGCCGTGGTACTGATATCAAGCTCACCGACGAGGTGAAGGCAATGGTCGACGAAGCCATTCCCGGCATTGGCGAAGGCCATGAGGCTGGAGTTGGCGGCTTGGCCATCATCGGTACTGAGCGCCACGATTCACGCCGTGTCGACCGTCAGCTTCGCGGTCGTTCTGGCCGTCAGGGCGACTCGGGCTCATCGGTATTCTTCGTGTCGTTTGAGGATCCATTGATGCGCCGCTTTGCAAGCGACAAGGTAATGAAGCTCCTTAGTGCCATGGAGTGGGAGAAGGGCGAAGTACTGGAATCGAAGATTTTGACAAATGCCATCGAGAAAGCTCAGATGCGCGTTGAAGAGAACAACTTCGGCATCCGCAAGCGTCTGCTCGAGTACGATGATGTGATGAACAAGCAGCGTACCTACACCTACAATCTGCGTCACCACGCTCTGCTTGGCGAGCGAATCGGCATGGATATCGCCAACATGATGGAGAGCGTCTGTGCCAACATCGTGGCCAACAACGATACTCCCAGCCAGTACGACGATTTGGTAATGGAAGTCACAAAGACCCTCGCAATTGAGGTGCCTTATACCGCCAAGGAATACGAGCAACTTGACAATAACGAGAAAGTGCAGCGCCTGCTCGAGGCAGCCATGGCTGGCATGAACAAACGCGCTGACCAAATCAAGACCATAATCATGCCTATTGTGCGCCAAGCCCTTGAGGCTGGCGAGCAGGGCGTGCGCTCAGTGCCCATTACCGATGGCCGACTGATCTACCCCATCCTCTTCGACCTACAGGAGGCTGCCGACACCGATGGCAACAGCATCATCAAGGAATGGCAGAAAAAGATTATCCTGGTGAAAATCGACTCACTGTGGAAAGAGCACCTGCGCGAACTCGACCAGCTGCGCCAGAGCGTGCAATACGCATCTTACGAGCAGAAGGACCCGCTGGTAATCTACAAGCTGGAATCGTTCAAACTGTTTGATGCCATGATTGCCAACCTCAGCGACAAGGTGGTAGAGACACTGACCCACGGACGCCTCTACGTGCAGCAGCGTCCGCCGCAGCAAGCGCCCCAGCAGCAACCAGGACAGCAACCAGGACAGACGGGACA
>JAJBUG010000029.1 GCA_020860515.1 Bacteroidales bacterium | reverse complement strand
GAGTTAGAAAGTGTAAAATTTTACACTTTCTAACTCCCTGATTTTCAATTACGAATTTTGCCGCTTGAAAAGAAAATTTATTAAGATTTGGAATTCATTATTAGGGAGATCACCCAATCCTTGTCGGGATTATCGGATTCTTCAATCTTCTTCACGATACGATATCGCTTAACATAAAAGTTATCCAACGACATGTCTTGAAACAAGCACACTGTTTTCGGTGAAAGCCCAGCAATCAATAAAGTAAGGAAAGGGATATCCTTAGACTTGACGCATTTGTATTCCTCCCTCAAGTGCGCAATGATGCCACCCATGTATCTGTTTACTGATTTCTCCAATTCAGCTTGTGCTTTTGGATTTTTTAGTTTCTTTATCTCGTTTTCTATGTGCTTGACAAAGGTCTGGCGAAGTTTTGGTGAATCCTTCTCATAATATTGGCTGCACAATGAATTCAACACCGACCAGCTACTTTGGAACAATCTTTCCATTTCCTTTTTCATAATATCTTGTTCTTCGGTAACCGATTTTAAACTCTCCATATCCTTCAGAGTCTCTGACTGCTGGTCTATTTGTGTTCTGAGATTTATAATTTCATTCTTATTGTCCCTCAAAGCCAATTCCAATCTTCGGTTTATTGTAGTTTTTTCAAAGAGCTCTTCTGATAAGGACATTATGTTTTGAATTTTAGATTCTAGTTCTGCTTTCCTCGCTTTAGTTTGGAAATGAAAAGTAGCCAATATGGTGATGATTATTATTAGTGTAGTTAGGACATAAATAATAAATTTGGTCTTTATATCCTCAGCCTTGTTTTTTTTCTTCTAACGATAGGTTATTGTAAAAATCCTTCTCCACAGAAGATAAGGATTGTCTAAGGACTTCCAGTACTATCTTATTTTGGCTTTCCAATGCTTCCCTTTCACAAAGGAAGGCTTTAAGATAGTCAAGGTTTTTGCAGTAGTATTCGGCTTTGGTAAAATTTAAGACAGCCAGCTCAGTTTCTGACAAATCCAAAGAATCGGCGTATGACAGCATTTGATAAGCCTTGTCATCTAAATTTTCCGTTAGGAAAGCTTTCGCGACGATTGCATATTCTTTTGGCGTTGGAGAGTAATAGTCCCCGTATTCTTTTAGTTTGGAAAAGCAGCTGATGGCTTCCAATTCCCTTTTTTGATTTATCAAAAGTGGAAACATGGACCGTAAGCAGTAAGCCTGGAGAGAAGAATCCATCGTTTCCTTTTTCGAGGCCTGTAGAATGCTGTCCATCAAATATAATCCTCGATTGATCTCACCTATATTTGATATTGCAGTGGCATAATCCACCATCAAAAAATCGTGATTTCTTTTTTTGCCTGCCTTTTCATAAAGCTTGGCTGCCCCATAGGCGGCATTAGCCCATTCTTCTTGATTGTAGGACTTAGAAAATATGTCACCCATCAGCTCCTTGGCTCTTGCCATCCATAGATAGTTCTTAAGGTTTTTGGCAATTTGATTTGACATTAAGGCGAATTGGATAGCTCTCTTGTTGTCTCCAAGATAAAAGGCTATTTCACCAACATAGAAAAGGGTTTTTGCTTTTTCCAAAAGATTATCTTTCTCTTGATAGTAGTTCAATGCTATGTTAATCAAGGAGTCGTTGGAAATGGGGTAATAGTTTTTAGACATAGCTTGGGTCAGGAGGAGGGCGTAGCGGGCGTTTTCCTCGGGGGAGGCGAGGGCTGCGGGGTCGATAGCATTGAGGATAGCGAGGGCGGAGTCGGGACGCTCCTCCATCACGGCGTCGGCCACGCCGAGCCGCTGCCACTCGGCGGAGTGGCGCGCGCAGCCTGCCAACATCATCGCAGCGGCAAAAAGCAAGGGCAATATCTTTTTAAGCATCATAATAATGGAGTCATATAAAGGGGAGATAAGTGATATTTTCAGAGATTTTTTAATTTTATTAGTGGTTTATATATCGAAGTTGAGGGTGAGTTGGGGATTTAGGAGGCGGAAGCTCATGCGGTGGAGAGGGCATGGGCCATAGGTCTCGATGGCGGCGCGGTGAGCCTTGGTGGGATAGCCTTTGTTGATATTCCAAGCGTATTGAGGATATTTCTCATGGAGCAGAGTCATGGCCTCGTCGCGGTGAGTTTTGGCCAGGACTGAGGCGGCTGCGATATTGGCAAAGCGTCCATCGCCCTTTACGAATGTCTGCCACGGCAAATCGCCGTAAGGCTTGAATCTGTTGCCATCCACAATCACTGCACCGGGCCTAATCTTCAAACCATCCAATGCTCGGTGCATTGCCAAAATAGAGGCATTGAGTATGTTGATATGGTCAATCTCCACATTGTCAACAATCCCTACGGCCCAAGCCACTGCCTCGACCTCGATTACAGGACGCAGAGCGTCGCGCTGCTTTTCGGTGAGCTGCTTGGAATCATTGAGCAATGGATTGTGAAAATCATCAGGCAGAATCACTGCGGCAGCATACACTGGCCCTGCCAGGCAGCCGCGCCCAGCCTCGTCGCAGCCTGCTTCGAGGCGTCCGCTTATATAGCAAGTCGGCAGCATGGCTCATAACACCCCATAAAGAATGCCTCCGCAAATCACCACAATCCCCACCACGCGGCAAAGACTGCTAAGAAACCGCATCCCTCGATAATTGAGCTGATTGCGGTAAAGGGCTGGAAAAGAAAACCAGATCAACAGCCCAAGAACTATTGCTGCTACGCTCATGACACTGGAGTATTGACAAGAATATACATAGCGATATTGCTCAGCACAAGCAGAGCCAAAAGAATCCAAGCTACTGCTGGCCGCTGAGGATACACCATCCATGTGCACACGCCTGTAGCCAGCACGTACACCGGATACAGCCACACCAGAGCTTGGGGCGTGCCTTCGGCAGGCATATTGTTGATTAGGCCAGGAAATACCAACGCAGGGCTCATCAGCACCAGTATGATTACATCCATCCACCAGGGAGTACGTCGTCGGTTCATCGTGATTTCTCTTTTAGATAATGTTTAACCGTAATTTCAATGCCTTTGTCGAGCGAGTGCTTCGGAGCGAAGCCGAAGTCGCGCTGCGCATCGCTGATATCGCACTGCCAGTTGCGCTGGCGCATGATTTTGAATTTGTCGCGATTGAGGGTCGAGGGCTTCATCGTGGCCTTGCCCCACATTTCGGCTGCGTAGGAGGCCAGATAAACCACCGCATTGGGCAGCTTCAGGGATAGCACATGTTTCTTGCCAAGATGGCGCTTTACGATTTCACGGAATTCCTTTTGGGTGTAGGCGCGGTCTTCGCTGATTATATATTTCTTTCGGCTAACGCCTGCGGCAATGGCATCGAACATTGCATCTACCAAGTCATCAACGTAGATGAATGTGAGCATCTGCTTTTTGAATCCTACGCCCACGTCAATGCCCTTGTCGATCATTTCGATCATCATAAGATAGTCTTTTTCATGAGGGCCGTACACGCCAGTAGGGCGGAAGATAATCCAGTCAAGACTGGGCTGCATCTCCAGGAATGTCTCAGCCTTGATTTTGCTGAGGCCATAGCGAGTGTTGGGATTGGGCACCATGCGGTTGTCCATCGGCGTGTAGCCCTTCTCATCGTCCATGCCAAGTGCGCTGAGCGAACTCATATAGAGAAATCTCTCAGGCAGCATGTCGGCCTTGGTCAACTGCTCCACAAAAGTGCGCAGATATTGGTAATTCACACGGTTGAAATCCTGAAAATGAGCTGCCTTGGTGGCTCCGAGATTCCAGATGATATAGTCCCATTTGCCACTTTCAGGCTTGTATTCTTGCAGAGCTTCTGCCACTGCATTAGGGTCATCGTAATCGAATGTGGCGAAATGCAGCCTATCGTCGTCGAGGTATTGGCGCGAGGTGCTTGCTCGCACTCCAGCCCAAGTATCATAACCGCGCTTAAGACCCTGCTGGCAGATAAAACCGCCAATAAAGCCGCCCGCGCCTATTACAAGCAATGATTTCATAATTCAAGTTCTATTAGTTTCTGAGGCTCTCTACGAGAGCCTTGTTATAGCAAGCCATGGTTTGCTTGGCAAAGCTCTCGTCGTTGAATTTCTTTACGTGAGCGGCTCCGAGATTGGCCAATTTGTCGCGGTAGTAGGCGCTGTCGATCAGCTTTGATGCCTCAGCAATATATTGGTCGGCATCATCTGGATTCACATACACCGCGCCTTTGCCGCCAGCCTCTTCGAGGCATGAGCCCGTGGCGGCGATTACAGGAGTGCCCACGCTGATTGACTCGATTACGGGGATGCCGAAGCCTTCGTAGCGCGATGTATAAGCCGAGAATTGAGCCATCCCATAAATGTAGGGGAGTTCAGGATAGGGGGCGCTGTCAAGCCAGATTATGCGGTCGGCCAAGCTATGCTTGGCCATGGCGGCATCGAGCGTTTTGGCATATTCTTTGGAGCGCTTGCCCACGATAACCAATTTCACATCCTCGGGCAGTCCTCTCATGCCAAGGATAGGGAGAAGCTGATTTTTTCGGCTCTGCACGGTGCCCACGCATGCTATATAACGCTCGGGCAACCCGTATTTGTTTCGTATTTCCTGCTTCTTTTCAAGTTCCAATTTTTGTCGGAATATTGGTCCGCAGCCTTGGTAAATGACATCGATTTTTTCTTCAGGTACACCAAATTCCTGGATTATGTCGCGCTTGGTGCACTCGCTGATGGCAATAACTCGCGTGGCATTTTTGGCCGATTCGCCATATTTGAAATCATAAAGGCGGCGGTCGATTGCCGCGTAATCCTGGGGCACGCGCCGCCATATCACATCATGGATTGTAACTACCGAGGGAATGTCGGCACGAGCGATGTTAAGGGGCAATTCGTTGCTAAGGCCGTGAAAAATGTTTACATCGTCATTAAGTGCCTGCCTTGTCATTTCCAATGTGCGCCACAGCGCACCAAAATGCTTCATCATCCCCGTGGGTGTGACCAGTTTGATGGTGCTTCGCTCAAGCAAGGGCTTTAGCCTGGGATTTTCTTGGTCTTTTGGGCTGTAAAGCATGTATCGGTTTGCTGGATAGCAGCGGCTCATCACATCGATCACATAGCGGCTGTAATTGCCAAGGCCTGTCATATTGCATACTGCACGCTTGGCATCGTATCCTATCTTTAATGGAACATCTAATCTCATGGATCCTGAAATTCTAAATTGAATTAAGTATAAACCTTTATATTGAACAATTCCAATCTATTTTTTCTTAAATCTCTTTGGATTGTATTTGCCGATTTTGAGAAGTTTCTTAATTTTGTCCTGCCATCCTTTGTGGTGACGGTAATAATGCAATTCAGCTGCCGCAGCGTCTTCCGTAGCCTTTTCATCAAGACCCGCTGCGGCGGCGAAATGGCGAGCCAGCCTTCGGGTTTCGCGTTCGTCAAGATTAATGCATCGGAAATTTTGCATCAGCTTTTTTGAATCGAACACATCGAATTTCATTCGGTTGATATCAACATAATAAAATTCATAACCATCCTTGGAATTTCCCTTGGCTAAGATATTGCCTGGGGAGAAATCCTTATGCCAAATGCCAAGGCGGTGCATTTTCACCATGTCCTGGGCCAAGGCCGAAAGCATTTCGTCGGCATCGTCGCGCTGCTCCCAATTGCGAACAGTGGGGGCATCCACAAAGTCGCAAATATAATAGCTGCGTGCCAGTGTTATGCCATTTCTCTTTTCGATGTATGCCAATGGCGAGGGCGAATGTATGCCTTTTTCATTAAGCCTTAGAGCGTACTCATAGCTGCGACGAGCCTTGCTTTTCCGCACAGTGGCGTAGGCTACCGAATTGATGGGATTGGGCACGCGGAAGGCTTTCACAGTCACCAATCTGCCGCCAGCGGAAAGTTTGTAAATCTGATTGCGCCTACCATTGTAAATAATCTCGCTTCCACTCGGCAAGCCCTCGCTGGCTATTTTCTCTGCAAAAGCCTTGATTTCGGGATGGGCAGGATTCACTATGATTTTATCGCTCATCTTAGGCTATTGTAAAGGTTGGTCAATTCTTGGATATAATTATCCTGTGTGTTGGATTGGGCGTCTGATGGCACAAATTGTGAGGCTTGCGGAATTAACAGTTGCCAGCCTCGTGCACTGGCTTCGGATTCTGCATTGATGGGATCTTGTCCGGCTTGGATTATTGAATTTACGCATGGCAGGATTTTAACGAGGTCGTAATTCTCGCCCAGCCATTCCACTCGCTCGGGGTGGTCCATGCCTCGGCTTTTGCGCACAGCATCCATTACGTAGCGCGCCTTGCCTGTGCCGCAAATCCTAAACTTTGCTTCTCCCGCCATTCGGTCTATGATTTCAATGGCCGATTTAAGACGGGTGATATTTTGGTCGAGATTGCCAATCCAAGCGTACTGGCTTTGGTCTGTCGTGGGATTTATGTCACTCCAGTTAAGTTCAAAATTTGCTGGAGGAATTACCACTGGGTTTTTCAAATCTTTCGGGTAACGATCTCGCAGTCGTTGGCTTGGGAAAACCCATGCATCAACGGCTGCTCGAATGTCAGCAGGGATGCTTTTGGGGATTTCTGTGTTGGGAGAAATCTCCACCACCACTTTAGGCTGGCCTCCCTTGGAAATCTTGCGTCCGGAAATTGCGGCCATGGCATCCTTGAGATTGTAGGCGTGTATGCAATCGAAAACTTCCTTGCCAAGAGCGCTGCCAATTTTTACAGCGGTGAAGGCGCCCAATAGGGTAGGGGAGAGTGCCTGGCACAGTGTGTCATAATTACGCAACATCTCCCGAAGCCTCGGTGCGAGGTCGGTGCCTTCGGGGAGTATGTTCATCACTCTGATCATAGAGTCGCTAACTGAAAATTTAGTTACGTTTTTGCGTTTTCTCTTAACGAGAAAATTAGTTTCACAGATTTTATGTTGGTGTGAAAACTTTACTGCAAATATAGCAAATAGTTGGGGATTTTTGACCCTTTGAAAATCTAAAATTCCCGAATGATTGTCAATAAAATTTCAAATTTTAAAATCTCAAAAGCTCAAAAATCCGACAAACATTTGAGAATCAACAAAATAAAATGATTTAGGTTGGATATTGATTTTTGGTAAAATAGGTGAAATGAAACGAAAATCAACGAACACACGAGAATCAACGACTTTAATTTATAAAAAAGGTTGATTCTCGTTTATTCGTAAATTTTCGTTTCTTCGTCAATTTTCTTTTCTTCGTGGATTTTCGTCTTTGAAATTATGGGAAATTTTCGTAACTTTGTATGTTAATTTTGATTTGAATTATGCCAGGCCTGATTTCTTGGAATTGCAAAAATACGCAAATGCCAACTTTGTGCTTCCCGCTTCTTGAAAGGTGGGTGCGCGAAGTGGCTAAGACTCATGGTCGCATCACTGGCGACGTGGGCTACCTCTTCTGCGACGACGAACACATATTGGCTGTAAACCGCCAGTTTCTTCAGCACGACTATTACACCGACATTATCACCTTCGATTATTCGCGCGGCAAACTCATCAGCGGCGACTTGGTGATAAGTTTGGATACCGTGCGCAGCAATGCCGAGATGGTAGGGGCAGAATATGACACCGAACTGCACCGAGTGATCATACATGGCATACTGCATCTCTGCGGCATCAATGACAAGGGGCCTGGCGAACGCGAAATAATGGAGGCCAACGAGGATGCTGCCCTTGAACTCCTCAACAAACTTAGAAAAGATGAATTTTGATTTTGACGTCATAGTGGTTGGCGCAGGCCATGCTGGCTGCGAAGCGGCTCATGCCGCAGCAAAGATTGGAGCGCGCACCCTGCTCATTACGATGGACCTCGACAAAGTGGCCCAGATGAGTTGCAATCCCGCCATAGGCGGAATTGCCAAGGGGCAGATTGTGCGCGAGATCGATGCGCTGGGCGGAATGATGGGAATTGTCACCGACCGCACTGCGATTCAGTTCAGAATGTTGAATCGCTCAAAGGGCCCTGCTATGTGGAGTCCGAGAGCGCAGAGTGACAGGAACAAATATTGTTCCACGTGGCACAATTTGCTCGAAAATACGCCAAATTTATCTTTATGGCAGGATTCTGTGACCAGCCTCATAATCGAGCCAGCTGTTAAATCAGAGCACTCCGAGCACTCCGAGCACTCAGAGAGCTCCGAGAACTCTGATAACCCCGAGAGCTCTGGGCTGCCTCGGGTGGCGGGTGTGCACACGGCCCAGGGCGCGGAGTTCCGCGCCAAGTGCGTGGTGCTAACCAATGGCACCTTCCTTAACGGCCTCATGCACATCGGGCGCCAGATGATGCCTGGCGGCCGCATCGGCGAACCGGCAAGCCACGGCATTGCCGAACAGCTTGGCGCGCTCGGCTTCGAGGTGGGGCGCATGAAGACTGGTACGCCTGTGCGCATCGACGGACGCACCATAGATTTCTCGCTCACAACGCCGCAAAGCGGCGAGGATGATTTTCACAAGTTTTCATACCTGCCATGGGTAAAGCGCGAGCTGAAGCAGCGCGACTGCTATATCTGCTACACTAATCCCGACACCCACGAGATATTGCGTCAGGGCCTCCCCGAATCACCGCTCTACAACGGACAGATACAAAGCATCGGTCCCCGCTATTGCCCCAGCATCGAAACCAAGATTGTGACCTTCGCCGACAAAGAACAGCACCAGCTTTTCATCGAACCCGAAGGGGAGGACACCCAGGAATTTTACCTCAACGGCTTCTCATCGTCGCTGCCAATGAAAGTGCAGTTCGATGCGCTCCATACAATCCCTGCCTTGGCGGGGGCGCAGTATTATCGGCCGGGCTACGCTATCGAGTACGACTTCTTCGATCCAACGCAGCTTATCCACACCCTTGAAACTAAGTTAGTTCGCAATCTTTATTTCGCAGGCCAGATCAATGGCACTACCGGATATGAGGAGGCGGCAGGCCAAGGCCTGGTGGCAGGAGCTAACGCTGCGCTGCGCGCATTGGGAAGAGGGCAGTTCACCCTCGACCGCGACCAGGCCTATATAGGCGTGCTGATCGACGACCTGGTGACAAAGGGCGTGGACGAACCGTACCGCATGTTTACATCGCGTGCCGAGTACCGCATACTGCTTCGTCAAGACGATGCCGATATGCGTCTTACCCCTCTGGGTCATTCAATCGGTTTGGCAACCGACGAACGCTTGGCGCTGATGGAAGAGAAGCGTAAATGGCGTGACCGCCTCGTGGAGTTCCTTAAGGATTTCCCAGTAAAACCGACGCCCGATACAAACTCATGGCTCGAGGAAAGAGGAAGCGCTCCGCTGCGCCAGGGCGTAAGACTACACGACCTGCTGACGCGTCCGACAATCGCCATGGCTGACCTTCGCGAGAGATTTTGCGAACTGGCCCAGCTTTGCATGGAAATCCCTGCTGAGCGGCGAGAGGAGATTGTTGAGGCTGCAGAGATCATGGTGAAGTACCAAGGCTACATCGACCGCGAACGCGGAGTTGCCGACAAGCTCCACCGGCTTGAAAGCGTGAAACTTTCCCCAAGGCTCGACTATCTTTCCATCAATGCGATCAGCACTGAGGCTCGCCAGAAATTGGCGCGCATACGGCCTGAGACCGTGGGGCAGGCCAGCCGAATCCCAGGCGTCAGCCCGAGCGACGTCAACATACTTCTGTTGATGATGGGTCGCTGACCGTGTTTCACGTGGAACAATCGGCCCTCTCCCCATCCTGCACCCGGATGGAGTTCGTTTTCCCGTTTTCCCGATTCACAAAACCACCAAATCACAAAATCACCAAACCACAAAAATATGGAATACATCAAATCTAAAATCCGTTCGGTGCCCGACTTCCCAAGCAAGGGCATCATGTTCTACGACCTCACCACCGTGTTCAAGGACGCTCGCGCCCTCCACATCATCGGCTGGGACCTCAGCCAACTCTACCGTGACAAAGGCGTGACCAAGGTGGTGGGCATCGAGAGCCGAGGCTTCATCTGCGGTTCAATCCTCGCCTTCGAACTCGGCGCAGGTTTTGTGCCAGCGCGCAAGCCAGGCAAGCTTCCCGCCGATGTGGTACGCCAAGAATATGCCAAGGAATATGGCACCGATGTGATAGAGATGCACCGCGACGCTATCGGCCCCGACGATGTAGTGGTAATCCACGACGATGTGCTGGCCACAGGTGGCACCATGGCTGCCGCCTACGAATTGGTGAAGAGCATGAATCCGAAGAAGATTTACATCAATTTCATAATCGAACTCACTGCCCTCAATGGCCGCGCCGCCCTGCCAGCCGATGCCGACGTCACCTCTCTCATAGAATACTAAAATAACATCGAAGATGCTCCCTAAGGATACCCCCAATGTGAGAAATTAGAATAACATCGAAGATGCTCCATAAGGATAACCCCACAATGTAGCGAAGCGGAATTGTGGGGTTAAAAGTGATAGATAAAAAGACACCATCGAAGACGGTGAACAATAAAAGGCTTTTCTCTGTTAATCCTAAAAATAGTCTATGGCGATGCATGAAAAGTCGCCCGAGCTAAAGTCCAAGATTGCAATCTTGCCTGACACTCCGGGTGTCTATACATACTACGACAAGGACGGCACGGTAATTTATATTGGCAAGGCCAAGAACCTCAAGCGCCGAGTGTCGTCCTATTTTACCCATGTCCACGATTCGCTGCGCACCAACCTGCTGGTGCGGGCAATCGCTGATATGAGTTATATTGTTGTGCCTACTGAGCAGGACGCACTGAATCTGGAGAACTCCATGATCAAGGAATACAAGCCACGCTACAACGTGCTGCTTAAGGACGACAAGTCGTACCCATGGATTGCCGTTACTGGCGAGCTATATCCCCGTGTGTTTATGACTCGCCATCGCATCAAGGATGGCAGCCGCTATTACGGGCCTTACACGAATACGGGCGTGGCCCGTGTGGTGCTCGACCTTATCCGCGAGCTCTATCCAGTGAGAAGCTGCCGACACCCAATCGACCAAGACTATATTGACAAAAAGAAGGGCAGGCTTTGCCTCGATTTCCACTTGAAGAAATGCCAAGGTTGCTGCGTGGGCAGAATATCACCCAAAGAGTACAACGGGTATATCGAAAAGATTAAGCAAATCCTGCGTGGCGAAACCCAGGATTTGATGCGTTATCTCAAATCGGAGATGGAGCAGCTGGCAATGCAACTCAAATTCGAGGAAGCGCAGGAACTGAAAGAGAAATACCGATTGCTGGAGAATTACCAAAGCAAGAGCGTGATTGTGAGCCAGACAATCGACGAGATTGATGTGTTCGGAATCGAAGATGATGACCGCGATGTATATATCAATTACATGCATGTGCGCCATGGCGCGGTGGTACGCAGCGTGACCCTGCGCTACAAGCGCCGATTGGAAGAGACCCAGCAAGAGCTACTGGCTTATGCCATGCGAGAAATACAGGAGGATTTGGGCATTGAATACGATGAAGTGATCGTGCCAGTGGTACCTGAGATCGGATGGGCTGGCGTGAGCTTTATCGTGCCTCAGCGAGGCGACAAAGCCAAGCTGCTCGAAGTGTCGCAGCGGAATGCCAAGCAGAAAAAAATCGATGACCTGAAACATTTGGAAAAGCTCGACCCAGAGCAACACACTGAGCGATTGATGGAGAGAATGAAAGCAGATTTCCACCTCGATGTGCAGCCAAGGCATATCGAGTGCTTTGATAATTCAAATATCCAAGGCACCAATCCTGTAGCATCGTGTGTGGTATTCCGCGATGGTAAACCCAGTAAGAAAGACTACCGTCATTTCAATATAAAGACAGTGGAAGGTCCTGATGATTTCGCCTCGATGAAGGAGGTACTCACGCGCCGCTACACTCGATTGATGGCTGAGGCTCCTGACGATTTGCCCCAGCTCATCGTGGTTGATGGCGGCAAGGGTCAGCTTAGCAGCGCTGTGGAGGCCTTGGAAGAGATTGGGCTCAGAGGCAAGATTGCGGTTGTCGGAATTGCCAAACGCCTCGAAGAAATATATTTCCCGGGAGACAGCATCCCCCTGTATATCGACAAAGGGAGCGAAAGCCTAAGAGTGGTGCAACACCTGCGCGACGAGGCTCACAGATTCGGCATTACACATCATCGCAACAAGCGAAGCAAATCCCAAACAATAAGCGAACTGGATAACATAAAGGGTATCGGAGAGAAAACCCAGACTCAGCTATTGCAGCATTTTAAGAGTGTAAAGCGCATCTCCGAAGCATCTCTGGATGATCTTGCCTCGGTAGTTGGCCGCGCCAAAGCGGCTATCCTCCGTGAATACTTTGCAAGCAAAAAATAATAGAGCCGCCTCACACATGGCAGCTCTAAAACAATCTATTTTACCTTAAATCATTCTTTTGGAAAACTGCAAACTACAAATTAAAAATAGATTTAATAGTTTGTCATTTGTAATTTGTCATTTCTCATTTGCGTAGTCGGCGAAGCGTTCCTGCAGTTTCTTGCGGGCGAAGAAGATGCGGCTCTTCACTGTGCCAAGCGGAAGATTCATCTTCTCAGCTATCTCATTGTACTTATAGCCAGCCACATGCATCGAGAAAGGTATGCGGTAGTCCTCATCAAAGTTGTTGATAGCGTCGGTGATTTCCTGGGTGGTAAACGAACCCTCGGGAGCAGTCAGCCCGGAATCCTGGCTCAGGTTGAGATGATAGAGATTCTCGGTGGTATCAACGATGGTGGCCGCCCTGGAGGCTCGACGATAATTGTTGATGAAGATATTGCGCATAATCGTGAAGACCCACCCTTTGAAATTGGTGTTGTCGGCGTACTTGTCCTGGTTGTCAAGGGCCTTGAGAGTGGTGTCCTGAAGCAGGTCGTAAGCGTCGTCGCGATTTGAAGTCAACATGTAGGCAAAGTTGAGCAAGTTGCTCTGCAGCTCCATCAGGTTAGCTTGAAATTTATCAGTCTTCATAGTCGCAAGTGTTTATTTTGTGTTGTTATTAATGCTGGTTACCTGTAATTCTGATTATGAGGTTGCCCCCGCTTTTCTGATTACAATGCAAAGTTAACACATGGAATCGACGAAACACGAATCTTTTAAGCAAACAAATGTTAATTTAAGATTCTGTTTTGCAATGTCCCTTTAATACATTAATCTGCAACGGATTACAAATTGTTTCAAAATGTGACAAAATTGTTACGCCTAAAAACAATTACAATTTTTGTGACAAAATCAAACGAAAATTTACGAGTACACGAAAATCTACGAAAGAAGAAAATAAAGAAGATTATCTTATTGATTCAATTTTTTAAAATTGAATCAATAAGATTGCGGTCGTTGCTGAGGCGTGGTACTTTGCGTTGACCGCCGAGCTTGCCGGTGGCAGCCAGCCAACGGTCAAAGGTCCCAGGCTCGGCCGTGGTCACTTCCAAGCGGTCAAGGAATATGCCGCCTGAGCGCTTGGCTTGGTAGTCGCTATTTTCTTGCTGCAGGGCCTTGTCGAGAGCCTCAGCAAAACCCTCGATATCTTCGGGAGCCTTCTCCCACTCTATCAGCCATTGGTGTCGTCCGCGCTTGCCATCGAGGGTATAGACGGGAGCCACGGTATAATTGCGCATCTCGCAGCCCATTTCTTCGCATGTGCGAGCCATGGCAGCGTTGGTGTTGTATTCCATCACCTCTTCACCGAAAGCGTTGATAAAACTGGTGGTGCGCCCTGCAATCACAATGCGCACTGGGTCGAGGCCTACGATCTTTACCGTGTCGCCAAGGGCATATCGCCACATGCCATTGCTTGAGGTAATCACCAAGGAATAAGTCTCACCTCGCTTCACTTCCCACATAGGCAGAGATTTTGGATGCTCCAGCCCAGCTTGGTCGAGCGGCACAAATTCATAGAATACGCCTATATTGGGAATCAGCAACATTCCTGAGTCATTAGGGGCTATTTGAGCAGCGAAGAATCCCTCGCTGGCATTGTAGGTCTCCCAATAACGCATCTCGTGGTCCATGATTTTGTCGTATTCTCCTCGGTAAGGTTCGAAGGCTATGCCGCCGTGGAAGAATACTTCGAGATTGGGCCATACGTCCTGCACGCATGATTCGCCAGTGCGCTCCAGCACTTGCTGCAGCACTCTCAGCATCCAGCTGGGCACCCCCGAGAGATTTGTCACATCCTTGTGCATCGAAGCCTCCACGATAGCGGGGAGCTTTTCGCTCCAATCCTCCATCAAGGCAATTCGCTTGCTTGGGATTCGCACCAGATTTACCAGAGGATTCACAGCGTCGATGAGATTGGCGCTAAGGTCGCCCACTTTCACTTCAGGGGGCAGAGAAAGTTCGTTGGCGAAGCTGCCACCAAGAATCAGTCCCTTGCCAGCAAACATGCGGGAATGTCGGTAAGCTCTCAGATAAAGGCCCACGCTGACGGCTGCTCCGGGATAATGATTTTGCTTGAGCGAGTCGTCGGTCACAGGTATGTATTTGCTCTTGCCTCCGCTTGTGCCCGAGGATTGAGCGAAACGCTTAGTGATGCCAGGCCACAGCACATCCTTTTCGCCATTGATCATCCGCATTACCTTAGAGCGGAAATACTCGTAATCATGAACGCGCACTTTCGATGAGTATTCTTCATAGCTGAGCCGCGCGCTAATCCCTCGATGCCGGCCCCATTTGGTCAGGGCAGCCTGCCCCAGCAGGTATTCCAGGATTTTGCGTTGAGTGCGTTCGCAATTATGAGCTGCCTCTATGGCACGCTCGGCTTGCGGCTGTAATGATTTGCGGGCAATAAATGTGTAATTCAACATTTCTTAAAAACTCCAATCTGGGCTTGTGACAGCATCCTTGGGCGGAGCCGAGGTTGCTTTGGGTGATGTGGTTTGAGCTGAGGTGTCTTTGGCCGGAGCTGAGGACTGTGAGGTGGAGGTATTTGTGATTGAAACATCCTTCATTTTCACGCGGCCGGCGTTATGGTAGCATTTTTCCCAATAAGGCAGGGTAATGTCGCTTTCCATCACGCCGCTCGATGAGGCATGCAGCATCTTGTTGTCGCCTACGTAGATGCCTACGTGGCTAATCTTGCCTTTTTTTGAGGGATGGAAAAAGAGCAGGTCGCCAGGCTGAATCTTGCTTTTCTTCACCTTGTCGCAGGCGTCGAACTGCTTGGCGCTGTTTCTTGGCAATTCTACCCCTAAGGCCGTGCGGTACACCTCCATGGTGTAGCCTGAGCAATCAGTGCCCTTGCGGCTATGCCCACCGCTTTTGTAAGGCGTCCCCTTCCAGCTATAAGCTTCAGCCAATAGGCGCTCGATGGGTGTGGTTTCCGATGCGTTGCCTCCCATCTGCACGTTAGCATAGATATCATCAGCGTAGGGCACACGCGCAGTCTTCTTGCTGGAATGGCACGAAGCCAACCCAAGAAGCAAAGCAAGCCATAATATGACGCGACATATCTTCATGCTATCGATTTTATGAAATTTCGCTTAATTCTTTCAAGTGACAGCAAAATTACTAAAAAACAATGAATTTTCAACTATCAAGTGATAAAAATATAAAAATTAATAGGAAAATTGGCCAATTTTTTGTAACTTTGCATCAAAGAAAACCACACGCCTAAGCACATTTTATTTCCTGTTTGCAAATATAGCGATAAAATGAAACACACCTTCATTATCATATTGTCACTTCTGTGCTCCCCTCTGTTGTCGTTTGCCCAACAGGGAGCCGACCTGTTACAACAAATGGATAGTCGCATCCTGCAGCTCGATTCTCTTATTTTCACACCTCACGCTGTAAATGTAAATAGGGGCGCCATTCCTTTTTCAGCACTGGGAATAGAGCGAGCCGAGGCACACGACAGTGTGTACGCCCAGGCTGTAAACGCTACCGTAGAAGCCAAGATTGCTGCTATAAAAGCAGAGACAGGAATCCAGTTGACAGGCCAGACTTACTATCGCCTCGACAATGCGCTCAGCCTTCACGACGATGGCGATGGCCCTGAGGTATCGCGCTACAAGGCGAAGATTCAGGCCGAGGTGAGATGGTATTTCTTGCAGAGCGCATTGTTCAAGCCACAGGGGCGTGCCAATGAAGCGCGACTGCAAGCTAAGATTGATTTGTTGCAGCATGAGCGCGACCGCATCGACCTGACCATTTATCGGCAGAAAGAATTGCTGCGGTGGATGAGCGACAGTCTGCTTGCTGGGGTGCTGCATCACCGAGTGAGGAATCTGCAACTTCTGCAGAGTGCCAATGTGTATCTGCTGGAGAACGAAAACATCAGCAGCGATGACCTGCTGCGCGTGCTCGACAGCAAGGCTCAAGCCGAGCGCCAGCTCGCCACTATGTCGAGCCCTTTCCAGGAAGCCATTACCTTAGCCGACATTGAGGCGTGGACAATTGATGTGGACACTGCGGCGCTGATGCAGCATCTGCGCTCCACTCAGATTGACTTGCGCCTGCTGCAAGCGCGCATCGACTTGCTGGAGCAGCGCTCTAAGAATGAGAGTTGGTGGGCTTCGGCCCGCGTTGCTCCATTCGTGAGATATTCAGGCTATTTTCGCAACGAACTTGGCACAAGCACCAATGTGGATGCTGGAGTGTCGTTCACAATCCCGGTAAATAACGAGAGCAAGCGCAAGCGAGCCGTAATCCGCGCGCAGCAAGCCGAATTGGCTGCCAGCGAAGCCGACATCATGGTGCAGGTGAGTGATAAGATAGGGTATCTCACCCAAGAAATTGAGCGCATGAATCGTGCAATCCTTGGTGAAAAGTCCCGGATTGCGGACCTCAAAGATTATCTGGCGCTCCGAGCCCGAGGCTATGAAAACCGCCGTGGCGAATACAGTCGCCTCGATCGCATCAAGGAATATAATTCGTATCTTGAATGCCTGGAAAAATTGGTGGAATACCAGTATCGCCGCGACTGCCTTGTGGCCGACCTCCAAGCCTTCCTATCCGACACCTCTATCCTAACCTTTTGTAATGTATTAAGTATTAAGTATTAAGTATTAAGTATTAAGAAAATGATTAGTGAGATAAATTTAGGTATATTTATATAGATTTTTAGGTATATTTATATAGATTTAATGATATTAAAGTATTTCTTAATACTTAAAACTTAATACTTAAAACCAACATAACAAATATGAATAATTTCACATATCGCTCCCAAAGGGAGAAAGACAATATAGAAGAAATTCTCAGGCAGCGAAAGCGGAAATTTAACCGACAGCAATTTGTGTCAGCCTTGATTATTGCTGCCATCCTGATTTCGCTGGGCCTTTATGTTGGCTTCCATGTGTACTATACCGAATATGATGGGTATGTGCATGTGGATGCCAACAAGGTGCGCACACCCTTTGACATTTATCTCGACAGCGTGTATGTAAAGGAGGGTGATATCGTGTCTCCAGGCGATACACTTTATTCGTATTATAATATCGACTTGCTGCTCGACCATGCAAATCCTGCTACCGAGCCTTCGCTGGTGACCCACAACCGTGACCTCACGCTGAAGTACCAGAAAGCGGCTCAGCAAGTGGCAGTGCTCCGCACCCGCATTGCCGAGCTGGAGAAGCAGATTGAAGTGGAAAGCCACAACATTAGCTTCGGCCTCAGTAGCAATTCTCACAAGCTCGACTTAGAGCGAGAGCTAAATGTGGCACGCACCCAGCTGAAAGCATTGTTGGGCGAACTGGGCACGCTATGGAGAATGAGAAATGAGACCACCCCAGCCTATGCCGAGGGGAGCAGCGGTTCGTGGGGCCTTAATGGCCACATGGCCCAGCAAATCTACGATGATACTCGCAGCAATTTCCTGCGTCAGCTTATCAGTTATCACCTTGTTAGCGATTCGTCGATTGTGACACAGGTGATGGCCCCTGACCGAATGATTTTCTTTAAAAAGGAGGAAATCATGACCACCCAGCATCTTGATTTGGAGGCCAACAACCTGCAAGTGGTGGCTTACATCCCCATCGACAAGATGCACCGCATTACTAATTGCAGCAAAGCCGAGGTGGTGGTTAACGGTGATTTTTCTTTTAAAGCCACGGTATCAGTGCTTGGGCTGAGGGCAGATATTATTCCAGAGCATCTGCGCAGCTATTTCAGTAAGAAGAACACTGCCCTTATTGCAATTCTGAAAATCGATCCTGGCCAGACCGTGCCATTCTGGAATATGGCATCGGGGCTGCCAGTAAGAGTGAGAGTGCGCAACACTGACACATGGGGAGCCGAGCCTACAGCCGAGAACTATCTGTGGTACACCACTGGCGAGGGCATCAAAATTGACCTCCCAGGCGACTGGAAATACAAGGCGCCAAAAGATACCGCCTCAGTGTGGTCGCAATTTTCCAATTAATCTCATCTTGACTCAAATTAACAGCAATGACAGCATTACGCAAACCATACGAAATTGTCTCAAACGTGAATCAGCGTCGCATCCTTGTGATCAATGATGTAGTGGATGTTGAGAAAGAGGAGGATTTGCAGTTTGAGGACTTTGATGCCATTTTCATCAATACTATCGACTCGGTGCTCGATAGTGTGATGCATGCCATCCGCATGGCATCCCCTCTGCAGAGCGAGAAGTGCCGCTTCAAACCCTGCTTTGTGACGCGCCGTCTCAAGAGCTGGATTGGCTATACTACCGATATTCTGGTTGATGGCTACGGCAGCGACCCTCAGGATGCATTGGTGGCTCAGACTATCGAGGAAATCTACGCCAATATGATGCGTTGCAATTTCTTCCTCGGTACCGACCCGGTGGTCACACATGCCGAGGAAGTGTATCGCCTATGCCGTTATGCCATCAGCCGAGGCCAGTACACTTTTTCATCTCAACCAACCCCCGGGCTTAATTCGGGGTA
Source organism: Bacteroidales bacterium (assembly GCA_020860515.1). Classification (GTDB taxonomy): domain Bacteria; phylum Bacteroidota; class Bacteroidia; order Bacteroidales; family Muribaculaceae; genus CAG-873. The sequence goes on along the minus strand of JAJBUG010000029.1, from coordinate 59,114 downwards.
TATGGCTCTTTATTTCAACACACTTTGGAATCAGGAGCACGAGCGCTTGCAATTCAAGGAGCGTGAATATTTCCATCAGCAGTTGCTTGAGATGGGATATATTCGCAAGAAAAGATTTATCGACAAGATTCATCTTTGTCCCAATTGCAACCGCAGTCACTTGCTTTTCTTTGAAACTTGCCCCAAATGCGGCAGCAGCGACATCAAGCAGGAGGACGTAATCCACCATTTCCGCTGCGCCCACGTGGCTCCAGAAAGCGCTTACGAATGGGATGGCGAATTGAAATGCCCCAAGTGCAAGCACAAACTGCTTCATATTGGCGTTGACTATGACAAGCCATCGGCTGTGAATACATGCAACCAATGTGGTGAGAGCTTTATGTACTCAAATATGCGAGTGCAGTGCGCTGTATGTCGCCGACCCACTACGCCTGACAAACTTATTCCACTCGATGTGGAGGAATACGAGTTTACGCCTGACGGCATACGCGCCTTTGCCAACAATGATGTGGTCATGACTATAAGCCAAGTGGGATTCTTCGGCCATTCCTCGATGCGTGATTTTGAAGACTATCTGCGTCAGGCTATGCGCAACACCGAGGAACTTGAAAAGGAGTTTATCGTGGTGATGCGCTACCATGTGTACGATCCCAATCTATTAGCTCCAAAATTTGGAGAGACTGTGCCGAGGCTTGTGCGTCGTCTGCGCCGTCTTTACAATTATAAGAGCGCCCTTCACGGCAACGATTACTATTTCCTTTGCCGCGTCAATCCTGGCGAGGTTTCTGTCAAGCAGGCTGAGATGGATTTCGAGATTCGCAGTGAATTTGACGATTATGTGACCCGCTGCCCCGATTTCCAGTATGACCTGGTAAGCACCAGCGTCCTACACCCCGCTGAAGACGTAGAAACATTTATTAATCGCATAAGCGATTAATTTATTGGGTTTTTCGTTTTACGTTTTTCGTTTTAAGAAATACATTATATAACTCCTTTAAGAAGAATTTTTATGGGTTATTCAAATCATAGGGATTTGATAGTATGGAAAAGAGCTATGGATTTAGCCAGATATACCTACCAACTTACAGGTTATTTCCCCAAGGAAGAAAAATATAATCTTGCAAATCAAATGCAGAGATCGGCTGTTTCTATTCCTTCTAATATTGCAGAAGGTAATGGACGGGACTCCAATAAAGAATTAGACTATTTTTTAAGGGTAGCAAATGGTTCGGCTTGGGAATTGAGTACTCAAACAGAATTAGCATATTCTTTTGGCTACATAGAAAAAGAACATTTAAAATATGTCAATGAATTAATCGATGGTATTTCACGAATGATATATAATCTTAGAAAGAGTATAGAATTTGGTAATAAACCAAAAAGTAGATAACCCCAGTTAAGAATACTATTTCTTAAAACGTAAAACTTAAAACGTAAAACGAAATATGGATTATGTATTTGCATTTATCGACGGGGTGGTGGCGTGCTTCACCGCTAATCTGTCGTGGCACTATCTGAGCACTACTTTTTGGTTCTTGATTTTCATCGAGTTTCCAAGATATTGTGTGCTTGACCTGATTGTGCTCCTTCGTCAGGGCCTTACATGGCGAAAGCGTGGCGAACGTGCAGCTTTGGCACGCCGGCAACTTTTTGCTGAAAAACCATTGATTACCATCCTTGTCCCTGGCAAAAACGAAGGCCTAAACATATACCAACTGGTGAAGAGCCTGCGCGAACAAACCTACCACAATTTTGAAATCATAGTGGTGGATGATGGCAGCGACGATGCCACTCCATTGATTTGCAAAGACTTGGTTAACCATGGCTATATTACAAAATATTTCCGCTTGGTAGAGCGTGGAGGCAAGGCATCTGCTGCCAATTACGGCGCTTACCATGCTTCGGGCAAATACATAGTGCACCTCGATGCGGATTCGAGTCTCGACCGTGATGCTATCGAAAAGATATTGCTGCCATTCTATATCGACCCAAAGGTAAAAGGAGTTGGTGGCTGCGTGAAGGTGCGCAATCAAGACCGCAACATGTGCACAGCCATGCAAGCCTTGGAATACTGCAAGACCATTCAGATTGGTCGCATGGGGACCGACCTGCTTGGCATTTACCATATCATTTCGGGTGCATTCGGTGCTTTCGATGCTCAAGCCCTTAGAGATGTGGGATATTGGGACATTGGCCCGGGCCTCGACGGCGACATTACACAGAAGCTGCGCAAGGCTGGTTACAAGGTGAAGTTTGCCTACGATGCCATCTGCATGACCAATGTACCTGAAAAGTGGTATGCTCTATACAAACAGCGCAAGCGTTGGAGCAAAAGCTTGGTGCGTTTCCGCATTCGCAAGCATCGCGACATATTGTGGAGCGATCGCAACTTTAACTTCCTTAACGCCATTTCTAACCTTGAAAATATCGCCTACGACCTGGTGTTCAATTACATTTGGATTTGGTATATCATAGATTTGTTCATGGCAAACACCGACCGGGTGTTTGAGATTTTCGTGGTGGCATGGATCATAAGATTGGCATTTGCAATGATGTCGTTCTTCTGTATGCAGTGCATCACTGAGCGTCCGCGCCAGGAGCGTCATCTTGGGGCGTACCTTCTGTTCCATACCTTCTACACGGGTTATTTCCTGCGCATCGCGCGCCTTGTGGGCCACACCCAAGAATTGCTGTTGCGTACGAGCTACAAGGACAAGTGGAATCCCCGCAAGACCAGCGAAGTGGCCCAGATAGAAGGACTGTAAAAATACAAAATACGAAGTACAAAATACGAATTAAGAATTAATAGGTACAAAATGATAAGTTAAAATTAACAGATTATGAAGAAACAAAATTTTTGCAACAAGGGGTTAATCCTGGCAATGGCGATTGCCGTGCTGGGGCTCACCGCATCATGCTCCGACGATGACATCAAGGGCCCCTCAAATGGCAGCGATTCTACTGCACCCGAGGAAACTCAGATTGAGGCCTCGCCGATGTCAATCGTCACTGATCCTGACCTCCTGGGCCAGTATGTGACCAATTACAGCAGCGCAAGCCGCGCAGCCGCTGCCGACTACAAGACCTGGGAAACATACTTAAAGGCCAACAATTCTGCTTTAAAAGCTGCGATTGAGGAGTATGATGGAATTACATTGCCGGAATCGTATGACCAGTATGTGACTCTCACATCTCTCGATTTTCGAAATGGAGATTACACCTCAGATGAAAAAGGGGAGACAAACTTTGTCTCTACCGCAAATCTGACTTCGCGAGTGGATGCTGCGGACAAGAAAAGAGTGGTATATGTGACCTCAGGCAAACTGACAGTTACAGAATGTGGTTCAAACCTGGTAACTTTCATTATCGTTGGTCAAGGTCAATTGGAAATCAACGGAGATTTCGCTGGCAACGCTTTCAATTTCTCATCTAAGCCAATCTTGATCACTAAAAATAGCCCTAAAGGCCTTATCGTATCAGATGAAATCGAGGCTACAGTTGATATAATCCCACAAAAGAACGGGGATTCCGCTGGAGTGATTTTCGCCCAGAAATTCAAGGGTGCGAGCATGACTGTCAATGCTAACGCTTCGGTAGCTATTGCGTGTTTTGATTTGTCAGGAACGCTGAAGGTCGATTCCAACACATTGTTTACTGAATGGGGTGGCGCGTGCAACGCTATTGATTTCAATGGAAGTGGCAATCTCACCATGGCTAACGGCGCCATTGTTCGGGCATACAATGGAATGACTATGCAGCCCCGCAGTTCGCAAGTCAATGTAATCCAAATTGAGGATCATGAGAGCTCGGAATATGCTGTAATCCAGGCTGAGACAGCTGATGGCAAGAAGTCAACCATTACCCTTAACACAAAGGAGGCTTTTGCACAGCAGTTCGGTGACAGCTATGTAATTCTCTATGGCACTATTGCTCATGAAAGTGGTGGAGGGACTGCTACTACTCCTGAGAATGTGATTATTGACGAGGCCAAGGAATACTATGTGCCCAGCAGCGGTTGCGGTTCGGCTTATGGAACTCCCTCGGTGACTCCGTTCCCGGAATTTGTGAATATTGCCGATATTGATCCTACCCATACCCATCCAATTTCGGCCACCTGCATCGCAGTGAATGGCAATGAGGCTTATGTGTCGTGGCATCTTCGCGGTGGCAACGTGTGGGGCTGCGTGGAGAAAATAATTGTTGATGGCAGCACCGACAAGGTAACCCTGGATGCTTGGATGGAAACGCCTGCATGGCTTGCTTACTCTGATCCTGATGATGAGTATCAGACAGTATCGGGCAAAGAGAAAGATGATATCACAAAGCATGGTACCGACCGTGACAATGCTTATGATTTCAACCACTTGATTTACCACAATGATTATCTCTTGCTTGTTGGCGACCACGACAAGAAGGGTGGATTCATTGGTCGAATCAAGATTGCTGATATCAAAAGCGCAGGTGAGGATTGGACTGGCAACAGCATGGACATCCTTACTGCCCGCCAACTTGGCAAGGATAACAGCACAGTAGCAGAAGATGGCACTGTAACCGCAGATATCGAGGCAGGCCGCAGCGGCAACTCGCTTATTGTTGGTCAAGATGCTGACGGCAATGACGAACTGTGGATTGTAAGCCGCGGTGGCTATCAAATTATGGATTATGCCGACAATGGCGCCAATTTCTCAGTGAAGAGCATTAAAGTTGATGGTCAAGGCTGGGTATCTTTTTCACCTTGGAAGGATGCTAAGAGTACTGACAATTCTGTAAAGCACATTGCCAAGAGCCCCACAGGAGCAATAGCAACAATTGAATATGTGGATGTGCCCAAGGATGAAGAATACATGTGGTGGAACGACAATGCCACACAGCTCAAAGCCGAAATCAAAATCTGGAGCAATCCTTGGTCGTTCTCAGCCGACCTTGAGCCAACTTCAACAATCGAGGTGCCTGCTTTCGGTCCAATCTATGGCAAGAACGTGATTGCCTTCGACAGCGAGGGCTATCTCTACTCATGCCAAGGGTGGAATGGCGTAGCCAAGTATAGCACCAGCGGTGCGGAGGTGGCTCGCATTAACATTCCCGATTGGATGGATGCCAATTATGATTTGCTCAAGAAAGACACCGCCGCTAAGACGCCAGATCCAAATCGTTATCGCGGTTCTGCAGCCAACGGCCTTTGCATCGACGGTGATTATGTGTATGTGGCCAACGGTGGCGCTGGTGTATGGGAACTCACCAAGAGTGCTCTTGTTCCTGTGCGTTACTTTATGAACAATGAATCCGCATCGGCCAACTATGTGCAGCCACTTGCCGACAATGGCAATAAGTATCTGGTTGTAGCTTACGGTAGGGCTGGTATCCGAGTGTTCAAGCTTTAATTGATTATACTTATGCCAATGAGAAAGGATAAAATTGGAATCATTGGTTTGGGCTATGTGGGTTTCCCGCTTGCCTGCTTGATGGCCAAGGCCCACGATGTGGTGGGCTTTGACCTAAAGCAAAAGCGAGTGGATGAATTGCTCAAAGGCTATGATGCTACCGATGAAGTAGCTCACGATGAGGTGAAGCATGCATTGGAGCGCGGTCTGACCCTCACCAGTGATCCAGAGCTGATGAAGGACTGCAATATCTACATTGTGACAGTGCCAACTCCCGTGGATTGCTGCCACAAGCCTGACTTGCGTCCGCTGAAAAAAGCCTCGAAGCAAGTAGGCTCCTGGCTCAAGCATGGCGATATCGTGATTTACGAAAGCACCGTGTATCCAGGTGTGACTGAGGACACCTGCGTACCAATCTTAGCCAAGGAATCCGGCTTGAAATACAATATAGATTTCTTTGCGGGCTATTCGCCTGAGCGTGTAAACCCCGGCGACCGAGAGCATACGGTAGAGACCATTGTGAAGATAACGTCGGGCTCTACCCCCGAGGTTGCCAAGCGCATTGATGACCTCTACAACTCAGTATTGCTCAATGGCACCTATCCAGCGCGGAGCATCAAGGTGGCTGAGGCTGCAAAGATAATTGAGAATACCCAGCGAGATGTGAACATTGCATTTATGAACGAAACGGCCATGATTTTTCGCTCGATGGGAATTGACATTGAGGATGTGATCAAGGCAGCGTCGAGCAAGTGGAATTTTCTGCCTTTTCGCCCCGGCTTGGTAGGTGGCCATTGCATTGGCGTTGACCCATATTATCTGATTCATCGGGCCGAACTCGGAGGCATCAAGCCTCGCTTGATTTCTGAAGCTCGCAACATCAACGACAATATGGGTCATTACATGGCCAAGCAGATTCTTGATTATATGCTGGCGCATGACTTGTCGAGCCTTAAGGCCAAGGTGCTGATCGCTGGATTCACATTCAAGCCCAACTGCCCCGACACCCGCAATACCAAGGTGATTGATGTGTATCGCACGCTCAAGAATTATATTCCTGAGGTGGATATCTACGACCCCTTGGCAATTGCCGATGATGTAAAGGAAGAATATGGTTTGGATATAATCACGGATATCCAACAGCTCGAAGCTGCTTCCTACGATGTGATCGCCCTGAGCGTACCCCACACCGTATTTGAAAGTGTGGACTGGAATCAGTATCTCACACCCGTAGGCTTCATCTTCAATCTCTTCCCTCCTCAGCCAAAACCCGAAAAGAAACCTTTGTTTATTAGAAGCCAAATGTGAGGCCTGTGGTGAAGCTGGAGAATTGGGGTGAACCGCTTTCGAGCTGCTTCATTGGGCTGTAACGGAAATATACGCCGAGCCAGCTATTGATGCCAATGATGGCAATGCCGTCAACTGTAACTTTGCGCCGACCCGAAATGTTGGCGCTTTGTTGCATTGTGCGCTCATCGTCACCCTCCCATTGTGTGCGAATACTGGCATGGGTATTGAAATTCACCACAGGGCCAAATGCGAGCCACATCTTGCCATTATGTGGGAAATTTATGGGCAAGGTTTGCTTGTAGAGCACAGGCACGGTAAGACTGAATATCTTTATGCGTGAAAATCCCGGGTCAACCCCCTCGGGGAATTGATCAATGGCTACTCTGCCATTTTCATCTTGTATAAACCTTGAGCCAAGGGTTGACTTGTAATTGCGCCAGTCAAGACCCAGACCAAAATTGATTGAATTGCGAGTCTTGCCAATATGGTAGCGTGCACCGATTACATAGAGCCACTGTATATCCCAGCTCTTCATCATTTGTGTCTGCATGGCTGCAGGTTTGCCAAGGGCAGTGTTGAAGCCAAAGCCCAAGCCTCCGATAATGGCATCCCATTTGCCATTGTTGCTGCGCAGCTTCACCACTTCGATGGCTTCGTCACAGTCGTCCCAAAAGCTTTTTACATTTCGGCCTTGTGTGGTTTTGGTCACACGGTTTTTCTCCAAGTGCTGGTCGTAGGTAATGTTTTGGTCAGCGTTGCCATCGATTCCCATCAGTGAGATGGTCACTTTGTCGTTGGCCTGTGTCACCATCACGCTGTCAACTCTCACGTTGGCTACAATAGTATCGGCTGGAGCCTGCGCCGACGCTGAAATTCCTGCTATCAGCATGGCAGAAAGAATATATAGAAGTTTCATAATTTCTTGATTAAATCGGTTAAAGGATGAAAGGTGAAAAGGATGAAAAAGGAGGGAAGATGCTTTAGAATACTAAGCTGGCGCCTACCGAGAGAGCTTTGAATTGAGGGCCGTAGCCATCACGGAAGCGCGAACATGGATTGTATTTCACATAAACTCCGAATGATCCTACCCATCCCATTGTGAACATAAATTCGGGGGTAATGAAATTAGTCTCAAGGTGTTTGAAACTTTCTTTATATTTATATCCATCGAGTTGGTAGGAAGTGCTGGCCTGTTTCCAGAAAGGCCAAAAATTAGCTATTGCAGAAATAGAGAATCCGAAATCTCCACTAATTTTCTGGGTATAAGTGACAGGCAGCAACAGGCTGGTCATGAAGATTTCACCTTCAGTCTTAGCCATTCCCTCTTCGGCAGCTTTGATAAGAAGGTTATGATTTTGCTGGTCAAGGATCATGCCTTTTTTGAGATAATACCAATTCATTTGCCAACCAAAGCCGATTGATAAATAAGTGTAATCGGTTGGTCGCCATTGGAAGGCGCAAAGGTCTTTGAAGCCAACTTCAGCTCCGTGATTTATGCCTTCGGGAGCATCGTAAAGCCAAGTGTAACCTCCGTAGAGTGAACCGCAGATGGTGGCGTATTTCTTGCGTTTTTGTTTGTTAAGGAATACTGGTTCCAGATTCCAGTCGTCATCCTCTTTTACTGAGTCAACGCTGGTATTTTGGGTGTTATAGCGGTAGGTAAGGCCACCTTTGTCGTTGCGAATTAGCAGGTTTACGCCCTGTTCTGTTGAGGTGAGGGTGACATTTTTTGCATCTTTCAGCACTGCCACTGTGTCAACTGGTGTTTGGGCTGTAGCCGTTAAAGCCAGCCACAGAGTGAATATTAGAGTAATTATTTTTTTCATATCAGTTGGATTTTAACATTTTCTTTACTTGATTTGCCGAGGCATAGCCCTGCAGATACATCAGGATGATTTTATCTTTTCCCGCAAGCGATTGATTAAGGTAAAAGATATAACGATTCTCTGAATCAATCCTGGGCAAAGAATAGAAGGCATAATAGAGCTGGCCATCGCGGTAGCTGGTCTCGCTGTCGATAGCAATGGCGGCGTCTTTTGCCAAAATGGGCTCGATGGTTTTAGCTTCGGCTGGGCGGTTGTTTACTGTAAGAGATTTGTAGCGCGAGAGGTCATAAGGCTCAAGGGTAGAGCCTTTGATGCTGGTGACGATCGCCTGTTTGTCGTCGGTGTACCGCTTTCCGAATAGCTCGTTGATTGCCAAGCCCTTTTGGGCGAAGGCGAGTCCTAAGCAAGCGGCAAGCATCAAGCTGCACATTATTATTCGTTTCATATCAGGTGGATTTTAATTGTCATTTATGGAGCGGTCGCTAACGCGGACCGAACGGTGGCTTTATTCATTATCTAATGCATTGGCGATGGCTGAGAAATCGGCGGCTATTTGGCTTTGCACGGCATCTTGGGCTGCGCCCACTGCTTCGAGGTCGCTCATCATGAACTGGAGGGCAAGTTCGGGACTGTCAACGCGGTGGCCGTAGGCGTAAGCCACGCAATCTGGCGCTGGCTTGAAAATGGCTAAGGCGCCTACTATGATTACAGCTGCCACTGCAGCAGCACGGGCGAGGTGGGACCAAAAAGCTGCACTTTGCCTCCTTAAGGTTGGCCGTAATTGGGATTCCCTAAGTGACTGCTTCCAGGTATTAGGTGAATGTTGAGCTTTGGAGGCCATTGCGTCGATTGCTGCCATGGTGGCGCGAGCCTCGTCGGCAGCGTTGTTATCATAAGATGGGTCGGCAAGCATCTCTCGGAGCTGGCGCTCTTCAGCCACAGTGGTCTCCCCATCAAAATATTTATCTATTAAAGCATTGATATCCATAACTTTAAGTATTAAGTGTTAAGTATTAAGTATTAAGTGTTAAGTATTAAGTATTAAGAAATACTTTCGTTGATTCTCGTTGATTCGTAGATTTTCGTCTTATCGGATTGTCGGGAAAACGGATAAACGGATTAAGGGGGAAATGGGAAATCGGATTATTTGGGAACGGGCTATTGTCTTAACTTTTGTCGATATAGGGCGCGGATGGTTTTTCGTGAGCGGCTCAGGATCATTCTTACATTTGCTTCGCTGATGCCGTAGAGCTGAGCCAATTCATCGTATTCATATCCGTGCATGTCACGCTTTATCAGTAGGTCGCGGTCGCGAGGCGAGAGATAGTGGTTGATCAGTGACTGCACATCCTCAAAGAAATCGTCTCGCTCTTCATGGGAGGGAGGGCTATAATAGATAACCTCGGAGGTGTCTGCATGAAGACCGGTCTCTAACTCTACATTTGGTTTTCGGCGCCGCAGAATGTCTATGCTGGCATTGCGTACAGCCGTACGGCTAAGGCCCTCGGCTTGGTCAGCATCGGAGATTGGGGTTTTGGAAGTCCATAGGCGTGTAAAGGCATCTTGCACGGCATCCTCGGCCTCGGCTGAGTTGCCAGTGATTGTGGCAGCCTTGCCAAGGAGGGAGGCCCGCAATCGAGTAAATACCTTTGTCAGCGTCGTACTTTCCATTGAATTTTGTCGCAGTTTTGTTTAATACACGCAAAGTTAGTAAGGTTTGCAACAACAATCCCACAAAAAATCACTAAATTTGCAAAATAATAACGAGAATCAACGAATAGACGAGAGATATTAGAGACGAGAGATACGAGAGACGAGAGATACGATAGACGAGAGATACGAGTGAACGAGAGATACGAGAGACGATAATCTACGAGTGAACGATAATCTACGAAAGTATTTCTTAAAACTTAAAACTTAAAACTTAAAACGAAAAACGTAAAACGAAAAACGAATATGACGCCTTTCAATATGTTTCTGATTCTGCTGGCGGCGGTAGCTGGGGCCTTGGGCTTCCGTGCGGGTATAATTCGCCAAGTTGGCAGCATTGCCGGGATTGTGGCCGGTGTGATAGCCTGCCGCATGTTCGGACCAGCGGTAGTGGACTGGTGCAAATCAATAGCTGCTGAGGACTCGAGCGATGTGATGCTAACGGTAATTAGCTATGCTGGCATTTTCATCGTGGCTTATTTTGCGTTGGTGATGTGTGGCAGCATGATGAGGTCGTTGATCAGCAGCATGCATCTTAGCATTGTCGATCGTGTGGCCGGTGCCGCGTTTAAGATAGTGCTTTGGGGCTTTGGACTGAGCATAATCCTAAATGTGTGGTGCGCTTTTCTGCCCCACCAGGCGCCTGAGGGCAAGTGGGTGCAGCGCGTAGAGGCAATTGCTCCCGTGGTAATGGGCACCCAGCCAGCCTCCACATTGCTAATTGAGGCAGAAAATCAACAAACCTAAAGGTTTTTACGTTATAATAATTAAGTAAAATAATCACCCTATATAGCACAGATGCAAGACGATAAAGAAAAAAATCGAGATAAGGACAAAGAGCGTGATAAGAGCCGTGATGAAATCCTCAACGAAGCCACTGGGGATTACAAATATGGCTTTTACACCGACATCGATACCGACACTATCCCGCCAGGTCTGTCGGAGGAGGTGATACGACTGATTTCACATAAGAAAGGGGAGCCAGAATGGCTGCTCGACTTCCGCTTGAAGGCTTACCGTAAATGGTTGACCATGAAGATGCCCCATTGGGCGCATCTCGACATCCCTGAAATCAATTACCAGGCCATCAGCTACTATGCCGCTCCTAAGAAAAAGGAGGGGCCAAAGAGCATGGATGAGGTGGATCCGCAATTGATTGAAACTTTCAACAAACTTGGTATACCCCTGGAGGAGCAAAAGCACTTGGCTGGAATGGCAGTGGATGCTGTGATGGACTCGGTATCGGTTAAAACCACGCATCGAGAGAAGCTGGCTGAATTGGGCATTATCTTCTGCTCGTTCTCCGAGGCAGTGAAGGATTATCCTGATTTGGTGAGGAAATACCTTGGCAAGGTGGTGCCTTACACCGACAATTTCTTTGCTGCGCTCAACTCAGCAGTGTTCTCAGATGGGTCGTTTGTGTATATCCCCAAGGGAGTGCGCTGCCCGATGGAACTGAGCACATATTTCCGCATCAATGCATCGGGCACAGGACAATTTGAGCGCACGCTGATTGTGGCTGACGATGATGCCTATGTGAGCTACCTCGAAGGCTGCACAGCTCCAATTCGTGATGAGAATCAGCTCCATGCCGCAATTGTGGAGATTATCGTAGAGGAGCGCGCAGAGGTAAAATACAGTACAGTGCAGAACTGGTACGCCGGCGACAAGGAAGGCCGAGGCGGCGTGTACAACTTTGTGACCAAGCGCGGTCTTTGCCGAGGGGACAATAGCAAGCTGTCGTGGACTCAGGTTGAGACTGGTAGCGCCATCACTTGGAAATATCCGGGCTGCATATTGGCTGGAAACAATTCGGTAGGGGAGTTCTACTCAGTGGCTTTGACCAATAATCGTCAGCAAGCCGACACTGGAACCAAGATGATTCATATAGGGCGCAATACCCGTTCAACCATCGTAAGCAAGGGCGTTTCGGCTGGCTTTAGCCAAAATAGTTACCGAGGTTTGGTAAAGGTGGCCCCGAGTGCCGAGGGCGCAAGAAATTACACCCAGTGCGATTCGCTGCTGCTGAGCGAGACCTGCGGTGCGCATACTTTCCCCTATATTGACGTGCTTAACGACAGTGCAGTGGTGGAGCATGAAGCCACCACATCGAAAATCTCTGAGGACCAGCTATTTTATTGCAATCAGCGAGGCATCCCCACCGAGGAGGCTGTGGGTCTGATCGTCAATGGCTACGCCAAAGAGGTGATGAACAAGCTGCCCATGGAATTTGCCGTTGAGGCACAGCGTCTCCTTTCTATCTCATTGGAAGGCTCAGTTGGCTAAATACCACATCACTGAAACACTAAAACACTGAAACACTAACTTATGGAAGATATAATGTTAAAAGTCACCGACCTGCGTGCTGGAATCGGAGACAAAGAAATATTAAAAGGCATAAACCTCGAAATTCGTCCCGGCGAAGTGCATGCCATAATGGGTCCTAACGGAAGCGGTAAAAGCACGCTCTCGGGTGTATTGGCTGGTGACCCTAAATTTACCGTATATGGCGGATATGCGGATTTTCATGGGGTCGATTTGTTGGCTCTTTCTCCTGAGGATCGCAGCCACGAAGGGCTTTTCCTCTCTTTCCAATACCCTGTGGAAATCCCCGGTGTGTCAATGGTCAATTTCATGCGAGCAGCCGTTAATGCCAAGCGTCAATATTGGCATGAACCTCCGCTGAGCGCCAGCGAATTTCTGAAGATGATGCGCCAGAAGCGCGCTATCGTGGAGCTGGACAATAAGTTGGCTTCGCGCTCGGTCAACGAGGGCTTCTCAGGTGGTGAGAAGAAACGCAACGAGATTTTCCAGATGGCAGTGCTTGAGCCTAAGCTGTCGATACTTGACGAGACTGATTCAGGCCTCGACATTGATGCCCTGCGCATCGTGGCTGGCGGCGTAAACAAGCTCAGAACCGATAAGAATGCCACAATCGTAATCACTCACTACCAACGCCTTCTTGATTATATCAAGCCGGATGTAGTGCATATACTGTATAAGGGCCGCATCGTAATGTCCGGAGGGCCTGAATTGGCACTTGAGCTGGAAGAACGGGGCTACGATTGGATCAAGGGACAAAATGATTGAAGCTATGGACGCTCTGAAACAATATATTGACCTTTACACCGAGAATGCGGCTTTGTTGCAAAGCCATGCGCCAGAGGTGCTGAATGCACCGCGAGCAAAGGCATTGGAGCGGCTATTGGAGCCTGGCGCTTGTTTGCCACGGCGTGGCGACGAAGGCTACCCAGCTCTTTCGGTGGAGGAGATGTTTGCCCCTGATTATGGGGTAAATATAGCAAGGCGCCAGTTTGGCAATGATCCCAGTTCGGTGTTCAAATGCGGACTTCCTAATATCAGCACCCTACTGGCATTAGTGGTCAACGACACTTTCTATGCTACTCCTAATCTATTGCGCAATTTGCCTAAGGGTGTGGAAATGACCTCGCTTGCTCGTGCAGCAAAAGAACAACCAGAATTAATCGCAAAATACTATAATAAGTTAACCGATACCACTACTGCGGCTGCTCTCAACACTCTGCTTTGTCAAGACGGGGTGTTTGTGCGCATCCAGCGTGGCGTACAATTGGAAAAGCCTCTGCAATTGGTCAACGTGTTCAATGCACCCTTCCCAATGATGGGAGTGCGCAGGATGCTAATTGTAGTTGAGGAGGGTGCGCAAGCCCAACTCTTGGTTTGTGATCACACAGCTGACGAGGCGCAGAAGTATCTTGCAAGCCAAGTGGTGGAGATATATGTCGGACGTGATGCAACATTTGACTTCTATGATCTGGAAGAATCGTCGCTTGCTACGAGTAGGATGTCGCAAGTATTTGTAGAGCAGGACCAGAATAGCTCTTTCACATCGAATGGCACTACACTGATTGGAGGCATCACACGGAATAGTTATGTGGTGGAGCATATCGCTGAGCATGCCCGCACATTGTTGTCGGGTATGGCCGTGGGCGCTGACAACCAAATCGTGGATAATGCAACGCTGGTGCGCCACAATACCCCCAAGTGCGAGAGCAACCAGATGTTCAAATACATTCTTGAGGGCCAATCCAAAGGTTCGTTCTACGGTCGTGTAGTAGTTGATGAGAAAGCCAAATTCACCAATGCCTACCAAAGCAATCGCAATCTCTTGGCATCTACTGATGCGCGAATGTACACTCGCCCGCAACTTGAGATTTATTGCGACGAAGTAAAGTGTAGCCATGGCACCACTGTGGGCCAGCTTGACCAAAATGCGCTGTTCTATATGCGCAGTCGAGGCATTCCTGAGGCAGAAGCCAAGATGATGCTGATGCAAGCTTTTATGGAAGATGTAATCGATACGGTGCGAATAGATGCCCTTAAGACACGCCTGCGCCAACTGGTACAGTTGCGCCTTCTCGGCAAGCTTGAGCACTGCGCCGACTGTCAGAAAGAGTGATTTGGTGATTCAGTGATTTAGTGACTTATGGATATAGAAAATATAAGATCTCAATTTCCGATACTTGAGCGCAAGGTTTACGGAAAGCCTCTGATATATCTTGATAACACTGCTACGAGTCAAACTCCCCAGCGTGTTGTCGATGAAATAGTGCATATGTACTATAATGCTAAGGCTAATGTGCACCGTGGGGTGCATACTCTTAGCCAAGAGGCGACCGATGCTCAGGAGGCCACGCGCGAAATGATTCGCCGATACATCAATGCAGAGAGCATCGAAGAGGTTATTTTCACTCGTGGCACAACCGAGGCTATCAACCTTGTGGCTTCCAGTTATGGTCAGTTGCTTGAAAATGGTGATGAAATCATACTCACCGTGATGGAGCATCATAGCAATATCGTGCCTTGGCAATTGCTTGGCAATCGCAAGCGCATTATGCTGCGTGTGGTGCCTATAAATAAGATAGGCGAACTGGATCTTGAGGTTTACCGCTCGCTATTCAACGAGCGCACGCGCCTTGTGGCTATGTGCCATGTGTCGAATGTCCTGGGTACCGTCAACCCTGTAAAGCAGATGATAGCCGAGGCCCATAGTCGTGGTGTGCCTGTGCTGATTGATGGAGCACAAGCTTCGCCCCATTTGCGCATTGATGTGCGTGACCTTGATGCTGATTTCTATGCATTCTCTGCACATAAAATGTACGGGCCAACGGGCGTGGGCATCCTATATGGTAAAAAGAATCTGCTAAAGATGATGCCGCCTTATCAGGGTGGTGGCGAAATGATTGGCCATGTGAGCTTCGAAGGCACCACTTGGGCAGAGCTCCCATTCAAGTTTGAGGCTGGTACTCCTGATTATGTGGATATTGCAGCTATGCGCAAGGCTATTGAATTTATCAAGGAGACGGGCATCGAGACCATTAACGACCACGAGGAGGATTTGCTTCGCTATACAACCGCTCGGCTGTTGGAGGAAATTCCTGGTATTCATATCTATGGCATGGCTCCGCATAAGAGTGCGGTAATCTCATTCAATCTTGATTGCGCCCATCATTACGACGTAGGCATGCTTCTCGACAAGATGGGTGTGGCTGTACGCACCGGCCACCACTGCGCCCAACCCCTAATGCACGCTCTCGGCATTGAAGGCTGCGTGCGCGCCTCATTCGCAGTCTATAACACCCGCGCCGAGGCCGACGCCTTCATCGCCGCTCTCCGCCGTGCCCACGACATGCTATCATAACCTCCAGCTGGTATTCAATAATCCTCCCTTTCACTTAGAGTAATCGAAGTTTTGATGCTGCTGAAAAAGCTCGTGAACTGCGCCAAGGTTTGGTGAAATGCGACCTTGAAAGGTTCGTCTTCAGCATGTGGAGGACAACGTAGCAGCCGCGTACATGAACAGCCGGAAGGTGTTAGCCAGGAACTTGTGGCACGACATCTCTCTTATAAAGACGTGGTTATTGTAAATTTGTTTTTGACACTTCAAAATTACAAAATCTTGCTGAAATAGGCAAGGCCTCGTCTTTATTTTTTGTTTAGTATGAATTATTGAGGTTAAAAATATAAAAAGGCCCCGTAAATCGAATTACGAGGTCTTTCCTATGGTAGATCCTTTATTACCTTACGATAATCTTTTGAGTAGTGCCATTGACGGTGATCAGGTAGATGCCTGAGCCAAGAGGACGCACTTCATTGTTTGTGGGAACGAATGAATCGACTAATCGGCCAGATGCATCGTAGATTCTAACTTGTTCGCTATTGGCTCCATTAATCATCACTCCGCCGTTAAGGCCCTTGATCGACAATCCTGCGGCGCCTAACAACGATGTTATGCCTGTCGATGTCTCGATAGTTATATTATCGATGTACAGAATATCGTTGTAGCCTGATGTCTTGCCAGTAAGGAGCAGGCACAATGAAGGAGCATCTTTGTAGGCCGACAAATCAACTTCGTATTCTTGCCATCCTGTCACTTGACCGTTACTAACTGTGATGGTAGCCAGAGTGTCAATGTTGACTTCATCGGTAGTGGCTTGCACTATTACTTGTGGAGCCTGTGAGTAAACACTGGCCTCAGTGTTGTAAATCCAAATCTTCAATGTGGCATTTTGGTTGCCAAGTGTAATTTTGGGCGATGCCATAGTTACTCCATCAAAGCTCTCATAATAGGACCCATTGTAGAAATAGAAGGCGCCGTTGTCACCATCTTGAGGTTCTACTGAATAGGAAGTCATGCCCTCGCCGGCCACCGGAGAGGCTGATGCATAATTATCCGATTCGATCACTAACCATGGTGAGGTTTCTAATTCTCCTTGTGGGAAGGATTCTTTGAACGGCACTTCGTATGGCTTGCCTAAGATGGTGTATGCATAGGCCAGTCCGCCCATTCCTTGATTTGTCATTGAAAGCACTCCGTAATATTCTACCGCTTGATATTCGGTAGCCTCACGATTTACTGTGTAGCTGGTTCCTGAAGTTACTTCCAAAATTTTGATGGCTTCGGAGTCCTCAGTGACTGTGGGATCGATTTTCACGATTGCATATTCCAGGTTATCAAAATCGATAATGCCGCCGTTAACGCCGGTAGTGGGCGCTGTCCAGCTGAGTTGTGGCTTTTGATTGTCGGAGGTTGGAGCAATTGTGAAATCTGACACTGGCATTGGCACATCATAGCCTACGTAAACTGTGGCTACAAATGCTTTGCCATGTCCATATTCATTAATGCCTACCACAGTGTAAGTGTTTTCTCCGCTTAAAGCTTCTTCGTCAAGCCAATTCAATGTCGCACCTGGAGTAGGATTCTCAAATGCCTTGACTGGAATAGCCGAGTTGCCACGATAGATATTCACTGATGACAGCGATGTCAAATCGCGGCCTACATAATCCTTATCAGGTGCGGCAAAGGTAATATTAGCTTTGTTAAGACCTGTTGCATCGGGCACAGCCTTAAAGTCGGAAATTGTATAAGGAGCCTTAGCCGAGGTTGCCTTTGTCAATTCCACTTTATCGATAGAAATGTCGATATAATGATAATCTTGATTTGAATAGACGTACCACGAAAGATGTTTCTTGCCACCCTCGGACACTACGATTTCGCATTCTTGGGGCTCGAAAGTGTAGTTTGTGGACACTGGTAGTTTTTCTTTCTTTTCAAATCCTTCGATTGTGCCGTCGCTTAGTCCAATCCAATATTCATAAGTGTCAGAGTCCTGATAATTTCCATTGTAGAAATTGAAATTCAGGTTGTACACTGTTTCATCCTCAAATAGAATTCCAGGAGAATATGCCATCATTTCCACAGGACCAGCCATTGAGAAATATGACATTCCTAAGCCTCCGAGCCAGCTGGTACCGAAGCTGATGTTGCCTATGTCTGAATCTGGAATGCCTGTGTAATCCATCGACCAGAGTTTCAAAGTTTCGCTGTCGGATAAGTCAGCGCTATAGGGTGCTGAGTAAGCTCCGATGAATAATGTTGATTCTGAGCCTTTGCCATCGCCATTTTCATTTACGGGTACTACTCGGTAAGTGTGCATTCCTACGGTGGGCACTTTCTCATCCACATAACTTGTTTGGGTCCCTGCTGCCAGGGCTCCAAGTTGGCCAATCAGTTCGCCATCGCGATATATTTTCACATCAGAAATTGCGCTGATAGACTCACCTTTAAGATTGGTGGTTGGGGTTACAAAACTTAGTGTTGCTGCTAACGCATTATTCTCATCGGCTGTTATCACTAATTCGGTCACTGCTTCAGGCGCTTCAATGCGGCCCACTTCGTCCACTCCTAATGAAGCCAAACGTATCATAGAGCCGATCGATGGATCGGAGGTGTAATGCAATCCGATGTAATACTTTCCATCAGCGGGTACGCTGAAATATTCATCCTTGTCGGTGAACTCTGTCAATAGGAAGTCTTGCCAAGTGGCGAATGTTTCAAATCCTTCGGCTGTAGCTGAGTCGTAGTTGGTTGCGTAAGCCAACTCTAAAGTTTCAACATACGGCGCAGCGTAGGTGCGAAGATTGGCATTGAACTGGTAGAGTTTCCCGGCCTCCAAAAGAATAGGAGGAGTAATTAGCCAGTCGTTCGATGGCTCGCTGGCCCCGTATGTGGTATTAATATCGATTTCTGGATTCCATCCTGACAGAGTCCAAGTGTCTCCTCCATCCAAGTTGAGAATGTCGAATAATTCAGTCGAAGATGTGGTGTCGAATGTTTGGCTGTAAGGGGTGGGGAAGGCATTGCCATAAAGAATGGATTGTGTCTCTACGGCTTCGCTCTTCTTTTCATTGCCGTTGTAAGCTATAATTTTGTAAGAGTAAGCGCGCATCTCAGTTGGAAGTACTTCGGAATAGGTAGTCTCTTTAATTCCAGAAGCCACCACCTTTTCTCCGGGCATGCGAATGATTTCATAGCATAGTGCATCGCTGTCGATATAGCCGCCATTCACACCGCTCTGTGGTGCTGTCCAATTTAATTTGGATGTGCCATCTTCTATTTCAAATGTTACATTTTCCACGGGCAGTGGGGTGTCCCAGCCTGCGTATTCATAGAGGTAGGCGTAGGGGCTGTACCCATCCTCGTTATGGGAGACTACGCAATAATAGTGATTGTCATTGCTTAGATCCAAATTCAGTGAAAGGTTTTGGCCTGGGGCGCAACTGCCTTCATACATTGCTTCTCCATCAACCAACACCGTGGTCTCCACATTTCCATTTAGTCCACCGCCTTGATAAGTGGTGCTTGGAACTGTGAAGTTGAGACTGGCTTGTGTTGAGCCAGGTTGGGCATATTCCACTCTAAGGTCCGACACAGCACCTGGTGCATTTGCCAAGGCTCCATTGTCGAGAGTGTAAAGACCCACAATTTCTTCTCCATTGGGAAGCGATTGCACTAATGAGGCTCCGCCAGTGTTGATGTCAACCAGATACAAGGCTGCTCCTTGGTCGGTAATGGCTGCCCATATCAAGCCTCCTGTCAATCCATCATATATGGCCGATTGATTGTAGCCAAGCACATTCACTCCAGTGGTACCTACATAAGAAGCTATGCCGGTGCCTTTGTTTATGCGGTACAAATCGCCATCGGCATTTATGCCATAGATATAGCCATCGGGGCAGGCTGCCATTGCGTAGATTTGGAACTTGCTTTTCCAACTGGCCTTTATTTCCAATTCCAATGACTCGCGATTGAAAGTTGACCAATAGGCCCCACTCAGATCGTCATTATATTGGATAGCATATATAGTGTCGTCAAGTGGATCATAGCACATCACCGAGGGTATGAGCCCATACGATCCATTAGCTTCTACCATGTTGCATTCGCGCTCCACATAATTCTCTACATCAAAATCGTAGTAGGCGATGGCATTGATATAGCCAAACACTGAGGCCACTCTGGCTCCGTAGAATCCGGTTCGAGCGTATGTGCCAGAATATAAGTCGTAGGCGAAATTGGTGAGCAGTGGAGTGTCAACAAGCTCCGACCCATTCACTTCGAACTTATAAATACCCATGGGTATTTCAGTGGATGAGTAGTTGTTGAAATCAACATGGCTTATCAGATTGCCATACAGGGTGCGCCCTTCCAATACATTTGCATTGCTTTTGGGAGCTTTGGCAATCACTGTTTTAGCCTTTAGGGGCTGAGTTGCATCAGAGCGCAGTGAAAGTTGTTCTTTCCACATAGCTCCACCGTCGGCTGTGGTCCTGGGCATTAGCATTGCTAAGGCAGGCAAGCCTATAGCTGCTATCGAGCTTAAAAGTAAAGTTTTGGCTTTCATAAAATTGGTATTATTGTTTGATATATTTGCTTACTGATATTCCCGAGTGACCTTCGGTTACAATTATGTAAATTCCTTTTGGCAACTGGTTTGTGTCTGACCCCATCATTAGGCCTTGGAAATTGTATATACTAACTGCTTCATTATCACTTATGATAGATGGCTCGAGATTTGAAGCTTCTGTAAGAGTAAACATACATTTCGATAATTCAGTGGGCTCTACATAGGTCATAGTCTCGCCGTTAACCAAAGTGGCTTTATATGTGGTGCCTGGCACGCCATTCTCAAATGGACCAGAGAATGTAAGCTCTATGCTTTCGTCATCATTAAGATAAACTCCGATAGGATCCAAGCAGCACACCACATCAGTTTCTGCGGCATCATAAATATATACTAATATTGTGCCGCCAAAGGCTCCGCCTTTGCATCCCACCTCAGCATAAAGCTTTACATCGTCCTTAGGTACATTTGTATTATCCTCAAAGGAGATTGCTCTCAGCGCTGATAAGGTGCCAGCAGTGCTTTCTTTAACCTCAATATTAATGAAGTCATGAATCATCTGCTGGTCTTCATCAATGATGCTAAGAAGCCAAAAGCCCGGATCAACATCGAAGCTGTCGCTTAAATCCACCCACGCACTTTGGTTGGGCATAAGGTCGATTAGATATTTTTCTCCTTCGGTAACTTTTTTCTTAGTATCGGAGTCATAAAGGGCTAATCTTACATTACCGTAGTATTCGCTTTCTCCCACATTTAGAATTTGAGCAGTGACATTGCAGCGAACGCCCCTAATAATATCGGAATTGATATTGATCTCTTCAGCTTGTAAAGAATAGAACTCGGGGGAACTGAAAAATACTGACTCGTCAGTCACATTCATTTTCAGATAATTTGGCAGCCCAATGTAAGAATCTCTTATGCGGTCCCAATTGTTGCCGCCTGCCCATTTGCATAGTGGGCGCATGATGTATTCTCCTTCGTCTAACATAGGAAGCTCAATTTGTCCGAAATCTATTGATCGAAACGTGGCATCTTTTGCTAATTCCAAATCCTCTATGCATGTTACTTGGCATTTAAGATTGCCCACGGTATCATAAATCCCTATTCCGGCGTCGAATTTCGCATCCTGCCATCCCACATTGGTAATTGTTCCGTTTAATTTCACTTGCACTGTACCTCCCTGGGTAGTTTTTGAAGGCGTGCACTTTAAGGGTTCGCTTGATATGAGCGACACTGCTGGCTCGGAACCTTCCTCGGCGGCCTTTATGCCAGTGATTATGAGTTGCTTCGAGTTGAAGCCTCCTGTTGATCCTCCTATGCCTTGGGTGGGAGGGGTCAAAGCGGTGGTGCGGAAATATCCATTCGACATTCCTCCCCAGCCCCAATTCACATGGAAAAAGCCTTCGCCATCGCTACCGTCGAACACAAAAGCATGACCTCCGTCATCGCAGTATCCGGTCACATACACCGGACGCCCTTCCTCCAACTCGTTTTGAATCACGCTTTCCCATTCTTCGATTGAATAATAGTTGCGGAGTCGGTAGGTCACGCCTCTGTCGTACTTAAAGTGGGTAGTTAAAGCCTCGCACCAATCAATCGACATGGCTCCGCTTTGTTCGCCATATTCCATGCTGATGGCCACTCCGCAATCGAACATTAATTTGGCCACTGCTGCTCGAACTTCTTCATCGCTGTCGGCATCATAACGTTCAAGCATTTTATCCCACTGGTAATGGCTTTGTGAGAAATCTACGCTCAGTTCTCCTATCGAGGTGTTAACTGTGGGAATGTATGTATGCACACCTTCGCCTACCTCAGGATATTTATGGTAGAAAAGAATTTGGGCCATGGCTGTTGCGGCGCAGCCTGTGGCAGACCGCAGATTGCCATAATAGGTAGGGCACATGTCGTTGAATGGCGAGTCCTGGTTCCAGGCGATATTGCCTAACAAGGGCACTATTGCCTCTGTCTTTGATTCGACTTTCTGGTATTCCTTCGCTCCAACTTTTCTTAGTGCTCCCATCTCCTGCGAGTAGCATTCGAGTGTGCGGTTCATAGCAACAGGAAGGCTGTCGGGCCAGAATCGTCCTTCTTTATTATATGCTAAGACTGGCGCTGCTGAATCATCGGCTGATAGAATTACCCAGCCCCCCGGTTCTTATATTATAAACATAGAATGATGGCGAAGCATCGGGTGCGATGCCTTGGTAAGCAAGTTCATATTTTTCCCCCGCCACCATATTTCGGGTAGAGGTGAACACACGATCCAATGCTTCTTCTTGGGTCAGGATTTCTCCATAACTCAGTGTAGGAAGAAAGCACGACAATAGGATTGAATAAGGTAGTAGCTTTGAAAACATAAGTAGAACGTATTTGTAGAACAACTTACAAATTTACACAAAAAGCCCTTCAAAAATCAACACTTTTACGTTTTAGAGTGTCAAATTCTTGAATTTGATATTTTGAAAAGGGGAATTCTCCCTTTTTGATATTTATTTTAACTTTTGGCGGCAGTGTCTTCTTTGGCCATTTTTTGATAATGGGCCGGAGTAAGACCAGTAATCTTTTTAAAGACTGCGATGAAATTTGCGGCTGATTTGTAGCCAACGCTTTCGGCTATTGCCTGAATTGTAAAGTTAGCGTAAGTAGGGTTTTCGGTCAGGCGTTGGCGTGCTTTCTTCACACGATATTCATTCACCAGGCCACGGAAGTTTTGTCCTAAGTAATCGTTGATAGCTTGCGACACATATTTGGTGTTTGAGTTCAAAAGCTGGGCCAGCATCTGTAGTGAAAACTCGGGATTGCAGTATTCTTCTGTGTTTTCCATTAATCGTACGATTCTCTGGCTTAACCCCGCCAAGGCTTCGTCGTTCTTGGGTACATCCTCAGTGTTTGTGGATTCTTGGTCATGGTCAGCTCTTTTTTCTTCTGATTCGTGACGGCGCTCTAAATCCACAAGTTCCTTATTGCGCTCGTAGATCTCACGATCTTTCTTGCGTAATGACAATTGGTTGCGGTAAATTATAAATCCCACAACCACTATCATTATTATCAGCATCCCAAACCCCCAAAGCATAGCCTTCTGTAGTGAGATGGTGTCTTCAAGGCCATGAATTTTCTGTGTTGATGCCTCATGCGGCATGTCGTTCCAATTGTTGGTAGTCTCAATAAAAACCGAGGTCTTCATTAAGGAGTCAGAAAGGGTAAGGTACATGTTCTGGTGGTAGGCTGCCGAGTCGTATTGCTTCTTTAGTGTGTAAAGTTGCATCAGATAACGATGGCTATCCACCAGCATATTGTTCACCTCACCTTCGCGCGAGATGTTGTAGTAAAGGCGAGCATAGTGAAGGGCAGAGTCAATTTCTCCATTCCCTTGATATATCTCCGTGAGTTCTGAGAAGGGAGTACTGAGATGTCGAGGGTCTAAGTCGGCCTTTTTTACCTCTTTTATAGCCTGCTTAAGGTTGTCGATTCCTTTCTGTTCTTTACCGAAACTTTTTTCGTAAAAAGCCTTCTCTATGCACATGTAATACTGATGTGATGGACCAGGAGTTGGGTATGTACGAATCAAACTGTCGCATCTTTGAGCTTCTTCTTGTTTATGTAGTAAGGAGCAAACCACTCCCAGATTATAGAGTATTCCTAATTGTAGAGGACTATCTTTATCACAAGCTAATTTGTAGCTCTTTTCATAGTAGCGATAGGCTGATGCGTAATCATAATAGAAAAGGAATATATTGCCCAGGCGCTTATTTGCTATTATGAGTTTTTCGGGGTCGCTGTTAGGGTTGCCCTCTTGTTCATGCACATATTGAAGAAGATACCTCATAGCTGTGATTTGTTCGTTGCGATTGAGGGCCTTCATCCCCTCCTGATAATGTTCTTCAGGTGAGAAATGATCCATTGTGATTTGTTGTGCCTCGCTCGCAAACACCGCCATCACCAGCAATAATATTGTGAAGAATAGTTTTTCCAATGCCTTTTATTTTTTCTTAGGCCACAAAGATACAATAAATTTTCCAATCCTCATCCAATTATCAAACTTTTTCTTTTTATTTCAAACCTTCGGTGAGGAATCGACGCAGATGGAGATGAATTATTCCATCATCAATGTTGCGTGAGAAATGTCATTTTAAAAATTAACCAAAAATTTAAAATAATATTTTAAACGACCAAATTTTCAGTCTTACAGGTAGGCTTTTTGGAGTGGGGTCATAGTTATTGCATTAGCGTGTGGCGGTTTGTTGGATTTTTTTTGTAACTTTGCGGAAAAGTTTGTGATAATGGTTAAGGAAGATGTGTTATATCCTGTAGGGTGGCAATCCTTTGAAATGATAAGGAATGCTGGGGCTGTGTACGTTGACAAGACGGGCCTTATAGCCCATTTAGTGAGAAAATCTCGCTTTGTGTTTTTGTCACGTCCTCGCAGATTCGGCAAGAGTTTGCTGCTATCAACCATCGAGGCTTATTTTCAAGGTAAAAAGGAGCTTTTCGATGGACTGGAGATTAGCCAGAGTGAGGAGAAGTGGGAGATTTACCCAGTATTTCATTTTGACCTGAGCAAGAGCGAAGCGAGTGATCCTGACAAATTGGAAGGATACCTATGGAATCAAATCCATGAATATGAAAATCAGTACGGCGTTTACGTCAGTGATTGCAAAAGCGTAGGGGAGGCTTTTGGCTGGCTGATTTCACGGGTTAGCCGAGCTACAGGCAAATACTGCGTCATTCTTGTCGATGAATATGACAAGGGCATCCAAGAGACCATCAATGACAAACCGGCCCTTGAAAAGAATCAAGAACCACTGCGACCTTTCTTTTCTCAGCTAAAGGCTCAGGATAAATTCATCAAATTCGCCATGGTCACTGGCGTGGCTCGGTTCAGGCATTACACCCTGTTCTCTGGTGCTAACAATCTGGAAGACATATCATTCATGAAGCCTTACTCTGCAATCTGTGGCATAACTGTGGATGAATTAAGGAACAATTTTTCTGAAGGCTTAGCGTCATTGGCTGAGGAATACGAAGAATCACAGGAAGATATGGTAAATAGATTGCTGCAAAAATACGATGGCTATCGCTTCTCACGCGCCGAAGTGCATGTGTGCAACCCATTCAGCATACTGCGGGCTTTCAGTACAAACTTTTTGGGCAAATATTGGCTAACATCT
This sequence comes from Bacteroidales bacterium, assembly GCA_020860515.1. Classification (GTDB taxonomy): domain Bacteria; phylum Bacteroidota; class Bacteroidia; order Bacteroidales; family Muribaculaceae; genus CAG-873. The sequence goes on along the minus strand of JAJBUG010000029.1, from coordinate 33,516 downwards.
GGTACTTCGAAAGTATTTATTGATTTTCTGAAACAAGCAAATTACGACATCACACAAATCCATGGCATTTGGGCTACTGAGGAAAGATTGAGCAGCCTATACGATGATAACGACCCAGTGCCGTTGCTGTATCAGACTGGCTACCTCACAATTGAAAAATACAATCGTGATCTTGGCACTTATCTCTTGAAAATTCCCAACGGAGAAGTGCGAGGGGCCTTGTTCGAAGACCTCTCACCAATGTACCTTGGCATTGCATCCAATGCTGCTGCTGAAAAAGCTCGTGAACTGCGCCAATGTTTGGTGAAATGCGATCTTGAAAGGTTCGTAAGAATTTTGGATTCGCTCATAGCCAAAGTGCCTTACCCCATCTTTGACAAGGACAGCAAGGAGAGCGCCTATCATCTTATCGTTTATTGCCTTTGCCTGGCTGTTGGCGTTGACAACCGCTGCGAGGAGCCTATGGCCGATGGGCGTCCCGACCTGGTGGCGTTCACCGACAAATACATCTACGTGATCGAGTTCAAGCTTGACGAGTCGGCAGAGTCAGCCCTGAAGCAAATCGAGGACAACGGCTATGCGCGTCCCTACCTTGCCGATGGCCGGGCCGTTTACCGCATCGGCGCCTCCTTCTCCTCAGAGAAGCGCAATATCAAGCGCTGGCTCATCGAGACCCCCGACGGCGAAACCATCGAAATCACCCCGACCGCCAACCCCCTGCCCACCAAACTGTAGGAAACCCTAGGCCTACTAGGTCTCCTAAGATTCTAGGCCTCCTAAGATTCCTAAGAGGCCTAAGTCTGTGTTAGACTCACATATTGAATTAGCCAAAAATTGGTCAAAATTTAGTCGATTTTTAGTCGAAATTTAGTCGAAATAACGAATCTTCAAAACTCGATATTTAACGTAATTCAATTGATTTTAAGGTACTTATGAAGAAAGACTAAATTATAATCCCATAAAATTTGGTCATAATTTGGTCATAATTTGGTCATAATCATTTCTTGGTCAAAAACCAATGGCGCTTCACATTAGTTATTTTCTCCGCAGTACTCATCTCTTCCAAAACATGACTCAAAATCCGTAGTTTTTGAGATGGACTTTTACCAGACGGGAGAACAAGTGAGACATATTGGAAAATCTCATTTCGAGTGGCACCGTCTTTGGCTGACCCTACGAACTGCTCAATCATTTGGATTAGTCGGTTCTTTTCAAGCCCCTTCATTTTGTGGTATTGGGGCAGTTGATTGGTAGCCTGAGCGACCTTGAGCGAAATGGTGACATTTGGGACGCGGCCTTCAACCAACCCTTTCTCTCTGAGCATACGCAATGCCTCAGCCGGGATCCGGTGGTGTTTCTGCACCGCATCCAACAAGATACACTCTTTGAGCGATAGCGACGTGTCTTCTTTTAATAATTGGGTGTATTTTTCATCTATTACTCGTCCATAGATGGTGACCTTCACTTCGCGGCGCTCATTGTCTATGTCGTAGTCGGGCATTGGGAAGGAACGCTCACGCTGATTGGTATACATTTTCTTAATGCCACGGCCAATAGTGTCAATCATATTGAAATTGACCATGGCGATACAAAGGCACTTGTTTCGATAGTATCGCTGAGGCCCATGAGTATTCAACACATCTTCTACAGTGCCTGGCACAAAACTGCCGCCATTGGCGTATACTAAGGTGCCTGGATTTTCCACAATGGTGATTCTTTCCTCCATCCTATAGTCCATATGTGCAATACAATTATGCAAAGCTTCTCTCATGGTATAGCTGTCGTACTGCTGCATGATGTCAGGGAACAAGGTTCCCTCTGGAAGTTCCCACATGGTAAGGTTGCGGATTTTGGCCAGTACATGGTCAACCGTAAGTAGATATGGCACAGTAAAGTGTTCATAATCGATTGGATTTCCCCCATTATCGTTGAGGCACCAAGTGATTTGAGCTACAGCTGGGAACAGTTTTTGCTCAGACATTGGCTTGCCAAGCAACAGGATTGCGGCCCTGACCAACTTCCCATCTCTCATCAAATTGCATTTGCCCAGGAATTCTTCAAGACTCCAACTGTCGATCTCCTCCTTAGGTATTCGCTCTCTGTGCACCTTGGCATATTCGATGCGTGCTTTGGCCAAGGCAAGTTCATCGAGGTCTTTAATGGTGGCGTTAGGTACGATTTCGGCAGACCAGTCTTTGATGGGTGATTGATTCCGGATTTCATCTTGCTTGCCTTGGTCCAATGGCTTTAGGCTTTCGCCGTTGCGAGCGTAAGCAATGCCTCGCCAACACATCACTATGTTTCGTGGCGATGCTGGTACCTGGAATATGAGCACACGCTTGCCATTCACATCAATTGGATGGATTTCTCGGAAGATATGATTGCCAGTGGTGTTCTGCGCCATATCGTTTTTCAGTCTATTGAGAGCCTTGTCACTGTCTTTAAACGTAGTGCCGACGATTTCTCGCTTTTTGTCAGACACGCCGAAAATCAACCAAGCAAAGTCCATACCCCGAAGATTGGCTTCGTTGCTAAGAGCCGAATAATATTTGCCGAGGTCATCGATGTCGAAATTGGTCTTAGCCTCTTTGAATTCGACTACCTCGTTTTCTGGTTCGTTCCAAAGGCGGTAAAATATGTTCTTAAAATTAATCATAGGACAAAGGTACGAAATTTTTCAAGATTTTTGAGAAAAAATTTCTAAGTTTCAGATTTCTGTTGTAAATTTGCAGCGTAGATGGTGCGAAGGCGTAGATGGTGCGAAAGAATCATCGCCATGCGTACCACATGGATGGCAGACGCCGTCTTAAACAATCAAAAAGAAAAGTGTCTATGTCTATCTGTCAATTGAAATTTGGAAAATTCTCATTAGTTAACTACAGTATTTCCAGAATCTCAATTGAATGCGTGGCATAGCGGTCCACGCATTTCTTATGTCCCACATCTAACGCCATAGGACTGTGGCACCCTTAAAATCAATGGAAAAACGTAACATGTCCATCCGATTTGTCATTTGCAGTCTTCTGCTTCTGTGCTCGCTGGCGCTCAACGCTGAAGATGTCATCGTGATGCGCAATGGCGACTTGGTCAATGCCAAGATCACAGAAATCACCCAAACGGAAATCAAGTACAAAAAGGTCACTCGCCTCGATGGCCCCACCTACACTATCAACAAATCTGATGTCCTCGCCATCAACTACGAAGATGGTGAGAAGGAAACCTTCGAGGAAAGATCTTCCTCGCAAGAAGAAGCTATAGTAGCAACACTGCCACAGCCGGCCATTGACCAAGACTCTATAGATATTTTAAATAATCAATACTTTACTGTTTTTAATGTAGACTGTTTCACATTCAATGACAAGCCTAAAAACAAAATAACAAAGAAAGGTTTTGGTTTGTACCATATTTCAGAGAACTCCAAATTTACCGATGGTTATGTATACATTGCCCCGAGTTAGGAAATTACCATTGATGAACATGACTATACTACCAAAAATACACTTTTAGGTGGAGGCTCCAAAGTCTATCCCTTTGTGCAAAATCTTACCGACCAGACGATTTATCTCGATTTGGCAAATACGTTCATAATCGATAATGGTAAGTCTACATCACTATTTGTTCCATCAGCCACAAGCGTAAGCACAAGCAAAAGTACCGGAGGATCAGTCAACCTGGGTAGCGTAGCAAACGCCGTTGGCGTAGGTGGAGCCGTAGGGACAATCGCAAATGGAGTCAATGTAGGTGGTGGATCATCCAATACCTCAACAACAGTTACTTATTCTCAAAGAGTAGTAGCAATCCCGCCCCATTCATGTGTTCAATTGCAAAATTCATGGTTATGGGGCTTAGATGGCTTGAATCCAGGAATGACCATTGGTGAGGTAAGGTATTTTACTGAGGCCAATTCTCCATGCCAAACTGGTTATTATATCACTTATGGATTTGATGAAAACATAAGCCAACCCATGACCTTGTCTCAGAATTACTATTTGTACAAACTGATAGGTCTAAATGGGGGTTTATTAGGCTCAATAAATATGCGACATTTGAGTGATGTCAACTTAAATGTACTCACAACTGCCAGTTGTACAATGGAAAAATAGATGAATTATATGAACACAATTAGTAAATCCACAATCATGGTCATCATGATGATGGTGTTCTGTCTTGTAATTTCAAAGGCAGACGATGTCATTGTGATGCGCAATGGTGACTTGGTCATTGCCAAGGTCACGGAAATCACCCAAAAGGAGGTCAAGTACAAAAAGGCCACTCGCCTCGATGGCCCCACCTACACCGTCAACAAATCGGATGTCCTTGCCATCAACTACGAAGACGGCGAGAAAGAAACCTTCGAAGAAGTCGTTGATAATACGTCTGCTCAATCCACAACTGCCAATGGTAATAAGCATATAACCATTAATGATCTGACCCCAGACGAAATTGCCCTTAATTCTGAACGAATCGCATATTTTAACCGAGAAATCAATTATCCAAAAGTTAAAGAAAGTAATATTGGGAAAAAGAGCGATAGGCTCTTATATCGTTTTTTTGTTGACGAAAATTCTGTTGTAGAAAATAAGGATATCCAAATCTCTATGGAACTCGGTATGATGGAACATACAAAAAATGGTTCAAAGTTTGAGAAAGAAATTAGTTTATATTATCACCCTGCGATACAGTTTAAAATCAAAAATAAAACCAATCAACCTATTTATATAGACTTAGGTAATACTTTTTATGTATGTTGTGGTAGTCCTTGTTGCTATTATCTTCCTACGTCTACAACAACTTCTTCTTCAAGTACTGGGGGAGCAAGTGTGAATATGGGTTCTATAGCAAGTGCTTTGGGAGTTGGCGGAGCTGTGGGTACACTGGCAAATGGAGTAAATGTTGGTGGCGCCAAAACAAATGGCAGTTCAACCACTATTTATTCTCAAAGAGTTATTGCCATTCCTCCTACAGGCACCTATTCTCTTGATGCTCAATATTTATTTCCAGACAAAACAGAAAAGGGGAAATGGTATTCTCTTGGAAAGGGTTTGTATTATCGAGTGTGGGAGCAAGGACATTTTGTTATTAACACAACCAAAGGAGATAGAGATTTGATACAATATAATGTACCTATCACATTAAATTCCGATATTTCAGAAGTAAAATTTCAATTCTTACTGACTTATTCAGAAAATGAGAATTTTAGTGAGTGTTGTACTATGGATTCCTCGTTTTACCTAGCTCAATTGACCGGTACCAATTATAATTATTTCGGACTAAATTTTAAAGAGTGGCCTCAAGATATAGTTCTTTTCCCTGGAGAGGAAATTATTACTAAAAAAGACAAATCGACATTTGTTTTTCCAGAATAAAGCCATTAAATTCTCTCAAATAGTTCAATTGACAGATTAGAATCCTGCCATTTTAACAAAGATAACTATGAAGTTGATTAAAAGATTATTCAAAGATGGAATGGTCTTGGCGTTTGCTATGGCTCTCCCCATTATGGCTATTGCGAGGGGCGACTGCCCCTATTGTAGCGGCACTGGTAAGGTCGTGAAAAATCTTACCGTGAGCACTTATGGCAACGACACCAAAAAGAAATGCCCCGAATGTGGCGAATGGCACTATTCAGGCCACACCCATGTGCACTGCTCGCACTGCGGCGGTACTGGCTATCGCAAAAGTGGAAGTTCGTCCTCGAGCAGCGACTACAGTTCTGGCTATTACGAGGGCAATGACCTTGGCCTCCCGAATCCCTATGCTGTGGCCCGCAACCTCCGATACGGCTGCCGCTGGTGCGATGAGGAGATTCGCCTCTATAACGAGCTTAAGAAAAACGACCCTAATTTGGCTCAACGCTATGAGACCGCCCGCGGCTATATGGATGATTTCATAATATGGTGCAACGAAGGGGCGGCGAAGGCCCAATATAATTATGTCACTCCTCAGCAGGTTGTAAATATGTGGCAAAACGCATGCACCAACTTCAATAATTTTAATAACAGTGGAGCTGTATGCACCCCGCAATTGCAACCATACCTACAGCAGGTATGTAATATTGCAGAACAGACCGGCAACCAATACTGTAATACTTGCCAATCATTCTACAATCTTCGCCAACAACAAGAGGCTCTGGACAACTACCTTCTCTACAGAAACATGATTTGGTAAATCCCATTAGCGTGACCAAGCAAACGAGTGTTACTCTAGTTCGGGAAAAACCAGGGTACCAAATTACGAAATCGCATCGACATTCAATGTGAGATTTTTCCGGTGCCCTTTGAGAAACTTGCTGAGCGAGGCACTGGCGAACGCAGCGAAGCTATGCGCGCCCGAGTGATTGCCGCACGCCAGATACAGGAGGCTCGCTTCGCCAACGAGCCCAACGTGCATTGCAACGCCCAGATGGGTAGCCGGCTAATCCAGCAGCACGTGGTGCTCGACGACCAGAGCCGTGCTATCTTGGAAAAGATGATGACCAAGTACGACATGAGCGCCCGCGCCTACGACCGAATCCTCAAGGTGGCCCGCACCATCGCCGACCTGGCCGGCAGCCCCGGCGTCACCGCCGACCACATCCGCGAGGCCTGTGGCTACCGCAATCTTGACCGAGGCTCTTGGGGCGCATCCACCAGTCCCCTGCCCATAAAGCCATAGAGAATGACTATCATTTCTTAGGGAAAAAAATTTGTGTTTTTCTTGGTTATAGGAACAAAAATTTGTGTTTTTCTTGGTTATAGGAACAAAAATTTGTGTCTTTCTTGGTTATAGGAACAAAAATTTGTAATTTTGTCATAAAAAACAGGTTTTTAGGAACAAATTTTTGTAATCGATATGCGTGATATCAATTTGAATCGAGAAATTATATTTGGATCCTCCGACACTGAGGTGTCACGTACAATTTCCGCATTGGAGGCTCAAGGCAAGGTAAGGAAACTTGCCCCTAAGATATATACCACTAATCTTATCGATGAACCTGTATATATTATTCGCCGTAATTTTATTGACATCCTTGCCAAAAGATACCCTGAAGCCGTGATCAGCCACCGCAGCGCTAACGAAATGCGACCTACGCCAACTGGCGAATTTTTAATGACATCTTCCCGCAAGGCTCGTGTCACAGATTTGCCTGGAATCGTAATCAACATATCAAAAGGTCCCAAAGGACAATCAACAGATATTTCATTCAATGGGCTCTTCATTTCAAGCGAGTACCGTTGGATGTTGGAATGTATGCAGGTGTCGCGGAAGTCAGGTCATTTTTTTGCCTTATCCTGCTCGTACCTCCGATGAAGAGTCTTTCCGCTTGTTTTCTTTCTTTGAGAGCTATTTCTCTAACTATATCGAAGGGACAGAATTCTCAATCGATGAGGCTAAACAAATTGTAGATTCAGGCATACCCATTCCTCGACGTGATGAGGATTCTCATGACATTTTGGGCACATTCCGTGTATTATCAAATCGCTCAGAGATGATGAAAACGCCAGATTCGGAAACAGAGTTCTTTTCTTTGTTGCAGTCAAGACATGAAATTTTGTTGTCAGGGCGTCCTTCAATGGATCCGGGCTCGTTCAAACAGCGCAACAATCGTGCTGGAATGACCGAATTCGTGGACCATCAGCTTGTTAAGGGTACTCTGAAGAAAGGGTTCCAATTCTACAAATTCCTACAAGATCCAATGGCACGGGCTATTTTCATGATGTTTATGGTTAGTGAGGTGCATCCATTCAATGATGGAAACGGACGAGTATCACGCATTATGATGAACGCTGAATTGGTTAAGGCCCAACAGACCAGAATAATCGTGCCAACTGTATTCCGTGAAGACTATATCTTGGCATTGAGAAAGCTTACGCGCCAAAAACAACCTGCTACATTTGTGGAAGTAATGGAAAAACTGCAGCGGTTCAGCGATAATCTTTACGGCACTGACTTTACCGAGCTTAAGGAGTACCTTGCTCAATGCAATGCCTATTCCCATCCCACCGAAGCAAAGCTCCGCATCATCGACCGCCTCCAGCAATAGGGCTTGCTTCCACAATCAAGAAAAATTAATCTCTTCGTTTTCAAACGTAAGGTATATTGATGTGTTCACCTTGTTCCTTTTTCTGTTGGATTGCATCATCAATGGCTTTCAGCTCAGCATCGCACGCAGGACATGACCCTGGGCATAAACCCTTATAGGATTAAATAATGCAAAATCCAGGTATATACTTTGATGTTACTCAAAATGTTCCTATCTTTGTAAACATTGTTACGACTTATATTAAAAAACGAGATTTTTAGTTTATTCAAAAGAGTAGATTATAATAGAAATAATAAACCAATGAAAGGCAAATGGATGGTAGTGGCGACGTTGGCTGCTTTGTGCTTGAGCATGGCGGATTGTAAGAGGACTTCTCAATCCACGGAGGAGAGTTCTGCTCTGGAAGAGAGCCAATCTCAGGATGATGGATTATCAATGACGGATTGTGCTGACAAAGATACCATAACCCATGGCATCGATGAATATGTGGCATTGATTTATGATTATGAGATGACTAATGCTCAAAGCTTGGAAACGTTGCTCAATCGCATGATGTTTTCGCTTTGGGCAAAAGATTCTATTACTGATTTTGGTGAATATTATTGGAATTGGGGCAAGGAGGTAACGGACGTAATTGATTCGCTTGCTACCAAGTCCGAACTTAATCTCGACAATCCTGTTACTCGCTACACCGTGGCTATGGATTCGTTGCTGAGATATTTGGGAAATAGTACCGCTGGGGCCCAAATTTTTATGAATGGTTATAGTTACATTGAAGGTGTGGCAAATATGTTTTTGCTCATGAGAGTCACTGCAGATGTTGCAGAAAGATTTCCACAGGCTGAAATCCGTAAAGAATGGGATCTGTTTAACCAATATCAAAGTTCTTTAGAAGAACTTTATTACAGGGCCGATGATGCATTTAATGGCAACTATTCCATGAAGTCGTTGGTGCGCAATAATGAAGCCAGTGAGCGATTTCAAGCGCGAGCCAACACTATGCGCCAGCTTTTAGGCGCTGCTGATGGCACTCCCATAAAGCTCCAAGGCACACCAGTAAGTGACCAAAAATTAAGGGCAAAATTCCGTGGAATGTTGCCTGGTGTGCTTCGCCCTGCCAAGGATGAAGCGTCGCAACCGCAAATCACTGACACGATAGCCACACGCTTTTTCCGTTGGATACGGTTCCGCGACACTGTGGCTCATCAACTCCCTCCAACCATTGCTCCCAGCTACCGCAACCAAACTCAAAACGAGCGCATCCGCACCGTCGCCGCCATCGACTCCTTCACCCACTACTACGCCCCCGAGCCTTAAAATCCCCCCTTTTCCGCTGATTTACGGATAAGTTTCCCAAGAGTCGGGAAGAATATAGTCAAGTTCGGTAGCCGAATATTCGCTTTCGTCAGATTTTGGTAGGTAAGGGGTTTCAGATGTCATAACTTTGTGTGCAAAAATCAATGTAATCACCAACACATAAGATTATGGCAAACAAATACCTACTATTTTCCTTGGCTCTTGGCATATGCGCCGGCGCTTTTGGCGCAGTCGAGAATGAAGGACCTATTAAGCAGGACTGGACCGCAACAATCGACATGGCCGAGGGAGATACCTCGTGTGAGGACGGTCAACTAATCCCTACCGCCGACGGCAAATGCGTGGGAGTATACACCACAGGTGCCAATGGCGATATTTACGAGGGGCGAGTATTAAAGATGGACATGCAGGGCAAAACCCTGTGGCAGCAGTCAATCCAGGCTGCCACTCAAACTACTGCGCAGCGTGTGATCGAAGGGCCAAATGGCTGCATATTTGTGACTGGCACCACTCTCCAGGACAACATTACCAAGCCCTATGTGGCAAAATTCTCTGCCGACGGGCAAGCTGACGGCCTATTTGTAATAGACAATGGCAACAGCGAGGTGATGATTAGCAATTTCGAAGCACTAACGTCTGGCTTTACTCTCTTTTTCTCGGCCCGCAATTCCTCGACATTGGCCGGACAGTACACTTATAAATACTATGGCTACGACCTCGAAGAAAAAGCCTCAAGCACGTATGCGCCCAGCGGTAGCATTTCTGTGCCAATCAGCGTGGTGTCGAACGACAATGCTCTGGTCACTGTAATCGAAAGTGGCCCATACACAGATGGCCAGCTTATAATTTTCCCGATTGAAAGCAGTGATGCCCCAAAGACACGCTCAGGAAGCTACAAGTGCGGTGCTGCCGACGCCGAAGACTTTTATTTTGTCCTTGAAAGCGGTGTGGGCTACACAGTTGAGCGTTGCTTCTACTCAAACGGTTATCTCAACACCAAATGGACCTCTCAGACCATTGAATTCGACACAAATTATTATTCGCCAGTGGTGGCGCCATGCGATGACGGAAATGTTTACATGTGGCATAAGTCAAACGCTGCTCACCGAGTAGCAAAACTTTCGGGCGAGGATGGGGCAGTGATTTGGACTAACAATGGCTTTGCCATCCCGGATACGGCAGTGTGCGAGGGATACGCTTACACCTTGGGCGTAGCCTCGAACGGCGATTTCGTGGCCGGTGGCCATACGGGCGATTTCCTGGTGTTCTGGTACACATTGGCGGCCGACAGCGGAAAGCTGGTATCATATTGCGCAGATGTGATTGACAACAATTACAGTTATGCTTACTCGACCGATGGCATGTCATCGTTCAGCAACGACACCTTCTATTTCGCAGGCTATCTGCGCCCCGAGGATTTGACTGCTGGCTACAGCCCATTCTTTGCCGCATACGACATAAAGGATTCTGAAAAGCAGCTTTGGCATGTTATGGCTGACAAGGGCTATGTGCCTTGCGACTACACAGGCTCAGGCACAATTGCTGACGATGGCTCAGCCTTTGCAGCCATTACCATTAGCGGCGCACCGGCTCTGGCAAAGTATGACGCCGATGGCAAACTGGCTTGGTACACCAAATGCGATGGCATTGCCGGTCAGGGAAATTTCGTGCACATCAATGCCGACAACACTGTCACCCTGGTGGGCATCAGTGAAAGCACAGGCGACGACTATGGCACTAACTATTCATTCATAGCCAATTTCGACCAAGAAGGCAACATATTGTCGACCACCATTGCCGACCAGGGCGCAATGTACCCCTCGATGCTCAATGCGCAGTGGCAGGCCGATGGAGCTATCTATATACTCAGTTCTGGTTATAATTCTTTCTGGATGCCTATCATCCTGGTGCAAAAAGCAAATCCTGAAGGCACATTCACTTATTCTGAATTATCATCGATGAATTACATGCAGCCTTATGCAGGCACAATCGACCAGAATGGCGATGTGCTGGCCTATGGCATGGGCTACGATGCTGATTTCAACATGGTGGGCTGCGTACTCAAAGGCACCACTGATGGCACAGTGATTTACGACCTGCCGATGACTGCCATTGATGGGTGCTTGTACGGAGCTTGGAGCGACACTGCCGGCCGCACTTACGTTTGCGGAGGAGCTGGCGATAACGCATATTATGCCATAATTGATGCCGATGGCAATATCGTCGAGGAAAAGATTTGTGATGATTTGGGCTTCTATGAGACAATAGTGGGCAAAGATGACCAGCCTTACCTGTGCGGCACTGTAACACCAGCTGGCACAATGACCATTGTGGGCCGAATAATGGCTTTGGCCAATGATAGCTCCCTGACCCCCGCATGGACTTGCGACATAGACTCGCCCACGCAATACACCTACGCCTATCGCGCTGTCCTTAACGATGAAGGCATTGTGGTGGCCGGATGGGAAACCAATGGCACACAGGTGAAAGAAATGGTGGCAGCTGTAAGCCTGAATGGCGAAGTCACTGCCAAAAGCGTAGGCGAGGCCAAAAATAATCTCCGTGACGACTATGGCATCTCATGCCTTGCAGTCAATGGCAAGCGCTCATTTGTGTTAAGCTCTCAATCTCTTGCCAATCTGGTATGCGTAGGCTATGCCTCAATGTACACCATCGATGGCGTGGACTCACTAACAGATGTTCGTAACTTTGATTCTGATGTAATTCAGGTTGTCTACTATGACCTGCAGGGTCGAAAAGTGGCTAATCCGGAAAGGGGCATTTATGTGCGAGTGCGCATACTTTCCAACGGTTCTGCGATCTCTGACAAGATTGTGAAGTAAAGTTTTTCTCATAAATTAGATTTTTGCACCCTTAGAATGCCGGTCCTTTGCCGAAAAGGGCCGGTTTTTGGTAATTCGATGGAAAATTATTATCTTTGCATCGATATGGATGCAAAACTAACATACAAGAAAGCTGGAATATACCTGGTGGTAATATTCCTGTATTACCTGTGGTTTCAGGCTTTCTACAACATGGTGGCTTTCGACTCAATTTATCCTTACGGCAATTTGAGCCAAGCACTGACGGGTTTTGCGTATAATTTCTTCCCAATCTTGGCTTTGTTCTGCCTGAACGCATTGATTGTGTTCAATCTTTCACGCAGAATCAAGCTGATTGGCCTGAAAATCGTGGTTGACTTGGTGCTCTCAATGATGGCAACCGCTGTGGTGAATTTAGTGTTCTTGGGGGTGCAGACATGGTGTTTCCACCGTGAGGGGCATGTGGATTGGGCAGGCACTCTGCTTAGTGACACTTTGATTTTGCTGCTCAATGAAATGGCGTATTTCATAATGCATTACCGTGAATCAAAATTTCGAGAAGAGCAGCAACGGCATTTGGCCACGCGAATGCAGTACGACATGCTGAAAATGCAGGTGAATCCACATTTCTTGTTCAATTCGCTCAACATCCTGTATTCACTCACCAGCATTGATGTGGAGAAGTCGAGAGAGTTCATATTGTCGCTCTCGCAAATGTATCGCTACATCCTGTCACAGCAACAGACACAAAGGGTAAAGGTGAAAGAAGAGCTGGCGTTTCTGCAGTCTTACATTGATGTGCTCAGCATCAGATACCATGATTGCTTCTTCGTAGACATTACGGGGCAGACCGAAGCAAATAGCCAGGAGGTGATTCCCTACTGCTTGCAACTGCTAATAGAAAACATTACCAAGCATAACGCAATCCGTACTCAATGTCCAATGCATGTGAGCATTGAAGTGGCCTCGGATTCCATAATAGTCAGCAACCCCATACACCCTAAGATAAATGCCGAGCATGAGGCATCATCCGGAACTGGTCTTAGGTATCTGACTGAGCTTTACAACCGTTACGGACGTCAGTTTGTGGCTCAGAAGGTGGATGACCGATTTGTGGCCATTGTGCCTTATCTATAAATTATATCATTGTTATGAAAGTTGCCATTTTTGAAGACGAACTCTTTGCTCGCGAGCAGCTTAAGCTCAATCTCAAGCGCATGAAGCCCGACTACCAGGTGGTATGCGAAAGCGACTCTTTGTCCGAGGCCATAGAATTTTTCAGTACGTCGGCTCAAGTGGATTTGGTCTTTATGGATATCGAGCTCGCTGACGGAAACTGCTTTGACATTTTCAGCCAAACCAATGTGGATGTGCCCATCATTTTTACAACTGCATATACTGATTTTGCTCTTAAGGCTTTCAAGACTGACAGTGTGGACTATTTGCTAAAGCCCATTTCCGAAGCTGAATTGCTGATGGCTATCAACAAGTTTGAGTTGCGCCGCAGTCGATCTTCGGCCCAATTGGCTGCTGATTCTAACCCATTGCCGGCCAAGCGAATTTTGTGTGCCAGCGGCGACAGCTACTCGGCCATTCCGATCGAAGAGATTGCTTGGCTGCAGAGCGAGGACAAGTATGTGTTTGCCATAACGCGCCAAGGCGAGCGCAAGCTCTTGGTAAATACCAACCTCACAGCTGTTTCTGAGCAATTGTCAGGTCCTGACTTTTTCCAAATAGCCCGGAATATCACTGTGTCAATCACTGCGATAGACCAGGTGAGCAAATTTTTCCGAGGGCGCCTTTCTGTCACTCTTTCTGCTGGCCACCTCACCGAAAAGGTCACGGTAAGCGCCCTGCGGCGCGACCAGTTCCTCAAATGGTATGGCGGCATATAGCGCCTCTGCACCGTAGACGACTTTAACCATTTCGTCCGCTACCATGCTCCCATGTCATAACAAAAGGAGTTTTTTGACATGAAAACAGACTTTTTTGAGGGGTTTTTACCTCAAAAAAGTCTGTTTTCATGTCAAATTCTGAATAAGTTAGGGTTTATTCAACTTTGGCTTTGGGCTTGGGACCGGGCTTTTTGCGAGCGGGCTTTTCGGCTGGCTCAGCGGGGGCTTCGGCCTTTGCTTTGGGCTTGGGACCTGGTTTCTTTTTCTCCTTGGGGGCATCTTCAGCCTTGGGAGCCTTCTCTGCCTTGGCCTCTTCCTTAGGAGCCTCTTCCTTCTTGGGCTCGCGCAAAGCGTGCTCGATGTTGTACTGCTCCTCGCTGCGGCGCATCGATTCTACCTCCTTGTTGAGAGTTTCGATTTCACGACCTTGGTTGCGGATGGTGGTGAGCAGAGCGTTGAGTTCCTCGTTCTCGATGGTGCTTGGGTATTGCTCCTCTACACGCACGATGAAGTCGCTGAGGACATTCATATAGTTGGTGAAGGCCTGGAACGGAGTCTCATAGGGGCTGAACATGCTGTGAGCAGCGCCATCAGCGAAGTGCTTGGTGCTCATGTAGTAGAGGTTGTCAGCGCCTTGCAGATACCAGTAATCCTGCTTCAGGCGCCGGTCGTCGCAGATGCGTACGCGCTCAGCCACGCTGTAGAGCTTGTTGAAAGCTTCGTTCTGAAGCTTGTTGCCAAGCCATGCGCTGGTGTCGCGAGCCTCGTCGATGCATGAAATCGGGTGCATAACCACCAGGCTGTCGATAGGCTTGATCTTGCTGCAAACCTCGCTGGGGGTCCAGAACTCTATGCCCTTTTCCTGAGCGAAGCGTGGGAGAGCCTCTAAGAACTGGAAGATACCAGTCTCAGCGGGCTGCATTCCACCGAATGTCTCAAGATTCATCCACAGATTGACCACCTGCTCCTCCTCGGGGGTCTGGGCAATCCAATCAATGTATTTGTCGGCTGTGAGGGGGAATTCAGGCCAGCTGTGGTCGTTGAAGCGGGCAGCGATATCCTCGCTCAGCTTGCTGTTGCGAAGCATAATCTTCAGCTTAGGGGCCGAAGCGGCTGAATACACATAGTTAGGGCTCTTCCAGCCCAGGATATGCTTTGCGCCCTCGGTCATCACGCCCTTGTAACCCATTGCCAGGATTTGGGGGGCCAATTCGTCGCAATAGATAAGCTCTGTGTTGCGGAGCACCTTGGGAGTTACGTTGAATAGAGCCTTCAGCTTCTCAGCGTGCACTTGGATTTGAGCCTGCCATTCATCGGGGTCGGTGAGGGCAGCCAGCGAGTTGGCGTAGGGCATAGCGGTGAATTCGCATTTGCCAGTGGCTGCGAGCTCGCGGAGCAGGTCGATGAACTCGGGCACATATTGCTCAAATTGCTCGATGGCTGTGCCAGTGATTGAGATTGAGCAGCGGAACTTGCCCTTGTTGTCCTGAATCATCTTGAGCAGTGTCTTGGCTGCGGGGATGTAGCTGCGCTCTGCTATGCGCGAGATGATGTCCTCGTTGAGGAAGTCATCGTAGTAGTAGTGGTCGTTGCCGATGTCGAAGAATGTGTAGCGCTTGAGGCGCATCGGCTGATGGATTTCGAAATTGAAGCAAATTGCTTTCATATATAAAATGATTTATTTTTTTCAAAAATTATTTTTTTGTCGGGAAAGCGGGGAAGCGAAGATTTCCGGGAAACCGAACGCCGTCCGGAGAAGGGGAACCGAACGCCATCTGGAGAAGGGGGAACCTAACGCCATCCGGCATCCTTTAGGCTTTGCCCAAGACTTTGTTGTAGATGTCGATTACCTTTTTGCCAGCCTTGTCCCATGTGATTTGAGCCACTTCTGCCAAGCCGTCCTCGCGCAGTGTCTCGTACATGGCGGGATAGCTGCAAATCGAGTTGATGGCGTCGGCCATGGCATCGATGTCCCAGTAGTCGGTCTTGATCACATTGTTGAGGATTTCGGCGCAACCGCTCTGCTTTGAGATAATGCTTGGCACTCCCATCTGCATAGCCTCAAGGGGCGAGATGCCGAAAGGCTCGGATACCGACGGCATGATGTACACGTCGCTGGCCTTGAGCATTTCGTAAACCTGCTTGCCCTTTTGGAAACCTGGGAAGTGGAAGCGGTCGCTGATGCCGCGCTCGGCTGCGAGGCTGATCATCTTGTCCATCATATCGCCGCTGCCGGCCATCACGAAGCGCACATTGTGGTTGTTCTTGAGCACCTTTGCAGCAGCCTCCACGAAGTATTCGGGGCCTTTCTGCATAGTGATGCGCCCCAGGAAGGTCACCACTTTCTCTTTTGGCTTGCGCACCTCTACATTGAGCAATTCTTCGCTCAATGGCACCACTGCATTGTGCACGGTAGTCACCTTGTTGGGGTCGATGCCATATTTTTCGATTACGGTCTGGCGAGTGAGGTTGCTCACGGTGATGATGTGGTCAGCGTTGAGCATGCCATCGCGCTCGATTGAGAACACAGTGGGGTTCACGTTGCCACGGCTGCGGTCGTAGTCGGTGGCGTGCACGTGGATTACCAGAGGCTTGCCGCTCACCTGCTTGGCATGGATGCCAGCGGGGTAGGTGAGCCAGTCGTGGCTGTGGATGATGTCGAAATCGAGTGTGCGTGCCACCACGCCTGCCATAATCGAGTAGTTGTTGATCTCCTCGAGCAGGTTGTCGGGGTAGCGGCCTGAGAACTCAATGCAGCCCAGGTCGTTGGTGCGCATATAGTTGAAATCGGCATAGATATGGTCGCGGAGCTTGAAATAGAGCTCAGGATTCATCACCTTTCCGATGCGGCTTTCTACATAGTCGTAGTTGACGTCGCGCCAGCATACGGGCACCTGGCTGGCGCCAATGATATGTGCAAACGAGCGGTCTTCATCGCCCCAAGGCTTGGGGATGACGAATGTGATATCCATGTCGCCGCATTCCCACATGCCTTTTGTGAGGCCGTAGCTCGCCGTGCCAAGTCCGCCTAAGATATGAGGGGGGAATTCCCACCCGAACATTAATGCTTTCATTGCGGTATCGTGGTGTTAGATTGTGGCTTTCTTTTCTTCTTCTTCTTTCTTCTCCTGGTCCTTGGTCAGGCGCTTTACGGTGCGCAGAGCGCGAAGCACCTCGGCCACGTTGGTGGCGTGCGACACAGCGCCTCGGCCAGTGTAAGGCGGGTTGGCATCGTAGAGCTGGCTCAAACTGCCGATGCAGCCTTGGGTCATTTCCTCCTCAAAGCCAATAAGCATGCGGTCGATGTAGCTGATGCCGCTCATGCCGAACACGCGGATATAGGCGTCGGCATAGAATCCGAACAGCCAAGGACGAGCCGGGCCCTGGTGCAGGGCAAGTTCGCGCTCCTCGGGACTGCCGAGGTAGAACGGACGATAGCCATAGCTCTTAGGCGACAGGGTGCGCAGACCCTTGGGGGTGAGAAGTTCGCGGGTCACGATATCGAGCACGCCCTTGCGCTGACGGCGGTCGAGCGGCGAATAGTCGAGGCCGATGGCAACTGCCATATTGGGGCGAACCTGCGGATCGGCATAGCCGTTGCTTACATAGTCGTAGAGATAGCCGTAATCATTGAGGAACACATCCACGAATGGCTGCTTCATCTTCTCGGCGGCTTCTTCCCAACGCTTCACATTCTCCTCCAGCTCAGGCAGCGGAGCAGCCAGGGCAGCGGCGAACTTGAGAGCATTGTACCACAGGGCGTTGAACTCTACCAAATATCCAGTGCGCGGAATCACCGGCTTGCCGTTGAGCTGCGAGTTCATCCACGATACCGGGCTGGTGGTGCCCAGGGTTGTGAGCAGGCCGTTCTCCTCATCTACGCGCAGATTGGGATGGCCCCCATCGAGCACATAATTGAGAATCTCAGCGATGAGGCCCATATAGCGCTTGCGAGCCTCTTCGTCGCCAGCATTCTTGGCATATTGCTGCAGAGCCCATACGCACCACAGGGGTATGTCGGGCAGGTCGATGCCGTGGATGCGGTCGCTGAGCTCGCCCTTCTCCATGAAATTTTTCAAGGCTTCGCTTGCAGTGGCCATGATTTCCTCGAAGTCCTTGCGGTGGTCAATAGCGAGGGTCAGGCCCGGAAGGGCCATCATGGTGTTGCGTGCCAGGATAGTGCCCCAGGGGAAGCCGCTGATGATGAAGTGGCCCTCCTTATCGGTGATATAGAACTGCTTGGCAGCATTCTTCATGCAATTGAAGAAGCTCGAACGCGGAGTGCGCGATATTATTTCCTTCTCATACATCTTGGTGAGCGAGCGGGGCGATACAGGCTCTACGCCAGCCGAGAAGATGATGCTTTCGCCCTTCTTGATTGGCAGTTGGAAATATCCGGGCACCCACAGGTCCTCGGTGTAGGGCACGCCGCGCTCCATATCCTTGATGTATTCTACATTCTTGTACCAGTTGGGATTGTCAACCCACTCCACTTTGCGCGAGAATTGCATGTAGAGGGTGGGGTAGCCGTGGTAGAGGCATGTGCCGATACCATTCTCCACCGGGATTATTTCGCGATTGATGGCGTCGTTGGCGATGCACAGCGAGTTGCTCTCGCGGAATGCGAGGAATGGGCGGAACTGCAGAGTGGTAGCTGAGTGGGCATCCACCAGGGTGTAGCGAATCAGAATGCGGTTTTCCTGCGAGATGAAGATTTTCTCCTTGGTGAGGATGACGCCGCCCACGCGGTAGGTCATGCGTGGCACGTTCTCACAGTCGAACTCGCGGATGTACTTGTGACCATTGGGGCTGTAAACGCCGCCTTGGTAGCGATGGATGCCAAGGTTGAATGGGGCACCGTGTTGAATCACCGTCTCATCAAGGCTCGACAGCAGCACATGAGGCTTGTTGCCCATCTCGGGGATAGGAATCACCAGCAAGCCATGCTGCTTGCGGGTGTTGCAGCCAACCAGAGTTGTACAATGGTAGGCGCCTGCGAAGTTGGTGCGAAGCATCTCTTTTGGCAGGCTCTGCTCGAGATTGATGAGTAGGTTCTTATCAAATTTAAGATAACTCATTTATTATGGTATTTGGTTGTTAAGTTTGTTTCTTTTAAGGTAATTTTAGGTGTAATTTTTTTAATTGTTTTGAATTATCCCCCAAAAATACAAGAAATTTTACAACCTACCAAATATTTAAGTGAAAAATATTAATTTTTTATCAAAAATTATTTTTGAGGTAAAAAATTGAAAGAAAATTGATATTTTTCACAAAAATTTGGTTGACAAATAAATATTTGCTACCTTTGCTTTGCGAAATATGTTTTATTTGCGGTTGCGAATAATCACATAGATAATCACTGGCGCCCCGATCACGGGGGTGAGGGCGTTAATTGGGATGGCTCCATGGGTCGGGAGCTGGCTCACAAATGAGCAGGCGAGAGCCACATCGGCCCCCACAAGCATTACTCCAGGCATAAGGATTGCGTGCTGATCGGTGCGCCACACCCACCGCGCCATGTGGGGCACTGCCAAGCCAATGAATGAGATGGGCCCGCAGTAAGCCGTGACCACTGCCACCAGCAGTCCGGTGGCGATCAGCAGATGATTGCGAGTGCGTGTAAGATTAAGGCCGAGGTTCTGGGCATAGCGGTCGCCCAGCAGCAAGAGGTCGAGAGGCTTTATTAGCAGCAGGGAAATAAACAGGCCTATCAGGCTGACTATGGCGAAGAGCGGCATCCTGGAGGTGCTGACACCGCCGAATGTGCCCATGCCCCACATCACATAGCTTTGCACCCCCTCGGCAGTGGCGGCGAAATTGAGCAGCATCACCACCGACGAGGCTAAGTATCCCAGCATCACGCCAGCTATAAGCAGCAGCAAATCGCTGTGGACCACGGTGGATAGCATCAGCAACAGCCCCATCACAGCCAGCGAGCCGATAAATGCGCCCAGCATCACGGCCAGATAGCCGCTGATCACGTGGTTGCCAAGGGTCACAGCTCCGCCAAGGAGCAGCATCACCAAGGCCACACCAAGGCTTGCCCCCGAGTTGATGCCTAAGATTGACGGGCCAGCCAGGGGATTGCGGAAAGCAGTCTGCAGCAACAGGCCCGACACTGCCAAGGCCGCGCCGGCCAGCAGGGCTGTGATAGCCTCCATCAGTCGCATGCCCAACACAATGTACTGTGTGGTGGGATTGATGGCGCCACGCCCCAGAAGAGCGTTGGTAACGTCGGTCCACTGCAGTCGGATGCCGCCAACGTAAAGATTGCCGACAAATAGCGCAGCTGTAAGCACCACCAGCGCTATGAATTTCCATCCTGCTTTCATATTAATAATTCCCTGGAGTTATTGGATTTTAGTGAAATAGACTGGGGCGTTAGGCACCGCGTCTGCGAGCTCGGGGTGGAGCAGGGCAATCATGCAGCTCAGCAGCCGCTCGGGGTGGTAGGGGGTCTCCTCGTAGAAATCCACCTGCTGTGTGTCACAGCCATATACCTGGCCATTCTTGAACGCTGGGAAGCGGGTGTAAATTTCATTGTCCTTGGCCAATTGCTTGAGGGTCATCGGCACTGCTTGTGCATATCTCATCAGCCAATAGTCGGCATCCTGAGCGCGATAAAGCACTTCCTCGGGTGTGAATCCTATGCTGCCGCTTTTTTCAATGTCCTGTGCAATCCCTTGGGCTCCAGCATCGCTCAGGAATATTCCCATGGTGGAATTGGCAGCTGGCTGGTGCCATACGTTGGACCATATAAGGTCCATCATTACCTTGGGCTTTGCAGTGACATTGGCGGCTACGGCTTTTAGGCGTGAGTATTCTGCCTCAGTATTGGCAAACATTGAGTCTGCCCTTGCCTCCTGGCCATACAGCATGCCGTAAAATTTCACCCATTCGGCTCGGCCAAGCGGCGATGTCTCCATATAGTCAGCACATTCAACAATTGGGATGGAGATTTGCTCCACTGCGCCGTAGCCGTTGTTGTTTTCGTAAGGCGATAGCAATATGGCCTGGGGTTGCAGGGCAATTATTTGCTCCAGGTTTGGAGCCATGCTGCTGCCGCAATTTGCCACCAGCCCTTGGTCAATGCGCTTGGCCAAATCAGCTTGATGGATGTATTGCGGGTCGCACACCCCCGAGATAGCATCGATTGCACCCAATTCAGTGATAAGAGAATTGTGCACGCTGGAATAAACCACGCTTCTGGTAAGCGGAGTTCGCACCAGGGTGCCCTCGGGCAGATAGGCTGGCATGGGCACTGAGTCGGGCAGCAACACATAGGTGTGAAGCGCCTTGGTAGAGTCCCATGGATTGCGGATTGTGGCCACAGAATAGCCATCGGGATAATCAGTGATAGTCAGATAATCGGCATATCGCAAATCTACTGCCCTGCCATCAGCCGAGGATATTGCATTGCTGCCTTGGCCGCCCCCGCAGGCGACAAGGAGCAATGCTGTCAGAAAAGATAATATACTTGAAATTGGGAGTTTCATCGTGCCATGTTTATATAGGTTTTCTGTGCCACAAAGTTACTATTTTTTTCTTAAACACCCAAATAAATGCAGTGGTGGAATGTTATTTCCTGACAGCAATGCCAATGATGGCAGTCAGGGCCAATACCATGGGATAGTAGAGGTAGCCAATAATCGACAGGGGCGAAATGGACGCAAGGCTGCCGGCCATCAGCAGCTGTGCGCCGTAGGGGATTATGCCTTGCATCACGCAGGAGAAGGTGTCGAGAATGCTTGCCACTCGCTTGGGATCGAGGCCATATCGGCGCGATATGTCATTGGCAATTTTGCCTACCGTGATGATGGCAATGGTGTTGTTGGCAGTGCACACATTGGCCACGCTCACCAGGGCGGCAATCGAGAAGGCTGCGCCTCTGCGTCCATGCACATGGCGCGTAAGGGCTTGCAGCAGATATGATATGCCTCCATTGATGCGAATCAGCTCCAGCATGCCGCCAGCCAGGAGGGTCACGGCAATCAAGTCGCCCATTCCCGCTATGCCCTGGCCCATGGAGCCAAACCACTCCAGCACATTTGCCGAGTGCGTGCCCAAAGCCACGCCAAGCACAGTGAGCAAGCCCAGCACCAGCACCACCTGCACATTGATGCCTGCCAATGCGCCTACCAATACTATAATATAAGGTAAAATTTTTGCGTAATCCACTTCGCCTACCTCCAAAGCCTCGAAATTGCCCTCAAGGCCGCAGATGATATAGATCGCCAATACCACCAGGGCGGCGGGTATTACCACTCGGATGTTGGCCATGAATTTGTCGCGCATGTCGCATCCTTGGGTGCGCGTGGCTGCAATGGTAGTGTCGGAAATGAAGCTGAGATTGTCGCCGAAGAAGGCGCCGCCCACTACGATGGCCACCATAAAGCCGAGGCTGGTGTCGGTGACATCGGCAATGCCGGCTGCCACTGGCACTAATGCCACCACTGTGCCGACAGATGTGCCAATGGCAAGTGATATGAAGCAGGCTCCCAGGAACAGGCCGGCTGGCACCCATTGGCTGGGAAGAAACTGCAGGCAGAGATTGACCGTGGATTCGATGCTGCCAATTGCCTTGGCGCTGGCTGCAAAGGCCCCGGCTAAGATGAATATCCAGATCATCACCAGGATGTTGGGCTCGCCAGCACCTCGCGAGAACTCTTCCACGCGTTCGCCCATGGGTCGGCCTATTGAGATTGTGACGGCATATATCGACGAAATCAAGAATGCCACGGTGATTGGCACAGCATAGAAGTCGTTGATGATAAGCGAAGTGGCCAAGTAAAGGCACAGAAACACTATCAAGGGGCTCAAAGCCAGCCAGCCGCGCCCCGCTGGAATCTTTTCGGTATGTAGGTTTGTAGTCATTGCAATCTATTATGGCGCAAAGTTACGACTTTTACAGAAAATGACAAAATTGAGTCATATGTTACAGAATTGCAACATTTTTGTCAAGAATTATGATACTATTTTAACCAAATCTTTGCAAAATCGTAACTTTAGACAAAATTTGTTTGGATTTAGGCTGATTTTTGAATTAACTTTGCGACGTAAACATTAAAAACGAACCGCGAATCAACAAACCATTAAAACAAAATAGAGGAAAAAGAAAATTAGCGATTATCAACCAACTTAACTAACTAACAAAACTAACATCAAAAGTCGAACTTTTAAACTTTCAGATTATGCAGACCATTCACAACACCACCGGCCCCGTAGCAGCCGCTATCCTTTTCATCGCTGCTACATTCGCAGCTCCCGCTGTAGCTGACACATTCCCAGAAATCGAGGAGAACACCCCGTTCACCGTGTCGATCCCCCGCACCGACGTGGCTCCCGTCAACTACATCCGCCAGGACGGCATGCGAATCCTCCTCAACATCCGCGAGAACCAAGCTCTCTCGATCGACAGCATCACATGCGACGCCGACAAGGCTTCGGCCAACCTGCTGATTGACGCCGACGGCCTCGGATACTTCCCCACCGGCGTGACCCACATCGACGCCCTCAACATCGACTGGCTCCGCATCGTGCCCGGCACCAACTACACCCTCCATGTCAACCGCGACGGCTCGGGCGCCAAGGCCGGATACCACCTGAGCGCTCCCCTTAGCTACCGCGTAGTGCAGGTCGTGTCGGTAGTGACCCCCAACGACAACGTTGAGTACAGCCTGACCCTCCCGGCCGAGATTCAGGGCAAGGAGTGCCTGATCTACTGGGGCGACGAAGGACAGGGCAGCCGCAGCCACGTGTACAAGACCCGCGGCAAGATGGTTGACCGCCACTACGAGAAGCACAGCAGCGGACGCTACTGGATGGACCGCGAGGAGAGCGCCGACGACGGCATCCTTGAGCACGACTACGCCGATGCAGGCCTCCATGTAGTCACCATCCTGGTGCCCGACGATCCAGTGGCCCAGCTTCCCTAACAACTCGATTGCTAACCAAAAACCATTTGAAATGAAAGAATTATTTGCACTACTCATGTTGGCGTTTACGTCGACCTTGTGACAGAAAACGTAGCGATTTATTTAAAAAATTAATTTAACATCCATCTCACCAATTAATCAGAATAAGGTAAGGCGCATGTCCTTGGACAAGGATATGCGCCTTTACGTTTATACAATACTTTGGGGTGGTTTTCGTTTATAGTGTGTGAAAATTTTTGGCCATAGATATCAGATGCTGATGTCGCTGCTTCTATGCGTGGTGGCGGCTATTGTCATGACCGGGTGCAATGCGCAGAAGAAAAACACTGCGGCTGCGCGCCAGTACACTGCCTTTATCACCCGCTACAACATCTATTACAATGGCGACAAGCACTACAAGGAAACCCTCGATGACATGGAGGACAAATACGAGGACGACTACACGCGCCTGGTGTATATGCATCCAATCGAGGCCAAGAGCGACCCTAAGGCTCCCCAGCCATCGGGCAGTTTCAACCGCAGCATCGAAAAGGCCCAGAAGGCCATCCAGGTGCGCAGCATAAAGAAAAAGCCTGCCAGGAAGTCGGGCAAGAACGACCACGCCTACAAGGCATGGCTCAAGCGCGACGAGTACAACCCATTCATACACAATGCTTGGATGATGATGGGTCGCAGCCAATATTACAATGGCGATTTCTTGGGAGCAGCCTCTACCTTCTATTATGTGGTGAAGCATTTCACCTGGATTCCCAATACTGTGACCGAGGCAAAGCTGTGGCAGGCCCAAAGCTACATCAGCATGGATTGGCTCTACGAGGCCGAACTGATTCTCACGCGCATAAAAGCTGAGCAGCTCGACAATAAAACCCTCAAGGGCCTTTACAACCATGCCTTTGCCGACTTTTGGATCAAAAGCAAGGATTATGAAAAGGCTGTGCCTTATCTGATACAAGCCATTAAATACAGCAGCGGCTCGCAGAAGACACGCCTGCAATTCCTCTTAGGCCAGCTGTATGCCCAATTAGGTGAGAAAGAGAAGGCATACCAAGCCTATAAGAAGGCTGGCAGCTCGGCATCGACTACCTACCGCACCAAATTCAATGCTCGCATTAAGCAGAGCGAGGTGTTCACCGGTGCCGATATCACTCCTGAGGTAAAGGCTCTGCAGCGCATGACTCGCTACGACCGCAACAAGGAATATCTCGATCAGATTTACTATGCCATTGGCAATCTGTATCTAAGCCGTGGCGACACCCTCAACGCCATCAAGAATTACGAGCTGGCAGCTGAGAAAAGCACCCGAGGGGGCATCGAAAAGGCAATCGCCCAGATTACACTCGGCACACTCTATTTCGACCTTCGCAACTATGAGAAGGCGCAGCCCTGCTATGCCGAGGCCGTGCCTCTGCTGCCCGAAAGCTACCCTGATTACAAACTGTTGAAAAAGCGCAGCGACGTGCTCGACGAATTGGCTGTGTATTCGCAGAATGTGAATCTACAGGATTCGCTCTTGCGCTTGGCTGCCATGTCGGAAGAGGAGCGCCTGGCTGTAATCGACAGAATCATCAAGGAACTCAAGGAGAAGGAGAAGAAAGAGGCCGAGGAGGCTGCACGCGAGGAATACCTGGCCAATCAGGCAGCTCAAGGCAGCAATGTGAAGGATGATTCCCGAGAGTTTACAATCAATAGTGACAACTCGTGGTACTTCTACAACACCTCCACGCGCAATGCCGGAAAGACCGCTTTCCAAAAGAAGTGGGGCAGTCGCAAGCTGGAGGATGACTGGCGCCGTCGCAATAAGAACACTTTCGATTTCAGCGACTTCGACGAGGATAATGAAGAAGAAGGGGAAGAAGGCGAGGGCGGTGGCACCGAGGAAAATACCGACAGCATAGCTCAAGCCTTGGAAGCTTCGCAGGATCCCCACAACCGCGAATATTACTTGGCCCAGATTCCAATGACTGAGGAAGAGAAGGCGGTATGCCACGAGATTATCCAGGATGGCCTATATAATATGGGTCTTATCCTCAAGGACAAGCTTGAGGATTTCAGCGCGGCCATGGCTGTGTGGGACAGATTGCTGAGAGAATATCCCGACAATGTGTATCGCCTGGAGGTATATTACAACATATATTTGATGCTCATGCGCCAGAACAAGGAGGCTGAGGCTCAGGTCTGGAAACAGAAGATACTGGAGGAATTCCCCGAATCGCCTTATGGCTTGGCATTGAAGAATCCTAATTACTTCGACAACCTGCGCAATCAAGATAAGCGGGTAGAGGAGTTGTACGAAGCCACTTACGAGGCTTATCTCAATAATGAAAACTCCAAGGTGCACAAGGCCTATGAGACCATGATGGAGGATTATCCGCTAAGCAAGGTGATGCCGAAATTTATGTTCTTGGATGCTCTGTCGTATGTGACCGAGAAGAAGCCCGAGGAGTTCAAAGCCACGCTGCGCGACATGCTGGCTCGCTATCCTCAGACCGACATCACCCCCATTGCTTCGGCATGGCTCAAAGGCATGGCCCAGGGCAGAGAATTGCAATCGGGCGCAGCCAACATGCGCGGCATGATCTGGGACATTCGTCTTGGCAATGACTCTACAGCGTGGGCCAACGACAGCATCGCCGCCAATTTTGAAATCGACGAGGAATCGCCGCAGCTGTTGGTATTGGTGTTCCCGACAGATGAGGTATCGGCTAATGCGCTCCTATTCGAGGTGGCAAGATTCAACTTCAATTCGTTTGTGGTCAAGGACTTTGGCCTTGAATTGATGAATTTTGGCCGCCTTGGAATGTTGGTGATTAGCGGCTTCGATAATCAGAAAGAGCTCAACCATTATCGCAAGACCATGGCCGAGAGCGAATACTTCAAGATGCCGCCAGGAGTAAGGGCTGTGGCAATATCGCGGCACAACTTCGACACCATGCTCAAGGAGGGGCGCACCTTCGAGGACTATTTCCGCTTCCTCGAAGAGCAAAATTATGAAGACGCCCAAGCTGGCATCTTAGAGCCAGAAGAAGTGGAGACTCTGCAAGAGGCAGAAGAGGCCGAAGCCCTGCGCAAGGAAGAAGGAATAGAATCAGACCAGATCATAGAGAATCCTGAAATTGAGACCATTGATGAGCCAGAGTTTATTGAGCCTGATGAGCCAGTTACCCCTGGTACTCCTGTTACCCCTGGTACTCCTGTAACCCCTGTAACCCCTGTAACTCCTGTAACCCCTGTAACTCCTGTAACCCCTGTAACTCCTGTCACCACTCAGCCTTCAACCGCCCAGCCTGTGGCTCAGCCTCAGGGCGAGCCAATCCCCGAGGGCAGCGAGGATGACCCATTGCTCGATGAATAGCCGTGGAGTAGCGGGTCAGTGACCTGCTACCGAACCATCAGTTCTCAATTTGTGAATAATAGCTAATTTTTGTAAGTTTTTCACGTGATTTGTTATATTATTCGAGTTTTATTTCTTACTTTTGCACTTACGGGTAATATAGACGATTGTCGCCCTGCAAAAGTAGGCCATGGTCTAACAAAGAAACCGGTATAGCAGTGATTAACAACAAGCACAACATACTGTGGGCTGACGATGAAATTGACCTCCTGAAGCCGCATCTCTTGTTCTTGCGCAACAAGGGTTATAATGTCGTGACTGCCAACAATGGCCGCGACGCCCTCGACATAGCCGCTCAGGACCCTACAATCGACCTTGCCATCCTCGACGAAAACATGCCCGGCCTTACGGGCCTGGAAACCTTGAGCCAGCTCAAGCAGGAGCGCCCCGAGCTGCCAGTGGTGATGATCACAAAGAGCGAGGAGGAAAACATCATGGATCAAGCCGTGGGCAACAAGATTGCCGACTACCTGATCAAGCCCGTCAATCCCAATCAGATTCTCCTTGCCATCAAGAAGATACTCCATAGCGACCAATTGGTGAGCCAGCAGGCCACCACTGACTATCGCCAGGAGTTCAACAATATATCTACCCTCATCAACACGGCGCAGAGCATCGACGACTGGCGAGAGCTATATTCCAAGCTGGTGTATTGGGAAATGGAACTGGCCACCGCCGACACCAATATGGACCAGATGCTGCAAATGCAGCGCGACGAGGCCAACCATGAGTTCGCGAAGTTTGTCAAACGCAACTATGAGGATTGGGTATCTGCCCAAGGCATCCAGGAGGGTGCGCCGCTGATGTCGCCACAGGTGATGCCCAAGCGCATCTTCCCCATGCTCGACAAGGGCGAGAAGGTATTCTTCATTGTTATTGACAACTTCCGCCTCGACCAATGGCGCACAATCAAGCCATTGTTGGCCGATGCCTTTTCATTCGAAGAGGAGCTTTACACAGCCATCTTGCCTACGGCCACCCAGTATGCCCGCAATGCCATATTCTCGGGGCTGATGCCCATCCAGATTGCCAAGATGTTTCCTGACCTATGGGTTGACGAGGATTCTGAGGAGGGCAAGAACCTCAACGAATCGCCGCTTATCGCCACTCTCTTCGAGCGCTACAGGCGGCAGTGCAAGTTCAGCTACAGCAAGCTCAACGATTCGCCAGCCTGCGAGAAGCTGCTACGCGATTTCGCACGCCTCGAAGATTACGACTTGAATGTAATCGTGGTGAACTTCATCGACATGATGTCGCATGCGCGCACCGAGAGCAAGATGATTCGCGAGCTGGCTTCGACCAATGCAGCTTACCGTTCGATCACAGAGTCATGGTTCCGCCATTCTCCTATCCTCGACCTGCTGCGCCGCATCAGTGAGCGCGGGCATAAGATTGTGCTTACCACCGACCATGGCACCATCCGAGTGCAGACCCCCATCAAGGTAATCGGTGATAAGAACACCAACACCAATCTGCGCTACAAAGTAGGCAAAAATCTCAATTACCCGCAGCGCCAGGTATATGACATCAAGAGGCCTGAGGCCTTCGGCCTCCCGGCTCCCAATCTGTCATCGACCTATATCTTTGCCACTGGCGAGGATTTCTTTGCCTACCCCAACAATTATAATTATTATGTGCAATATTACACTGGCACGTTCCAGCATGGAGGCATATCCATGGAGGAAATGCTGGTGCCAATCGTAACCCTCACGCCAAAACAATAGTAATGAAAACTATCCATGTGCCCAACCTCGAGGCTCTGCCCGAAGCCGCCCGCCAATTTGTAGAAGAAATGGGCGATGCCACTGTCTATGCCTTCTATGGCGAGATGGGAGCTGGCAAGACTACCCTCATAGCCGAGCTGTGCCGTGCTCTCGGGGTGGATGAGGACGAAATTTCATCGCCAACATTCTCTCTGATCAACGAATATCGCTCATCTACCACAGCTGAGCTTATTTACCATTTTGACCTCTACAGGCTCAAAAACCTGGAGGAAGCATTCGACATCGGTGCCGAGGACTATTTCGATTCTGGGGCTCTCTGCCTGCTGGAATGGCCCGAACGCATTGAGGACATTCTGCCTGACGATACCGTAAAGGTGGAAATTCGTGTCAACGACGACCAATCGCGCGACATTATCATATCTGACCCGCAGCTATAGATATCAATTTTCCCACTGACAGGGGGGGGAGATAGAATATCAGGGGCTTACTTAAAATTTTTGTATTATTATGAATTTTTCATTTTTCACTTCTCAAAACAATGTCTAATACTATGTGTACTATCGTATATGTCGATTTCGCCGAGTCGACTAATTCGCTGCTTGCAGCTTCGGCCAAAAAATTCGAGCATGGCACCGCATTGGCGGCTCATTCGCAGACATCAGGCCGAGGCCAGCGCGGCAACAAGTGGGAGTCGGAGCCGGGCAAGAACCTTACGTTCTCAGTGCTGCTGCGCCCCACCACGATTGTGGCATCTCACCAGTTTGAGTTGCTGCAGATCGTGTCGATTGCTGTGGTGAAGGTGCTTCGCGCCCAGCTTGGCACCAACGATATCCATATCAAGTGGCCCAACGACATCTATTTCCGCGACCATAAGATATGCGGAATCTTGATTGAGAACACTCTCAGCGGTCCTGCCATCTCGCAGTCAATCATTGGCATTGGCATAAATGTGAATCAAGATCGATTTGTGAGCGATGCGCCCAATCCTATATCCATGGCACAGATTTCAGGACGCGAGTATGATCTCGACGACCTGCTGGAATATTTCGTGACGCAGATTGTGAGTGATTTCGACGCTTACGAGGCTGACCCTGAGCCAACGACTTTGGCGGCTCGCTACCGCTTCATGATGTGGCGCGGCGAAGGCTATTGGCCTTATCGCGACAATATCACTGGCAAGGGTTTCGATGCCCGCATCGCAGCCATTGCCCCTACTGGCCACCTGACCCTGGCCACCACCGGCGGCGCCTTCCACACCTACGCCTTCAAGGAAGTCTCCGCCGTGCTCTGACCGCTCACGCTATCAGGCAGAGCTCGACCATGCCGAGGCCTTGATGGAGGAGCATCCCGATTCTGCCCTTGTCGTCATTGATTAAAGATTCTGGGGGAAGATTAAAGTTCTGATTTGTTAAAATTGGTTACATCGTTAATTGACAATTAATTGTCAGCTTCAAAAAGTGGGCTATATTAAAGTCTGGATTTGGAGATGAAAGTATTTTGCATTAACTTTGTGGTGAATTTTAACACATTTTTTATGAAAAATCTTTTGTTTTTAATCCTGTTCTTGATGCCTTATCTGACACTGTCAGCTCAGAGCAGCACAGGAGGTTCAACCACCAAGACTGATTTGGACATCTACACCAAATCTAACAATCCAAAGACTAACCGCGCACCGTTGCGCCTTGACATCGAAGTCACCTGTGATGCGTGCACCCGCACCGTGGTGGTCACAGCCGACGATTCGCTCGAGGGCGAAGTCTACATCCTGCTCGACGGAGCCACCGTCGACTACAGCCCCGTGGTCAATTCCGCGTTCTACATCCCCGAAGCCTCGGGCCAGTACACTATCGAAATAGAGGGCAGCGCCTGGATCGCCACAGGCGTGATACCGCTGTAACCTCCAGCCATGCAACTACAGCACCCAATTCTTCATATGCCCCAGGGGGCATGGAGCCTCTCCCCCATGCCCCTTCCCGTTCAATAGACAGCACTTGCAAATTACCTAAATCTATTTTAACCCATATTACTGTCACATGAAAATCCTTTATCCATCCGCCGATGGAACGCTTCTGCGGCGCATAGTCTCGACGTCGATCAGATCCTCGGCGGGAGGCGGGTCATCCCTGTCTGATCCGTCCTTGGAAACCCAGGTGTCGGCGGTGACGAGGGACACCACGACCTATTTCAGCCCATTCATATACAAGAACGGCGCTCTCGACCGCACCTTGGTGACCGGCGGCTACGTGAAGGCCAACGTGCCATACTACTATCTGCGCGACCACCAGGGCAACATCCGCCAGGTAGTCAACGGCAACACCGGCGCAGTGGCGCAGGAAAGCCACTACTACCCCTACGGGGGCCTTTTCGGCGAGAGCAGCGCGACTGCGCTCAGCTCCTATAACGGCTGCTCCGTGAGCCCCTACAAGTTCGGCGGCAAGGAGCAGGTGGACCTGCTCGACTGCAGCTACCTCGACTTCTCCGCCCGCATGTACGACTACCAGCTCGGCAGATTTTGGACCCCAGACCCATTGGAAGAAAACAACTATTATATCTCAACCTACTCCTACTGTCAAGGCAATCCTATTAATTTTGTTGATTTGGATGGACGCCAAGGCTTTTTGGTTCATGGGACATGGAGCAATAGGGAAACTTGGAAACAAGAAGAAAGATTAAAACAATATTGTAATATTAAGTTCGGGAAAAATAATGTTTTTTTACATCATGATTGGTCTGGAGACAATAATAGAAAGAGCAGAAGCGCTGCAGCGCAGAATCTTATTTCTAAAGCAATAGAAGCAAGAAAAAACATATCCAAAGATGAACCATTAACATTAGTGGCTCATAGCCATGGTGGAAATGTTTGCATAGAAGCAATAAATTTAATAGTAGAAAAGCCTGAGTTTGAAGGAGTTATAATAAATCTCCTTACTATCAATACTCCTGTGCGAGATGATTACCAATTAAGTGAAGAAGCAGCTGAGAGAGTTAATCATTACAATGTATATGATGAAAAAGATCCCGTCCAAATAATGGGAGGATATAATGGACAAATTCCATCCCACAATCTTAATTCTTTAGAGAATAATTTATTAAAATTATTTATAGGAGAATATGGAAAAGCTGGACGAACTTTCCCAAATGCCCATAATATTCCTGTAAATAATCCTCAAGGCTTCTCCTGGAAATTCCTCTTTGGTAAAGAAAGAAATTTCCATAATTCTCATAATCGATTAAACGATTGGATAAATAAATAATCATATTCATAATAAGACTCAAATATTATTTTTGTGTCATTAAGAATTAAAATTTATGGTGTTAAAAACTAAAGTTTAATAAGATCCATACATCATCAGATATTACAAATCCAATGGTTGTCAATCTGATTTTTCTTTGGTTTTTAACACTACAAAATCTTAAAAAGATGAAAAAAATTATTTACATAATAGCTGTTTTAATGGGATTATTGACTTTAAGCGACTGCAATGGCAGAATGAAATATTGTGGTCAAGTCCAATTCTGTCAACTCCCCGCAGAATTTAGAGACAAGATGTTGATGGTATGGCAAAAAACAGAATCTATTTACTATGATTCAACAGGAATATTGAACGCTAGCACAATAATAAATTTAACAAAGGAACCTTATTTTGCACGTAGTATAGAGTACGGATTATGGGTAACTCATAAGGAAATTCGAGACAAAAACGGTAAAGTTTTATACAAATTTCCAAGAGAAGTACCTTATCCATTCATTATCACTGATGAATATCTTTATTATCCAGAAGAATATAACATGCAACCATCAAACATTAATGACAGCACCGTATTCTTTCAATTCAAGAGAAGATAATTGGAGTTCAATATAATAATTTATATAAAAAGTTGTAATTTTAAGAGACATTCCCCCAAAGTACCATAAAAAACTAAAGCACCCGATTTCCCTGGTGAACAGGGGTCAGGTCATTGTTCACACCAAAAGAATTGTGAGCAGAGGGTTGTGGATTTGGAATAAAAGTTGTAACTTTGTGGCGGAATGAAAAACTGAATATAAAATGCCAAGAAAAGCGAGAGAAATATCCATCACAGGCATCTATCATGCAATGATGCGCGGCATCAACCGTCAGCGGATATTCGAGGATCGTTTGGATTGCGTTGGCATCAATGAGTGCAATCGTGTGCTTTCTGCCATGCTGGAACAGGGAGTGGGCATACGCCAGCTGCAGAGACTGACAGGCGTTGGCACCACCATAATTCATCGACATGCCTCCCAGCTAAAGGAAAACAAAAATCTTTCGATGTGAACGCTGACCTGTCGTACCTTTGCAGACGAAAACTTTCAAGAGTTTTTTATTCAGACTTTAATGTTTAACTTTGCAATATTAATTATTAACTAAGGATAATGGCATGGAATA
>JAJBUG010000028.1:17573-20906 GCA_020860515.1 Bacteroidales bacterium | reverse complement strand
CCTACCAATAACCGCCCCTGCCACCCCCACCACTCCCGTAGGCGGCAGAGTGTCTTCGACCCGTAAAAATCTCCCTTTTCAACCATCTTTTTAGAAAAATCCTTAATCTTTTAGGGAGCCAATAATTTGGTCAAATGAAATTTTACTCTTAAATTTGCACAATTCAATAAAGAAAAATTGTTATAACTTAAATTAAAACCTTAATTATTATGACAGCATTTGAAATGAGAGCGCTTTTGCTCAACGACATAGATTCCTTGATTCAAGACGATAGTACTTTCCTCAGGTTAAAAAAGTATGTGGCACGTCTTAAAAAGGAACGCAAAGAGGCAACAGCACGAAAACGCATAATGGCAGATCTCAACCAAATGTGTGAAGAAATAAAGCAAGCTCGTGCTGGCAAACTTCAATCCCAAGATGCCCTTGAATTTATAAACGAACTATGATCTAATAAGGGGGTATGAATCAAGAAACAGATAATCTTCTCTATACCGTCAAGGTATATCCTCTTTTTAAGAAAAGTGCCAAAATATTATCCAAAAGATATCATTCCTTTAAATATGATTTTGAAGAGTTAGTTAAAGATTTGTCTAAGAATCCTCATATTGGAAACTCTTTAGGAAATGGACTCTATAAGATAAGGATGAAAATCACTGATAAGGGTAAAGGGAAAAGTGGTGGAGCCCGTATAATAGCAGCTATAGTTGAGGCTAAAGAAGATTTAGGAGAGGTAGGACTTCATTATATTTATGACAAATCAGATTGTGAAAGTCTGAAAGATAAAGAAATTCAGAAAATAATAAAAACAAATTTGGAAACCGATTTCTCTGACTGAGGAGAATGAGTATTATGCTATGATGCAATTCGAGAAGATTTCCAAGTTCCCCTGGGAGTAGGTGGTGACGAAAATCTACGAATCTACGAGAATCAACGAAATGACTTGCCCTGCGGGGCTGACATAGTGTCAGGCTCCGCAGGGCAATCCGTTTAATCTGTTAAATCTGTAGTTGTGACAGCCGCATAGTTGTATTCTACCCAGGATTTTAATCTTTTAGGGAGCCAATCGACACGATATAGTTGCCATAGTTAAGCTGCAAGAGTAAACATGGAATTTACAAAGTGTTATGAAATTTTTTCGGTGAATTGTGGCAATTTCATTCGGTGAATTGTGGCGATTTTGTCAGTCTACCTCAAATGATTGAAGATTTCCAGTAAGGTTTTCCTCTATATAAGTTAATACTCTCGCAGTGATTTCGGATGTTGTTAAGTTTAGGAGTTGTTTTGGACCATTTTTGGGATATATGTCTAATAATACAACTTTTGGGCTGTTTTGGTAGGTTAAGTATAGTAATCTATATCCATCAGAGCGAGATAGATGATGGCGAGAATCTGGCATTCTTAATTTAATTACTACCATATCATCCTGAAGAAGAACCATTTCTCGTGTATTGAGAATTTCTTGGTGCCCTTTATTAGAGAAGGATTTTTTGATTTCATCTTCAACACCGGCATATACCCCACGCTTAACCTTCAAAAGTTCCTCTATACTTTTTCTAAAGGTACTTATAGTCCATATTTTTATCATATCAGGCTGACATTTTAGAGGCAAGCTTAAGTACGCGTTGAAGCTCTGAATCTTTAGGCGCAAGAATACGGAAATTCACTATGTCACTCTTGAGTTCAATTAAATCCGTAAGATTATCTCTGAGCTCTGACCATTCATTTGTTTTACTATATTGTTGTTGATACTCCTTTAGAAGGTCCTTAAGAGTAGATATCAAAAGTTCTAAAGGAGATTCAAGTACGGCATAAATGTGTTCATCTATTTCCATAAACACATCACGGGTATCATTCACGAGTCCATGAATTTTACGGCTCAAAGCTCGCAAATTAGGAATTGCCTCACTTGAAGACAGTTTAAGCCTCTTGTTGAACCCACTTCGGCTTAAGGTTCCTATTTTACTTTTCATTAATTGTACATCACACATAAATATCGTCTTTTATATTGCAAATATAATTCTTTTTATTCAAATAACAATCTCTTCACTTAATTTTGTTAGTTTTTTAACATAAGTTTTCGTTTTTCTGTCGATTCTTGTGCCAATTTTTGCTTCGGTGTCAGGCTCCGCAGGGCAATCCGTTTAATCTGTTAAATCTGGAGTTTGGGAATTGGATAAAAAGTTGTAACTTTGCAAACCGACTTTTTGGTCGGGTTCGTTGTTGTATAAGAAATATTTTACCCTCAATTGATAGAATTGTTATGAAGACGATGAATTTCCTGTGCTGCGCGGCAGCAAGCGTGGCACTCGCTTTTGGAGCATCAAGCTGCGGCTCGTCTCTGGGGAGCAGCGGGCTTAATTCGGAATACCTCCTTAGCGGCGCTGCCAAGATGGCCCAGGCTGCGTCGATTACCGACGACCAGATTGCCCAGCTCGTGCATCAATCGGTGGAGCAGATGGACGCTCAAAACACAAAACTCCCTGCCTCAAATCCCTATAGCCAGCGCTTGGCCAAGATCACCCAAGGCATCACTGAGGTGGATGGCACGCCTCTGAACTTCGCTGTCTATCAGACCAATGATGTCAATGCCTTTGCCTGCGCCGATGGCAGCGTAAGAGTTTACACAGGCCTTATGGACCTTATGACCGACGAGGAGGTGATGGGCGTAATCGGCCACGAGGTTGGCCATGTGGCACACCACGACTCCAAAAACGCTTACAAGCAGGCATTAATAAATTCAGCCTTGCTCGACGGAATATCATCGCTTGGAGGAAGTGCCGCGCAATTGACGAGCAGCCAATTGGCACAGCTTGGCGAAGCTGCCATCTCGGCCAAATATTCGCGCAGCCAGGAGAGCAACGCCGACGACTACGGCTACACCTTCCTGCAGAAGCATAATCGCAACCCCTGGGCCATGGTGCATGCTTTTGAAAAATTGAAATCGCTTGAAGGCAATAGCGAGACTTCGAGCATAACCAAGCAGATGTTCTCGTCGCACCCCGACACCGATTCCCGCATCGCCGCGATGAAGAAGCGTTGCCAAAAGGATGGAATTGCCGATTATCTCACCTCATCGACCACTACTACTTCTTCGAAGGCTGCTAAGAGTTCGACTAAGACTTCTGGCAAATCCTTCACTGGCAGCGGCAGCGATGTGCCCAAAAACGCCAAATCCGTTTCCGCCGACGATCTCTTCAAGAAAAAATAACGAAAATCTACGAATAAACGAAAATTTACGAAAAGACGAAAATCTACGAATAAATGTATTTTCGTGGATTTTCGTTTTTTCGTAGATTCTCGTTTTTCTCAACCTATTCTCGTGGATTTTCGTTT
>JAJBUG010000028.1:0-17473 GCA_020860515.1 Bacteroidales bacterium | reverse complement strand
ACCTATTCTCGTGGATTTTCGTTTTTTCGTAGATTCTCGTTTTTCTCAACCTATTTTCGTGGATTTTCGTTTTTTCGTAGATTCTCGTCCTAAACCAAAAAGGGAATCATGGTGTTACTTTAGTAAGGTTACTAACAATTAAATAGCCTTGCTATGGAGATGGACATGGAACACGTTTCGATCATTCCGGCGCACTCGTTGGCCGATTGGTTGCTTGACAATATCGACGGCATGCTTGATGCCTTGGGACTTGAGCACCACCAAGTGCTTGAGCAGATTATCTATTTTATCATCATTACGGCCGCAAGTTGGTTCATTGGCTGGGTGCTGAAAAAGATAATCGTGTTGGTTACTCGCAAGGTGCTTATCCTCAAGCACTCCTCCGAGGGTGGCTTGATAATACAGATGCACACCCTGTCGAAATGCACCCAATTCATTCCGCCTTTGGTATTTGTAAGCCTCGCGCCCTTCGCATTTGAGAGCAGGGCTGTGGCCTTGACTGTGATTGTGCGCATTGGCGTGGCCTATACCATCATGTGCATAGCATTGGGCATAGCAGCAGTGTTCGATGTGGTATTTACCCACTACGACCGCAAGGAAAATACCAAAAATCTGCCTATCCAGGGCATTCTCAACGTAGGCAAGGGCATAGTATGGGGGATTGCCGCCATCATCGCCATCTCAGTGCTGGTGCATCGTTCGCCCGCAGTGCTGCTAACTGGGCTGGGCGCCTTTGCGGCTGCTTTGATGTTGATTTTCAAGGATTCTATTCTTGGCTTTGTGGCAGGCATACAGATGAGCCAGAATGACATGCTTCACGTAGGCGATTGGATTGTGGTGCCTGGCACCCCAGCCAATGGCAATGTGATGAGCGTGAGCCTCACCACCGTGAAGGTGCAAAATTTCGACAATACCATTGTGTGGATTCCGCCATATACCTTAGTATCGACTTCGTTCCAGAATTGGCGCAGCGTGATTAGCAGCGGCTCGCGGCGCGTGATGATGTCGGTGCATGTTAACCCCGACTCAATATGCTTTGCCAGTGCCGCGATGCTAACTGACCTTGGGGGCAAGTATCCGGCTCTGCAAACCTTTATCAATGGGCTGCAGGAAAAAAAGGAAACCATTGCATGGAATGCAGGCAAGGCTCCGCTCAATGGCACTATCGAAACCAACCTGGGCCTTTATCGAGCATATATCGTGAGTTATTTGTTGGCAAGCCCGATGGTCAATGCCAACTATGATCTGATGGTGTCGATGCAGCCAATGACCCCCGAGGGGGTGCCAATGCAGGTGTATTTCTTCACTGCCACATCGCAATGGGAGGCTTACGAGGGCATCCGAGCCGGCATTATGGAGCACATGTTGGCGGTTGCTCCCGACTTCGGCCTCGAAATCCTCAGCGGCGACCATCTCAACATCGACACCCACAACGCCCAGGACTTCGCCGTAGCCCCAGCGAATAACCACGGAGACACGGAGAACACGGAGAAATAAAATCTATTTATACAATCACCACGGAGACACGGAGAACACGGAGAAATAAAAATCTCCGTGTTCTCCGTGTCTCCGTGGTGAAAACTGTGTCTCGGTGGTGAAAGTTTGAAAAGTTTTTTGTATCTTTGTGGCAGAATTAGCCACGGAGATGATCACAGAGGATTTGCAGAGAGCCCAACTGCTGTATGGGACTGAAAAAATAGAACGTCTGGCACGCACTCGAGCCCTGCTATTCGGTGTCGGGGGCGTAGGTTCGTGGTGTGCCGAGGCTTTGGTGCGCAGCGGTCTTGGAGCCCTCACTATGGTGGATGCCGATGTGGTGGATGTGACCAACATCAACCGCCAATGCCCTGCCACATCGCTCACCGTGGGCCTTCCCAAGGCACAAGTGATGGCTGAGCGATTGAAGACTATACGCCCCGAATGTGAAATCAATGCCATCCAAGCTTTTTACACAGCCGAAAACCAACAGAAATTCCACCTTGAAGATTACGATATAGTAATCGATGCCATCGACTCAGTAGCGTCCAAGGCCGCACTGATTCTGCAAGCCACATCGATCCCCTCGGTTGCTTTCTATTCCTCGATGGGAGCCGCCCGCCGCATCGACCCAACAATGGTGCGCCACACCGAATTTTGGAAAGTCAAGGGTTGCCCATTGGCCCGCGCCCTCCGCGATAAGTTCAAGCGTGAAGCCACTTTCCCCCGCCGCAAATTCCAATGCGTCTATAGCGAAGAGCCCCTCTCCGGCTCCCCCAAAGGCACCTCAATGCCAGTCACCGCCACTTTCGGCCTCACCCTCGCAAGTTTAGCAATTAACCAAATATGAAATCGAAATTCTTAACCCTTGCATGCTTGGCTGCCTTAGGCGCCACAATGATCATGTGCACACAGAAGAAAGAGCATGAGAATCCATTTCTCAGCCAGTACACCACACAGTATGAAATCCCGCCATTCGAGCAGATAGAGTACGACGACTATCTGCCTGCAATGCAGGCTGGCATCGATGAGCAGAACGCCAACATCCAGGCTATCATCGACAACCAGGAAGCACCGACTTTCGAGAACACTATCAAGGCCCTCGACATGTCGAGCCCCACGCTCGACCGCGTGGCCCTGGTGATGTTTGCCCTCACCGAAAGCAACTCGTGCCCCGAGCTCGACTCAATCAGCAATGTATTCTTCCCCGCCTATGCGCTGCAAAGCGATGAGGTAATGATGAACGATGCCCTCTTCGCCAAGGTGAAGGCCGTTTACGACAACCGCGAAGCCCTCGAACACGACCAAGCTCGCCTCACCGAGAAATATTACAAGAACTTCGTGCAGAACGGCGCCATGCTCACCCCCGAGCAGAAAGAAGAACTAAAGGCTGTCAATGGCCAGCTTGCCGACCTCTACCTCAAATTCAACAAGAATCTGCTCAACGCCACCAATGCTTTCCAAATCGTAGTCACCGACTCGGCTCGCCTGAGCGGTCTGCCAGAATCGAGCATCGCCCAAGCCAAAGAAGCTGCCCAGGAGCGCGGAGTGGAAGGCTGGGTATTCACCCTGCACGCACCAAGCCGCCTGCCCCTGCTGCAATATGCCGACGACCGCGACCTACGCCAGCAAATGTACCAAGGCTACACTACTCTGGCATCATCAGGCGAATACTGCAACTATCCCATTATCAACCAAATTCTGCAAACTCGCGCCAAGAAGGCTCAATTGCTCGGTTATGACAACTTTGGCAGCCTGATGACCGACAAGGTGATGGCTAAGACCGTTGACAATGCCGAAAATCTGCTAATGCAGATCTGGCCCGCAGCTGTAAAGCGCATTGGTGACGAGGTAAAGGAGATGCAGGCCGTGGTGGATGCCGAAGGCGGCAATTTCAAGATTGCTCCTTGGGACTATTATTACTATGCCGAAAAAGTGCGCAAGCAGAAATATGACCTCGACGAAGCCGAGGTACGCCAGTATTTCGCAGTTGATTCAGTGAAGAAGGGCATCTTTACCCTGGCCGAGACTCTCTACGGCATTAAGTTCACCCCCATGAAGGATGCTCCTAAATACTATGATGAAGTGGAGGTTTATGATGTGACTGATGCCAAGACTGGCGACCACATCGCAGTATTCATGACCGACTATTTCCCACGAGCCAGCAAGCGCCAAGGTGCATGGATGAGCGAGTTCAAGGGCACTTGGAAGAACGACGATGGCAGCTGGAGCCGCCCAGTAATCTACAACGTAGGTAACTTTACCAAGCCCACTGCCGACACTCCATCGCTGCTCACTATCGACGAGGTGCAGACCACATTCCACGAGTTTGGCCATGCACTGCAGGGCATGCTTACCACCGCCCGCTACAAGGGAATCGCTGGCACAAATGTTGACCGCGACTTTGTGGAACTCCCATCGCAAATCAACGAGCACTGGGCATTCCAGCCCGAGCTCTTAGCTCAGTATGCCAACCATTGGAAGACAGGCGCACCCATACCAGCTGACTTGGTGAAGAAGATTGATGCCGCATCTACCCACAACCAAGGCTTTATGACTGGCGAACTCGTGGGCGCAGCCCTGCTCGACCTTGAATACAGCAAGCTTAATCCCACCGAGGATATGGATATCGAGGCATTTGAGAAGAAGGTGGCCAATCAGCTTGGCATGCCCTCACAACTTACATATCGCTATCGCTCGCCTTACTTCAAGCATATCTTCGGCAGCGATGAATATGCCGCTGGCTATTACACCTATCTTTGGGCCGAGGTGCTTGATACCGATGCCTTCGAACTCTTCAAAGAGAAGGGTGTGTTTGACCCAGCCACTGCCCAAAGCTACAAGGAGAATATCCTGCAGCCTGGCGACAGCGAAGATCCGATGGTGCTCTTCGTAAAATTCCGTGGTCACGAGCCCACAGTTGACGCTCTTCTTCGCAACAGAGGCCTGAAGTAATTAGATACGAAAAAAGCCCGCAGCTGCGGGCTTTTTTCGTATCTAATTACTAATTATTCATTAACATTTAGGGTGCAGATGCTTACGCGGTTCCAGCTCTCTTCCTTGAACATGTGGCCGATGCCTTCGCCCTCGGCGGTGATGCGGTCGGCTGAGATCTTGTACTTGTTGATGAGCATGGTCTTCACAGCGTTGGCGCGGTTCTGAGCAAGCTTGATGTTGTAGTCGAGGTTGCCATCCTGCGAAGCATAACCCTTGATCACTACGGTAGATTCAGGATTGTTCTTCATGAACTCGGCAATCATCTCTACATTGGGCTGCTGGTCAGCTGTAATCACTGAGCTGCCAATCTTGAAGAATACGAAGCGAACTGAGTTGAGGTACTCGGTCTCATTAACTTCGGTAACTACCGTTGCGGGGGTGTTGAGGCAGTTCTGAAGCTGAGTGTTGAGGTTGCTGTTCTGGTTGGCAAGTTCGTTGTTGTAAGCGTTAGCCTTTTCGAGCTGTCCGCGCAGGTCGTTGATTTGGCCATTGAGGGCATCAATCTGGCTCTGGCTGTAGGGCTGCACAATATCAAATGCATGTCCGCCGATGTGATAGATAAGGCCAGCCTGGAGGTTGAATGTGGCATAGTTGGCGTTGTAGCTGCAGCTCGACTGCTCGGCATTGGCATCGCTCATGTCCCATACGATCGAAGGCGAGACAGCGATGGTCACATCGTTGCTGACATTGAAGTTGAAATTCAATCCCAGCTTGGTGGCGAAGTAGTTGTGGTCGGGCACTGGGTCGGATTGGAAATCGTGGCCCCAGCCGGCGCCTACTACAGCCTCTACCTCAACAGGACGCACGTAACCATTGTATCCGCAGAAGAGGTTGGCAAGGTTTACGGTACCGTAGGCACCTACGTATGAGTTGTCGAATGCTGTGTAGCTGTGTACGCGATTCTCCCAACTGGAGGTGTTGATGCCGAATTGTCCCTCAACTCCGGCACCGAACACGGGAGTAATCTGTTTGTCGAGGCTAACGCCGATCAGCGGAC
Source organism: Bacteroidales bacterium (assembly GCA_020860515.1). Lineage (GTDB taxonomy): Bacteria > Bacteroidota > Bacteroidia > Bacteroidales > Muribaculaceae > CAG-873. The sequence continues at coordinate 12,003 of JAJBUG010000028.1, read as the reverse complement.
GCATTGATCCGAAGAAAGCCTGACCATGAAGGGGTGTGGTGACACCGCCGTGAACGCCTATCGACCAATTCTGGCTGCATTTGGGCGTTTCGATTGCCTGTGCGGCTGCCGTAAGTCCCCCGACTGCGATTGCCGCTAAGAGAAAAATTTTTTTCATACTTCTAAACGGTTAGTTGTACTGGTGTTATTTATTTTTAGTTGGTGTGTTTTAAATAAAAAACAATTCCTAATTTTTTATGTTCAGACCATTCGTCTGCAATTAATGTCAATAAACCTTAATGACATTTCGCTCCTTAAGTAAACATTCAGATTAATAGCTATCAGAATGCTCTCAAAAACAACAAAATCGGTGCCTTTGGCACCGATTTTGTTGGGGAATAGGAACATTGGTGGCTATTGGAAAGAATCCCTCCGGGATTCCGTGGTAAGGTTGCAATTTGAAACAACCACGTCTTACAAAAATTTTTACAATTAATTGCCGAAGCTGAGGGTGGTGAAGAAGCGAGTGGTGCCGTTGGCTGCCACGCCGCTGTTGAATTGGAGTTGCACATAAGCTCCGTTGGCTCCGAACCAAGTGGTCTGCACGCCTCCGCCAGCCAGTGCGACACTGCTTACAGGCGCGCCATAGGCATTGTAGAGATGGTTATAGGCCAGATTGTAACGGTTTATGTCGTAATAGGGAGTTGAGTAGAAAAACTCCGAACCTATCAGCCCTCCATTTGTGCCATAATAAAGCGTGGCATTGGGCCATAGCATATTGAGCTGCATGGCATCGGCCAAATAGATGGCATCGTTGGCGTAGCCCGTCACATTGTAGCCTTGGTTGATTAGGGCGTTCAGGGTCACATTGAGGGCTGTGCCGATGGTGATGCCGAGGATAGTGCTAATCACTGGGCCACCACCCCGATAAACCCAACCAGAAGGATAATGGGGCCTGCGATAGGGTGCTGGCGGAGGCAGCAAAGGGCGGGGAGGGGCACCGAAATGAATGCCGCCAAATCCGTGGCCTGGATTATGGTTATGCCCAGGAGCTCCATAATGCCAATTGTTGCTGCCATTGCCGTGGCTTGGGCCATTGCCGTGGCTTGGGCCATTGCCCGGCCTCATGCCTTGATTGCCATTGTTGTGGTTGCCATTGTTGCCAGGGGTCATGTTGTTGCCGCCGTTGCCAGGACGCACATTGCCTTGGTTGTGGTTGCCATTGTTGCTGTTATTGCCCCAGCCAGAATTTCCAGGGCGTTGGTTGCCTATGTTGCCATTGTTGTTTTGATTGCCATTGTTTCCAGGCCTTTGGTTGCCAATGTTGCCAGAATTGTTGTTGCCAGGTCGCTGGTTGCCAATATTGCCATTATTATGCTGCACCTGCTTCTGTCCACCATTATTGTTGCGAGGCTGCTGCACCTGCTTCTTCTGCTGATTATTGTTGTTGCGGCTTGGCTGATGGTTCTGCTGGGTTCGTTGCGGCTGACTTTGGTTATCGTTTCGGCCGCGAGCCTCGGTCACCGGGCATGCCAGCATGCCACAAATGAGGGCTATGGAAAGGGTTTTGACTAAAGGTCGCATGTCGTAAATCGGTTTTGAGGGTTAATATTGGGCGAGTGTTAGTACTCGTTTTTTATTTATTAGAGGTGATTTGAGCCTAAAAAGTTTAGCCTAATGGTGAAAAATCGATAATTTTTCATTCTTTTTGTAATTATTATTAAAAGTTTCGATAATTTATGGCTAACTTTGCACTTTGAAAAAATAGTGTGGCCTCAGGCTGCACTGCTTCTAACAAAAAGACACAGATTAGAACCATACAGATATGAAAACCGTTGACCGCATCATTGCCGAAAAACTACTCAAAATCCGCGCCATCATCCTGCAGCCGGCCAACCCCTTCACCTGGGCTTCGGGCTGGAACTCGCCGATCTACACCGACAACCGCAAGACTCTCTCGTATCCCGACATCCGCTCGTTCATCAAGGTCGAGCTCTGTCGCATGATTCTTGAGCACTTCGGTCGCCCCGATGCCGTAGCAGGCGTTGCCACTGGAGCTATCGCCCAAGGCGCACTCGTAAGCGACACTCTGGGCTTGCCTTATGTCTATATCCGCGCTACCCCCAAGGATCACGGTCTGGAAAACCTCATTGAGGGCAACCTCATCCCTGGCCAGAAGGTAGTGGTGATCGAGGACCTGATCAGCACTGGCAAATCGAGCCTCAAAGCAGTGGAGGCAGTGCGTGCAGCCGGATGCGAAGTGATTGGCATGGCCGCCATCTTCACTTACGGTTTCCCCGTGGCAGAAAAGGCATTCAAGAATGCTGGGGTAGAGCTGCTCACCCTCAGCAATTACAATGCCATGCTCGAAGCTGCCCTCGAGAGCAAATACATCTCGGAGGCCGACGTAGAGACCCTCAAGCAATGGCGCAAAGACCCCGAACACTGGACTCCCGCACAAACCCTACTATAAAAAATGACAAATGACAAGTTACAAATTACAAACCAACTTGTCATTTGCAACTTGTAACTTGTAATTTTACTATGGCCAAATATTCTGGAAAGACATTCACGGTGCCTCGCTCGGCCCAGGAGATCAGCGACAAGTTTGCTGACCTTACCGAGCTGCGCACCCTCGCCGACAAGCTCCCCGAGGATCAGCGCGCTAAACTCGAAAATGTAGAGTTTACCACCGATAGCATACAGTTTCCCACCCCTCAGTTGGGCAAGATAACCTTCCGTGTGACCGAGCGCACTCCTCAGCAGGTGCTCATGAATGCCGAGGGTACTCCCGTGCCACTGGTGCTGAAGGTGGAAATGGACGAGAAAGCTCCCGCGAGCACAGCAGTGACTTGCAGCGTGGAGGTGGAAATTCCCGCCATGCTCCGCGCCTTTGTGGGTCCGCAGCTGCAGAAGAGCGTCAACATGCTCAGCGACGTAATCAGCAAAGCCGTCAGCTAAGTGAAGAAAAATATTTTTGTAATATTAATAGCTGTAATTTCGATATTGGTGGCTGGCTGCCACCATATCGACGATGACCGCATCCCGGTGATGCCGGTCTATATCCCATTTTCGTCGGTTGGCGTCTGGGACCTCTACGGGGTGTCGGGCGCTGGCCAGTACCGCTATTTTATCAAATCCGAGGGCAAGCCCTCGAATTATCCTTACACCGTAACATCAGCCACCGGATTTGGCGGAGTGCTGCTGATGAGCGATATCCACAGCCAGCCAGTGGCTTACGACCTGGCTTGCCCCGTGGAGTGCAAGGCTACCACGCGCATCGCTGTCGATAGCGATGAGCTGATCGCACGCTGCCCTGTATGCGGCAGCACCTACGATGTAATCACAAATTATGGCTACCCCTTGTCGGGTCCAGCTGCTGAGCGTGGCTATGGTTTGCAACGCTACAATGTGAGCTTGGCCACCGGCACCACCTATATGGTCATCACCCGTTAGGATTAAGGGTAAAGGGTTAAGGGGTCATACCGATGGCTCCTTAAACTTTAATACCTTAAACCTTAATCCTAATAAATAATTGCAAAGTCTAAAATTAGCTAATTTTAACCTTAAATTCTTGTATAATAAGGAGGAAATGTATAATTTTGCCCATTAACATTTTCAAACAATTAACAACAATTAAAAACATAAAAAATCTTACACGTTAAAAAGAAACCGACCATTCCTACCGTAAGCCCCCTCTGTCGGGCCCACGCCAATCATGAGGCATAGCCCTGGGCTCCCTCCTCCTTACTAACCAAAAGTCCACGCCTGAAGAGTCAGGCATGTTAACCAACCAAAACTTCAACATGAGAAAACAGCTTTTAATGGCTCTTGCCATTATGGGAATGCCTCTGGCCGCTCCGTTAGCCGCCCATGCCGATGAGGCTCCCCAGCAGCAAAGCCAAGACCAAGTCACTGTCACAGGTACAGTTTTCGATGAGAACAACGAGCCAGTGATTGGTGCAAATGTAGCCCTCAAGGGTAGCAAGGGTGTCAGCGTCAACACCAACTTTGACGGAAACTTCACCATCCGCGTGCCTCGCAACGCTACCCTGGTGATTTCATTTGTCGGTTACAAGACCGAAACCCTCCCTGCCCAAGACGGCATGGCTGTGTATCTGCAACCAACTACAGAGCAACTTGACCAACTGGTAGTCGTAGGTTACGGCACACAAAAGAAAGCAAACCTTACCGGCGCAGTAGCCACCGTGGATGTGGCTCGCGTGGTTGATAGCCGCCCTCAAACAGATGTGGTAAAGGCTCTGCAAGGTGCAGTACCTGGTTTGACCATTACCACTGGTGATGGTGGTGTTAATGCTACTGCCGGCATCAAAATTCGTGGTACAGGTACTCTTTCTAATAATCAAACTTCTGATCCTTTAATCGTAGTAGATGGCGTTCCAGTTGATGACTTGTCATTTATAAATCCTGAAGATGTGCAAGATATCTCAGTGCTTAAGGATGCATCGTCTTCTGCCATATATGGTACCCGCGCTGCTTTTGGCGTGATTTTAATTACTACTAAAACTCCTAATGTCAAGGACAGGGTTTCAATCAAATACTCAAACAACTTTGCATGGAGTCAAGCAACCACACTGCCTAAATTTGACAATGTGCCAAACCAGCTGAAGGCATATCTTGAAGCTACGACTCGTGACGGTGGTGAACAGGGCTTTTTTGGCATGTGGTTCGAGGATCTTCTTCCTTATGCTCAAGCTTGGTACGAACAGAATGGAGGCAAGAAGAAAGGATACAGTGAAATGCGTCCCTATCAGAGCATGAGCGATGTAGGTGACTATTACTACAATCCTGAGTTGGGCTACAACCTGTACTATGCCGATTGGGATATTGCTGGCATCTATTATAATAATGCTGCACCCAGCAACAAACATAATGTAAGTATTGAAGGTACAAGCGGCAAGACACAATACCGTGCTGCTTTCGGTTATGACGGCAAGCAGGATCTAATGAATTTTTCTCCTGACAAACTGAAACGCTACACTGCCAACGCAAGTATTTCTACAGAGGTATTCTCTTGGTTGAAGGCTGGCATACGTTTCAACTTCGCCAACAAAGAATATGAATCTCATAACTTCTCAAGCAATGCTATACCTCGCATTCTGTGGCGCTGGGGGTCGTTCTGGACTGTTTCAGGTTATCGTACAGCCGATGATGGACAAGTTTACGATTATCGAACAATTGCATTTCGCAAACAGGCTGGTCCTGACAAGACTGTAACCACAGATACTCGTATGCAGGCCTGGATGGATATTACTCCGTTTAAAGACCTTACAATCCATGGCGATTTTACTTATGATGTAGTAAGTTCTAATCGTAATACAGCATGGCTGCCCGTTTATGGTTGGAATACATGGACCAATGTTACCACTGAATATCCTTTGGTTTACATGTCAACACAAAGCGCAACTGATGCTTATCAATACAATACTAAGACCAACCAGTGGACCATGAATGTGTATGCAACGTATGACCATACTTTTGCCCAGGATTTCAACCTCAAAGTTATGGCTGGTGCCACTGCTGAAGAATACAACTATAATTACTTTGGTGCAGGTCGTGATGTCTTACTCGATAATGATAAACCCTACCTTAATTTGACTACTGGTGGTGCTGATGGCACAAGCGTTTATCTATACAATACTATTACAAGCCGTGCTACTGCTGGTTTCTTCGGTCGTATCAACTTTGACTACAAGGGTATTTACCTACTCGAAGCCAACGGACGTTATGATGGTTCGAGCCGCTTCCCAGCAGGTGACCAATGGGCATTCTTCCCCTCTTTTTCTGTCGGTTACCGTTTCTCAGAAGAGTCGTATTTTAAGAGTCTTAAGGATACTCAGATTTGGACCAATGGTAAGATTCGTGCATCCTACGGCCATATCGGCAATGAAGCCGTAGGTGAATATATGTTCTTATCTACTATCAACCGCGTGTCGTCGAGCTCTGTATCCTGGCTCAATTCTTCAGGCGCCAAGGTTAACCAGATGTACACCCCTGACCTGGTTTCATCAACCCTTACTTGGGAACGCGTAATTACTACCGACATCGGTCTTGATTTGGGATTCTTCAACAATTCACTTAACTTTACTTTTGACTGGTTCCAACGCGACACCAAGGATATGCTTGCACCTGGTATGCAGATGCCTGATGTACTGGGAGCAGACGCACCTTATGTTAACGAGGGTCAACTCCGCACTAGAGGTTGGGAGATTGGAGTTAACTGGAATCATTCATATGGAGATTGGGATGTATATGCAAGTGCTAACATCTATGATGGCAAGACGAAGATTGTGAAGTATAATAATGAATCAGGCCTTATCTCGGGCTTCAATGCTGGTTATGAGTATGGAGCTATCTGGGGATTTGAAACAGATCGTTACTTTGAGGAAAGTGACTTTAATGGACAGAATGCTGATGGTTCATGGAACTACAAGGCTGGAGTGGCTGACCAAACTGGCCTGCAGACTGGCTCGTTTGTTTACGGCCCTGGCGATATCAAGTTCAAGGATCTCAATGGCGATGGTGTAATCGATGGTGGCAAAGGTACTGTGGATGACCATGGTGACCTTAAGATTATCGGCAACACTACTCCACGTTATGAATATTCGTTCCGCTTGGGCGCAAGCTGGAAGGGATTTGACATTGATGCCTTCTTCCAGGGCGTTGGCAAGCGTGATATGTGGAAAACCTCTAACTATATCATTCCATTTGCTAACAATGACGATGCAATCTTTGCAAATCAGATGTCATATAACCAGATTATCTATAACGAGGATGGTACCAAGACTTATCTGGTTGACCAGGGCAACAAGTATCCGGCCCTCTTCGGTGGCAACTATGCATCGGGTACTGTGACCGGCCTTGGTTATGGTAGCCATAACTTCTATCCTCAGAGCAAGTATTTGATGAATATGGCATATCTGCGTTTCAAGACTCTGACCATAGGCTATACCCTTCCCGCTTTCATTACACAGAAGGCACTGATACAAAAAGCTCGAGTTTATTTCAGTGCTGATAACCTGTGCTTGCTTTACAATGGAATGCGTAACACATATATTGATCCTGAAATCGGTAGTACATGGACCACAAATGCCCAGGTTGATGCCCAAGGATTCAACAATGATAGTGCTAATGGTTATTTCGGTAGCCGTGCGCCTATTAACCGCACATTCTCATTTGGTATTCAAATCACCTTCTAACCCCCTCAAGACTACAATTATGAAAAAAATATATATCTTGGGTATGTTGGCTTTCGCCGGGGCGCTACTTAGCAGTTGCGATGACTTCCTCGACGATCACCGCTATCCCTTGACTGCCGAAACCAGCAGTCCAGAGTTTTGGAATAACAGCGACAATGTCACTCAGGAGACTAATCGCCTATTCAATTATATGCCAGGTTTTGGCGATTTCTACTTCAACACCCTAAGTGATGACCAAGCAGGTCGTCTTTTCGGTCAATCCGAAGCTCTAACAAATGGACAAAACTGGTATTTCACTGCCGTTCCATCACAGTCTAATTCCAGTTATACTGACTGGCTCGATCTTTACCAAGTTCTTCGTCATGCAGCCTATATCATCCAAAATGTGGGTGAATCGAGCATGGAGGAAAGTGTGAAGAACAATTTCATCGGTATAGGTCGATTGAATCGTGCTTGGTTCACTTACCAATTGGTAAAGCGATATGGAAATGTGATTTGGATTGACAAAGTAGTCGATCTTGATGATGAAAGCATCCTCTACGGCGAGCGAGAAGATCGTGATGCTGTAATGGATAAGGTGTTAGAAGATCTTGACTACGCTGTGGCTAATATTAGCACCCAAAGCGCAACCTTGGATTGGAGTAAAGACTTAGCAAACGCTATGAAGGCTGAAATCTGCCTTTACGAAGGTACATATTGCAAATACCGCACTGCAGCTGACAATGCAGGCAAAGGCCCAGACACTTCTCGTGCAGAAAAATATCTGACACAAGCAGCCAACGCAGCTGAGGCACTGATGAATGGCTCTTACACATTGGCTTCAGATCCTGCTTCTATTTACCAGACAATGAACGTTTCAAGTTTTACTGGTAACAGTGAAATTATATTTGGCAAAGCTTATGCCATGAATGTATTAAATCACAGCACAATTGCTTATACCTGTTCATCGACACAGATTTGCGGTATGAGTCGCGATGCTTTCGAGAGCTTCCTATTTAAGGATGGTTTACCATTGGCCCTTACTTCATGTGATACTAACGATGAAGGTTATATGAAGACAAACGCAGATGGCATAACCTATTATTATATAGGAGATGTATTGGCTAACCGCGACAATAGATTGACCCTCACTACTGACACTGTGTCATATTGCAAGGGTATGACTTGGAAACGTTGGGGAGCTGGCGATATGGATGCAACCACAGGGTACGGCGTACGCAAATACGATAATGTTGACATGGAGGCTTACTACCGTATGACTATTGGGCAAAACTACACATGCGCTCCAATTTTCTGGCTTTCCTACATATATTGCATTTATGCTGAGGCAAAGGCCGAACTTGGTACTATTGCTCAGAGCGATCTTGACAAGTCGATCAATCTTCTCTATGCTCGTGCAGGCTTACCTAACCTTCAGCTCGCAGGTATCTTTAACGACCCTGCAAATAACATGGGCGTAAGCTCAATTATTTGGGAAGTACGCCGTTGCCGTCGCTGTGAACTCATGTTTGACCGCGACTTACGTTATTGGGACCTTATTCGCTGGCATCAGCTCGACAAACTCGATAGTACAAAGTATCCCAATACTCTTACTGGAGCAAACATGAAAGGCTCAACAGTTTGGGCTAACCAGGATGGAAGTTTGAACTTTACAGCCGATGGTTATCTGGATGGCGCACTTGGTGTACGTACCTACGATAACAAATATTATTTCTATCCTATCCCAAGCAATCAGCTAACTCTAAACTCCAACCTAACCCAAAACCCCGGCTGGAACTAATGAGCTAAATCCAACAAAAAAGAGAGTGTGTGATAATGCATTCTCGTCACGGAATCCCGGAGGGATTCTTTCAAATAGTTATCAATATTCCCATTTTAAACATACAAAGACGGTGCCTAAGGCACCGTCTTTGTATGTTTATATTTAAAAAATTCATGTCTTTACAAAAAAAGAATAAGTATAATACCGAATTAAATTTAAACTATTCTTATCCTTGAATCCCGGAGGGCATTCTTTCAATTAGTCTATTGGTATTCTCCTTTCCCCCCCAACCCCGTAGGGGTTGTTAAGTTATTGAGAAACAACCCCTACTCAATTGATTATTGAGAGGGCGGCGGTGGAGGGGGCATTGGAGGTGCCCAGGAGGGCGCGCATTTCGGCGTAGCCGGAAAGTTGGGATTGGCGTGGGGCACGATCGGGAAGGAGTATGCCGAGGTGCTGGGCCACGGCATCCACGGTGCACTGGTCGAAAATCAGTTCGGGTATAAGCTCCCGATTAACAATAAGATTTGGCAAGGTCACATACTTAACCTTTATGAGCTTTTCTTTGCCCTTGCGGAACAGCTTGCTGCCATTGTTGCGGTACATCGCCACTTGCGGCACACCCATCAAGGCAGTCTCAAGGGTGGCAGTGCCAGAAGTCACAAGCGCAGCCCGCGACACAGCCAACAAATCGTAGGTCTCATTATACACAACTGGCAGAGTGGTAAACTGCTTGTAAACCTCTGGGTCAATGCCGGGAGCCCCAGCCACAACGCCGCGATATTGCGGGAACTGCCGCATCACCTGAGTCATAATAGGCAGATTGCAACGAATCTCCGACATGCGGCTCCCTGGCAGCAAAGCTACAATCTGCTTATCTTGCAACTTATGGCGCTTGATAAATTCCTCGCGCGTGGGTGAAGAGGGCTGATAGCGATCAATTTCCTCGACCGAAGGATTGCCCACATATTTCACCTCATACCCATGCTTCCTGTAAAAATCCACCTCGAATGGGAAGATGGCAAACAGGCCGTCAATGACTTTTTTGATTGTCTTTACGCGCCATTCCTTCCAAGCCCACACCTTGGGTGAAATATAATAGTAAGTCTTTATCCCTAATCCCTTAGCATATTTTGCCATCTTAAGGTTGAAGCTGGGATAGTCGATGAGAATCAACGCATCGGGCCTAAACTCGCTGATAGCTTTGCGGGCAGCCTTGAAATTGAGCATAATCGAGCGTGAATGTTTCAGCACCTCCCAAAAGCCCATATAAGCCATATCACGATAATGAATCACTGGCTGAGCACCCGACGCCTCAGTCATGAGATCGCCACCCAAGAAGGCAAACTCTGCCTTAGGGTCGTGCTGCTTTAGCTGGGCTATAAGAGCCGAAGCGTGGAGGTCGCCCGATGCCTCACCGGCTATAAGGAAGTATTTCATTCTTGGGATTTGGGATTTGGTCTAACGCTTTGATTTGAAAAAAGATTGCATCAGCTGCCGACATTCATCCTCGAGCACCCCTACGGTGACTGTGGCGCGAGGATGAAAAGGTGGCTTTTTAACAAAGGTTGTGTAGCCGCGCTTAGGGTCGGCACACCCTATCACTATGCGACTGATCTGCGCCCAAGCTATGGCTCCTGCGCACATTAGGCAAGGCTCCACTGTGACGTAGAGAGTGCAATCCTGCAGATATTTGCCTCCAAGGGTGGCAGTGGCTGCAGTGATGGCTTGCATTTCGGCATGAGCCGTGACATCGCCAAGGCGCTCAGTGAGGTTATGACCCTTGCCGAGGATAGTGCCATTGCATGCCACCACGGCGCCGATGGGGATTTCTCCCTCATCGAAGGCGCGGTGCGCCTCTTGCAGTGCGATGGCCATATATCTTTCGTCGTCGGTCATAAGCTAAATATTTCAACGGCGGAGCCGTTGAACACAAAAACGGCTAACGCATCGCTGTAGTCGAAGGATATGGTTGCTCGTTAACAGCTCGGTGTTATATTGTTATTTTTAGGCCCTCGTGTGCGAGGATGGTATTGGGAAATTCCTCTCGGGCTTGGTTGAGCAGAGGGGATTCGTCGCTGTTGTAGGCCTTGGAGAAATGGCCGATAATCAACCGACCTACTTCGGCTTGGCGAGCTGCTATGCCAGCCTGTCGGGCTGTGCTGTGGCCTCGCTGGGCTGCATTGGCAGCCTTGTCGTCGGCATAGGTAGCTTCATGGAACAGCACATCCACTCCCTTTACAGCCTCCACTACCCGCTGATCATATTTGGTGTCAGAAGCATAGGCATAGCTTACTGGCGGCATTGGGTCAGTCGTTAGCCAAGAGTTGGGTATCACGCGCCCATCATCTGTTACAAAATCCGCTCCATCCTTAAGGCCAGGACGCAGTTTGATAGGCACTTGGTAATGCTCCACCACATCGCCGCGTAGCGGACGCTTCTTTGGCTTCTCACGGAAAATGAATCCAACAGCCGGCACTCCATGATATAGTGGGAAGGTCTCCACCTGCAGCGCCTCATTCTCATAAATGATATTTTTACCCACCTCCAATGGATGGAACACCAACTCATAATCAGGCTCGTGGGCAAACACCTTAAGGCTCTGCTTAATCACCTCAATGCCCTCAGGCAGCATATACACATGCATCGTGCCCCCAAATTCATGCAGGGCCAGCGAAGCAAGCAGCCCGGTAAGACCTAAGATATGGTCGCCATGGAGATGCGAGATAAAGATATGGCGAAGACGGCCCATCTTTATGCCAGCCTTGCGCACCGAAAGCTGAGCGCCCTCACCGCAATCCACCATATAGTAGGTGCCATTATGCTCCACTACCTGGCAAGCTGGCAAGTGCTTGAGGCTTGGAGTGGCACTACCGCATCCTAATATGTTAACAGTCAATGACAAGTGGGTTTTACGTTTTTAGTGTTACGTTTTACGTTTTTAGTTTTACGTTTTTAGTTTTACGTTTTACGTTTTTAGTTACCAGTCCACCAAATCACCAAATCACCAATCCACCAGTCCACCAAATCACCAATCCACCA
>JAJBUG010000090.1 GCA_020860515.1 Bacteroidales bacterium | reverse complement strand
CTGTTTAGTACTGCTTCCAGCTATTTCACCCTACCATTTTACAATTTGGCCGAAACTTTTTTTTGATTATGAAAGATTTTAGCATTAAATCTTTCATTTACCCCCCCCCATTAACATATTTTAACATAAGAAAGGCGATAGAAATTTAATCATAAAAAAATCGCAACCATTCAATCGATTTTCCATTTGAGATATCAAGAAAATTTATTACATTTGCAAAAACATTAAGCTGCCCATGGGCAGGCAAAACCATCATTAATCAAAATCGACAAACCAAAACTTAATAAATCAATACCAGAATGGTTAATTTCTCACTTGACGGAAAAGTAGCCCTCGTGACGGGAGGAGCCTACGGAATCGGCCTGGCAATCGCGCAAGCATTGGCCGAGGCTGGAGCTAAGATTGTGTTCAACTGCTCACGCCAATCCACTGTGGATCGCGGCCTTGCCGCTTACAAAGAACTTGGCATACCAGCCAAGGGCTATGTATGCGACGTGACCGACGAAGAGGCTGTAAAGGCCATGGTAGCCGACATTGAGGCCACCGTGGGCACAATCGACATTCTTGTAAACAATGCTGGCATCATCAAGCGCATTCCAATGGAGGAGATGAGCGTGGAGGATTTCCGCCGCGTAGTAGATGTGGACCTTACCGCTCCATTTATCTGCGCCAAGGCCGTAATTCCAGGCATGCTGCGCAAGGGCCACGGCAAGATTATCAACATCTGCTCGATGATGAGCGAGCTGGGACGCGAGACTGTTAGCGCGTACGCAGCAGCCAAGGGCGGCCTCAAGATGCTCACTCGCAATATCTGCTCGGAATATGGCGCAGCCAACATCCAGTGCAACGGCATCGGCCCGGGCTACATTGCCACTGATCAGACCGCTCCGCTGCGCGAGATTCAGCCTGATGGCAGCCGTCATCCTTTCGACCGCTTCATCATCAGCAAGACACCCGCTGCTCGCTGGGGCACGCCTGAGGATCTGATGGGCCCGGCAGTGTTCCTGGCATCTGACGCCAGCAACTTTGTCAACGGCCATATTCTCTACGTAGATGGAGGCATCCTGGCCTACATCGGCAAGCAACCGTAATAAATTACAAATTACAAGTTGCAAATGACAAATTTGTCATTTGCAACTTTAAAATCACTTTCAACTATGTTTTCAGCTGATACTTATAAGCAAAGGCGCGCTGAGCTGAAGAAACGCGTCGGATCAGGCTTGGTACTGCTATTGGGCAATGACCTGGTGGGCATGAACTACGCCGACAATGAATATCCCTTCCGCCAAGACTCCACATTTATATATTATTTCGGTCTCACCAATCCTGGTCTCAATGCCATCATCGACATCGACAACGACCGAGAAATCATTTTCGGCGATGAACTAACAATCGATGACATCGTATGGACTGGGGTGTTGCCTACCCTGCATGAGCAGGCTCACGATGTGGGCGTAGAAAAGACCCTCCCCACTGCCGACCTCAAAAAGATGCTTGACGAAGCCAAAGCCAAAGGTCATAAGATCCATTACATCCCCTACTATCGCGCAGAGCATCGCGTTAAGCTATTCAATCTGCTTGGTATCAAGCCTGGCCAAGATGAGCCGTCGGTTGACCTGATTCGCGCCGTTGTGGATATGCGCAATCATAAGACTGCGGAAGAAATCGTAGAGATTGAAAAGGCTTGCGACGTAACAGCCGACATGCACATGCAGGCTATGCGCATTGCTCGCCCGGGCATGACCGAATATGAGGTTATGGCTGAGGTGCAAAAGGTGGCACAGGCTGCCGGCATGGCCCTTTCCTTCCCTATCATCTGCACCACTCAGGGACAGACTCTGCATCAGCACAAATATCTCCATACTCTCAACCCCGGCGATATGCTGCTTCTTGATGCAGGTGCCGAGACAGCTGGTGGATATGCTGGCGATATGTCGAGCACCATCTGCGTTGACAAGAAATTCACCAAGCGCCAGAAGGATGTTTACGACATCCAGGTGGCTTCGCACCTTGCAGCCGTTGACGCACTCAAGCCCGGTGTGCCTTTCGAGGATGTATATAACCTGTCGTGCGAAGTAATCTGCCAAGGCATGAAGGATCTCGGCATTATGAAGGGCGATCCCAAGGAGGCAGTGCCAGCCGGTGCTCACGCCATGTTTATGCCCTGCGGTCTGGGCCACATGATGGGTCTCGACGTGCACGACATGGAGAATCTTGGCGAGGTATGGGTTGGCTACAATGGTCGCCCCAAGAGCACGCAGTTCGGCCGCAAGAGCCTACGCTTGGCTCGTCCGCTCGAACCCGGCTTTGTGCTGACCATCGAACCTGGCATCTACTTCATTCCCGAGCTTATCGACCTTTGGGGCAAGGATAATAAGTTCGGAGAGTTTATCAACTACAACGAACTCAACAAGTGGCGCGACTGGACAGGCGTTCGCAATGAGGAAGACTACCTCATCACTGCGGATGGCGCTCGTCGCCTGGGCAAGAAAATCCCCCTCACCACCGAAGAGGTGGAAGCCCTCCGCTAAAAAATAATAGAGCTGCAACCCGGGGTTGCAGCTCTATTATTTTTTATCTATCTTCATTCTCACAATCATTTTGATTAAATAGGTAATTGCAAAAATTTGGAGAGATATTAAGTTAAATTTGTTAATTATTTAATGTTTGTAAAAAATTTTAGGCAAAAATTCATCAAAATGTATCGATGAATTGTTTAAAGATTGATGTTTTTCGGTGACCCCCGACTACCCTGCTCCTCTATGCTAAGCCGAGAATGCATTGTTAGTACTTAGTCAAAATCAAGTATATTATTAACTTAATACAACTCTTGCATGAAGAACAATTGTCTACACACGAGTCGGAAAGCCTGGCTTGCCATCGTGATGGCAATGCTGGTAGCAATTCCGGCATTGGCGCAGAAGATTACCGTGACGGGAACGGTGTACGAGCCCGACGGGGAACCTGCAATTGGAGTTAGCGTGATGGTGCAAGGCCAACCTGGGGTTGGTGTCAACACCGACATTGATGGCAACTTCAAACTTGAAGTTGACCCTAACGCTACGCTCGACGTTTCCTACGTGGGTTACGAAACCCAACACGTGCCAGTAGAAGGACGCACTCACATCGACATTACCCTCTCTACCCAGAGCAAGGCTCTGGAAGAAGTTGTGGTTATCGGTTACGGTACGGTGAAGAAAGAGGATGCCACTGGTTCGGTATCGGTAGTAAAGCCCGATGAAATCGAAGCCGGCTTGGCCACCACAGCCCAGGATATGCTGGTCGGCGCCAGCCCTGGCGTAGTTGTAACCACTGGAGCTGACCCTTACGGATCGGCTGACATTCGCATTCGCGGTGGCTCCTCGCTGTCGGCAAGCAACGACCCTCTGATCGTAATCGATGGCGTGCCAATGGAGAATGGTTCAGTAAAAGGTAGCTCCAATCCCTTGGCCCTGGTATCGCCTGAGAACATCGAGTCGATGACCATCCTCAAGGATGCATCCGCAACTGCCATCTTCGGTAGCCGTGCATCTAATGGTGTAATCATCATCACCACCAAGAAAGGCCAAAGCGGAAAGCCGCAGGTCAACTTCTCGGCAAACCTCTACATCAACCATGCGCGCAAGACGATGGATATGATGAGCAGCAGCGAATTTGCTGACTTCGTGCGTGCCAATTATCCTGATTCCGAGCAATTCCTGGGCGTAAACGGCACTCTTTACAGTACCAATTGGCAGGATCAAGTGCTTCGCACATCAGTATCGAGCGATTATAGCCTGAGCGTAGGTGGCACCGTAGGGTGGCTGCCTTATCGCGTAGCTGTCAGCTACACCAACAACAATGGTGTTATCAAGACTACCTCGATGGATCGCGCCACTGCGAGCATCAACCTTACTCCCAAGTTCTTTGATGGTCTTCTGAGCATCAACGCCAACGTAAAGGGCAGCTACATAGGCAACCAGTACGAGCAAGGGTGCCTTGGCGCTGCAGTCAGCTTCAACCCCACTCTGCCTATTTACATGCCGGGGGGAAACGTATTTAACAACTATGTCACCTATGGTTCGAGCGGTCTCCCATTAGGCGCAGATGCCAAGGGCACCGATATGAGCAATATATTCGGTCTCAACCCAGTGTCGCTGCTCAATGATTACCAATGCAAGTCGGAGGTTTACCAATCGGTCGGCAACATCCAGTTTGACCTGAAGATGCCATTCCTGCAGGAACTTCGTGCCAACCTCAACCTTGGTTACGAATACAACCATGGCAATGTAAATAATTACAACTATCCCTTCTCGCCAAGCGCTTGGAAGAGCGGACATTACATTCCTGGCGATGACAATGTGTATAAGGATGGTTACGCAAGCAAATACTACGAGAAGCAAAAGCGTTACAACCTTCTGCTTGACTTCTACCTCAATTACAACAAAGAGTTCTCAGCCATTAATTCATCGGTAGATGTAACGGCTGGTTACTCATGGCAGAAATTTGTGAACAAGGGTAGCAATTGGAGCATTGCTTATGCTCCGGGCGAAAGCTTCAATGGCTATCAGCGCGACGCTACATATTATTATAGCAGCCCCTATCAGTTGGTATCTTTCTTCGGCCGCTTGCAATATAGCTTAGCTCACAAGTATCTGTTGACTGCAACAGTTCGTCGAGATGGTTCTTCTCGTTTCAGCAAGGATCATCGATGGGGCACCTTCCCATCAGTGGCTATAGCATGGCGCATACTTGATGAGAACTTCATGGAAGGCGCCAAGCAAGTGATGAACGACCTTAAGATTCGTGGCACCTGGGGTATCACAGGTCAGCAGGACCTCGGTTCGAGCTTCTCGATGCTCTTCCCCTACCTGCCTATCTACAGCGTAAGCACCAGCCAAGGCCAGAAGGCTCCGTTCGGCAACTATCAGTATTACCTTGTAACACCGCAGAACTACAACAGCGAGCTGAAGTGGGAGGAAACCACTACTTGGAACGTAGGACTTGACTTTGCCTTCCTCAACAACCGCATCAGCGGTAGCTTCGACTACTATTATCGCAAGACCAAGGACCTGCTCACCACCACCACTTACAATGCAGGCAGCAACCTTGGGCCTGACGGACCTATGAACATTGGCGACCTTACCAACCATGGCATTGAGTTCAATATCGTTACTCGCCCCGTAGTTACCAAGGACTTCCAATGGACATCGAGCCTGAATATAGCCTGGAACAAGAATGAAATTTCAACCCTGGCCGAAGGGGCTGACATCTACACTGGCTCAATTGGCAACTCAGTGAACGTGCAGATCCAACGCGAAGGCGAAGCCGCATTCAGCTACTTCGTATTCGAGCAGGTTTACAATGCCGATGGCACACCTGCCGAGGGCGTGTATGTTGACCGCAACGGTGACGGACAGATTACCGAGGATGACAAGTATGTATTCCACAGCCGCGACCCGAAAGTGACCATCAACTGGCAAAACACTATCAACTATAAGAATTGGGACTTCGGCATCGTGCTCCGCGCAAGCTTGGGCAACTGGATGTACAATAAGAATATGGCCGACAACTGCTTCGGCGGTGAGACAGCCGTAGGACCTCTGGGCAATCTCCTGAGCCAAGACTTCTGCTACATCTTCAACAGCGCCAAGAGCACCAACCTGCTTTGCAGCGACTACTTCGTGCAGAATGCCTCGTTCCTCCGCTGTGACAATATCAGCGTAGGTTACACCTGGCCAAAGCTCCTCAACTGCTTGCGTCTGCGCCTGTTTGCCGCTGTGCAGAATCCATTCGTGATTACCAAGTACAAGGGTACTGACCCTGAAGTATTCTCAGGCATTGACAGCAGCCCATACCCACGTTCTACCACTTACACCCTTGGTCTGGTAGCTACTTTCTAACACCCTCATTACCATCAACAGTTAATCTAAGAAAAAATGAAATATATTAAATATATCACTCTCGGAGCTGCCACAATGTTGCTGGGGATGACTGCCTGCACCGGCGACTTGGACGTAACTCCCGATGACCCCAACAATAAGACTGAGCTTACCTCAGCCGACGAGTGGTACGGCTACTTCGGCAGTCTTTATGGCAACCTCATCTATGAGGGAAATCTTACCCCCAGCGGAGTAGATGGCGGTGCTGGCGTGTTCACCCGCTGCCACTGGAATATGCAGGAGATCACTGCCGACGAGGCCATCATCCTCAACACCTGGAATGACCCCGGCTATTCCGACCTGAAGTACAACACCTGGACCTCTAATAACACTTGGGAATTCATGTGCTTCCAGCGCGAGGCTACTACAGCTGTAACGTGCATGGAGTTCTGCCGCAAGGCTGACGGAGCTGCCCACTATGGCATCAGTGAGAGCACAATTGCTCAGTGGAAAGCCGAAGCCTACGTAATCAAGGACCTCTGCTATTATTATATGATTGACATGTACGGTCGCGGACCTTGGGTAACTGAGGAAACTGCCATTGGCGAGACACCTGAGACCTACGACCGCAAGCAACTCTTCGAAGCTGTAACCACCGAACTGCTTGAGCAAATCAATTCAGGCAACATCCTGCCCGCCGGCCAGCAAGAATATGGCCGCGTAAGCCGCGAAGCTGCCCGCATGCTCTTAGCTAAGCTTTACCTCAACGCCGAGGTTTACACTGGCACCCCGATGTACGCTGAGTGCGCAGCCCAGATTAAGGAAATCTTGAAGACTATCAATACTCTGGCTCCTACCTACAAATACCTCTTCTGCGACGGCAACCAGAAATATTGCAATGGTGGAGAAATCCTGTGGTCAGTGCCTCAGAACGAAGTTAGCGTGCAGACCTATGGAGGCACTACCTACCTGACAGCTGGCGCTACAATGGGTACCATTCCCGAAGATGTGCTGGTATCGCTTGGCGCAAGCGACAAGTGGAACGGCCTCAAGGCTCGTCCCGAACTGATCAATGCTTTCACAATGGGTGATTACCGCTACCTCTTCTATGAGGGTGAATTTACCAACAGTGTAGAAAACCTCAACAGCTACGAAGCCGACAGCGATGGATACATGTGTATCAAATATCGCCGCACCAGCGAGGATGATTATTTCAACGATGCAGGAGTGGTGCCTACCACTTGCTTCACCAACATTGACTATCCTCTGTTCCGCTTGGCTGACGCATTCCTGATGCTTGCCGAGTGCGAGAAGCGGGGTGCAACAGGCAGTGATACTGGCTATGAATACTTCAACAAGGTTCGTGCTCGCGCAGGCTTGGCACCTATCAGCAATCCTACGCTGGATGAAATACTCCAAGAGCGTCAATGCGAGCTCTACTGGGAGGGTCATCGCCGCAGCGACCTCGTGCGCTTTGGCAAATACGTAGGCAATGCTTATGTATGGAGCTGGAAGGGCGGTGTGTACGAAGGCACGACCATTTCAAGCAACCGCAATGTATTCGCTATTCCTTACCAATATGTTGCCACTGTTGGCCAAAACGATGGTTATTAATAACTTAATTTGACTCTACAATGAAAAAGATATCAGTAATGCTAACAGCGCTCGCATCAGCGCTCGCATTTACGGCCTGCGACGAGTCGAAGGATGACCACCCTACCATCAACACCCACGAGGGTGAGAAGGAGGCTATCTTCCTCAACACTCCCGAAATGGCCAATATGGCAGTGCAGATCACCGAGGATAACAATACCAAAGGCCTCCACATGACCTGCTCGCAGCCCGACTACGGCTTCGCAGCCTCGGTGAAGTACGAGGTAGAGGTATCGCTTACCGACTTCACCACCCCAATAGAAGAGGGCTGTCCTGCAAGCGTTGTGCTTGCCACTTCGTTTGTGGATTGCTCCGAGATCAACCCCGTGCTTTCAGAAATAGCTGAGGCCATGTGCCAAATGCTAAATATCGAAAGCGATTCACAAGTGCCCACTGCTTACTATCCCCTGTATCTGCGCTTGATTGCCAATGTGCAAACTGCAGACCAGCAGAACTTCGATAACACTACCTATGTCAGCAACATCGTGAAGATGAATGCCGTAAGCTGCGGCTACTTGGCTATCATCGTGCCTGGCTTGCCTACGGGTATCTATTGCCGTGGCGGCATGAACGATTGGGGCGCTGACGAGGCTTGGGAATTTGTGACCACTTCGGAATCTGGTGTTTACGAAATCGCTGACTGCACCATTGCTGCTGGCACCGAGTTCAAGATTGCCGACTCAGGATGGGCAAGCATCAACTGCGGTACAAATGGCAGCAATCCTAAGTTCAACGAGCCATACGTACTCAACAACGACAGTGGTTCAGGCAACATGACAATGGAATCAACCTTCAGCGGACGCATCCAGCTCACCGTAAAGAGCGGCACATACACAATGCTTCTCGAAGCCGATGAGCCTGACACTCCTGGCCAAGCCACTGGCGTGTACATTCGCGGCAGCATCAACGACTGGGGCACACCAGCCGAGGATGAGTTCCTGACCACGGATATCAAGAATGTATGGCAGATTGCCGATGTGACCCTGCCAGCTGGCAGCGAATGGAAGATTGCCGATGCCAACTGGGGCACCTATAATCTGGGCCTCTGGAACGAGGTGCTGATTGGCGAGCCATTCGAGCTGACTACCGGCGGCGGCAATATTGCAATGTCAGAATCGTTCACTGGCTCTGTTACCCTGAAGATCAAGAGTGGCAAATTCTGGTGCACACTTACCCCCGCAGGCGAATAAACATGTTCAACTCGCTAAACTAAAGACTCATGAAAAAAATATCATATCTTATGATGGGTGCGTTGGCTTTCACCTTCGTTGCTTGCGAGGATGGACCATCAGAAGTGCCCGTACAATCCAACCCCCAAGGCCCGGTATTCGAGGCAGGCAATGTAGTGGCATCAGCTGCTGGCCCCGTCACCACAGGGACGCTCAATATCACCGATGCCATGGGCAATGTGGAGATAGCTACTGTGCAGAGCGTGGATTCAATCTTGACTGATGCTACCGTAAGCTTTGGCTTCGACTATGCCAGCAAGAGCGACTTCAGCGATGCCATAGAGATACCCGTCACGATGGACGGAACCACGGCCTACGTCAACAGTGATGACTTGGAAACAGCTCACATTGCGCTCTTTGGCAAGAGCCCAAAGGCTCAGACAGTGTACTATCGCATACCAGTGTATGTTGAGCAGAACGGCGTTGACTATCGCTGGGGGGGCATTGACTACTATTGCGCCGAAGGCAGCTACAGCGAGACAATCCCTGTAAATCTCGTGATTGAAGACGCTTACTACCTACTTGGCAATGCCACCACTTGGACCCTAAGCGAGGCTACGGCATACAAGTTTGATCACAGCGATGCCAACGTTTACGACGATCCAGTATTTACCTACACCGTGGAGGTACCCGACGACCAATGCTATTGGAAGATTGCGCCTCAGTCAGCTATCGATAGTGACAGCTGGGACACTGTGCTGGGCGTAGCTACCGATGGTGACGCCTCGCTTGAAGGCATCCTTGTTGACGAGAATCCACAAGCGGGACGCTTCCCCGAGGCTGGCATCTACAAGATTACCATCAACATGGAGGAGATGACCTACTCGATGAAGCTTTACACCGCACCGATGTATCTCTGCACTCCTGGCGGTTATAACGGTTGGGACCAGACAGCATCAAGCTGGATACCGCTGAGAGAATCTGATGGCACCTATCAAGGCGCAATCATGGCCAGCGGAGAGTTCAAGCTTACCGATGGCAATACCTGGGACGATGACAAGACTTGGGGCCTTGGCGATGGCGTAGGTAGCCTCTCGCAGCCTGGCACAGGCAACATACCAGTGGAGACAGACGGCCTGCAGTGGATCAATGCCAACATCGACAATCTTACTTACGTGCTGACCCATATCACAAGCGTGGGTATCGTGGGTGGTTTCTCAGATGCTAACTGGAGCATTGATGGATACTACGAAATGACTCCTAATGCTGACTACAGCGTATGGACTTGGACCGGCGACCTCGAAGGCGCTGAATGGAAGATTGCCTTCAACAATAGTTGGAGCTACAACTATGGCGGCTCGGTTGACAATCCCACATTCGATGGCAGCAATATCAGCGGCTACAGCGGTACTCACACTGTCACCTTTGATTGCTCAGGCAACTATCCAGTAATCAAAGTAGAATAAGCTTATTCCCCTTCCCCCCTAACAAGGCGGTGCCTCTCAGCGAGACATCGCCTTGTTTTATGTCCTTTTTAATCTCAGTCAGAGGACAGCCAACTGCAAAAACCAAATTGATTTTTAGCTAAAAGTGTTAAATTTGCAAATTGAGTAAAAATTTTTGGCAAAAATATATCAAAATCTCGTAAATATTTGCTTACTTTGTGACGTTTTTCGGAAAGACTGCGCCTCTCCCCCCGCTGACCACAAAATCATAGCCTAACAGATAGCTAATATCAACCTATATAAATCAATCATTTAATGGAATAAAAGACTCATCTAACCTATTTCTGCATGGTTGCCAGAGGGTAATCAGCAGAACTTTACACACTTTCAACATTAATACCAATTAAAGAAAAGACCAACTATAATTCTAACTTAACACAACTCTTGCATGAAGAACATTTGTAAGCAAATGAGTCGCAGAGCTTGGCTTGCCGTCGTCATGATGATGCTGATGACATTCCCGGCTTTGGCGCAGAAGATCACCGTTACGGGTACGGTTTACGAGCCCGACGGCGAACCCGCAATCGGAGTTAGCGTGATGGTTAAGGGCCAGCCAGGTGTTGGCGTAACCACCAATTACGATGGTGAATACACCATCCAAGTAGAGCCTAATGCAACACTTGTTGCATCTTACGTAGGCTATGAAACCCAGGAAGTAGCCGTTGACGGCCGCACCCACATCGACATCACCTTTGCCAGCCAGAGCAAAGCCCTCGAAGAGGTGGTAGTTATCGGTTATGGTACAGTAAAGAAAGAAGATGCCACTGGTTCGGTATCGGTAATCAAGCCTGATGAAATCGAGGCTGGTATCGCAAAGTCGGCTCAGGACATGCTTGTTGGTGCAAGCCCTGGTGTAACCGTTACAACCAACGGTGGCAACCCTACTGGTTCGGCAACAATCCGTATCCGTGGCGGTTCCTCAATTTCAGCTAACAACAACCCTCTGATCGTTATCGACGGTGTGCCCCAGACCGATGGTGATATCATCAATGGCACAGGCGTAAGCGCGCTTACAATGGTCAACCCCAACGATATCGAGTCAATGACTATCCTCAAGGATGCTTCGGCAACTGCCATCTATGGTAGCCGTGCATCTAACGGTGTAATTATCATTACTACCAAGAAGGGTGCAAGCGGTAAGCCGAAGGTTAACTTCGCTGCCAACTGGCACTATGCCAAAGCTCGCAAGACCCTCGACGTATATGATGGCGATGCTTATCGCAAACTTGCCAACGAACTCTTCCCTGGCAATGCCAACCTTGGCGAACTGGGCACACTTAACACTGACTGGCAGGACGAAGTACTGCGCGGAGCTTTCTCGCAGGATTACAACCTGAGCGTCAGCGGCACATATAAGAACCTACCTTACCGTGTATCAGCATCTTGGGCCGACAATCGCGGTATCATCAAGGAGAATGGCATGCAGCGTACAACCGTAGGCATCAACCTCTCACCCAAGTTCTTCGACAAGCACCTCTCAGTAAATGTCAACCTTTCGGGTACCTACATTGACCTTAAGGGTTACGGCAACGAAGGCGCCGTAAGCTCCGCAATTAGCTACAACCCAACTATCAGCCCCTACAAGAACTATAACATGTCGGGCAGCTCAGTAGCAACTCTTTACAATGGCTTCTACTACTGGATGCAGGACGGCATTGCCAACTCAGAAGGCCAAGGCAAGACCAATCCTCTGGCTACAATCTATGATTATAACAAGAAAGGCAAGACCCTCTCATCGACTGGCAATATCCAACTTGACTATTCATTCCACTTCCTGCCCGAGCTCCATGCTAACTTGAACCTCGGCTATGAAGTATCGAAATCAGATCAAGAGACCGAAAACTTGGCTAATGGTCGCGGTCAGTGGCTCAATACCTCGCTGAGCTCTATGGACAGCTACGGTGCCGGCACACAATACAAGTGGCATCAGCTTAACCGCAACACCCTGCTCGACTTCTATCTCAATTATAAGAAAGAAGTAGAATCAATCAAGTCGAATTTCGATGTAATGGTGGGTTATTCATGGCAGCGCTTTAGCTATCTTGGCCACGAGAACACTTGGATTACAACCAAGGGCTTCCAGACAAATTCTGGTGCAATTCCTTACGAAAATGGCGTTTATAACCTCGTTTGGGATGAGAGTTCAGCATCTAACATCGGCAAGGAAGTTACCAATGCTTTCAGCCGCTGGTCAGCTCCCAACCAATTGATTTCGTTCTTCGGACGTTTCAACTACAGCTTCAAGGATACTTACCTCCTCACCTTTACTCTTCGTGATGATGGTTCGAGCCGCTTCGCTAAGGACAATCGCTGGGGTCTCTTCCCATCAGTAGCTCTTGGCTGGCGTATCGTACAGAATGACTTCTTCAAGGATGTTCGCTCATGGTGGAACGACTTCAAGCTCCGCGCAGGCTGGGGTGAAACTGGTCAGCAGGACGTAGGTAGTGCATTCCCCTACCTTGCTACCTACACCTTCTCAACTGGTGCATTCATGTATCCTGACCCCGTTACTGGTGAATGGACTTATCCTCTCTATCCTAACGGATACGATGAGAGCCTGAAATGGGAAACCACTACCACCTGGAACGTAGGTGTAGACCTCGCATTCCTCAACAACCGCATCACAGCCAACTTTGACTGGTATCTGCGCAAGACAAAGGACCTGCTCTACACTGCCAATATCGCTGGTACAGGTACAGCAGCCTCGATTACCCGCAACATCGGTAACCTCGAAAATAAGGGTATTGAAATTACTGTTACTGCTCGCCCAATCGTAACAAAGGACTTTACTTGGACCACAGGTATTAACTGGTCGTACAACAAGTCGAAGATTACCTCTCTTACCGGCGACGCAGCATCGGACAGCCAGCCCGCAGCCGGTCTCCCCGTTGGTACTGGTGGTTATATCCAATACTTCACTGTTGACCAAGAGCCCTACGCATTCCGCGTAATGGAGCAAGTTTACGACAATAATGGTGATCCTATCCCTGGCGTATATGTTGACCAGAATGGCGATGGTACTATTGATGATAGCGACTTCATCTATTATCACTCACGCGCACCGAAGCACACCCTGTCGTGGAACAACAGTTTCGTTTACAAGGATTGGGATCTGAGCTTCGTGCTCCGTGCTAACCTCGGCAACTATGTTTACAATGGGCCAAAGGCATCTTACGGCTACACAGCCCAGATGACTCAGTATGGTTGGAACAACGTGTTGGCTGACACATATCTCTATGGCGACCTCGCCAGCGACGGCTACCACTACTACAGCAGCTACTATGTAGAGAACGCTTCGTTCCTGCGTTGCGACAATATCTCGCTTGGCTACAACTTCTCAAGTCTCTTGAAGAACAAGCTCAATCTGCGCCTGTTCGCCGTAGTTGAGAATCCATTCGTGATCACTAAGTACAAGGGTATCGATCCTGAGGTATTCTCTGGCATCGACAGCAGCGTATATCCCAACCCGACCACCTTCACCGTTGGTCTGACACTTAATCTCTAATCTTTAATGCTAACAGTGTCTTTTATTTAAAAAGAATCAATATGAAATCATTCAAAAAATATATAATCGCTGGTAGCATCGGTGTGTTGGCAACTATGGGCATTAGCTCATGCACGGGCGACCTCGACCTGCTGCCTACCGACCCCAGTGACACCACTGCAGCTTCATTCGATGAAGATCCTGATAGCTACATGAATGCCATGATAGCTGACGTGTTCTTCGGCCTCTGCACCTATGGTATTTCTGACAATAACGCCCTCAATGGCGTGGCCGACGGTGGTTTCTCAACCTTCCAACGCGGTATCTTCAACTGCGAAGAGCTTCCCACCGATGAAGCCTGCTGGCTTTGGTATGCCAACGACACCGAGGTAGGCCAAATGCCTTTCGGCATAGTAGGCACCACCACTGCTATGGCTTTTGCCCCCTATTATCGCTTCATCGTCAATGCCTCTATTTGCAACAACTTTATTGCCACTTGGACAGCTGGTGAAAGCTACGTAAGCAAAGCCAATGAAGCCAATCGCATGAAATATCTCTGCTTGGCCCGCGCCGTTCGTGAAATTAACATGTTCTATCTGCTCGACCTCTATGGCAATGTGCCTTGGATCGACGATGGCACTGCCGTAGGTTCTACTCCTACCCAGTATCCTGCTTCGGAAATCTATGACAAACTCGTTGCAGAAATGGAAGAGACCCTCGCTTCATTTGACACTTATGTAACTGGTACTCCCGTTTACGGTTACTTTGGCAAAGATGCACTTGATGCTTACCTAATGAAGCTCTATATGAACGCTGCTCAGTTTGGCAAGAGTGCCAACGATTGGAGCAATGCATATGCCCACGCTATGAACATCATCAATCGCCACAAGGGTGAAGGCTTCAATGGATCGGGCCTCTGCTACGATTACAACCAGGTATTCGGTGCTGGCAACAAGCGTTTTGCTCCTGGCGGTGGTGACGTGAATGAAATCCTCTTCACACTTCCTCAGGAAGATACCAAGATGACAACTTATGCCGGTGCTGAACTTATGTGCCTCGGTTATGGCAACACATATGGTGATGGGAGCATGCAGGATATGTACAATGTATCAGGTGCATGGAACTGTATCCTGGGTCGCAAGCAGCTCGCAGAAGCATTTGATTGGAACGACGATGCTATGAGCCAGAGCGATGACCAACGCGTACGCTTCTGGATGACCTCAGCTCACGGCTACAGCTTCAGCAGCGCCCCTTTGAACGCTGATAATTGCCCCAACAACGGCTATCCTACTATCAAGTTCACCAACTGGTATATCAACAATGATGGCTCGATAGATTATGACAAGTCAGGCGACGTAAACGCTAACTGCTGGAATACCGACTATCCAATGGTTCGTCTCGCCGAGATTTACCTCTCAGCTGCTGAGTGTATCCTCAATGGTGGCGGTGGCAGCCAAAGCGACGCTCTCACCTATGTCAACTACATCCGCGAGCGCGCTGGCATTTCGGCTTGGAGCCAAAGCCAGCTTACTATCGAAACCCTCAAGGCAGAGCGTCAGCGTGAACTCTACACTGAGTGCACACGTCGCACCGACCTCAAGCGCTACGGCACTTGGATTTCGGGTTCGAAGTGGGACTACAAGGGCAGCGACAGCAACTACAGCGGCCAGGACTTCCCATCAAACTTCAACTGGTATCCTCTGCCCCCGAACGTATGCTCAATGGCAGGTTACGATCAGAATCCCGGTTATTAATCTTTTAGCCTAATTCACAATGAAGAAATTCACAACTATATTGGCTTCGCTGGCAGCCTTGGCTGCACTCAACTCGTGCGAAGACGACAAGGTGACTCTCAATATGCCAGCTGAAGGTTCATACGAGATGCAGACTCCATCGTTTGCTTCATCTCTCACAATGACCGAGGCCACCGGTGCAGAGCTTCTGCAGTTTGTCACCAATCAGCCTAACTATGGCTACTCAGCCTCTTTGGTTTATTCTCTTGATGTAGCCCTTGATTCAAGCTTCTCGACTTATGAGACTCTTTCGGGTCAGGACACTGCATCACCTATCATTGAGGTTACCCAGGAAGACTTCTCGTATGCTCTTTGCAACCTTCATGGCTTCGGCCCCGACTATTATGAGGAGCAAGCCCCCGAGACTGTTTACGTACGTGCACAAGTAAGCGTATCTAATACAGATAATACTACACTGACCACCGAGACTGTAACTCTCAACAATGTTACCTTCTACCATGTGATTATGGGCAAGCGCACCATCTACCTGATTGGTTCTTGCTCAGGTTGGAACGAACCTTCGGAAGGCAACAAGGATGCTCTGGCTAACTGGACTCTTACTGAGACAGCTATCGGATCTAATGTTTACTACAACTCATTCGATCTTGAGGCTTCTGACCTGATGTTCCGCTTCTACACCGAGCTCACTGGCTGGGACGGTGGCGCATCACTCGGCTCACAAGAGGAAGATGCCAACGTGCTTATCGATGATGACTTCGACGGTCTAATTTACACAGGCAAGTACACATATCCTGGCAAGGGTAATTGGGAAATCAGCAACTTCGCCGGAGGTCTGATCAAGATGACCGTTGATATGAACGAGGGTACCGTAACCTTCGAGCTTGGAAAGGCTGGCGAGGTTGACTATAGCAAGTATGCTTGCATGTACATCATCGGCTCATGCTCTGGTTGGGTAGAACCCGCCGAAGCTAATGCTGAGGCCTTGGCTGACTGGAAGATCTATGATATCGGAGAAAATGGTATCTATTATACTCCTAAGTCAGTCTACATGGCTACAGCTCAGTTCCGCTTCTACAAGGAGCTCACTGGTTGGGATGGCGGCGATTCGCTTGGTTACAAAGAAGCTGACGAAGGGACCGACTTCACGTTGACTGACGGCGAATTTAGCAGTGCCTATGTATATCCAGGCAAGGGCAACTGGCAATTCCCCGATGATGGTGGCAACTGGTGGTACCTTGAGGTAGATACCAATACTGGTACTGTTACCTTCCGCATCACTGAGGCTCCCGAAGGCGGCGAAGTGCCTGACACTCCCACAGTAGATGAGACCCTCTATGTAATGGGCGACATGAATGGCTGGAGCGCTACCGATGGCTATGCATTTACTCAGCTTTCCGACAATGAATGGTACCTTGGCAGCGTTGAGATCGAAGCTGGCGTTGGTTTCAAGTTCGCTAACCCCGACTGGTCAGTTTACGACTTCGGTGGCGATGGCACATCACCTGTAATTGGTCAGGAATACAACTTGAGCAAGGGTGGCGCCAACATCAGCCTCGCTGAGAACTTCGAAGGCAACATCACAATCTCATACGATGGCGAGAACTATGTGGCTCTCTTCAAGGAGGCAGCCCCTGGCGATCCTTCAGGCATTTATGTACGTGGTGGCATGAATGGCTGGGGCACTGACACAGCATGGGAATTCGTAACCACCGACGCTGACAACGTATGGGTTCTCAATGGTGTTACCATCGACGAAGGCACTGAGTTCAAGGTTGCTGATGCCAACTGGGGGCCGATTGACCTTGGCTTGGGTGATCCCCTTGTATTGGGTCAGGAAATGGTAATGGTGCCTGGAGGCGGCAATATCACAATGCCATCGACAGCCACAGTCAACTTCACCCTCACCCTCAATGGTGAAGAATACACTATCTTGGTAGAGGCCCAATAATCCTCCACCATCCCTAAAAACAGAGGCGGAGCCCACACGGGCCCCGCCTCCGTTTTTAAGGAAAATTGCTATGATTTAAAATGTTTAGGGTATAAGAATTGTTATATGGTAAAAAAGTTGTAACTTTGCGTATATGGATAAGAGGCTTTATCTCATAGCTGGTCCCAATGGGGCTGGGAAGACTACTGCATCCAAAAGCTTATTGCCTGGGCTTTTGGACTGTACTGAGTTTGTCAATGCTGATGAGATAGCCCGAGGTCTATCGCCTTTCCACCCGGAAGAAATGGCTTACCAAGCTGCCAGAATACAGTTGCTGAGAATCAATGAGCTTCTGTATCAAGGACGCACATTCGCCATAGAGACCACACTTGCCACTCGCACTTATATAAAACTTATACGCCATGCACAAAGCCTTGGATATAAAGTTTGCTTGGCCTTCTTTTGGTTGCCTACCTCAGATATGGCAAAAGAAAGGGTGAAGAAGCGCGTGGCCGAAGGCGGACATGACATCCCTGAGCCTGTGATAGAGCGACGCTTCACTGCTGGCTGGGATAATTTGGTGAATATTTATATTCCAATTGTAGATGAATGGATGCTTTTTAATAACATTTCCCTTCCGGGAAAAATAATTGCTCAAAAGAATGGAACAAATGAAGTTTATGACCGAGAAAGATTTGAAGAAATTATTAGATTTACCCGAAAGTAAAAATCTTTCTCCAGAAAGCCAAAAGATAGAAGATTGTTTACGAGAGTGCCATCGTAAGATGCTCGAAGAAAAAGCGCGTCTTGGCCTCGATGTGGTCACAGCCGACGAGTATGGAGTACCTCGTTCGCAGCGAGCTATTGATGTGTATCATCGAATATTTGGTGATTTGCCTCCACTTTATTAATGCCAAAACTAACCTATCACACCGATATAATAACATGAAAAGAAATTTACTAATCTTGGCTTCAAGTGCCTTGGCTGTTACCGCCATGGCGCAACGCAGCGAACAATCCCTTCGCCAATGGGAGTTTACCAAGGGCGAACTCACCGAATCCACAAAGTGGGAGAATGTAACCATCCCTCACGACTGGGCTATCTACGGGCCATTCGACATCAACAATGACCTCCAAGTCGTTGCAGTAGAGCAAAATGGGGAAACCGAGGCCTCAACCAAGACTGGCCGCACGGGAGGCCTACCATTCATCGGCAAGGGTAGCTACCGCACCACTGTCAACATCCCAGACACAGCTGGGGTAAGCCAGACCCTAATCTTCGATGGCGCAATGAGCCATGCCAAAGTCAAGGTAAACGGCAAAGAACTGGCTTACTGGCCCTACGGCTACAACTCATTCTACGTCAACATCGACGATGCAGCTGTACCTGGCGACAACCTGATCGAAGTTGACCTCGAAAACTATGAGCAAGCTTCGCGTTGGTACCCTGGCGCTGGCCTGTATCGCAACGTGCACCTTGTCACCACCAATGATGTACATATCCCTGTATGGGGCACTTATGTGACCACCCCCGTGATTAAAGACGATTATGCTACTGTAAATCTACGCATGGAGATTGAGGGTGCTCGCCAATTTGAGGAATGGCCCTACGGCCAACAAGTGGTTATTAATACTGTAATTCTCGACCCCAATGGCAATGAAGTAGCCAAGAATACCAGCAACTACGTGGCCCGCGGCCAAGAAATTGCACAGAATTTCATTATTGATAATCCTCAACTTTGGGAACTCGACAATCCGGCTCTATATACTGCACGCACTACCCTGTCGGTTGACGGCAAAGAGGTCGACACCTATGATACACGCTTCGGTATCCGCAGCATCGAATATATCCCCGAAAAGGGCTTCTTCCTCAACGGCAAGCCAGTGAAATTCCAAGGCGTGTGCAACCACCACGATCTGGGCCCGCTTGGCGCTGCTGTCAACAAGTCGGCCCTGCGCTATCAGCTTGAGCTCCTCAAGGATATGGGCGTGAATGCCATCCGCACAAGCCACAACATGCCCGCTCCCGAACTGGTGGAATTATGCGATGAAATGGGCCTGATGATGATGCTTGAGCCTTTTGATGACTGGGGCTTCCGTCCTAAAAGCCCTAACGGCTATGGAAAATTCTTCCCCGAATGGGCTGAAAAAGATGTTACCAACATGGTAAAGCATTACCGCAACTCGCCCTCGGTAGTAATGTGGAGCAGCGGCAACGAGGTGCCCAGCCAGTGGGGTCCCATTGGCATAGAGGAACTCACTATGCTGCAAGATTTAATCCATAGTCTCGATCCTACGCGCCCCATCACCAACGGCATGGACCAAATCAATTCGATTCTTGACAATGGCTTTGCCGCTACAGTAGAAATCCCAGGCTTCAACTACAAGCCTCAATATTATGAGAAAGCTCACGAAGTACTGCCTCAGCAGATTATCCTCGGCTCGGAAACTGCTTCTACCGTATCTTCGCGTGGCAAATATTACTTTCCTGTGGAGGTTATCGAGAAGCAAGCAGTAATGCACCCCGACAAGCAGAGTAGCAGTTATGATGTGGAGGCTTGCTATTGGAGCAACATCCCCGACATCGACTTTGCTGCCGACGAGGATCTGCCTTACGTAATCGGTCAATTTGTATGGACAGGTTTTGACTACCTTGGCGAACCGACACCCTACGATACCGACGCATGGCCCAGCCACAGCAGCTATTTCGGCATCATCGACCTTGCATCGCTCCCCAAAGACCGTTACTATCTCTACCGCAGCCAGTGGAACAAAAAAGATGAGACTCTGCATGTGCTCCCCCATTGGAACTGGGCTGGCCGCGAAGGCGAAGTGACCCCAATCTTCGTGTACACCACCTACCCCAAGGCCGAGGTGTTTATCAACGGCAAGAGCCAGGGTACGCGCGAGTTCAACGATTCTACAGTCATGAACCGATTCCGCTTGATGTGGAATGAGACAGTATATGAGCCGGGCGAGGTAAAAGTAGTGGCCTACGATGCCCAGGGCAACCCCGTAGCTGAAAAGATAATGCGAACAGCTGGCAAGCCTCATCACCTGGTGGCCACACCAAATCGCACCGAGGTGAAGGCAGGAGGCGATGAATTGGTTTATTTCACCATCACCGTTGAGGACAAGGATGGCAATCCGGTGCCAACTGATGAGCGCATGGTCAAATTCAAGGTTACAGGCGCAGGCGAATTTGAGGCTACAGCCAACGGCGATCCTACCTGTGTGCTGCCATTCCAAAATCCTGAAATGAAATTATTCAGCGGCGCAGCCACGGCAATAGCCCGAGCCACCGACCCTGGCACTCTCACCTTCACGGTATCAGCCCCAGGCGTGAAGCCTGCCACCGCTACTGTAAAAGTAGTAGAGTAACCCCACATAAGCGATGCGACAAAATCGCATCGCCAGTAACCGCCATCCGGTCCACTGCATCAGGAATCCGGATGGCGGTTATTACACATAAGCCGAAATGCCCCACTGCATCAGGAATCCGGATGGCGGTTATTACACATAAGCCGGAATGCCCCCTGCACCAGGAATCCGGATGGCGGTTA
>JAJBUG010000037.1 GCA_020860515.1 Bacteroidales bacterium | reverse complement strand
GTATTAAGTATTAAGTATTAAGTATTAAGTGTTAAGTATTAAGAAATACTTTGATAATTAAAGTTAACTGATTAATGCGAGATATAAACCTCTTCAAAATATCAATTTCTTAAAACGTAAAACGAAACACGTAAAACGTAAAACGTAAAACGAAACACGTAAAACGTAAAACGAAAACCTCTATGAAACGTATCTGGCTTCTTATCTGTGCAAACAAGGTCAGCAGCGCGCTCTACATCTGCGGCGTGGCCCTCGCTGTGACAATCACTATGCTTCTTGCCATCATTTGGCACGTAAAGCTCTCACCAATGTACCCCGAGGAAAATCGCGACCGCATGGCATATATTACCTGGCTCGAACAAAAGGAAACCTTCAACAATGGCGAGGACGAAAACACCACTCAGTGGGCAATTGGCCCAGTCACCTTGCCAATTTTCACTGACTCGCTCGATATGGTTGAGGCTGTGGCAATCACCACCGAAAATGAAGGCGCATTGCTGCATTTCACCACCCCCACCCACGAAGTGGATGCTGCCTTGAAATTGGTGAATCCTGGCTTTTTCCGAGTTTACAACTATCATTTCATAGCTGGGCAGCCCATTACCGACAAGCAATGGGAAAGCAAAGCAGCCATTGCCATCATCGACGACGATTTTGCAAAGGATAATTATGGTGGCATCAACGAAGCCATCGGCCAGCCCATCGAATACAATGGCGTGCAATGTACCATCTCAGGCGTAGTGGCGCATAGCAGCTATCTGATGCCAGAATCCTATGGCCAGGTGTTTATTCCCTATCACCTTGTAAATGTGCGCGATTCGAAAGCTGGCTATGTCGGGGCCTACTATGCTTATTATCTGCTTAAGAATAAGGGGGACTTCCAAGCCCTCTACGATGAGCTTCACAGCCGCATGAATCGCTTCAACTCCACCTTGCCTGAAAATATCAATATCAATCTCTATGAGTATCCCTATACTCACCAGCAATACATAATGTGGAGCGTATTCTGGGAGCATGATAGAAGTATGATGCGAATTTGGCTCATTGCCATCGTATTCCTGTTAGTGCCAGCTTTCAATCTTTCGGGCCTTATCATCGAGGGCAACCAGCGGCGCAATCAAGAGCATGGCATCCGCAAGTCGTTCGGCGCGTCGAAGTGGCAACTGCTATGGCAGGTGTTCGTTGAAAACTTTGTGCTTACAGCCATCGGAGCATTGATTGGCTTAGTGCTTTCGTGGATTGTCACTTGGTGTTGTCGCGACTGGCTCTTCACCATCTTCAACACCTTCGTGGATTTCGAGGCCGACCGATTTGTGTACAATGTCACCTTGCCGATGCTTTTCTCCTGGCGCGTATTTGCCTTGGCAGTATTGGCTGCATTCATCCTCAATATTGTCACCTCGGTGCTGCCTACTTGGCTGGCCTTGCGCAAACCTATCGTGGACCAACTGCGCGATGTCACCACTGGCCGCGATGACAGCTCTGGCTTTTGGCGCCGATATGGCCACAATGCCTTGATACTTGCCGAATTGGTGCTGATTGCAGTGCTGTCGTGGAGCATTATCGACAGCATCGCAGTGCTTTCCTACGACAAAAGCCTTCCGCTTGGCTATGATTATGACCGCTTGGTGGATGTGCGATTCAAGCAATATCCGACCACTTCGCCCCATTATCACCCAGAGGATGCCGATTCGGCAGCCGAAGTGAACGCAGCCTTGTCGCTGATGGCTCAACTTAAGGCTAATCCCCAAGTAGAATCGGCTTGCTTTGTGCGCGAATACACTCGCCTGGAGTGGCGAGGCAACGCCAACAATGGCTTTTATGGAAGCGATACCACCGTGCGGTACAATAACATTGGCATCAATGTAATTAATTATCCCCATAATGGCCATTTCTTTTCCACAATGGGCATCAAGCCCATCAATCCGGCTATCTCGCCCGAGGAACTCGACCGCCTGCCTATGCATTACGACGAAGTGGTTATCACTCGCGACGCAGCCTTGCGAGGCTACG
Source organism: Bacteroidales bacterium (assembly GCA_020860515.1). Classification (GTDB taxonomy): domain Bacteria; phylum Bacteroidota; class Bacteroidia; order Bacteroidales; family Muribaculaceae; genus CAG-873. Next base: position 75,985 of record JAJBUG010000037.1, on the reverse strand, counting down.
GCACCATCGATGTCATTGGCGACACCATGTGGAACTCACGCACCGACCATGAGAACTACCATATAATCCGTGCTGTGGTGGAGAATGTGCGTGCTAAATCTTTCAGCCGACAGAAACTCAATCGTTTTGACCCGGATTTTCAGAACCCTACGCTTTACAGCAATACTCCATGGCTACATTCCGACCCAGTGATTGTGCTGCGCCTCAAGCCAGGAGCAAAGCCAGCAGAGTTCATCAGGGAATACAGCAAAGATTTCCATGACAATCTCAAGGCGGCCAATTTCTATTGCGAGGGCATGTATGATTTTGCCACCAAATCAGCCCGATTGCAGAGCCAATACGGCGTAACCAACACCTTGCGTGAATTTGGAGCCTTAGCCGTGTTTTTGGCCTCCAATATCTTTCTTGGAATTGTAGGCACATTTTACTTGCAGACTCGGCGCCGCAGCCACGAGGCAGGCTTGCGCAAGTCATTCGGCGCCACATCGGGGCAGATTACTCGCAGTCTGATCATCGAAGGCGTAGTTATTGCTTTTATTGGCTGGGTGATCGGCTGTGCGCTATTCTATTTGATATGGGGCCATGAGGGCTTGGTCGAAGGCATAAACACGGGCTACCAGCCCGGTGATGGCTCATGGGTATCCAACTATTGGGTGCATTTCAGCATCGTATCAGCCATTGTGTTAGCTGTGATGATAATTGCCACCGTGATTGCCATCCTTATCCCTGCCCGCCGCATCAGCCGCATCACCCCTGTCGATGCGCTCCGCGATGAATAAAATTCAATTATTATGGATATAATCAAGCTTACTGGGGTGCAGAAAGTGTATCGCACCCGCGAAATCGAGACCCGTGCTCTCGATAATGTAAATATCGCCATCCCTGATGGCCAATTCGTATCGATCATGGGCCCATCAGGCTGCGGCAAGTCCACCCTACTCAATATCATGGGACTGCTCGATAGGCCCACCCAGGGCAGTGTAGAAATCAATGGAATCCAGGCCGATCAGCTACGCGACAAGCCCATGGCACATTTCCGCAACGAGAACTTAGGCTTTGTGTTCCAAAGCTTCCACCTGATCAACCAGCTCAATGTGCTGCAAAATGTGATGGTGCCGCTCCAATACCGCTCTGGACTTTCCTCCAAGGAGCGCCGCCAGCTTGCTCGCGCCGCCATAGAGCGCGTAGGCCTGGAGCATCGCATCAACCATTACCCTAATCAGCTCTCGGGTGGTCAGTGCCAGCGCGTGGCGATCGCCCGCGCCATAGTGGGCAATCCGCGCATCATCCTCGCCGACGAGCCCACTGGCAACCTTGACTCGAAGATGGGCCAGGACATTATGGAGCTGCTTCATCGTCTCAACGCAGATGACCACCGCACCATCGTGATGGTCACCCACAACGAGCATCAAGCTCAAGCCACCGACCGCATCATCCGCTTCTTCGACGGCCGCCAAGTACAATAACTTGGAGCGGCGGCTCAGTAACCTGCCGCACATCAACCCTCATAATAAGTATAATACCGAATTAAATTTAAACTATTCTTATTCTTGAATCCCGCAGGGCATTCTTTCAATTAGCCTATTGGCATTTCCCCTTCCCCCAACCCCGTAGGGGTTGTTAAGTTATTGAGACACAACCCCTACAGGGTTGGATTGGAAAATCCTTGATCCAGGCTATTTGAAACAATCCCTACGGGGTTGGCAAATAAATATTATAATTTAATTTTAATATGAATGTTTACTTAAGAATGCAAAACAAAAAGAAAGAAATAAAAGAGACGCAGCAAGCACCCCTGCACAAGCAGCTTCACGCCTACAACACGGGCCTATAACCCCTCCTCTTGATTCAATAATACAAATCGTATAAATCTTAAAATACTTAGTAACATGAATGAATATCTGGCATCTGATAAAAGATATGGTGATGACTGCGTGGGCTATCACCGATGCGGACACAGCGGACTGCTATTGCCAAAGCTAAGCCTGAGCTTTTGGCCACCCTGCGTGATTACAATGCTCAGGCTAAGACCCAAGGGCTAAAACTTTCGCAGTATGCACTGCGCTGGGTCATCGACCAGCCAGCAGTCACCTCAGTCCTTGTTGGCGCCAGTTCAGTAAGCCAGCTCGCCACCAATCTCGCCGCCGTGGCATCATAAGAGACATAATGCATCCCCCTATCAGGTGGGAGAACCCTCGAAGAGGGTGAATTTTATTCACCCTCTTCGACGCTGGTTAAGTTGTAGTGACTGTAAACCCCACAAATCGCTTCGCTCATTGTGGGGTTATCCCTATTGACCCTCTTCGAGGGTCGTAACTACGTGTTCTCCATTAGAATTTTCTAAGTCTTCTGCATACCAAGTAGTATATACTTTGTCAGTGTCAGATCCTGTATAACCACGATCATTTACCCAAGAGGAGAAACCGTTGTATCCATCTAAAATAAATGCACGCTCTTTCATCCATTTGAAGACGCTTAGTAATGCGGCTACAACTTATAACTAATTGGGAATCAATGCGATACCCCCCTGAAAGTGGAATTTGCAGTTTCCATGATAGAGAGAATGTTTTGGGTTGTTTCTTGGATGGTTAAGTTTGTTACAGAATTTTAGTGCAATGGCATCTTAGTTGGTTGCAGAGATGGGCAGCTGCTAAGGTGAGATTACGGTAGCAAAATTACAATAAAAATTCCATATACAAAAATAAATTCTTAAAATTTTCAAAATTGGCTGAATTTTTGGCAAAAAAGTATCATTAATGGCTGAGCAGGGCTGTGGCTCGGATTGAGGTGGGGGCAGGTAATGTGGTCAGGGGGTAGAATTGGACTGGCTCTTGGATTTGAGGGTCATCGTATTTTTCTACGAGGTGCCAGTCGGCTGGGCTGTGCAGGATGCGAGGGTAGCCAGTGGGGCTATCGGGTAGGATGGAGCTGTAGCCGTGATGCATGTAATAGCGTTGGAGATGCTCGTCAGCCGCGATGAGGAAGCAGTAAGCTGCGCCAGCTGCGCGAGCTTGCTCGTGGGCTTGCTGCAGCAAGGCTGCAGCAAGCCCACGGCGGCGATAATTGGGATGGGTGACCACCCCGTAAATGTAATAGGCAAGGGAGGGGGCGGAAGCCTGAGTTGAGATGGAATAGCCTTGGGGGGGAACCTTGGCTGACGCCAAGGGCATGGTGGACTCCGAGCCAAGGGAGCCCTTGTAATCCTTGTAATCCTGGTTTCCCTGCAGGATAACAGGAGAACAAGGATGACAAGGGGTGGCAGGCGCCCAGGCGATGTGATAGGGAATCATGAGCAGAGCGCTGGCCAAGCGGCCAGCACGCTCGAACATCACGGGCGTACCAATCTCAAACACATCATCGATAAATTCCCGGGGATCACCAAAGGTGGTAGCCCACAGCTGCTTATATTCTTCAATTAGCGGTGCCATACGTTGTATTTGTGGACCAGGGTCAAGGGATGGTAACTCATTTTGGCATGGCGCAGACCCTCGATGCCGAGGTCTTCCTCGCGGTCGATGAGGGTGTATTGCTCGGGCAGCGAAGTTACAAACTGTTGGTTTATAACCGCATACGAGCCTTCGAAGTCGCGGTCGGCCTTCTCTACCAGCACATCAAACGCAGTGGCATTGATTGGTGCGCCGAAAGTGAAAGCAGCCAAGCGGTCGCCTACCCACAACTCCAAGCCTCGCACGAAGAGTTGGTCGCGCACGGGGAGCACACGCTTGATCATCTCCAACTCGTCGGGCAGGTCCCATTTCTTAGCCAATTCAATGCAGGCATCAATGTGCGCAAGGGGGCAGGTACGAGCCTCAGGGTAGAGCTCGGCAAACTTGTGTACGTGGTTGCGTTTGGCTTGCAAGTGCTTGCCGCTGAGAGTCTGGAGCGAAGTGCGGTCATATACATAATCATCGTAGTTCCGCTCCCAGTGCTCAGGCCCGTAGCTATCGGCCTCGTCCTGGGTAAGACCCATAAGCAGCAGGGGATGTGGAGCGGCTGTCTCTTTTAATTCCCTGATTACCTCGGATAGGGAGCATTGGGGATGGCCGTCGTTAATAGGCATCATAAAGGCTGGATGCCTGCCATCATGAAAACTAAGTAGCATCCAGCCTTTATAGAAGGCTATTTTGGTGCCGTATATTGGCTGCCATCCATAAATGTTTGCAAAGCATAGGTCGCAGTTGACGCGGCCCGAAGCTGTAACGTATCTTAATACCTCGCCAGCGTCGGCGGGAGTGATTTCTCGGAATTCAATCATAATTTCACCTCTTTAAATAAATAGTATAGAGATAACGAAAAAAACGGAGGTTTAGTTTATGGAGAAAGCCACCACGGAGGCACGGAGGATTAGATTAAAAGCACCACGGAGACACGGAGGGCACGGAGGATTTTTGGCTCAAACCATGCAAAACATTCAAGAAATTATCACCACGGAGACACGGAGGACACGGCGTTTTTTATTTCTCTTAAAATAATCCTCCGTGAACTCCGTGTCTCCGTGGTGGAATACATAGGAGGGCTCCGTGTCTCCGTGGTGTGCTTATAAAGATAAAATATATCTCCGGGGCCTCCGTGCCTCCGTGATAGCAAATGAACTTTTGGATAAAATAATTATCAAAAATAAGTGGTGTGGAAAACCATTTCATACAAAAAGGTGTTTTACTAATGATTGAAAAATTGAACCTCTCTCTAACCAATTTGGGACATGGTGCAATTCTCCATAATGACTATTTGAACACACAAAAAATTCAAGTAACCTATTAAGTTAATCAAAACAAGTAACCAAAATTTAAAGCTATGCTCGATCAGAATTTCCGCCAGGGCGATGCTAAGAGCACACCCTTCGGCACCAACGCAATGGTTCAGCCTGCTCCTGTAGACAAGATTCCTGATGGTCCTACAACCCCTGAAGTTGCCTATCAGATGGTAAAGGACGAGTGCTTCGCCCAGACCCAACCCCGACTCAACCTTGCTACATTCGTAACCACCTACATGGACGAATGGGCTACAAAGCTGATGAACGAGGCTATTAACATTAACTACATTGATGAGACTGAGTATCCGCGTGTTGCCTACATGTGCGGCAAATGTATCAACATCGTAGCCAACCTCTGGAACACCCCTGAGACAAACAAGTGGAAGGCTGGTGCATTGGCAATTGGTTCGTCAGAAGCTTGTATGCTGGGCGGTATCGCTGCATGGATCCGCTGGCGTGAGCGTCGTAAAGCTCAAGGCAAGCCCTACGATAAGCCTAACTTCGTAATCTCATCGGCCTACCAGATTGTATGGCAGAAGTTTGCCGAACTTTGGGAGATTGAGATGCGTACTGTGCCTCTGACACTTGAGAAGACCACCCTTGATCCTCAGGAAGCCCTGAAGCTCTGCGATGAGAACACCTTCTGTATCGTTCCTATCCAGGGTGTTACCTACACTGGTCTGAATGATGATGTTGAGGCTCTTAACGACGCCCTCGATGAGTACAATGCCAAGACTGGCTATGACATTCCTATCCACGTAGATGCTGCTACCGGCGGTTTCATCCTCCCGTTCCTGTTCCCGGAGAAGAAGTGGGACTTCCGTCTGAAGTGGGTTCTTTCAATTTCTACCTCAGGCCACAAGTTCGGTCTTGTATATCCTGGCTTGGGTTGGGTATGCTGGAAGGACAAGAAGTATCTGCCTGGCTCAATGGCATTCTCAGCCGACTACCTCGGCGCAGAGGTAACTCAGGTTGGTCTGAACTACTCGCGTCCTGCCGCTCAGATCCTGGGTCAGTACTATCAGTTCATCCACCTCGGATTCGAAGGCTACAAGAACGTACAGCAGAACTCAATGGACGTCTGCAACTATCTGCACAGCAACATCGGTGCTATGCCACAGTTCCAGAACTACAGTCCCGACGTGCCTAACCCATTGTTCTGCTGGCTGATGAAGCCTGAGTATCAAAAGACCGCCAAGTGGACCCTCTATGACCTTCAGGACAAGCTGGCACAGCACGGCTGGATGGTTCCTGCCTATGCAATGCCTGCCAACCTTCAGGACGTTGTGGTTATGCGTGTGGTTTGCAAGCAAGGCTTCTCACGCGACATGGCCGATCAGCTCCTCAACGATATCAAGAGCGGCGTAGCCGAGCTCGATGCCTTGGAATACCCGACCACCACACGTATCGCCATGGAGAAGAACATTCCTCTGAAGCCTAAGAGCTTCAACCACAATGGCCGTTAAATGACTTCCCCAGTCTGCAGTTTATAGTTATCGACTAATGCCGATAACATACAACTGAAGACTGAACTACCGAAAATCGGAGGCGCCGATTTGCCCGGCAACATCGGGCAAACTGGCGCCTCTCTTTTTTGAACCATTGATGAATTTGCAATGTTATATATCTAAATGTGAAGTGAGACACACCAGCTCCATGGCGGAGCTGTCAACTATTTCTGAAATCAACTATTTAATAACACACCTATATAATTAAAATCATGGCAACAACTACAACATCCCCAAAGAAGCAGGCCGTAAAGCAAGCGACTAAACTTGGAGTGTTTACCCTGATCATGATGAACATCGTGGCAGTGGTGTCGCTCCGTGGCCTGCCCGCTGAAGCCGAATATGGCATGGCTTCGGCCTTCTATTATTTGTTTGCCGCAATCGTTTTCCTTATCCCAGTGTCGTTTGTGGCTGCTGAGCTTGCGGCTATGTTCCCTTACCAGCAGGGCGGTATGTTCCGCTGGATTGGTGAGGCTTATGGCACTAAAGCTGGCTTTATCGGCATTTGGATGCAGTGGATCCAGACCACCATTTGGTTCCCGACCGTGCTTACCTTCTGCGCCGTTTCGTTGGCCTTCATCGGCATGGACCATGTGGCCGATTCGCACTTGGCAGCCAACAAGCTCTACACCTTGATTGTGATGCTTGTCATCTACTGGCTTGGCACCTTTATCTCTCTCAAGGGCCTGAAATGGGTAGGCAAGTTCGCTAAGATAGGCGGCATGGTGGGTACCCTGATTCCCGCCGGCTTGCTGGTGATCTTCGCTATTATTTACCTGTGCATGGGTGGCCACTCAAATCTTGACTTCCACAGCTCGTTCATTCCTAACTTCTCTAACTTCGACAACGTAGTGCTTGCATCGTCAATCTTCCTGTTCTACGCAGGTATGGAGATGTCGGGTGTACACGTGCGCCAGATGTCAAATCCTACCAAAAACTATCCTTTGGCAGTGATTGTGGGTGCGATCGTAACGGTTTGCGTATTCGTATTCGGCACCTACGCATTGGCAATAATCATCCCGGCCAAGGATATCAACCTTGTGCAGAGCCTTCTTGTAGGTTTCGACAATTACTTCGTATTCCTCCACATCCGCTGGTTGTCGCCTATCATGGCCATCGCCCTTGCATTTGGCGTATTGGCCGGCGTATTGACTTGGATTGCTGGTCCTTCGGATGGTATTCTCGCTGTGGGCAAGGCTGGTTATCTGCCTCCCTTCTGGCAAAAGACCAATAAGAATGGTGTGCAGCGCAACATCCTTTGGATCCAAGGCGCTATCGCATCATGCCTTACCCTCCTGTTCGCAGTAATGCCTTCGGTGCAGAGCTTCTATCAGATTCTGTCGCAGCTTACCTGCCTCCTCTACCTGATTGCTTACATGCTGATGTTTGCTTCGGTAATCCGTTTGCGTTACACGATGCCAGATGCTAAGCGTCCGTTCCGTATCGGCAAGCATGGCAACTTCCTGATTTGGCTTGTTGCCGGCGTCGGCTTCCTCGGATCGCTCTTGGCATTCATCCTCAGCTTCTTCCCACCAGCCCAGATTGCTACTGGCTCAACGGGCATGTGGTTCGGAGTGCTGATTGGCGGTTGCGTAATCTTCGTGGGTATGCCGCTTGTAATCCAAGCTTGCCGCAAGCCGTCGTGGGCTCAGCCTAACACTGACTTCGTGCCTTTCCACTGGGACAAGAGCCCTGAGGCTCAGGCTCAACTCAAGGCTGCTGCCGAGCAGTTTGCGCAGGAGCAGGCTGAAAGTGCAGCAGAGGCTGCTGCGAAGGCTGCCGCTGACAAAGCAAAAGATGATAATACTACACCTCCCGCTCAAAAATAACCAAAATTCATGAAAAAGGCCCCTCCAGCCCCTCGGAGGGGCCTTTTTTTGTATGGGTTGCTGTGCGGCGGGCCTGGTGGGGGTTGGAGAAGGTTGCTGTGCGGCAGGTCGCTGACCCGCCGCTCCACAAATGGCAGGGCTGCAGAAGGCTGAGGGGGTTTATCAGGCGGATGTATTTAGGAGCGGCGGGTCACTGACCTGCCGCACAGCAAGCACCTACGACTGTATAATATTAGGCGGGGAAAAGAATGGTGAAGCGGGTGAGGCGGTCGGAGCCGGTAGCGAGGGAGAAACGCGCGTGATGGCGCGTGAGGATGGTGCGAATGGTCGTGAGCCCTATGCCCTGGCCTGTGGGCTTGGTGGTGAAGAATGGTGTGAATAGCCGCTGCGACACCTCGGGCGAGATGGGCTCGCCATCATTGATGACTTCGAGGCAGCGATCGCCGACGGCGATTGCCACGAATGTGGCGCCAGGATTCTCGGCGCCATTTTTTACGAGATTTACCAACACTTGCTCCATGAGGCCTGGATCAAGGGAGATAAGCCGGGACTCCCGGGACTCCCAGGACAGCTGGGACATCCGGGACTCCCGGGACTCCCGGGACTCATCTGGTGGTCGCGGTTGTCCTGGTTGTCCCGGTGGTCGCGGCAGTCCCGGTTGTCCCGGTTGTCCCTGGAATCCTTGTTTTCCTTGTAATCCTGTTAAAATCAGTTTGCAGCCGTGGCTGCGGCAGAGATTTTCCAAAAAAAGCCGATTGCTCTCAATAAATTCATATAAATCGGTTGGCACTGGCTGGGGCTCAGGTAGCTTTACCATTTTGGCATAGCGCTGCACAAATTCTGCCAGGCCTGTAACACGCTTCTCGCATGCGGCAATTACGCGCCGTGCATCCTCTTCCCCCACAATTTCACTGATAGCCTCGATGGTGGAATTCACGCCGCATACGGTGTTATTGACCTCGTGTGAGAGCGTGCGAATCACTTGCTCATAAGCATGGCGCTCGGCCTCGGCCACCTCGGCTGTCAGGGTTTCGATTATGTAAAAATCATGAGGAAATCCCTGGTCGATATAGCTCAGATGCGAGCCGCGATAGGCTGCGCCTGTGTTCATGCGAAATACTTGGCTGTCACCCTCATCGAGCTTGCGAGCGAGCTCCCACACTTCTGGGTCGGGCAGCGACTGAAATGCAGGATTGGAATAGGTAATTGCGCCTCGGTCGTTGACCACGGCTATCGCCATGGGAGAAATGGCCATGATGAGATTGAGAAATTTCTCCTGTTCTTCTATTTTTTGTGATTTCACGTCGAGAGCATCCATCATGGGATTGAAGAGGTCGATGATTCGGTCAACCTCACGATGGCCCAATTTGCGCAGCCGGCTGTTGAAATCCTGCTGACGCAGCATATCGGCCCCAATGACGAGGGTGCGCCAAGGCATCACCACAAATCGGTGGTAAAGCCACCAACAGGCAACAGTGGCCAGGACCAAGATACCCATGGCGATATAAAACCAGATGCTCATCGCAGACCGTATTTATCCATTCGGCGATATAGGGCTTGACGGCTGAGGCCAAGCATGGCGGCAGCTCGGGCGATATTGCCCGCGCTGCGCTCGAGAGCAGCAGAAATCTGATCTCGCTCTGCGAGATCGGGAGACTGATGGGACTCATGGGACCCATTTAAAAAACTGTCATCGGCTATAGCCGATGCTAAGATTTCACCATCGGGGTGGGTGATGAGCAATCGCTCTACTAAATTTTTGAGCTCGCGGATATTGCCAGGGAATGGCAAAGCCGATATCTGCGCTAAGGCCTCGGGGCTGAATCGGCGATATTCCTCACCAGAAAAATGCTGAATCAGGGCTGGGATGTCGGTGGCGCGTTCGCGCAGCGCTGGCAGCTTTACGGTGATAAGATTGATGCGGTAATATAGATCCTCGCGGAATGATTTTTCACGCACCATCTGAGCCAAATCGGCATTGGTGGCGCAAATCACGCGGATATCAACTCGGCGGCTGCGACTGTCGCCAAGGGGCTCGAATGTGTGTTCTTGTAGCACGCGCAGCAACTTCACTTGGCTGGCAGGGTCAAGGTCGCCGATTTCATCAAGAAAGATGGTGCCCTTGTCGGCCAGCTCGAAGCGCCCTATACGGTCGGAGATGGCTCCAGTGAAAGCACCCTTCTTGTGTCCAAACATCTCACTCTCGAAGAGTGTCTGAGATATGCCGCCAAGGTTGACCTTGATAAACGGCTTGCCAGTGCGCTTGCTGGCCAGGTGGATAGCCTCGGCTAAGAGCTCCTTGCCAGTGCCGTTTTCACCGAGGATAAGCACTGGGGCCTCAGTCGGTGCTACCTTTTGGGCCGTTTTCAATACTGATAAGAGCGTTGGGTGACTGCCGATGATTTTCTGGAAGGGTGCGGTGAGGTCTTGCTCGGTAGGCTTTTCTTGCAGCTTCAGGGTGGTATCGATGCGACGCAGGAGGTCGAGGTTGTTCCAGGGCTTGGTCACGAAGTCGGCTGCGTCCAGTCGCATACCCTCCACGGCCAGGGGAATGGTGCCCCAAGCGGTAATCAGAATTACAGGCAGCGAGGGGTAAAGCACCTTGACTTTGCGCAGCAGCTCCAAGCCTTCCCGGCCGCTGGTGGTGTTGCCGAAGTTCATGTCCATGAGCACCACGTCGGGTGTGGCTTGGCGAAGCATGTCGAGTGCTTCTTTTGGGTGTTCGGCAAGCATCACCTCGTGGCCAGCTCTGCCCAGCACGAAGCGCAGCGATTCCCGGATAGATATGTCATCATCAATTACCAGTATCATTCCGCAAAGTTACAAATTTTTTATTTAAATTTATAAAATAAGTAAATAAGTATAGTGCCGAATTAAATTTAAACTATTCTTATCCTTGAATCCCGTAGGGATTCTTTCAATTAGCCTATTGGCATTTCCCCATCTCCCCAACCCCGTAGGGGTTGTTAAGTTATTGAACTACATAAATAATAGGTTAGGCTACTTTTTGGAGTTTTTTGAGATTGGGGAGGAAACAGGTGATAAGTCCCAAAAGGGGCATATAAGCACAGAAGCGATAAATGGCTTCGATGCCATAGGTATCGGCAAAGTCGCCAAGCACAGCCGAGGCAATGCCGCCTACGCCAAAGGCAAAGCCGAAGAATAGGCCCGACACCATGCCAAGGTGATTGGGAAGCAGCTCCTGCGAATAAAGCAATATGGCAGGAAAAGCCGACGACAGCATAAAGCCAGCGCAGAAGCTAAGCACAATGGTTGGAGCCAAGCCAACATGAGGCAGAATCAAACTGAATGGCGCTGTGCCCAGAATCGACACCCAGATTACTGGCTTGCGACCGTATTTGTCGCCCATAGGTCCACCCACCAATGTGCCAGCTGCGGTGGATATCAAAAATACAAACAGACATATCTGCGAAGCCGAGATACTTACGCCAAATTTCTTGATCAAGAAGAATGTATAGTAGCTTGTGATGCTGGCCATATAGATGTACTTCGAGAAAATCAAAATCATCAATATGCTGATGGCAAATATTGTGGTGCCTAAGGGCAAAGGCATTGGCAGCTTTGTCGCCTTTACGCCAGCCTCCACCTTGCGCTGCTGCAGATATGCTCGATACCAGCGGATAATTGGCCGCTGCACCATGATGGCACATGCTGATATGATTAGGAAAAACAATATGCAATGCCTACTGTAGGGCGACACTATCAAGGCTACCAAAAGCGGTCCTATCGATCCGCCAAAATTTCCACCTACTTGGAACACCGATTGGGCCATGCCTCTCCTACCCTCGCTTGCCAGCGATGTGATGCGTGATGCCTCGGGGTGAATAGTGGCAGAACCCAGTCCTACAACAAACACCGCTACCAATATCCACGGCAAGGAATTGGCAAACGCCAGTACTGCCAAGCCGCTGGCCGTGCTCACCGTGCTTATGCGCAGGCTCGATGCCACTGGATGCTTATCGAATACCAAGCCCACTACTGGCTGAAACACCGATGCCGCAATCTGATATACCAATGTAATCAGGCCAATCTCGGCAAAGTTAAGCCCAAGGTCGAGCTTTATCATCGGGTACACAGCGGTTATCACCGACTGCAGCATGTCGTTGAAGCAGTGCGTAGCGCAGAGAGCCAACAGCACAGGAAAAGTGGGCAGCCCAGCTATCGCCTTAAATTTCTGAATCAAATTCATCTCTCGTCATTTTCTCATTGCAAAATTACTCATTTTCTCCCAAAATGAGTAATTTTGCAGTGTGAAAATGACGAGTACTTTTTAATTAGATTTTTTCATTGTTTTAGTAACCTGACCACCTATGACTAACAAAAAGAAAGAAATAAAGGAAACGCCTCAAGCCCACTTGCATCGTCAACAATTGTTGTTGAGGATGGAATATGAATATGAAAAGGAAGAATTCCGCCGGCAGACCGAAAGCATGGGCGTGATGCGCAAGGTAAATCGTGGCATGTGCTGGTGGCCAGTGAAGCTTGGACGCAATTATTACAATTCCCTCAACCAGTTGGTATTGGAAATCACAAGAGATTCCGACACAGATATCGAGCATAATTTTGAATTCGGAAAGCAGGTCTGTTTCTTCCGTCAACTTTCCGATGGCACTCTCCATTATTTCAACACCAAGGCTATCGTGAGTTATGCCAGCGACGATCGTATGGTAGTGGCAATGCCTGGAAGTGCAGCTATCGCCGAACTGGAGGGAAAGGAAGGCCTGGGTGTGCAACTATTCTTCGATGAGACCAGCTACCAGGCAATGTTCGAAGCCCTTTCATCGGTAATCAATTCCAAGGGAAATCGCTTGGCTGAGCTTAGGGATTTGCTGCTTGGCAATGGCGAGCCTCAGAGCCGCGAGCTATATCCAATGCGTTTTCCTTGGCTAAACTCGTTGCAAGAAGCGGCAGTAAACAAGGTGCTCGGTTGCCGCGATGTAGCCATCGTGCATGGCCCTCCTGGCACAGGAAAAACCACCACTTTGGTTGAAGCTATTTATGAGACTTTGCACCGCGAACCCCAAGTGCTGGTGTGCGCACAGAGCAATACAGCGGTTGACTGGATTTGTGAGAAGCTGGTTGACCGAGGCGTGAATGTGCTGCGCATTGGCAATCCATCGCGCGTGAATGACAAGATGCTGTCGTTTACCTATGAGCGGAGATTTGAAGATCATCCTTGCTATTCTGAGCTTTGGGCTATCCGCAAGGAACTGCGTGCCCTGAAAGGAAAAGCGCGGCGAGGCACCCGCGATGAGCGCGAAGGTATTCGCAGCCGTATCCATCGCTTGCAGGACCGAGCCACAGGGTTAGAGATACGCATCAATGCCGACCTCTTTGCTCAGGCCAATGTGGTGGCATCAACCCTTGTGAGCAGCAATCACAGACTGCTATATGGTCATAAGTTTGGCACTCTCTTTATCGACGAGGCGGCTCAAGCACTTGAGGCTGCTTGCTGGATTGCTATTCGCAAGGCCGACCGCGTGGTGCTTGCTGGCGATCATAAACAGTTGCCAGCCACAGTGAAGTGTTATGAGGCTCAGCGCCGAGGTCTCGACCGCACTCTGATGGAGTATGTAGCGGATTCCAAGCCTACGGCTGTGACCTTGCTTCGCACGCAATATCGCATGTGCCGCGAGATTATGCACTTTCCCTCGATGTGGTTCTACGGAGGGCGGCTCGAAGCAGCTCCAGGGGTTGAGAGTCGCGGCATCTTGAATTTTGACATTCCTATCGAGTGGGTTGATACTGCTGATATGGATTTCAAGGAGGAATTTGTGGGCGAAAGCTTTGGACGCATCAATAAGTCAGAAGCGCAGTTGCTAATGCAGTGGCTCGAAGATTATGTCAGTAAGATTACCAAGGAGCGAATCCTGGATGAGAAGATTGACTTTGGTGTGATATCTCCCTATAAGGCTCAGGTGCAATATTTGCGCCATTGCCTGAAAGCATCAAATGCATTGAGAGGGGTGAAGCACTTGATTAGCATCAACACTGTGGATGGTTTTCAGGGGCAGGAGCGCGATGTGATCTTGGTAAGCCTCGTTCGAGCCAATGATGAGGGACAAATTGGTTTCTTAGGCGACCTTCGACGCATGAATGTGGCCATAACCCGCGCCCGCATGAAGCTCGTAATCCTCGGCGACTCCTCAACCCTCAGTCGCCACCCATTCTACGGGCAGCTCCACGCCTACATAAAAGGACTGTAACCCTTCCACTTGATTCCATAGTGCGCACCTTTCTTTAGGCATACAACATGCATGGGCATTTATGCTTAGCTTATTAAAAATTTTTATGAAAATGAGCCGTGGGTGATGTCGTAGAATTTGGCGAAGAAGGCTTTCATCTTTTCAAGTACGCGAGCCATTACGCCACGGCGATTAGCCACTGGGCTAATTTTCTCCTAAAGTTTTTTCCAACATTCCCACATCATACAAATTGTATCATACAATTAATATCACACATTTTGTATCATACGATTTATATCATACGATTTGTATCATATAATTTGTATGATTGGTGAAAATTTTGTAACTTTGCCTAAAAATTAACGGTAAGTGCAATGAAAAATCCATTTGTAATAAATAGTTATGCAGGTCCAGAGCTTTTCTGTGACCGAGAAAATGAGACGAAACTGATGGTAAAATACCTTACCAATGGCAACGACGTAGTGTTGATCTCTCCCAGGCGTATCGGCAAAACCGACCTTATTAGCCATGTTTTCAATCAGCCAGAGATAAAAGATGAATACATCACTGTCAGTGTGGATATTTATTCCACAAAATCTTTTAGGGAATTTGTAATCAACCTCGGCAATGCCATCACCAAGGCATTAAAACCCAAGGGCAAGGTATGGATTAACAGATTCATAGAATTTCTCACCTCTTTGAAATCACAAATTTCATTTGATATCAATGGGATGCCGATTTGGAATATTGGAATTGGCCAAAGTTTTGTGCCTGACATCACCCTTGATGAAATTTTCAAATATCTCAATTCTGCGGAATCGCCCTGTATCATCGCCATAGACGAGTTTCAGCAAATCACCAAATACAAGGATGCTTGGAAGGTGGAAGCCTTGCTGCGCACTTACATTCAGCATTGCACCACCACACGCTTTATATTCTCGGGATCCCATCGGCATTTGATGACTGAAATTTTCACCTCGCCCTCGCGACCATTTTTTGCCTCAACCATATTAATGAATCTTCCGTTGATTTCAGAAGATATATATGCAGAATTCTGTGTTAAGCTCTTTAAAAAAGGAAATAAGACCTTGGCAATTGACACTGCAAAGCAGGTGTACAGCCTATTTCGAGGTATCACTGCCCCCATGCACAGAGTGATGAACATAATGTATGCCAATACACCTGAGGGTGAAACCTGCAATAGCGATCAAATCGAGATAGCTATAACTGAGATTCTGAAAATCCAGAATGATTCGTACGTGTCGCTTCGTTATCAATTATCAGAAACACAGTATGCCCTGCTGCAAGCCATAGCAGTGGACGGTGAAGCACAGAATATCCAGAGCTCTGCCTTTATAAGAAAGCATAGCCTGATTTCAGCCAGTTCGGTATTAGGGGCAAGCCGCGTGCTTCTCGACCGCGATCTTATCACAACCCACCTTGGTATCTACACCGTCAACGACCCCTTCTTCGAAATCTGGATCAAACGCCAATCACCAAGGTAAATAAAAAAAGTCCGCCATCTTTGGATAGCGGACCTTTTTTAGCATATTACCCTTTTACTCGGCCTTGGGCTCTTCTGCTGCGGGAGCTTCAGCCTTGGGGGCTTCGGTAGCGGGCTCTTCGGCAGCGGGAGCAGCTTCAGCCTTGGGAGCTGCGCTCTTCTTGCGGCTGCGGCGTGTGCTCTTGGCTGCCTTCTCGGCACCCTTG
This sequence comes from Bacteroidales bacterium, assembly GCA_020860515.1. Taxonomy (GTDB): domain Bacteria; phylum Bacteroidota; class Bacteroidia; order Bacteroidales; family Muribaculaceae; genus CAG-873. The sequence goes on along the minus strand of JAJBUG010000037.1, from coordinate 59,979 downwards.
GCAGCATTGTAAGTGGGATTATAGTCAACCAGCTCGATGAAGCACATCTGTGCGTTGTCACCAAGGCGGTTGCCAGTCTTCAGGATACGGGTGTAGCCACCCGGACGGTCGCCAATCTTCTGAGCCACATCATTGAAAAGCTCAGATACGGCATACTTGTTCTGCAGGTAGCTGAACACCAGGCGACGATTAGCCATAGTGTCCTCCTTGGCGCGGTTGATCAGAGGCTCGGCATACATGCGCAGGGCCTTAGCCTTGGCCAGCGTGGTGTTGATGCGCTTGTGCATGATCAATGAGATCGTCATATTGGCCAGCAGAGAGTCGCGGTGCGCCTTCTTGCGGCTAAGATGGTTGAAAGATTTATTGTGTCTCATTGTAGGTTACTCTTGATTTAATTTGTATTTGGAAATATCCATGCCGAACGACAGATTCAGAGTGGTCAACAGATCCTCAAGCTCGGTGAGCGACTTCTTGCCGAAGTTGCGGAACTTTAACAGATCGTTCTTGTTGAACACCACGAGTTCGCCCAAAGTTTCTACCTCGGCGCTCTTCAAGCAGTTGAGAGCACGCACCGAGAGATCCATATCCACGAGCTTCTGCTTGAGGAGTTGACGCATGTGCAGCACTTCCTCGTCGAATACCTCGCTGGTCTCCTGCTCCTGAGGCTCGAGAGTAATCTTCTCGTCGCTGAAGAGCATGAAGTGGTAAATCAGGATTTTGGCAGCCTCCTTGAGAGCCTCCTTGGGATGGATTGATCCGTTGGTGGTAATCTCCAGGGTGAGCTTGTCGTAGTCGGTCTTTTGATCGACACGGTAATTCTCTACCGTGTACTTTACATTCTTGATGGGAGTGTAAGTTGAGTCGATTGCAATCACGTTGAGCTCCTTCTCGTCGGGGTTGCGGTTCTCCTCAGCGGGGATCCAGCTGCGGCCCTTATTGATAGTAAGCTCGATAGTAAAGCTTGCCCCAGGATCCAAATGACAAATCACGAGGTCCTTGTTCATTACCTCGAAGCCGTTGAGGGCCTTGTTGATGTCACCGGCCGTAAACTTGTCCTGGCCCGAAACGGTGATGGTCACCTTCTCGTCGTCGGTGTCCTCTACGATTTGCTTGAGGTCAACCTTCTTGAGATTGAGGATGATGTTAGTGACATCCTCCATCACTCCGGGGATGGTATCAAACTCATGCTGCACGCCATCGATCTTGATTGATGCGATAGCGTAGCCTTCGAGGCTCGAAAGCAGCACTCTGCGCAGGGCGTTGCCTACGGTGATACCATATCCAGGCTCCAAGGGTTTGAATTCGAACTTGCCGTAGAAGTTGTCGGCCTCCAACATCAACACCTTGTCGGGCTTTTGGAATGCTAATATAGCCATGGATCTTAAGTTTAGGGGTTATTGCTTTGAATACAATTCGACAATCAGCTGCTCTTTGATGTTCTCAGGAATGTCGGCACGCTCGGGCACATGCAGGAATTTGCCAGCCTTCTGTGTCTCATCCCATTCAATCCAAGGATATTTGCTGTGATTGAAACCGGCCAATGCATCAGCGATTACCTCGAGGCTCTTTGAGCGCTCGCGCACACCGATGATTTCGCCAGGAGTAACCTGATATGAAGGAATACCTACGACCTTGCCATTGACGGTGATGTGGCGGTGGAGCACCAACTGGCGCGCAGCAGCGCGGGTAGGAGCGATGCCCAGGCGATATACCACATTGTCGAGGCGGCTTTCGAGCAGTTGGAGCAGGATTTCACCAGTAATACCCTTCATGCGCGAAGCCTTGTCGAACAGGTTAGCAAACTGCTTCTCCAGCACACCATAGGTGTACTTTGCCTTTTGCTTTTCACGGAGCTGAGTACCATACTCAGAAGTCTTGCGACGCTTGTTGGCACCATGCTGGCCCGGGGGGAAGTTGCGCTTTTGCAGCACTTTGTCGGGTCCGAAGATGGGTTCGCCAAATCGGCGTGCTATTTTGGTTTTGGGGCCTATGTATCTTGCCATTGTTTTAAAATTATCAGTGGGGCATTGACCATGACGGGGGTGCGGATTTACGGCATGTAGTGCAGCCGCGACTAGAGAGGTGAAAGCTTTTTCTTAATAGTCTAATTTCACGTTTATGCCATAGTGTCGCGCACGGTCTCTGGCAATATGCCCATAGGTGTTGTTATTTATTACTAAAAGATCTTTTACTGATGGAAAGCTTGCGTCAGTGTGTAATGTCAGTGTTACTGATATTTTAAACGCGGCGGCGCTTAGGCGGACGGCATCCGTTGTGGGGCAGCGGAGTAACGTCGATGATCTCTACCACTTCGATGCCAGCGCCATGCACGGTGCGAATGGCGCTTTCGCGGCCATTGCCCGGGCCCTTGACGTAAGCCTTCACTTTGCGTAGGCCAAGGTCGTAAGCAACCTTTGCGCAGTCCTGAGCTGCCATCTGGGCGGCGTAGGGTGTATTCTTCTTTGAGCCACGGAAGCCCATCTTGCCTGCCGATGACCAAGAGATTACCTGTCCCTCAGCATTGGCTAAGCACACAATGATGTTGTTGAAAGATGAGTGAACGTGAAGCTGGCCTTCGGCACTGACTTTGACGTTTCTCTTCTTTGCTGCGACTGTCTTTTTTGCCATAATTTAGTATTATTTAGTAGCTTTCTTCTTGTTAGCAACGGTCTTCTTGCGGCCCTTGCGGGTGCGAGCGTTGTTCTTGGTGCTCTGTCCGCGCACTGGCAAGCCGATGCGGTGGCGGATGCCACGGTAGCAACCGATATCCATAAGGCGCTTGATATTGAGCTGGATTTCGCTGCGGAGGTCGCCTTCTACCTTATATTCGGTTGATATTACCTCACGCACGCGAGCGGCTTGATCATCGCTCCAGTCTTTTACCTTAATCTCAACGGGCACACCTGCCTTCTCGAGAATGGTCTTGGCTGCGCTGCGGCCGATGCCGAAGATATATGTCAAGGCTATTTCACCTCTTTTGTTTTGGGGGAGGTCAACTCCCACGATTCTAACTGCCATATTGTAATGTAGTTTTTGTTAGCTAAGCTGCTGAATTAGTCTTTGGTCTTTAGTCTTTAGTCTTTAGTCTTTAGTCTTAAAACTTAATACTTAATACTTAATACTTAAAACCAAAACTTACCAGCCTCTTATCCTTGACGTTGTTTGTTTTTAGGGTTTTTCTTGTTGATGACATAGAGGCGACCCTTGCGACGAACGATCTTGTCGTCGGCGGTACGCTTCTTCACTGAGGCTCTTACTTTCATGTCTTTTAGTATTGTAGGGTTTGCGTTTGCTATTACTTGTAGCGGAATGCTATGCGGCCCTTGCTGAGATCATAGGGGCTCATCTCAACCCTCACCTTATCGCCAGGAAGAATCTTGATGTAATGCATGCGCATCTTTCCTGAGATGTGGGCTGTGATTTCGTGTCCGTTCTCCAGCTCTACGCGGAACATTGCATTCGACAATGCCTCCACGATGGTTCCGTCCTGCTCGATTGCTGTCTGTTTTGCCATATAGTATAGGTGTTGTTAAATGAATCTATCTCCGAGGGCTGCCTCGATGTAATCAAATGTAGTAAGGATCTCTGTGCGGTCGTCATGGATTGCCAGCGTATGCTCATAGTGCGCACTTGGCTTGCGGTCGCGTGTGCGACATTCCCAGCCGTTGCGCTCAATTATCACATTCTTGCTGCCCATGTTGACCATTGGCTCTACGCAGATGCACATGCCATTCTTGATGATTGGTCCGCAACCTCGACGACCGAAGTTGGGCACCTCAGGCTCTTCGTGCATGCTCCGGCCAATGCCGTGTCCACACATTTCACGCACCAGGCTGTAACCTCGCTTTTCGCAATATGTCTGTATCGCGTTGCTGATATCGCCTATGCGCTTGCCCACCTTGCATGCCTCTATGCCTACATACAGGCTCTCCTTGGTGGTCCTAAGGAATTTCATTATGTTGTCGGCAACCTCGCCTACCGGAAAGGTGTAGCACATATCGCCCATCCATCCTTTCACACCCACCACGGTGTCAATGCCAATGATGTCGCCTTCGCGCAGCGTGTAACCGCTGGGGAAGCCATGCACCACTGTCTCATTCACCTCAATGCACAGGGTGGCGGGGAAACCAGAATAACCCAAACAAGCGGGCCTGCCCCCATTGTCAAGGATATACTCCTTGGCAATGGTGTCAAGCTTGCGTGTTGTGATTCCAGGCGCGATCCACTTTGCCACTTCGCCAAGAGTCTGGCTGATGAGCAAAGCAGCGGGTCGCATCTGCTCAATCTGGTCCGGTGTCTTCAGATAAACCATTTACAATTCCTCTCTGCTGACAATCCGCTATCAATAGGCTGATCCAGTGGTTCGGCCCTGGATCTTGCCGTCCTTCATAAGTCCATCGTAGTGGTGCATCATCAGGTGCGATTCAATCTGGCGCAATGTGTCGAGCACAACGCCCACAGTGATCAGCAATGATGTGCCGCCGAAGAACTGCGCAAAATTCTGGCTGATGCCAAAGAAGCGCGCAAATGCCGGCAGGATTGCTACGATTGCCAAGAATATTGAGCCAGGCAGTGTAATGCGGTCCATAATCTCGTTGAGGTAATCCTCAGTCTTCTTGCCAGGCTTTACGCCGGGGATGAAGCCATTGTTGCGCTTCAGGTCCTCAGCCATCTGCTTGGGACGCACGGTGATTGCTGTGTAGAAATATGTGAACGCAACAATCATGATGAAGAAGATGAAGTTGTACCAGAAGCCATTGATGTCGGTCAGGGCGTGGAAGAATCCGCTGCCTGCCTTAGCCCCGAAGCCAGCCAAGGTAACGGGGATGAACATAATAGCCTGAGCGAAGATGATGGGCATTACGCCAGCTGCGTTCACCTTCAATGGGATGAACTGGCGGGCGCCGCCGTACTGGCGATTGCCCACGATACGCTTGGCGTACTGCACAGGCACCTTGCGTGTACCCTGCACCAGCAGCACGGCGCCGATGGTTACAGCGAACAGCAGGATGATCTCTATAAGGAACATCACGAGGCCACCCTGGCCAGCTGCTGTGCTGGTGCCGGGCACTCGGCCGGAAATCTCATACAGGAATGCTCCCGGGAGACGCGCGATGATACCAATCAAGATGATGAACGAAATACCATTTCCAATACCGCGATCGGTAATCCTCTCGCCCAGCCACATGATAAACATCGAGCCTGCGGCGAGGATTATCGTCAGCGACAGATAATTCCAGAATGTGAAGGTGGCCACGCCATGTGTGCCAGCCTGCAGCACCTGGTATTGCATATTGGCCAGGTATGCGGGAGCCTGGATGACCAGAATCAGCACTGTAAGGTAGCGCGTGTACTGGATCATCTTCTGGCGACCGCTCTCACCCTCGCGCTGCATCTTTTGGAAGGCAGGCAGCACCATGCCCAACAGCTGTATCACGATGGATGCAGTGATGTAAGGCATGATACCGAGGGCGAAAATCGAAGCTTGCGAGAACGCACCGCCCGAGAACATGTCGAGGAGCTGCATCATGCCCGTCTTCTGGGTGAAGCTGCTGAGAGCTTCGATGGCAGCTGGCGACACGCCCGGAAGCACCACGTAGCAACCAATGCGGTAGATAAATACCAGCAGCAGGGTTACTAACAGGCGATCACGAAGCTCGTCAATCGACCATATGTTTTTAAATGTCTGTACTAATCTCATTATTTTTCAATTTTTACGATTGTGCCACCAGCCTTTTCGATAGCCTCCTGGGCAGCTTTTGAGAATGCGTGAGCCTCTACGGTGAGAGCCTTGTTGAGCTCGCCCTTGGCGAGAATCTTTACAAGGTGCTTGCGGTTGATCATGCCAGCTGCGCGCAACTCTTCGAGGCCGATCTTTTCAAGATTCTTAGCCTCGGCTAATTCCTGAAGCTTCTCAAGGTTGATGGGACGGTACTCAATGCGAGCCAGGGGCTTGAAGCCGAACTTAGGCAAGCGACGCTGCAGAGGCATCTGACCGCCTTCGAAACCGATCTTGCGCTTGTAGCCCGAGCGTGACTTAGCACCCTTGTGACCACGAGTTGATGTGCCACCCTTGCCGCTGCCGGGACCGCGGCCGATGCGAGTTTTGCTGTGGGTGGAGCCAGGATTGGGTTGAAGATTACTTAAATCCATAGTCGTAACCATTTTTAAGCGTTGGTCACCTCTACAAGGTGGCGAACTTTGTTAACCATTCCCATCACTGAAGGAGTGTCCTCCTTAATTACAGTGTGGTTCATTTTCTTCAGGCCGAGAGCATCGAGTGTGCGCTTCTGCACAGCGGGTGCGTTGATGCGGCTCTTGATTTGCTTGATTTTAATCTGTGCCATATTGAGTGAGAGATATTATCCGTTGAACACTTTAGATACACTCACGCCGCGGTTCTTAGCCACCTCAAGGGGCGAACGCATCTCAGCCAGAGCCTCAATGGTAGCCTTCACGAGATTGTGAGGATTTGACGAACCCTTTGACTTGGCCAGCACGTCGGTCACGCCGACACTCTCCAGCACTGCGCGCATAGCGCCACCAGCCTTCACGCCGGTACCGTGCGAAGCGGGCTTCAGGATCACGCGGCTGCCTCCGAATTTAGCCTCCTGCTCGTGGGGGATTGTGCCCTTATGCACAGGCACCTCTATCAAGTTCTTCTTAGCAGCCTCCACGCCCTTGGCAATGGCAGCCTGCACCTCATTGGCCTTACCAAGGCCGTAGCCAATCACGCCATTCTCATTGCCCACTACTACGATAGCAGCGAATGTGAAAGTGCGGCCACCCTTGGTCACCTTGGTTACGCGGTTGATGGCTACCAGGCGGTCCTTGAGTTCAACGTCGTTGGTTGATTTTACTCTGTTATACTTCTTTGCCATATTCTTTAGAATTTAAGGCCGCCTTTGCGTGCGGCATCAGCCAATGATTTTACACGTCCGTGGAAGAGGTAGCCGTTGCGGTCGAAAACCACAGTGGTGATACCGGCCTCCAGGGCCTTGGCGGCGATCTTCTCGCCTACCTTTGCTGCAATCTCACACTTTGTGCCAGGCTCTTCCATGCCACGGCTCGAAGCCGAAACAAGGGTCTTGCCAGCCAAGTCGTCGACCAGCTGCACGTAGATAGCTTTGTTGCTGCGGAACACAGTCATGCGCGGACGCTCGGGAGTGCCAGATAGTCTGCCGCGGATGCGGGCCTTGATTTTTGCTCTTCTTTCCTTCTTATTGACCATAGTTGCAAAAGTTTAATGTTATTTGGCACTTGCCGATTTTCCTGACTTGCGGCGAATGACTTCACCGACAAACTTAATACCTTTGCCCTTGTAAGGCTCGGGCTTGCGCAGCGAGCGGATCTTGGCGCATACTTGGCCAAGGAGCTGCTTGTCGTCGCTCTCCAGGATGATCAGCGGGTTCTTGTTACGCTCGCTCTTGGTCTCAACCTTCACCTCGGGGGGAAGCTTGATGTATATAGCGTGAGAGTAGCCCAGCGCGAGCTCCAGCACCTGGCCGGTAGCATTGGCGCGGTAACCTACGCCCACGAGTTCCATTTCCTTGCGGTATCCTTGCGATACGCCCACCACCATGTTGTGGATCAGTGCGCGGTAGAGGCCGTGCATTGCGCGGTTCTCACGCTCGTCGTTGGGGCGAGTCACATGCACATGGCCCTCGGCCACGTCCACCTTGATGTTAGGGTTTACAGTCAGTGTAAGGGTGTTCTTCTTGCCCTTTACGGTCACTACATTGTTGTCTACTTTCACCTCTACGCCAGCAGGGATTTCGATCGGTGCTTTACCTATTCTTGACATGATTCTGCTCGGTATTTGAGGGTTAGTAAATGTAGCATAGCACTTCGCCGCCAACTTTGAGCTCGGCAGCCTTCTTATTGGTCATCACACCCTTAGAGGTAGAGAGGATGGCGATGCCCAGCCCGTTGAGCACGCGGGGCATGTCCTTGTAGCCGGTGTACTGGCGCAGGCCGGGACGGCTTACGCGCTTGAGGCCCTTGATAGCGCTCACATGGTCCTTGGGATCATACTTGAGGGCGATCTTGATCATGCCGGCAGGGGTTTCACCCTCTACGAACTTGTAGTTGAGGATGTAGCCTTGTTCGAAAAGGATTTTGGTGATCTCCTTTTTCAAGTTAGAAGCGGGGATTTCCACCACGCGGTGGTTGGCCTTTACCGCATTTCTTACTCTTGTCAGATAATCTGCTATTGGATCTGTCATTGTTGTTGTTGTTAAATTGATTGGGTCGTCCCAACAATATTTAAATCATTGCAGGCTGAATTAACACCATAATGCATCTGAGGCGGTGCTTACCAACTTGCCTTTTTTACTCCAGGGATAAGACCGGCCGAGGCCATTTCGCGGAATTGGATGCGCGAGATGCCGAATTGGCGCATATAGCCCTTGGGGCGCCCAGTGATGCTGCAGCGGTTGTGCATGCGCACGCTCGATGCGTTCTTTGGCAGCTTCTGCAGCTTCTGGTATACCTCGTAGGCGCTTTCGCCTTCCTTGGCAAGCTGGCGAGCCTCTTCCTTGAGAGCCTCCTTGCGCTTGGCATACTTAGCCACGAGCTTGGCGCGCTTCACTTCGCGGGCCTTCATTGATTCTTTTGCCATATTGGATGCTTATTGTTTTTTAGCGTTCTTGAAAGGCAAGCCGAACTCACGCAGCAGAGCGTAGCCCTCTTCGTCGGTCTTGGCTGTGGTCACGAAAGTGATGTTCATGCCAAGGAGCTTGCTGATGTTATCAATGTTGATCTCAGGGAAGATGATCTGCTCGGTCACGCCCAGGGTGTAATTGCCACGGCCATCGAGCTTGCCTTCGATACCCTTGAAGTCGCGGATACGGGGCAGAGCCACGCGAATCAGGCGCTCCAGGAACTCATACATCTTCTCGCGGCGGAGAGTAACACGCACGCCGATAGGCATCTTCTTACGCACCTTGAAGTTGCTGATGTCCTTCTTGCTGAGAGTGGGCACAGCCTTCTGGCCAGTGATAGCGGTGAGCTCAGCTATAGCGGTGTCGATGATCTTCTTGTCCTGGGTGGCTTCGCCGAGGCCCTGGTTGATGACAATCTTCTCCAGCTTGGGCACCTGCATGATGGTGTGGTAGTTGAACTCTTTTGTGAGGGCCGGAACGATACGCTCCTGATAGTCCTTCTTAACGGTAGTTGTGCTCATTACTTAATCTCCTCTCCTGATTTCTTTGAATAACGCACTTTCTTGCCATCCTCATTGATGCGGTAGCCCACGCGGGTGTGCTTGCCGGTCTTGGGATCGATGAGGGCGAGTTTGCACAGGCGAATGGGAGCCTCCATCTTGATCAAGCCACCCTGGGGGTGCTGAGCATTGGGCTTCATTGCCTTGGTGATAATGTTGATGCCTTCTACGATGGCACGGCCTTTCTTGCGGTCCACCGACAGAACGCGGCCTTGCTTGCCGCGATCCTCGCCTGAGAGGACGTACACGGTGTCGTCCTTGCGAATGTGTATCTTGCTCATTTCTGTTGGTTGTTTAATTTATGGTTAAAGCACCTCGGGAGCCAGAGACACAATCTTCATGTTGGTGGCGCGCAGCTCACGAGCCACTGGGCCGAAGATGCGGGTGCCGCGGAGCTCGCCTGCATTGTTAAGTAGCACGCATGCGTTGTCGTCGAAGCGGATGTAGCTGCCGTCGGGACGACGGATTTCCTTCTTCGTACGCACAATCACTGCCTTTGATACGGTTCCCTTCTTCATTTCTGAGCTCGGGATTACGCTCTTCACGGTAACGACGATTACGTCGCCCACGGTGGCGTAGCGGCGGCCAGTGCCACCGAGAACATGGATGCACAGTACTTCCTTCGCGCCGCTGTTATCGGCTACGTTTAAACGGGTTTCTGACTGAATCATTGTTACTTAACTTTTTCGATTATTTCTACTAAGCGCCAGCGCTTGGTTTTGCTCAAGGGGCGTGTCTCCATCAGGCGCACGGTGTCGCCTACGCTACATTCGTTCTTTTCGTCGTGAGCGTGGTATTTCTTCGTCTTGTTGACGAACTTGCCATAGATCGGGTGCTTCTCCTTGTACTTGACGGTGACCGTGATGGTCTTGTCGCCCTTGTTGGAGCTAACCACGCCGACGCGCTCTTTTCTCAAATTTCTCTTTTCTTCCATCTTGCTGTGGATTTTATTGGTTGTTAAGTTCGCGACGGCGCAGCTCAGTCTTGACGCGTGCGATCATGCGGCGGTCAGCTGTGATCTTGGCGGGGTTGTCAAGAGGCGAGATCGAGTGATTGATCTTGAGCTGGCGATATTCCTGCTCCATCTGGGCCAGGTGCTCACGGAGGTCAGCTGTGCTGAGCTCCTTTATTTCGTCTTTCTTCATAGCGGCTTACACGTTTTGGGTGGGATCGTAGTCGCGGGCTACGACAAACTTAGTGGTCACGGGCAGCTTCTGAGCAGCCAAGCGCAGAGCCTCCTTGGCAATGTCGTAGCTTACGCCCTCTACCTCGATGATGATGCGGCCGGGAGTAACGGGGGCTACATAGCCCTCGGGATTACCTTTACCTTTACCCATGCGGACCTCAGCAGGCTTCTTGGTGATAGGCTTGTCGGGGAAAATGCGGATCCAAATCTGACCCTGACGCTGCATGTAGCGGGTCACAGCCACACGAGCAGCCTCGATCTGGCGGCCAGTAATCCATTTCGACTCAAGTGTCTTGATGCCAAACGAGCCAAAAGCAAGCTGGTTGCCACGCTGGGCCTCGCCCTTCATGCGGCCTTTTTGCTGGCGGCGGAATTTCGATTTCTTAGGTTGTAGCATTGTATTCGAGCTTTACTTTTGGGTTCAACGATTGTTGTTGTTCTTCGACTTGCGGAAACCACCACGGCGAGGTGCGCCTTCGCGCTGAGCCGGACGGCTGTTCTCTTTCTGTGCGGCGAACGAGGGAGCCAGGTCGCGCTTGCCATAGACTTCGCCACGGCAAATCCAAACCTTTACTCCGATCACGCCAACCTTGGTGTGGGCCTCTACAAGAGCGTAGTCGATGTCAGCACGCAGAGTATGCAGCGGGGTGCGACCCTCCTTGAACATTTCCGAGCGAGCCATTTCAGCGCCATTGAGGCGGCCGGCCACCTGTACCTTGATGCCCTCAGCTCCAGCGCGCATTGTGCTGGCTACGGCCATCTTCACAGCGCGGCGGTAAGCGATCTTGCCTTCGATCTGGCGAGCGATGGTGCTGGCCACAATCTGAGCGTCGAGCTCGGGGCGCTTGATTTCGAATACATTGATCTGTACGTCCTTGTCGGTGATCTTCTTCAGCTCTTCCTTGAGCTTCTCTACATCCTGGCCGCCCTTGCCGATGATCAAGCCGGGGCGCGAGGTGCAGATGGTGATGGTGATCAGCTTGAGAGTGCGCTCGATTACGATGCGCGACACGCTGCACTTGGCAAGACGCACGTTCAGGTAATTGCGGAGCTTTGAGTCCTCAAGCAGAGTGTCGCCATACTTGCGGCCACCGAACCAGTTGGAATCCCATCCGCGGATGATACCCAGGCGATTGCTAATTGGATTTACTTTCTGTCCCATGTCTTAGTCCTTTTTTGTTTTGTTAGCAATCTCGTCAACAATCAGAGTGACGTGATTGGCGCGCTTGCGGATGCGGTAGCCGCGACCCTGAGGTGCGGGGCGCAGGCGCTTAAGCATGGGCGCAGGATTTACGAATATTGTTGAGATATACAGCTCGCCGCTTTCGGCTTTCTTGTCGTTCTTGGCCTCCCAGTTGGCAACGGCGCTGCGCAGGCACTTCTCCAGGCGAGCGGCAGCCTCCTTGTTGCTGAACTTCAGGATACCCAGAGCGCGGAACACTTCCTGGCCACGGATCAAGTCGGCAACCAGGCGCATCTTGCGGGGCGACGAAGGTATGTTGGTCAGCTTTGCGAATGCCACGCTCTTGCGCTCTTCCTTCATTCGGTCAGCCATTAATCTTTTTCTTTTACCCATTGTTGATTTCTGTTTTCAATGTTTTTGAAATGCGGGCCCTAATTATTTCTTCTTGTTTCCGGCGTGGCCGCGGAATGTACGCGTGGGAGCGAACTCGCCAAGCTTGTGGCCAACCATGTTCTCAGTCACGTAAACCGGGATGAACTTATTGCCATTGTGCACGGCAAAGGTATGGCCTACGAATTCGGGGGCGATCATGCTGGCGCGGCTCCAAGTCTTGATGACTGACTTCTTGCCGGTAGCCTCCATGTCGGCAACTTTCTTCTCGAGCTTAGCGCTGATGAAGGGTCCTTTTTTGAGTGAACGGCTCATATTATGCTATTTTCTTAGTTACTTCTTTCTTCTCTCGATAATGTACTTCGACGAATGTTTCTTCGGAGCACGAGTCTTCAGACCCTTTGAGTAGAGACCCTTGCGGCTGCGTGGGTGACCACCAGAAGCGCGGCCTTCGCCACCACCCATGGGGTGATCTACAGGATTCATTACCACACCGCGGTTGTGAGGGCGGCGTCCCAGCCAGCGGCTGCGGCCTGCCTTGCCACTCTGCTCGAGCGAGTGCTCGCTGTTGCCTACAACACCCACGGTAGCTTTGCAGCTGGCCAGGATCTTGCGGGTTTCTCCCGAGGGAAGTTTGATGATAGCATAATTTCCTTCGCGTGACACAATCTGAGCGAAGGTGCCGGCCGAGCGAGCGATGCGAGCTCCCTGGCCAGGGCGCATTTCAATGTTGTGGATCACGGTACCTACCGGGATGGCGCTCAGCGGCAGGGCATTGCCGATTTCTGGAGCTGCCTCAGCGCCGCTCATCACGCGCTGGCCAACTTCCAGGCCGTTGGGGGCCACGATATAGGCCTTTGAGCCGTCTACGTAGTAGAGCAGGGCGATGCGAGCACTGCGGTTGGGATCGTACTCGATCGACTTTACTACGGCAGGCACTCCGTCTTTTGTTCTCTTGAAGTCAATGAGGCGATATTTGCGCTTATGACCACCGCCAAGGTAGCGAGCGGTGAGGTGGCCTTCGGAGTTGCGACCTCCTGAGGCGCGCTTGCCGACTGTAAGAGACTTTTCCGGCTTAGTAGCAGTTATCACACCTTTGAATACGCCGATAATCTTGTGTCGTTGCCCCGGAGTAGTGGGCTTGAATTTTCTTACTGCCATTTTTATTAGATGTTGCTATAGAAATCAATGGTCTGGCCTTCGGCTACGGTCACGATGGCTTTCTTCCAAGCCTCGGTCTTTCCGCGCAGCAGGCCGCTCTTGGTCCAGCGGCTCTTGTTCTTGCGACGCACCTGCATGGTGTTTACGCTGAGCACCTTCACTCCGTAGAGCTTCTCTACGAGGTCTTTGATCTGGAATTTGTTGGCGTCGGGAGAAACACGGAATGTGTACTGGCCCACGCGCTCGGTCACCTGAGTGGCCTTTTCGGTAACGATTGGCTGTATTGTGATATCCATTTGTTGTTCCTCCTTAGTCCTTATTGTTGATAATCTCAAGGGCAGCCTCGGTGAGGACGATCACCCCATTGTTGAGGATTGCGTAAGTGTTGGCATCCTGAGCGCGCATAAGATAAGTCTTAGGCACATTGCGCATCGACAGGTAGATGTTCTCATTGTTCTCGGGCAGAACCACCAGCACCTTCTTGTCAGCCACCTTCAGGTCATTGGCCATCTTGATGTAGTTCTTGGTGCGGGGAGCGTCGAACTTGATGTCCTCCACTACGATGATCTGGCCGTCGAGGGCCTTCTGGCTCCATGCGCTGCGGCGAGCCAGTTCTTTGAGCTTCTTGTTGAGCTTGAAGCGATAGTCGCGGGGCTTGGGACCGAACACGCGAGCACCGCCTGAGAGCAGAGGCGAGTTGATGTCGCCGATACGTGCACCGCCGCCGCCTTTCTGCTTGTGCAGCTTGCGGGTCGAACCTGAGATTTCGCTGCGCTCCTTTGACTTGTGGGTGCCCTGTCGCTGGTTAGCGAGGTATTGCTTTACATCGAGGTATACGGCGTTCTCGTTGACCGTAATGCCAAACACTGCATCGTTGAGCACTGCCTTGCGGCCGGTGTCGCGGCCGTCTTGGGTTAGTATTGCGAGTTCCATATTACTTTTCGATTAAAACGATTGAACCTTTGTGTCCGGGGATAGAACCCTTAATCATGAGCAGATTGTGCTCGGGGATAACCTTGATCACCTGCAGGTTTTGCACAGTCACGCGCTCGTTGCCCATCTGGCCAGCCATGCGCATGCCCTTGAATACCTTGGCGGGATATGAGCAGGCACCAATCGAACCGGGTGCGCGCAGGCGGTTGTGCTGGCCGTGAGTGGTCTGGCCTACGCCGCCGAATCCGTGGCGCTTCACTACGCCCTGGAAGCCCTTGCCCTTAGAGGTGCCGGCAATGTCGACAAAGTCACTTTCGGTGAAGAAGTCGACCCCGATTGTGTCGCCGGGGGCATACTCCTTATCAAAACCTTGGAACTCGGCCAAGTGTCGCTTGGGGGTCACGCCGGCAGCCTTGAAGTGCCCGAGCTCGGGCTTGGTGCAATGCTTCTCCTTCTGCTCCTCGAATCCGAGCTGGAGAGCGTTGTAACCGTCCTTCTCCACTGTCTTAACCTGAGTAACCACGCAAGGACCTACTTCGATAACGGTGCACGGGATATTCTTGCCGTCGGCACCGAATACGGATGTCATTCCGATTTTCTTTCCAATTAATCCTGGCATTTCTTTTGCGGTTTGTTGTTTGTTGTATTCATTGTTTTGGCTGTGAGCCGCCGTCGGGCGCCTCACAGCCTGATTTTTTGTATTATACCTTGATCTCTACCTCAACACCGCTGGGAAGCTCGAGCTTCATGAGGGCGTCGACTGTCTTAGCGGTAGAATTGTAGATGTCGATCAGTCGCTTGTACGATGAAAGTTGGAACTGCTCGCGGCTCTTCTTGTTGACGAAGGTTGAGCGGTTCACTGTGAAGATGCGCTTGTGGGTGGGCAGAGGTATGGGACCGCTGATCACTGCGCCAGTTGCCTTCACAGTCTTCACGATCTTCTCGGCGCTCTTGTCCACCAAGTTGTGATCGTAAGATTTGAGTTTGATTCTGATTTTTTGGCTCATATTGGTTTTTCTATATTTTTTACTTTAGCAGGTCAACGCGTCCCTGGCACTCGGTGAGTACCTGGCGAGCGATAGAGCTTGATACCTCGGCATAGTGCGAGAACGACATGGTGCTCGTTGCACGACCCGAAGTGATGGTGCGCAGGGCTGTAACATAACCGAACATCTCGGCCAGCGGAGCCTTAGCCTTAACCACGCGTGCGCCTGAGCGGCTTGTCTCCATGCCCTCTACCTGGCCGCGACGTTTGTTGAGGTCGCTGATCACATCGCCCATTGACTCCTCGGGGGTCACCACCTCGATCTTCATGATAGGCTCGAGCAGCACGGGATTTGCCTTCTCCGAAGCCTTCTTGAAGGCCTGGACTGCGCAGAGCTCGAATGAGAGCTGGTCGGAGTCAACCGGGTGGAAGCTGCCATCGAGAACGGTAACCTTGAGATGCTCCACCGGATAACCGGCAAGCACGCCATTGCGCATGGCATTCTGGAAGCCCTTCTGGATTGCGGGGATGAACTCCTTAGGAATGTTGCCACCCTTAACCTCATCGACAAACTCAAGGTTGCCCTGGAAGTCCTCATCAACGGGCTCGATGCGTACGATGATGTCGGCGAACTTACCGCGACCGCCAGTCTGCTTCTTGAATACTTCGCGCAGCTCTACGGGCTTGGTGATAGCCTCCTTATAGGTAACCTGCGGACGGCCTTGGTTGCACTCTACCTTGAACTCGCGACGCAGGCGGTCGATAATGATGTCGAGGTGAAGCTCGCCCATGCCGCTGATCACGGTCTGGCCGGTCTCTTCGTTGGTCTCTACGCGGAATGTTGGGTCTTCCTCAGCCAGCTTCTGCAAGCCAACGCCCAGCTTGTCAAGGTCCTTCTGAGTCTTGGGCTCAACGGCGATTCCGATCACGGGATCTGGGAACTCCATAGCCTCAAGCACGATAGGATGGTTTTCGTCGCAGAGGGTGTCGCCAGTGCGGATATCCTTGAAGCCGACGCCTGCGCCGATATCGCCGCAGCCAATCATCTCCATGGGGTTCTGCTTGTTGCTGTGCATTTGGAACAGACGGCTTACACGCTCCTTCTTGTCGCTGCGGGTGTTGAGCACGTAGCTTCCGGCTACTACATCGCCCGAGTAAACGCGGAAGAATGTCAAGCGGCCTACATAGGGGTCGGTGGCAATCTTGAATGCGAGAGCGCACATCGGAGCCTCGTGGTTGGGCTCGCGGATCTCAATCTTATCGGGGTCGCCAACTGCATGGCCTTGCACTGCGCCGGCATCAACTGGGCTGGGCAGATAAGCGCATACGGCGTCGAGCAGAGGCTGCACGCCCTTGTTCTTGAACGACGAGCCGCAAATCATGGGCACGATGTCCATCTTAAGGGTAGCCTTGCGCAGAGCGGCTTTGATTTCGTCAACGGTGATGGTCGAGGGGTCGTCGAAGTACTTGGCCATTAGGTCATCGTCGTATTCGGCAATCATCTCCAGCATCTTGTCGCGCCACTCCTCGGCCTCCTGCAGCAGGTTGGCGGGAATTTCCTCCTCCACATAGTCAGCGCCCATCGACTCGTCGTGCCAGAAGATGGCTTTCATCTTCAGCAGGTCGATCACGCCCTTGAAAGTCTCCTCAGCTCCGATTGGAATCTGGATTGGGCAAGGGTTGCTGCCGAGCACCTCGCGCACCTGGCGCACTACCTCGAAGAAGTTGGCGCCTGAGCGGTCCATCTTGTTGACATAGCCGATGCGGGGCACGTTGTACTTGTCGGCCTGGCGCCACACAGTCTCTGACTGGGGCTCAACGCCGCCAACGGCGCAGAACGTGGCCACGGCACCGTCGAGCACGCGCAGCGAGCGCTCCACCTCAACGGTGAAATCGACGTGTCCGGGGGTGTCGATCAGGTTGATCTTGTACTTGTCGCCGTTATATTTCCAGAATGCAGTAGTGGCTGCTGAGGTAATAGTGATGCCACGCTCCTGCTCCTGCTCCATCCAGTCCATGGTGGCAGCGCCATCATGCACCTCGCCGATTTTGTGGGTGAGGCCGGTGTAGAACAGGATACGCTCTGACGTGGTAGTCTTGCCGGCATCGATGTGAGCCATGATGCCGATGTTGCGGGTGTATTTAAGAAGTTCGTCTGACTTAGCCATTTTGCAATGCTTTTGGAATTTACTACAATGAAAAATGATTAGAAGCGGAAGTGAGCGAAGGCGCGGTTGGCTTCTGCCATCTTATGCATGTCTTCTTTGCGCTTGAATGCGCCGCCAGCGTTGTTGAAGGCGTCGACGATTTCGGCGGCGAGCTTGTCGCTCATGGTCTTTCCGCCGCGCTTGCGTGCATAAGAGATAAGATTTTTCATTGAGATAGATTCCTTGCGATCCGGACGGATTTCGGTAGGCACCTGGAAGGTAGCGCCACCTACGCGGCGGCTCTTTACCTCAACCTGCGGAGTTACGTTCTCCAATGCCTTTTTCCAGATCTCGAGGGCGGTAAGTTCCTCGTTGGGGAGCTTCGACTTTACGGTGTCGAGAGCGTTGTAGAATATGGTATAGGCCGTGTTCTTCTTGCCATCGTACATGAGGTGGTTTACAAACTTTGACACTCTCACGTCGCCGAACACGGGGTCGGGCAGGATCACCCTTTTCTTAGGCTTTGCCTTTCTCATTTTTGGTTTTCAGCGTTGTGTTTTTGATTGCTTGGCTGCTTGTTGCTTTGTCATCTTCAGCCTTTCGGGAAGCCTTAGCCGCCGCTGCGGCTCACTTTGCATTTTGGCTCCCAGGCTTACTCAGCCGGTGGTTTCCGCGAATCAAGAAATCGAAAAACGAGTTAAAATTCAAATTGTTAATCTCGGGCGCATTAAGTGTGCTTCACCGGGCAGCTTGGCTGCCTGATTACTTCTTGGCTGCGCCAGCCTTGGGACGCTTTGCACCGTACTTGGAGCGGCGCTGTGTGCGGTCCTTGACTCCGCTGGTGTCGAGAGTGCCGCGGACGATGTGGTAGCGCACGCCTGGGAGGTCTTTTACACGGCCGCCGCGAACGAGCACGATCGAGTGCTCCTGCAGGTTGTGGCCCTCTCCGGGGATGTAGCTGTTCACTTCTTTTCCGTTGGTCAGTCTCACACGTGCGACCTTGCGCATAGCCGAGTTAGGCTTCTTGGGGGTGGTGGTGTAAACACGCACGCACACTCCGCGGCGCTGGGGGCATGAGTCAAGAGCGGGGCTCTTGCTGGTGTCCTTGAGGGCAACGCGTCCTTTTCTTACTAATTGCGAAATAGTAGGCATCTTAGTGTTTTGGTTTTACTTTATGTTATTTATCTCTATGGTCTGTTTTCAATTTCCTTTGCCTCCCGGAGCCTTGGCCCAGCTTATCAGCCTGAATCACAAATCCTTATGCTGGCATCAGGGCGCAATCCTCCGAATTGCGTTGCAAAGTTACGAATAATCTGCCTAATAACCAAACTTTTACGCAATAGATTCACACCCATTTACAAGTTTTATGATTTTTTAACAGACGCGAAACGTCGGCTTTGCCGTCAGTTCACAACCCAAGCTTGCCTTGAATCGGCACAAGCCTGCGCTTGGCACCCCTCGGCTCGACGATGGACCGATGTCGAGGATGTGATAGCCGCGCTCATGATAATAGTCAAACACGAGCTTTGGCAGCAGATTCATTGGCCGATGCTCGCTGAATCCCGGGGCATCACCCCAATATATCACCTGACCAATGCCTGGAGCCACATCATAAACCAGGGCTGCGGCCACATCATTTTTCCCAAGCGTCAGCAAAAAGCAATGAGCAGGTATTGGGCCAGCTGGCTGTATAGTGGCATTCACTTGCTCGAACGTCATAGCCAAAGGGTAGCCATGGCTTTTGCGATTGGCCGCAATTACCGCGTAGGTACGATCAAGTGGCGCATTCACCAGGAAATCGAAATCTGCCTCTAAGGCCCGATGGTAATTTTTTCGCGCGCTTCGGTCGAGATGGGCTTCATAATCTGCTGCTTTTTCCAGTGGATAATGATAATTGTAATCCACAAATTGCATTGAGGCCATATTGCCCAGCACTATCCCGTAAGGCGCAATCAAGGCAGGAGCATAAAAGGCAGGCGGGAGGGTCAGTTCTAAAGGCAATTCCAAATACTCGACCAATTCCGAAAAAAAGTCATAGATGTGCTCGGGGCTTTGAGGCTCGTTGCACGCTGGCATTGCAAATGGGGCAGAGAATGGTGCGCGCCATTGGTGTCCATTGCTGCCCACGGTAATGCCTAATCGCGGTTTCTCTCTCTCATCAAAACCCACTAAATGTCTGACCATCGCCACCTTACCTGCGTTAAGCTGGGTAAAAGCTTGCGTGTCAAATTCAGTGCCAGGAATCGGGAACATGTCATAGAAGTCCTGGCAAGACACCATTCGCACTAACATAACCGACCCTTTCCCTGGCGCACAATTTGTGGCTCCGAGCTGTCGAGGCAGTCCACCACCGTAGATGGCATGATGCCGCCCTCTCCCCCATCGATGATAAGGGCAGCAATTGGCTCGTAGGTCATTTCGAGCGATTCGGGATTGGCGGCTTCCTCGGGTGAATCCTCTTTCACTTCGACCGACGCTGACAGGATTGGATTGCCAAGTGCGCGGGCAAGCGCCTGGGCAATGGCATTGTCGGGGATTCGCACCCCTACTGTGCGGCGCCCCTTGAAGACCTTAGGCAATGTGGTGGAAGCTGGCAAAATAAAGGTAAACGGTCCTGGGGCATTTCGCTTGATCAGGGAGAAGGCATTGTTGTCGATGCGCGCATACTCCGCGGCTTGGCTGATGTCGCTGCACACCACCGAAAGCAATTGCTTGGCGGGATTGATGCCTTTGATGGCGCATAGGCGCTCGATGGCCCGGTTGTCGAGCGCATTGCAACCCAGGGCATAAAGCGAATCGGTAGGATAAACAATGATTTTGCCATCGCGCAGCGCATCCACAGCCTGCTCGATAGCTCGCTCATTTATCGATGATGGGTATATAGTCAGATATTCCATTGCATTTTGATTTTCCAACCACAAAGTTAGTAATAATTTGTGAGATTGCATTGTTATAATATCATATTTCATAGATTTTTTGGTTAAGAGTTACAAAAACTGGAGGCCAAAAACTGAAAACTGAAAACAATTTCGTAACTTTGCAGATTAATATGGCACGACTTTTGGCAATTGACTTCGGCCGCAAGCGATGCGGCATTGCTGTCACCGACCCTCTGCAGATAGCAGCCAACGGGTTGGAGACAGTGCGCACGTGCGATTTGGTGAAGTTTGTCAAGGATTACTGCGCACGCGAAGCCGTGGAGGCTATCGTAGTGGGATTGCCAACTACGATGCGGGGACAGGCAAGCGAGAGCCAGCAGTGGCTGAGGCCAGCCATGGCTCGGCTGCAGCAAGCCATGCCGCAAATGCCTATCGTATATTATGACGAACGCTTTACCTCGGCCCTGGCCCACAAGGCGATGCTCGATGGAGGCCTCAAAAAGACGGCTCGCCAGGACAAAGCCCTGGTAGACCGCATCTCCGCCGCCATAATCCTCAACGACTACCTCTCCTCCAGAACCCGAAATACCATCTGACGAGAGGACGAGAGATACGAATTACGATCCAAAAAACGAAAATCTACGAATAAACGAAAATCTACGAATTAAATTTATTAAAGAAATTATACAATCAATGGATTATAATCAATTAGAAATAAAGGATTTGATAGATAAGGTGATTGTCCTATCCATGAAAGTCCATTCAAGACTTAAAAATGGATTTGTAGAAGAAGTATATAAAAAATCTTTATCTATAGAATTAAACAAACTTAAAATCCCTCATACCGTAGAACAACAATTAAATGTTTACTACGATGGTCAATTGGTGGGAGCCTATAGAGCAGACATCGTGATTTGTAACAAACTTATATTAGAATTAAAAGCGGTTAACTATCTAACCAAAGAACACTCAGTTCAGTTAGTAAATTATTTGCATGCCACTGGTATTGACAATGGATTATTAATTAATTTTGGAAACTTCGATGGTCTAAAGTGGTTCCACAAAACCAGAGATTATCCAATTATTCGTTGATTTTCGTTTATTCGTTGATTTTCGTTTATTCGTATCTCTCGTCTTTAATTAAAATTATGAAGTTACCTATATATTTGTATGGACATCCGGTGCTCAGAAAAGTGTCTGAGCCGGTGCCACAGGACTATCCCGAGCCGCAAAAGCTCATCGACGACATGTTCGAGACCATGTACTTCAGCGAAGGCGTGGGCCTCGCCGCCCCGCAGATCGGCAAGAACATCCGCATGGTCGTAATCGACGGCAGCGCCTTGGAAAAAGACTTCCCCGAGTGCGCCGACTCGAAAATGTGCATCATCAACCCCGAGCTCGAGGTGCTCGACGGTGAAAAGATTGCCCGAGGCGAAGGCTGCCTCAGTCTCCCTGGCCTCAGCGAAGAGGTGAAACGCGTAGAACACATTCGCCTAAAATGGCTCGACCGCGACTGGCAGGAGCATGAGCAGGAGTTCACCGGCTTTCTGAGCCGCATCATCCAACACGAATTTGACCATCTCGAAGGCAAGGTGTATATGGACCATGTGTCAGCAGCCCGCCGCCTGATGGACAAGAGCAAACTCAACAACATTGTCACGGGGCGCACCCGCTGCGACTACCCCGTGCGCTACGCACCCCGAAAGAAATAATAGTGATTTGGTGAACACAAAAACACCAAATCGCCAAATCACCAAAACCCTAATATATGGCTGACGACAAGAAAGTAATTTTTTCGATGGTAGGCGTCTCCAAGACCTACCCTCCTCAAAAACAAGTGCTGAAGAACATTTACCTATCGTTCTTCTACGGCGCCAAGATTGGCATCATTGGCCTTAACGGCAGCGGTAAGAGTTCGCTGCTGAAGATTATCGCTGGCCTCGACAAGGATATCCAGGGCGAAGTAGTATGGGCACCCGGCTACTCGGTGGGCTATCTGGAGCAAGAGCCCAAGCTTGACCCCGATAAGACTGTAATAGAAGTGGTGCGCGAAGGCGTGCAACCAATTATGGACATGCTGGCCGAATACGACAAGGTAAACGAAGCATTTGGCGACCCTGATGCCGATTTCGACGCATTGATGGCCAAGCAAGCTGAGCTGCAGGACAAGCTCGATGCTGCTGGCGCATGGGACATCGACAGCAAGCTGGAGCGCGCCATGGATGCGCTGCAGTGTCCGCCCGACGACCAGAAAATATCTACCCTGAGCGGTGGCGAGCGTCGTCGCGTGGCTTTGATCCGGCTACTATTGCAACAGCCCGATGTGCTCCTGCTCGACGAGCCCACCAACCACCTCGACGCCGAGAGCATCGACTGGCTGGAGCAGCACCTGCAACAATATCCTGGCACTGTGATTGCCATCACCCACGACCGCTACTTCCTCGACCACGTGGCTGGCTGGATTCTCGAGCTGGACCGAGGCGAAGGCATTCCATGGAAGGGCAACTATTCAAGCTGGCTCGACCAAAAGACCAAGCGCATGGCAATGGAGGAGAAGCAGGCCAGCAAGCGCCGCAAGACACTGGAGCGCGAGCTCGAATGGGTGCGTATGGCTCCTAAGGCTCGCCAGGCCAAAGGCAAAGCACGTCTTAACAGCTACGACAAACTGCTCAACGAGGATCAGAAGCAGAAGGAGGAGCGCCTGGAAATCTTCATTCCGAATGGTCCGCGCCTTGGCAACAAGGTAATCGAGGCTCACGGCTTGGCCAAGAGCTACGGCAAGAAGAAGCTTTTCGAGGGTCTTGACTTTATGCTTCCACCCAATGGCATTGTAGGCGTGATTGGCCCGAATGGTGCTGGCAAGACTACCCTGTTCCGCCTTATCATGGGACAGGAGAAGCCCGATGCTGGCGATTTCGAGGTTGGCGAGACCGTGAAGATAGCCTACGTGGATCAGCGCCACCACGACCTGCTGCCTGAAAAGACAGTATATGAGGTGATTTCGCAAGGAGTAGAGAGTTTCAGGATGGGAGGCCGCGACGTGAACGCTCGCGCCTATCTGTCGAAGTTCAATTTCACTGGCGCTGACCAGGAGAAGAAGATTGGCGTGCTATCAGGTGGCGAGCGCAACCGCCTGCACCTGGCGATGGCTCTGAAAGAAGAGGGCAATGTGCTGCTGCTCGATGAGCCCACCAACGATATCGACGTTAACACGCTCCGAGCCCTTGAGGAAGGTCTTGACGACTTCGCTGGCTGCGCCGTAGTGGTAAGCCACGACCGTTGGTTCCTCGACCGCATCTGCACCCACATCCTCTCGTTCGAGGGCGATGGCAAGGTAGTGTTCTACGAAGGCTCCTACAGCGACTACGAAGAATACAAGCGTGCCCAAAACGGGGGCAAAGAACCCCCTCGGCGCCGCTACCGCAAACTCATGGAATAAACCAAAAAGGCGTCCTTGGACGCCTTTTTGTTTACTTAATCTGGTGAGGAAAGACTTAGTCCATTACCTAAATCAGCACCTATTGATGGATTATCTCTAAGTTCTTTTAAAAATTTTTGATAATCCTGATTAAAACTTTTATATTTCTTTGCCAAGGGTTTGGCACTGGTTACAAAATAGTTAGTTGGTATATTAACACCAAATCGGTTAACACAAGGTGTGTAAGAATTCTTCTAAGGTCATGTCATCGTCAAGATTGAGTTTTTTGCGCAATCTCCAGCGAGATTGGTGCACCGACTCGGGCTTTACTTTTAACAGACGGGCTATGTCGTTAACAGTCAATCCGGCTTTAAGATAGCAACATAGCCTAATATAATTAGCTGACAGCCCAGGAGTTCGCTTTGTCAGCATTTCAATAAAAGCAGGATGGGACTTTTCAAAAATGTCCACAAAACTTTCCCATGCTTCTTGGTCCGAGGACTCCATTTTAACAAAAGAATCCAACTGATGTATGGGAAGAGACTTTTGGCCTTCCTTTTCCATATCCGATATATAGTCGTGCACATTTTGCAGTGATTGTGCCAATTTTTCTCCTGCCAATGTGCGTGCTGCCAATGAATGCCGGTTTTTCTCTAATTCAAGTTCAAGTTTTAATCTACGCGCAAGCTGCACATGTCGGAAATACATGAACAACAAACCGGCAATTATTATAAAAACCAAGACACCCGAGGCTATCAATAGATTGTTTCTCCTATGGATGGCGCGTTCATATTTTCTATCTTGTTCCATCAGTGACAACTGATTGCGAAAATCCATAGTCATTTCTGCCATTCTGCTTTGCTCAGAAAAAATGCTGTCAGCCAATATGCAATATGTATTTAGCACCTCCAAAGCCTCCTCGTGACGATAAGCCTTCTTAAGGAGCTGTGCATATACCCACGCTGCCTTCATCCTCAAAATCTGATCATTATTATCTTGATTCTCGAATGATTTTTGTCCGTAGGAAAGAGCGGAATCTAAATCCCCCTCAGCATCCTTGAGCTGGGCAAAAAGCATATCAAGCACTTGTTGTTGAGGTGACATATTTCCATTTTGTTCAGTTATGTTGTAGGCCCGCATAAGATAGATTGGATTGCCAGTGAATATATATTGGTTGCGATTCACGACCTCGTATAATGACTGATTTGAGGACAAAAGCGTATCCTGAATTAGCAAATCGCCAATGGAATCGGCCTCGTAAGTTTGTCCTTGAGCATAAAGCATGCTAGAGATATTGATATTATTGAAAGCTTTTAAGGGCCCATAGCCTTCTTCCGAGAAGAAATCTGAAGCCTCTCTGTAGTAATCGAGAGCAATATCGTAAAGACCGCTCTTCTTAAGTAGGTGAGCAAGCTTCAGTCTCGTAAGATGGTACATTAACAAATCACCATATTTGAGGAAATACTCTGAGTATCTCATCAAGCGTGTATAATTTTCAATTTTTAGATTATTGGAATCAATGATGGCTTCCTGAATACGATGCCATAGGTATGGATGCTTTGTTGAATCGACTTCCTTAATGAGTTTTTCCAGAGCAAAATTGCTTTGTGTTTTATGTCCAAGATTATCGAGGACCTGATACTCCATATAAAGCGTACGGCATGAATCTGAGGAATGAGAAGCAATCTTAAGCTGATTCAATAGCTCATTTAATTGCATGGAATCTTTTCTATATAAAATAGCCAAGTCTAAAGCACTGCACAGGGAATCGGAAAGACTCTCAGAAGTCGGCCATTTTGTAGAGAACGTTTTTTCTGTGTGAATTTTTCGTTGACAACCGATAGTCAACAACATCATGATAATTATGCATGTGTAAAATTTATGAATTTTCTTCATACAAAAATTTTTATTTAAAAAATGAAACAAATGTATGGATTGACTTCCAATCCATTAGAGTTTGAAGGGCTAACTAAACTGTCCAGCTAATCTACCAGTAGAACTACGCTCTCTTCTTATCTTGTAACGGATACTTTAGAATTAAATTATGTGGTTTTTCCAACGAAAATGCCATGGTAGAGATTTTGTAGAGACGGTATTTTTGGTTTCAACTGCAATCATGATATATCTTTGCAACAGTTTTTTGGTACCTCACCAGTACCAGTCATGTTTCACAAAAACCCACAAATATGAAAATGAAAAAATTTTACCTTTTCATGGCAGTAGCCCTCTTTCTGACGGCGCTTCCCATGCGTGCAGAGGCTGCGACAACAGTAGCCTTCGGCCTCGATGAATTCAATGAAGCTTTTGGATCATCTTCGCCCAACAATTTTAGCTACGATGAAACAATCGTCAAGGATGGGGTCACTCTTTCATTTGACCAAGGCGATGCTACCAATAAGAATGATTGGAATCCCTATTCTGGGAAAATGGGCATTCAACCCACCTCATACCTCAAACTTTCAGCTAACGAACCTATAACCAAGGTCACATTCTCAGGTACTGGATTATTTACCGCAGACAGCGGCACTTTCAATGATTTCACATGGACTGGAAATGCCCTATCAATTGAATTCTATGCAGTGGTCAGCTGTTCCATCTCACAAATTGAAGTAGAGCTCAATGGAGAAGGAGGAGATGACCCGCAAACCCCTGAAGATCCTGTAAATCCAGATAGTGGCGAACCCGTTGGCGCTGAATTGCTATTGCCATCTCAGGTGACAGGAGAGACTGTGCCAATGTCAAGATGCGGCTTTATGTGGGCAAGCTGGGCAGGCACTCGCTATTTCGCCAGTGCTGCAGTAGATCTAATCTATGGAGAAGATGCAATATATTTCAACGATTTGGTATGGAATCAGCAGGACGGTTTAGCTGTAGGCCAATACAACGAAGACCACACTGAGATCACTATAGCCGACAATCAATATGTAGCTAATAATGTCGCTGATGGGAAAACGGCCAAGTTATATCTTAGACCTGTAAAATATGAATTCAGCGAGGATCTGAATACAGTAATATTTGACACTAATGATGATGGCTCATACAACTTCTGTGATGCCATATGTCCAATTTTGGCCGACGGGACAATAGACACTACACAATATTTCTTCATGCTGTGGTATTACAACACCGAGGGCTATTCTGAGAACGCAGGGTTTCTTGGATTAAACGGATGCAACTCATTTTCTCATGTAAATTTACCCGAAGAACCTTCAACTAATTTACAATATGTAAATTGTGATTATTTCGGGGTTAACGGCGTTTTCGGAGATGAAACCTCTGGTGAGGCCAGTTTCGCTATTGATGGAAGCGACTTTTACCTAAGTGGCATTTTCCCCTATGGACCAGAGTATTTCCTCAAAGGGAAAATCAGTGGAAACACAATCACCTTCGAGAGTGGTCAAGACTACGGCCCAGCATGGGGATATTATTTAAGATTAACATCGTCCGACGATGCCGAATTTATCAATGATGGAATCCGTTGTGATGTAGAGTATAATCCTTGTGACATTTTCACAATGACCATTGACTATGAGAAAGGGACGATAACCTTAGATGAAGGCTACACATTGATAGCAGAATATACAGGTTTGCCTTTATACTCCAAATACTTTGACTTTTGGGAAAGCATTGCTTTCTCATTCGAATCAAGCTCTATAGAAGAGGTGAACAGGGAAGTTCAAGTAATCAATGTTGAATGGTATACTCTTGATGGTCTCAAAGTTGAAAAGCCAAGCAATGGTCTAATGATCGAACGCAAAATTTATAGCGACGGGACAGTAAAAACCATCAAGCATATGAAGGCCCACGAATAATCTGCTCTCTCAATAATGATTATAAAAAAATTAAGGCTGGGCGCAAGTGCACAGCCTTAATTTTTCTATAGGAAACGTTCTAAATTCTGTAAGGCAATTTGGAACGTTTACCCGCGGCGCCGCTGCCGCAAGCTGATGTAATGAAACAGAGAGGGCGCCAGGTGTCACCCTCTCTGTTTTATTATTTCATTGAAATTTCACTTTCCTCTATCTTAGATCCAAGATAGATGGGGGCAAGATCATCAAGCAGAGCATTCCTTACTTCTCCGTTAGGAATTCTAAGTTTGTATTTTCCTCTCCGCAAATTAAAATCAGCTATTGTGAGATAGCCAGTCTGGAATAATAGAGGTATGGGATTTTCAGTATCGTACAATCCGCTAAGGAATTTGGAGGTGTACCACTCCTTGGTGAGAGTGGTGATGTCAAACTTGGTTTTGGTCAAGTAGTCAATGAATACTTTCGACGTGCCACTTGTTAACCAAAAGTCATCCATACGCAACTTGCTAAGCACCTTTAACAAGCAATAAGGATTGAACACCGACACTTGAGCATCTGTGAACCGATTACCATCATATTTTTGAATCAGACGTTTTATGAGACTTTCATGAGAAAGGCCATAAGTCAGTGCCAATTCCTCAACTCTGGGACCAAAGTTTTCGAGTAGCTCTTCAAGAGTGATTCCACATATAGCCGCAAATCTTCCATCAAAGGAAATATCATCTGGATTGTTCATTCCAGAGAAAAGTGTATAATGGCGGAATCTGGCCACTCCTGTAATAAAGCCATAATGGATATAAGCATCCATTGATTTGAGTTGTGAGAAGAATGGCCGTAAAATTTCCTGATTGCGAGCCAAGGCAGAGGCATTGTCAATTACATCTACAATGCCTTTGTCATACTCATCTATTAGAACTACTGAATTCTTTCCGGTGACATCTTTTATATTCTGCAATAACCAACCAAAGCGTTCGCCAATCGAACCAGCCAGTTCACCATTATGTACCCCATATTGATTTTCGTAATTTATTAGGGTATTTTTTAGGTAGGCCTCTAATTTCTCTGGGTCAGTACACTCTGATCGGCTTAAGTCAAAATGGAGTACTGGATAACTTATCCAATCCTTTTCTGTATTACTTATTTCCAAGCCTTCGAAAAGTTCTTTTTTCCCCAAGAAATAAGCCTCAAGAGTTGACACCAACAGACTCTTTCCAAATCGTCGCGGACGTGACAAGAATGCATAATTAGTAGTATTGAGAAGACGTCGAATATAACCAGTCTTATCAACATAAGGAAGCTTCAAAGTCCTAATTTTCTCAAAGGACTGTATGCCTATAGGATATAATATTTCTTCCGGTACCTCCATAATTTAAAGCTTTTCGCAAAGTTACATAAAATTGTTGAAAAAATAAAATCATAATTATTTTGTGGATTCAAATTTTATTCGTAACTTTGCACAGCAAACCACAACAAGGTACCTTGGCCGAGTGGTTAGGCATCGGTCTGCAAAACCGAGCACAGCAGTTCGATTCTGCTAGGTACCTCAAAAGACGAGAATCAACGAAAAGACGAAAATCTGTGAGTCGTTGATTCTCGTCTTTTCGTTGATTCTCGTTTTTGAGGTAATCTTTAGCAAGCTCGCAGTTACGCCAATTGAGTTAGGCCCAGGCAGAGCACTGAGATTGAGGCTGGCTGAGCTTGCTGCGCGGCGCGTATAGCCTCGGCCATCGATGCGCCCGTGGTGACAATATCGTCGATAAGGAGGATGTGCTTGCCAGCTATCAGCGATGGCTCTGGCACAGCCATAGTGTCGGTGATGTTCTGAAATCGAGCCTGCTTGCCTTGGCGGCTCTGAATGTTGTGGCTCCGCACCGCCTTCAAGGCGTTCACCACAGGCAATCCTGCCTTGCGCCCTACCCCGATAGCAACCTCCTCGGCTTGGTTGTAGCCTCGGCGCAGACGCTTGAGCCAATGCATAGGCATCGGCACCAGCATGTCAATGCCATCGAAGAATCCATCTGCTATCAGTTCGCCAGCACACATTTTGCCAAGTTTCAGTGCCAATTCAGGTAGTCGATTGTATTTAGCCTCGACCAGCATGTGGCTATAGGCCGAACCCTTGCGATAATAAAACCAACCAGCGGCTCGGTCAACTTGGCATTGGTGACCGAGTCGCTGGTGAATGATATTGAAAGGCAATCGATGCAGATCGGTGCGAGGAATATCAAGCTGACAACCCAAGCACATCACATCTTCCAGGCCGCTGAGGCTCTGGCCGCATACGCAGCATACCCTCGGAGCCAACAGATGGCTAATCCCCTGCAATATCGCCTTCATCAATGGTTATTTGTCAATGATTTATTGTTAAAGCCATCTGGATGGTATTAACAATTAATCATTAATAATTAATCCTCTATCAGGTTTTTACCTGTCATCTCCTTAGGCTGAGGCAAATCCATGATGTGGAGAATCGTGGGAGCCACATCAGCCAAAATGCCATTTTCAATCTTGGCATTCTTGTCGGTGGTGACGTAGATGCATGGCACAGGATTGAGGCTATGAGCAGTGTTGGGAGTGCCATCGGGATTGAGGGCATTGTCGGCATTGCCATGGTCGGCAATGATGATAGCCTCGTAGCCATTGTCCTTAACAGCCTCGATTACAGCATTGACGCAGGCATCGACAGCCTTCACCGCCTGCTCAATAGCGGTATATACGCCAGTGTGGCCTACCATATCGCCGTTGGCGAAGTTGACTACGATGAAATCATATTTATTGGTGTTGATAGCCTCGACTAATTTATCCTTAACCTCGTAAGCGCTCATTTCGGGCTTGAGGTCGTAGGTTGCAACCTTAGGGCTGGGCACCAAGATGCGATCCTCGCCATCGAATGGAGCCTCGCGACCGCCGTTGAAGAAGAAGGTAACGTGAGCGTATTTCTCGGTCTCAGCAATATGGAGCTGCTTCTTGCCCTGTGCGCTTAGGTATTCACCGATGGTGTTGTCCACATTCTCCTTGTCGAAGAGGATGTGCACGCCAGTGAACGATGCATCGTAAGGGGTCATGCAATAATACTGCAGATTGGGAATGGTGTGCATACCCTCGTCGGGCATGTCGTGCTGGGTAAGCACGATGGTGAGCTCCTTGGCGCGGTCGTTGCGGTAGTTGAAGAAGATTACCACGTCGCCATCCTTAATGGTGCCATCCACAGTGCTATTGTTGATAGGCTTGATAAACTCGTCGGTTACGTCCTCGTCGTAGCTCTCCTGCATAGCCTGTACCATATCGGTGGCTTGCTTGCCCTGTCCGTTAACCAAGAGGTCATAAGCAATCTTCACGCGCTCCCAGCGCTTATCGCGGTCCATGGCATAGTAGCGGCCGATAATCGAGGCTATCTTGCCAGTGGTCTTGCCGCAATGCTCCTGCAACTCAGTGATAAAGCCCTTGCCACTGCGAGGGTCGGTGTCACGACCATCCATAAAGCAGTGGAGATATACATTCTTCAGTCCATAGTGAGCTGCAATGTCGCAGAGAGCAAAGATATGATCGAGGCTCGAGTGTACGCCTCCATTGCTGGTCAAGCCCATGAAGTGCATGTTCTTGCCAGTCTTCTGAGCATATTCAAAGGCATTCTTGATCTGAGCATTTTCAAGAATCGAACCGTCGGCGATGGCCTTGTTGATTTTTACCAAGTCCTGGTAAACTACGCGGCCTGCACCGATATTGAGGTGGCCCACCTCAGAGTTGCCCATTTGCCCGTCGGGCAAACCTACATTCTCGCCGCTGGCTTGGAGCTGGCTGTGAGGATAGTTGGCCAATAGATAATCCCAATAGGGAGTAGGTGTGTTGTATATGACGTCGCTTTTCGACTTGTCGCCGATTCCCCATCCATCGAGGATCATCAGCAATGCTTTATGTCCCATATATATAGGTTGTATTTGGTTTAAGAATTATTAAACAATTGGAAACCTAAGATGTTCACCGTCTCCGATGGTGATTCAATAATTTGATATTGCTATAACCCCACAATTCGCAAGGCTCATTGTGGGGTTATCCTTGTGGGACCTCTTCGAGGTCCTGTTAGAAGGGGAGATCGTCGGTAGCGCCGGCAGCTGGCATTGGCGGAGGAGGCACAGCGCCGGGAGCCTGCTGGGGAGCAAAGCCCTGGGCAGGAGCCTGAGCTGGCTGCTGATATGCAGGTTGGGCAGGCTGATATCCCGCTTGTGGCTGCTGGTAAGCGGGCTGCTGGTAAGCGGGCTGCTGCTGGTAAGCGGGCTCAGCTTTCCAACCGCGGATCGAGGTGAACCAGCGGCCTTGCCACTCACGGCTCTCGATGTCGAAGCTGAGCTTGATTTCCTGACCCACGGTCAGAGGATATTGGTCGGCTGCATCGCCAAAGAAGTCGAAGAATACGTTGCGCGGGCGGCTATTGTCCATAGTCTGAAGCACATACTCGCGCTTTTTCCATGCGCGGCCAGCCTGCGAGGTGCCCGACACCTCAGGCAGAGCCTGTATGATTTTGCCAATAATTTCCATATTATTTTGAATTGCTATTTTTAATTTTTATTAGAGAGCAAAGTTACTGAAAATCCCCCACCCCACAAAATTTTTAACACAAAATCTACAATAAAACCAAAATCTAAAAATAGACGAGAGATACGAAAGACGAGAGATACGAAAAAAAATTCGTATCTCTCGTCTTTCGTATCTCTCGTCTAAAATAGATGTATCTTACTTGAGGGCGTCCTTAACGGCGTCGTTAGGCACCATCTCCTCTTTGAAGACGTAAGCGCCAGTCTTGGGGCTCTTCACCATCTTAATCACCTTGCTGTAGGTACGGCCCTCGCCTTTCTGCAGAGAGGCCACAGTTTTCTTTGCCATATCTCAGGAGTGTATTATTTGATTTCTTTGTGTACGGTTACTTTCTTGAGGATGGGGTTGTACTTCTTCAACTCCAAGCACTCAGGATGGTTTTTACGGTTCTTAGTGGTGATGTAGCGCGATGTGCCAGGCATACCGCTGGCCTTATGTTCGGTGCACTCGAGGATCACCTGCACTCGATTGCCTTTTGCTTTCTTTGCCATCTTATTTTAGAGTCTTTAGAATCCAATGAATTTAATGTCCTTCTCGGTAAGGTAGCCCTTTTCGGCTGCTTGGCGCATAGCAGCGTCGAGGCCCAGCTTGTTGATGGTGCGCAGGCCAGCTGCTGAGATGGTAAGGCTGATCCATACGCCCTGCTCCACCCAATAGAACTTCTTATTGAACAGATTGACGTTGAATTTGCGCTTGGTGTGGCGTTTCGAGTGCGACACGTTGCAACCGGTGATCGCCTTCTTGCCTGTGATCTGACAAATCTTTGACATGGCTGTTGTTGTGGTTTATCTTTGTTGTTGTTTTGTTGTATTTTGGGTGTTTCGGGGGTGCGTGCCACTGCTCATATTACAGCTGAGCGCATCACTTCTCAGCGCGTTTCTGGGCCTACCCTGCAAAACGGAGTACAAATTAAGCAATTTTTTCCCACATGACAAAATTTTTCTTGCCGCTTTGCAACGAAAATAAGAAAATAAGCACTTTTTTGCAAGTAAGTTCACCCTCTTCGAGGCTGAAGTTGTCCATTTTCATAACTAACCCCACGATTTCGCTACGCTTCATCGTGGGGTTATCCTTATGAAAGGTCTTCGACCTTTACCAAATTACTGCGCCTTCATCGTGGGGTTATCCTTATGAAAGGTCTTCGACCTTTACCAAATTACTACGCGCTCTGATTCGGGGCGGAACATTGGATCGCCTTCGGTGATCGAGAATGCCTCGAAGAAGGGTGCCAAGTTGCGCAGCGTAACATTCACGCGGTTGATGCCCAGCGAGTGCACATCGCTCTGGGTGATTTGGCGCTTGAACTCGTCGCGCTGGTTAGTAGCCCACAGGTTGGCGTAGTTGAGGTAGAACACCTGCAGCGGCGAGAATCCATCAATCAAGGCTTCGGGTGCTGTGATGTCCACGCCCTTGGCCTTCTGCGAATCGAGGAAGGCTGTCATAGCCACGCGCAGACCGCCCTGATCGCCTATGTTCTCGCCCAGGGTGTAAGCGCCATTGGCCATTAGGCCAGGGAGAATCTCCACGGCGTCGAACTGGTCAACCAACCCCTGAGCCAAAGCCTCGAAAGCCTCAGAATCCTCGGGGGTCCACCAATCCACCATGTTGCCGTTAGCATCAAAATTACGGCCTTGGTCGTCGAATCCATGGCTCATCTCATGGCCAATTACCACGCCGATGCCGCCATAATTCTCAGCATCGCTTGCCTCAGGATCATAGAAAGGTGCCTGCAGGATGGCTGCCGGGAACACGATTTCGTTGGCCAGAGGATTGTAGTAGGCATTTACAGTCTGCGGAGTCATGCCCCATTCGGTCTTATCCACAGGCTTGCCCCACTTGCTGTATTCATCAGCCTGCCACCACATAGCCACATTGTGCATATTCTCAAAATATGAAAGCTTGGGGTCAACCTCCATGGTCGAGTAATCCTTCCACTTGTCGGGGTATCCAATTTTCACGGTGAATGCTTGGAGCTTTTTGATAGCGTTCAGCTTAGTTTCGGGGCTCATCCAAGGCAGCTGAATGATATGCTTGCCAAGGGCAGTGCGTAGATTCTCAACCAGGCCAATCATATATTCCTTGGAAGATTCGGGGAAGTATTTCTCCACATAGAGTTCGCCGATGGCCTCGCCAAGGCATCCCTCGGCTGCACCAAGCGCACGTTTCCAGCGCGGACGCTGCTCCTGCACTCCCGATACCACCTTGTTGTATTCGAAGTTGGTATCAGCAAATTTGTCGCTCAGCTTATTCGATGCGCCCGACACAATCTCCCACAGATAATAATCCTTCTTCTCGCGGTCGGTAAGGCTGCTCAGGAGGGCGGTACCTTGAGCCACGCTGCTGGGCTCGGTCACAATCACTGTCGACGGGGCGTCGATGCCCATAGTGGTTGGGAAGAATGCCTTCCAGTCGATGCCGGGAAAAGATTCGCCGAGCTGATCGATGGTGTAGAGATTATACATGGCGGGGATATTGCGACGCTGCTCGCGGGTCCAAGCTGAATCGGCCAGGGCTGTCTCAATCTTCATCACATTCTTCATCACTCGCTCAGCGTCCTTCTTGCCATATCCAGCATTGCGCATCTGAGCCACGATCAGCTTCTTGTAAGCGTCGCGCACCTCGGCGTTGCGCTTGTCGTTGAGCAGATAGTAGTCGCGGTCGCCCATGCCCAGGCCAGTGGCCGATAGGTACATGGCATATTCATTACTGTTGGCCAAATCCTCCATGGGGCCTGCGCCGATGAATGGGCTGTCGTAATTGCCATGCATCCACATGAAGAGGTCAGTCATTTCCTCGGGTGTGGCATTTTCAATCTTTTGCAGCAAAGGCTGGATTGGGGCTGCCCCCTCGGCATTGCGGCGGGTAGAATCCATGGCCAGCTCGTAGATTGTAGCCACTTTGTAAGCTACGGTGCCAGGCTCGGGGTTGGTGGCAGCCAAGCCAAGCACAATATTCTTTACGCGAATCTCGGCGCTATCGTTGAGCACGTTGAACTGTCCGTAGCTCGAATGTTCGCCAGTCAGGGGGTTAGCATCCATCCAGCCTTGGTTAACATGGGTGTAAAAGTCGGTCTTGGGTGAAACCGAATTGTCGAAGAGCTGTGGGTTGAGGCTCTTAAGATGCTCCTCGGCGCTGACGGTAAGGCTCAGGGCAGCCAAGGCAGCCACAAAAACAAAGTGCTTCATTACTGTATTACTGTGTTTCTTATGGTTTGTTGATAATTCTTTGGTTCGTTAGTTACAAATTATCCGCAAAATTACATAAAAATTCCGAATTTTTACGTAATTTTGTGACAGATTTTAAATTGCAATCCCACTGTTATGCATAAAAAGGCATTTACATTTATCATATTGGCAGTTTGGGCCATGGCAGCCCTGGGTGCCATCACACAGTATAATGCAGCCCTGATGAAGCGGCAGCTTGAGCGGTGTGCAGCCGACACTCCTGCTGGCGTGAGCATAGCCATGATAGTCAATGGGCGCGACACGGTGGTAATCGGCGACAGCTTATTGGTACTGGAAAAGGCTATGTATTTTGATCGGCTCTTCCGAGGCACTGGCATTTCGAGTGAGGAGCGCGACAGCATCCTTGTCTCTCTCATCGGAAATACCGATGGGTGCGCGACTCAAACCATGCAAACCATCGGAGCAAACCATACAACTGATGGTGAAAACCGCTTAGCTAAGCCGCTGCGCGCACATAAGGCGGTGATTGCCCATGCCATTGATGATAGCCATGGCATCGGTGATGCTGGCATAGTGCTTTTCAAGGGCCAATATTATGCCATAGCGGTGAATGTGGCTGGCGATTCGCTCAGCGCCGAGGACAAGGATGCTGTGATAGCAGAGATTTCGGAGGTGGCTTTCAATAATGTGATGCTGGGCGCACCTAAGCTGACCAAGAAGCGAGGCCGCGACCCCTACAAACTCGGTTACGATGATGGCTGGGATGCTGGCTATGAGGATGGCTGCTACCGACTGGGCTGGATGACCAATTGGTACACCGATGATTATCGCGGTTCAAATCGCGAAGCCTATCTTCAAGGTTATAAGGAGGGCTATCGCGACGGTTTTGAGGAGGGCTTTGAGGACTACGAATGGGAGCCCGGCGACGACCCAGACCCCGATTGGGAATACTGAAATATTTGGAAATTAAGAATAAAAGTAGTAAATTTGCAGAAAACAGTATTACATTATCATGGGACAATTTATAAATGTTGGCAATGAGGTATTTGTGGATTCACGGCCAAAAGATTATGTAGATAAGACCATGCTTATCGCAGAGGTTAACGATACCCTGCGCACCGACTCTAAGATGAGTTGTGTAACAAGATGTCGCCGCTTTGGCAAATCCATGGCTGCGGCTATGCTATGTGCTTACTATGACAAATCTTGTGATTCTCGACATATTTTTAGTGGCTTTGAGATAGCCAAGCATCCATCATTCGAAACACATCTCAATAGATCCCATCTCAAAGATCCATACCTGCAAAATAGAACGAGATAAATAAAGCGCATGGAGCGGTGGCTTTGCGAGGCTGATAAAAACACAAAAACCACATAAACACAAAAAAAGAATTGATATGAAGTTAGAAGGATGGAGCATAAAAAGAAAAGTGGCATACATGGCCATGGTGTATTATGGTGTACAAAGTACCTGCAAAATACCTGGCATTATGAAAGTGCCTGAGCTAAAATATTTTGTAAAAAGCACCGAAAAGCTATTGAACCTTTACGGCAAAATCGATGCCAAATCATTGGCTTTTAAAACCGAAGATGCGCTCTATGCTTTCGGCAAATTAATAGTATCCTTTACTAATGATCAGGAGAGATACGCAAAATACGATGCTCTAAAAGACATAAGCATGGATGCATGGCTCTTGATGGGTGCTGAAGAATACCTCCAGAGCCTTGACGAGACCCAATTTGACGATTTTTTCAAGACCATCTACAAAAACCGGAAGTGGGACGAAAAAGCCATTAACCTCAAGAATGCCGTAGTTATCGCACAAAAAAATATTCGCAGATCAAGGCATCGAGGAAGATGCTCAAAAAATCATAGAGGAACTTGACTCAAAAATTGGTGACAAACCACTTGAAGAAGCCATCACAGAAATGGCCAAAACAATAAAAAAAGAAGAAATAACATTTTCTTGTGAACCAATGCCCGAGGAATGGAAAGATCGGAAAATCCGCACTCTGACAAAGATTCCTCGCACCGACTACCCCACTACCGTACCAGAAAAATATTATTACACAAAACTACGAGAGCTCTTCCAGCGCCCAGCCATCAAAGATGAGGACGACTTGATTGGAGTCCTTTCAGCCATGGATAAATGGGTGTATCAGGCCGAAGAGTTTATTGAAGACAAAAAAGAACAGTACAAGGTGTACTACATTCTTGATGC
The DNA here is from genome assembly GCA_020860515.1 of Bacteroidales bacterium. Lineage (GTDB taxonomy): Bacteria > Bacteroidota > Bacteroidia > Bacteroidales > Muribaculaceae > CAG-873. The sequence goes on along the minus strand of JAJBUG010000037.1, from coordinate 22,665 downwards.
CTTGCTATGGGAATCATTGTGGGCTATCAAGACTGGTATTCTGAATGAAACCAGCAAAAGCGAAGGCAAGCACCGCGATTGGCTTTGCTGGGTGCTTCGCAACACCGTAGGCCTTATGACCTTTGCCAAATGGGCATTTACAGAGGAGGAAAAGAATCTTATTCATAAGAATTACCTACAATTCTCCATTGACCCCGAAATCACCCCTCTCATCGACCTCAAACCCTTGATAGAATAACAATGGCATCGGTATTTGATTGGATAGCTGCGATGCGGCGGCTCAACTGCAACAAGCATAAAGGTGCAGTAGCGCCCCATAAGCCAATCCTCCTGTTCGCCGTAATGGCCGAAATTGAGCGTGGCGCAATCACCAATTGCTTCGTGCCACTCACCGAGCAGATGAAGCGCGCCTTCGAGGCGCAATGGCGCCTGCATCGAGCCCAGCCTGTTTGAATGCATGTGCGACCCTGGCGCTCGTGCCCTGCTCCGCCGCGCTCTGCTCGAAACCTACTTCCCCCAGAGCCTCCCCGAATCCGCCGCTGGCTTTGCCTCCATCGCCGCCAATCCCGATGACAATACATATGGATTCATCAATAAAACCCAAAGTCTCATTCGAGCTTAACACAACAAGACTCTCTTGTTACAAAATTCCCATAATCCCTTACAACACTATTAAAAGACCTGTTAGTTGAAATAATGAAATGAAAGATTTATTGATATTTTTAACAATGGTATTTGTAGGCTTTGTTAGCAAAGCTGAGAATTATCCTTATCGGTCAGACTGTTTGTTTTTGACTACCCCAGACCACGCTGACTGGCTTTATGAGGTAGGTGAAGAGCCTGAAATCGAGGTAATCTTCCAACAATATGGCATGCCAAAGACTATCGAGTGCGAGTATTCGGTAGCCGATGACATGATGAAACATACCGATTACAAATCCATAACCTTAAAAGATGGGCGAGGCATAATAAAAATTCCTTCCCGAAAGACACCTGGTTTTCGCGACTTGCAATTGTGCACGCAAGTAGGTGGTCAGAATGTGTCGCACCATATAAAAGTTGGCTTCTCGGTTGACAAAATTGAGCCTTGGACACAAGAGCCTACCGATTTCATAGAATTCTGGGATGGAGTGCTTGCCGAACAAGCCAAATTGCCACTTAAATATACCATCGAGAGTGCCCCTGAGTATACTACCGATAAATTTGATTGCAAATTGGTGAAATTGAAAATGCTCGACGGCCATGCAATGTATGGATATCTTTTTATTCCAGCAGAAACTAAGCAGGGGAAGAAATGTCCAGTGGTGCTGTGCCCACCAGGAGCTGGAATTAAAACTATAAAAGAGCCTTTGCGTCACCGCTACTATGCTGATAATGGCATGATTCGCTTTGAAATTGAAATTCATGGGCTCGACCCAAGGTTGCCAGAGAGCACCTTTAAGGATATTTCAAATGCCTTCAATGGACGCAATTGCGGCTATTTGGAAAATGGCATAGAGAACCCCGACCGATATTACATGAGGCATGTCTATGCTGGGTTGGTGCGTTGCATAGATTTTTTATGTTCACTGCCTGAGTGGGATGGTGAGAATTGCATAGTGCAGGGCGGAAGCCAAGGGGGAGCCTTGTCGATAGTCTGCGCAGCTCTTGACCCTCGTGTTACTCAGTGCGTGGTTAACCACCCTGCCCTTGCTGATATGGGTGCTTACAGCGAACCTGGCCGCACTGGCGGATATCCTCATTTCTGCAATTCCAAAGTGGAGTATACTCCGGCTACGCTTCACACCATGGCTCTATATGATGTGGTGAATTTTGCTCGGCATGTAAAATGCCCCACCTTTATGACATGGGGCTACAACGACAATACATGTCCGCCCACCACCTCCTATGGCGTATGGAATATATTGACTTGCCCTAAGGAATCTTTGATTACACCCATCAATGAGCATTGGGCCAGCGAACAAACCGAGCGCAACCACCTCTCCTGGATCCTCAACCATCTGCACTAACCACTCACTGTGCGAGGCAGACAAAAACACCCACAAAAATACAAAATAACAGAATGAATCTTCCACAATCCTCCGAATGAAAATGCCATCATTCAAGATGGTCTTAATCGGAGCTGGGCCACACGCCTACCAACGCCCCGACGGGGTATATGTAGTGCCAATCGGTTGCTTAAGAATTGAGTAGAATCCACCCACGATTTGGCTCCATAGCCAACCCAGACCCCGACTGGGGATACTACCCTTCGGTATTTGATTGGATAGCTGCGATGCGGCGGCTCAACTGCAACAAACATAAAGGCGCAGTAGCGCCCCATAAGCCAATCCTCCTGCTCGCCGTAATGGCCGAAATTGAGCGCGACGCAATCACCAATTGCTTCGTGCCACTCACCGAGCAGATGAAGCGCGCCTTCGAGGCGCAATGGCGTCTGCATGTGCCATCGAGCAGTCCATTCAATCCAGCCTTCGCTACACCATTTTACCACATGACCAACGAAGGCTTTTGGGAACTGATGCCACGCCCTGGGCATAATCTTTCTTTAGCCCCAAGCCATACCCCCCAGCCTAAAGCAGCTACGCGACCACTACTATGGTGCTTATATCACCCCAAGCCTCTTTGAATGCATGTGCGATCCCGGCACTCGTGCATTTCCTCTCCCAAATCAAGGCTCTTGTTCCATAGTCATAGTTGAGGGTATCAAATTTCTCACCTCTTATTGGTGCTTCTTGAAGTTTTCGACTTGTGCCATTACCTTTGTGAACACATCTTCACTCCACTCTGGAGGATAGCCATTGTTATAGAGCAGTTCAAGCAAAGCAATGTCAAGGCTGGCTCGAATGTTTTTATTGTTGAGCCAGTCAGCATCAAGGCTCTTCTGAGCAATGACCTCATTGATTTTGTGAGCCAAGTCTATGCATTTGTCTTGCGAATATTCAAATCCATGCTCATCACGAACTGCCACTAAGATGTCATAGAATGCCTTTTCCTCAAATGTAATTCCAAGGTCACGAAACTCTACTCTATCTTTTTTCAATTGGGCAAAGAGTTCTTTTAGTCGATCAATACAAGAATTTACTTTTTTCTCTACCACTTCTCCGATCGCGTTTACAGTATCTTCTGCCACCTCATTGGCAAACTGCAAATCATCCCTATGATTATAATCATCTACCACCTGAGCCAATAAGGTCAAGAACTCTTGCTCCTTGATCTTATTCACAGTACCATACTCTTTGATGGCCTTTTTCAAAAGCTTTACCAAAAGTTGGAATCGAGTGTTTGGTTCTTTCACATGCTCCAATTCCTCCATAATAGCATCACCGAATATATCTTCAGCGCTTTGAGCATTGAGAAGCGTTTCTACCCCTGTGCATCTTATGGCTCCGCTCACCATTGCTTCTACTTCTTTATTCATAGTTTCAACACTGAGGCCACTATCAGTCATCTTTATGATTAGGGATCTTACCGACATGAACAACTGAGCCCATGCATTTTCATCAGTGTTCAATCTGCCTGCTGGCTGACAAATATCATAGGCAGCTTTCAATCGGCGTACCTTTCCAATAAACAAAGATTTGAAAGACGTTTTCTTGGAACCCTCAGGGTTAATCTGAGCTAACACAAACTCAGAAGCCTCACGCAAAGCCATAAGGCGATCCATTGGTGAGCCATCAAAAAAACGATTAAAATCATAATCCTTGAAATCAGCTTTAATCTCAGCTAAAGAAGTGTTTTAAACACTTCATAGGAGGCCTCCAGGTCATCAATCGATGTGCCTCCGTCACCTCCATATTTCTTCAAGGCTTGCAACATATTGTCGCGGATCCCTATGTAATCCACAATCAATCCAAATTCTTTGCCTGGATATTTGCGATTGACTCGCGAAATGGTCTGTATTAATGTATGCTTTTGCAATGGTTTATCATTATAGAGCACAGTTAGTGATGGCACATCAAATCCTGTAATCCACATATCTACCACAATGGCAATTTTGAAATGCGACTTATCCCTTTTGAATTGGTCAGCCAACATTTGACGATGAGCCTTACCACCAAGGGCAGCATACATATCAGGATCGTCATTGGCCCCACGTGTGGCCACAAGATTGATCATAGGCAACTGTTCAAAGCTTTGCAATTCTGCTTTTTCCTCAGGAGTTACAAATTTTGACTCGTCATCCACTCGCATGGGTTCAAGCCACTCAGGTCTTAACGCTGTGATCTTATTGAAAAGGCGGAAAGCGATCTTTCGATCTGAACATACAATCATAGCCTTTTGCACCACATCAGGAGAATTGGCAGTAAAAGCCTCATAATGAGTAACGATGTCCATGGCAAGACGCTCTAATCTTCCTTCATCGCCAAGAATCACATTGAGCGATGCCATAGCTTTCTTACTCTTTTCTATCTTCTCTTGACTTACTCCCTCCTCAGCACATTTCTTATAGTAATCTTCTATGGCCTTGATTCGGCTCTGATCAATTTCGATGCGTGCAAGACGTGGCTCATATTTGAGTTCAACGGTGATGCCATCTTCTACGGCTTGACGCATGGTATAACTATCTACTACCTTGCCAAATACATGAATAGTCTCATCAATCGGGGTACCTGTGAATCCCACAAATGTTGCATTCGGGAAAGCCTCACGCAGATAATAAGCAAACGTATAGGTAAAGAAAGCACCTACTTTCTCATCCTTTGCTGCAATATTCGCTTCTTCCTCATACTTCTTTGCCGTACCATCTACAATTTTCAACTTGCTGCCCGTGTTAGCCTGGGTGCGATGTGCCTCGTCACTGAAACATATAATGTTGGCCCGATCATTCAGAAATCCTATTTCTTCACAGAATTTCTGAATCGTGATGATATAGATACCTCCGCTCTTACGTAACGATAATTCGTTACGCAAATCTTCACGGCTTTCTATCTGGCGCACACTGCTATCACACAGGAAATCCTTTGACTCACAAAAGAGCTTGGATGCCTGTGTCTGCAAATCTTCTCGGTCAACAATAATTAAGATGGTAGGTGAACCAATTTTATCCTTTGCTCTTAAACCCAATTGTCGAGCCAAGAAAAGCATGGTGTAGGTCTTACCACAACCAGTTGCGCCAAAATAAGTACCACCCTTGCCATCAGCTCCCTTATGAATTTTCATGTGAGCCAACACATTAGTAAAAAGGCGCTCGGTAGCAAAAAACTGGGGGTACCGACACACTATCTCTACCTCTTTATCGGTGTTTTCTATAATATCAGGGAAATATACGAAATCACGAAGAATGGTCAATAGTCGACCAGGAGCGTAGGCACCTTTAATAAGAGTTTGCATCTCCCCTATCCCTTTGGCTGCTACATCCTCATTATGGACTTTTTTCCATGCATAATAATGCTCATATTGTGAATATGTGGTACCAAGCCGAGTGTTAGATCCATCAGAAATACATGATAAGGCACAATACTTCATCAATGATGGGATATCTCTGCGATAACGCTTATGGATTTGCTCCCATGCCTTATAAATATCGGCATCAGGGTCAGCCGGATTTTTCAATTCTATGATGCATACAGGTATGCCATTAATGTAGAGCATTACATCAGGCCTACGATTTTCTTTTCCTTCAATCATTGTCAACTGCTGTACTACCCGGAATTTATTGCCCTTTACCTTATCAAAATCAATGTATTTTACATGGAGGTCTGGTAAAGATTGGTCGTCACGACTAAAAGTTATGCCATCCCGATACGTTACAAATGTCTCTCGCAAAGTAAGGTATAGTTTTCCCTTATCAATCAGTCTTAATCCAGCTATTAGTCTGTCAATCTCATTGTCGGCGAAATCAGGATAACGAGATTGAAGATTTTCACGCAAATCTGCCTCCAATAATGCCTCTGTTTCTTTTCTTGGCAAAGTCAATGCATTGGTTCTTATCCACCCATTATCTTCGAGTGAATCCATAAAGGCTTCCTCGTAATCGCTTTCCAGATATTTTGATTTCTTACTCATAAACTATTAGCTGCTTTTTGGATTAAGGCTGGACAAATTTCTTTCATCAACAGGCGTACTTCTTTGGCAATCGTCTTGGCTTCTTGAGCACAACGATAAAGAGCCACAATTGCTTCTTGAACTTCTATTGGAGGCAGGGGAATTTTGACATTTACAAAATCTTCATAGGAAAAAACTTCTCTGGCACTTCCCCAAGAATTGAAAATAGCATATCTATCAAATTCCTTTCTATTTAAGAAAAGATACAAATAGGTATTTGCAAGGATCGTTGGATTTTTTGTTCCTATGACTTTGTTTACAGATGTTACAACACAAGGCTCATCATACATATTCAAAGCACAAGCGAAACATTTTTCATTTTTTTGTTGTTTGAACATAAGAAATCCATCCACTTGGCAGAATTTTATACCCTCTCAATTCTTCTTTATTAACTTTAGCATTAGTATCTCGTAAATCTTTATACACCGAGACACTTTTTACTTTTTTTATTTTATTTGATGAATTTGTTTCGTTGTATTCATTTATATAATCACCAAGTTTTACCATGTAATATTTCTCTTTACAATCCACAATATAGGCATGACAGGCCTCAGAGAGTGGTTCAAGCAAAGCCTCATTTTGCTCTGCCATTTCACGCAATCCCTCATATACTGCTACCAATTTTCTCTGGGTCTCAATTGATGGGAGAGGAATCTCAACACGCTGCATTTCTTCCCAATCAAATGTTTCTCGTGCACTGCCCCATGAATTGAATCGAGAATATCTATCAAACTCACTACGATTCAAAATTAAATTGAGGTATTTAGGTTCTATTTTATTTTCTTCCCTAACCTTAAATGTTATGTAAGAAGAAGAAAAAATAAAATTTTCTTCGGTATCATTCATGGCCAACGATATCTTTCCTCCATTTCTTGATGTTACCGTAACATAACAAAATGCTTTTGGTGGTAATATTTTATATGGGGATAAGCTTACACCGGTCATATCTGCTTTTGTAGGTATGATCGACTTGAGATTACTAATGCCTCTAACATTGTCAGTAGAATATAATCCTTCTGTGTTTCTAAAATCACATTCTTCTATAATCTCTCCCAGATGCACCCTTGGTGCTTTGTTCAGAAGATTTTTGAGGTTGATTAGATTTTCCATAGTCTTTATGCTTTATATCCAAGAGCAGCAAAAGCTTTGCTTAGAGCGTCTTGATTCTTTTGCTGACGAGAAATGAGTTCCGATGTTTTTTCAGACGCCTTGGCAAGAATAGCCTCATAATCAAGATTGGTATCTCGATCTACAAACTCAATATACCTGCTTGGCACAAGACTCCATCCATTAGTTTCTATCTCATCAATAGAAACCGAACGATATAATTCTGGTTGGGCAAACTGATTGGGCTTTGTATCGATTGATTGCCATTTCTGGTAGATTCTCACCAACTGTTGAATCTGCTCTGGCACTAATTGCACATATTTCTTTTCATAGATATTCTGATTCCATGTTCGCAAATCCACAAAAAGCACCTCACCTGTGCGATCACGCAATTGGCGATCATGCCATGTGCCTCCTCGCTTATTATTATTCAAAATCCAAAGAGTCACAGAAATATCAGTTGAATAGAACATCTCTCGTGGCAACACGATGATGGCCTCAATCTTATCATTTTCTATAAGGCGCTGTCGGATTTCCACCGTATCTGGATCTCCCAATGCACCATTTGCCAACAGAAAGCCAGCAATCCCACGCGATGGATTCAGATGGTAGAGCATGTGAAGAATCCACGCATAATTAGCATTGCTTACCGGAGGCACCCCATAGCCGGCCCATCTGCGATCAGTAGTCAGTTCTCCCTCTCCTCGCCACTTCTTAAGGTTGAACGGCGGATTGGCCATTATGTAATCGGCCTTAAGATCTTTGTGTTTTTCAGATGTGAATGTAGATGCTGGCTCCTCACCCAGATTATAACTTATGCCACGAATTGCAAGATTCATTTTGGCCAATCGATAAGTGTCAGGATTGCTTTCTTGACCATAAACTGTTATTTTTTTGGTATCTCCATTGTGGGAGGCTATGAATTTAGCCGATTGCACAAACATTCCACCTGACCCACAACATGGATCATAAATAATGCCATTATAAGGTTCAATTAATGATGCTATAGTCTCTACTATGCTATGGGGGGTATAAAATTCACCTTCCTCCTTATCTGCATTTATCGAAAATGCTTGTAGGAAATATTCATATACACGACCTATAAGGTCTTTTTCCGTGAACCGATAATCTCCAATTTTATCTATTTCTTCTGCCAATTGCTTGATAACATTGGATTCTATCTTTGAGTCAGTAAAGATTTTTGCAGGAAGGGCTCCTCTCAATCTGTCATCCTGATTGAGCTTATTAATGATATTATCAAGGTCAAGTGCTCGGGTGGCCCCATCAAGCATTAATATGGTATCCCATCGACAATCAGTTTCAAGATAAGATACGCCCTCTTGCTGATAAGCGTTTTCACGCTCCATCACTAAATTAAGAAATTTAGGTTGATCCTTATACTGGGAGATAATCTTTTCTCTTTGTTCTTGAAAACGTTGGTCTAAAAATTTCAGGAAAACTAATGTGAGAATAATATCGCGCCTAACAGTCATAGATGCTTTGCCACGCATGATATTGCGGCAATTCATCAGCACATCCTCTAATCTAAGTGTTACCTCTTTCTTTTTGGAAGCTCTTTTTGGTTTATCGGTCTTTTCAGAAGCAGTTTTCTTTGCCATGGGCATTTAAGGTGATTACGCGATAATTCGTCGGTAATCTTATTGAATGCTCCGAAAGACACCCTATCTCGGAAGTGATAGCTATTTGGTTTTAAGCCTCTTACACACAAAACGTGGGTATCTTACCTTGCTCGTTCCACGTTCGAGGCTCCGGAAACTGCCCTATGTCCAGAACGAGCAACTTCAGAAACCCACGTGTGAGGTATTGATACAAAACCTCACTCTTATCTTGCGACAAGAGTGAGGGAGGCAATGTACATAACCTCCACCGGGCATCTACCGTTGCTAAGTCCCTAGACATATTCAATAATTTTCCGGATTACGAACGTCAAGAACAAAGCGTGTGTAAACGCCTTGATATGTAAAAAGTTGCATCCCGCCCAAGGCCCTAAGGGGTCTCTGAGGGCAAAAATGCCTTGCAAAGATAGGGAAATTTTGAAGATTTCACAACTGTTTTAACTAAAAATTCTCTCCTGGCGCGAAAAAGTTATCTACAATTTTGGGTGATTATGAGGGGAAAGTTGTCGATTTTGCCACGGCTGAGAGGAGGGGAGTATGAGTTAATTTATAGGAATTTAATGGTTTAAGGGGATTTTAAACCCTAAATTTTGTACTTGCCGATTTTTCTGAGGGTAGGGATATAGGTAATTGCCCGGGACGGACGGGACTTACCAGGACGGACGGGACTGCCGGGACGGACGGGACCTACCGGGACGGACGGGACCTACCGGGACGGACGGGACGGACGGGACTGCCGGGACGGACGGGACTACCAGGACGGACGAGACCTACCGGGACGGACGGGACCTACCGGGACGGACGGGACTACCGGGACGGACGGGACTACCAGGACGGTATCAGATGGGGCCAAGCGTCCCGGGTGTCCCGGGTGTCCCGGGTGTCCCGGGTGTCCCGGGCGTCCCGGATGTCCCGGGTGTCCCGGATGTCCCGGGTGTCCCGGGTGTCCCGGGTGTCCCGGGTGTCCCGGGTGTCGTGGGCGTCCCAGTGGCCTGATGGCGATTGCGATATTCTTGGCGAGCGCGATACATTTGCTCTTTTATGCCGCCGTATTTGAGGAAATCTGCCTCTAATCTCTTAATCTGCCGTTCCAAAAGATAATCTATCTGACATAGCAAAGTTATAGCTATGTTGGCTATGGCTTCATCACTGCGTTGGTTGATGCGATTCATAAAAAAGCCACATCATTGTGTTGTCGGCAAAGCCTCTTTGTGCGTTGGCGACGTTCGTCATCGATGGCCCATTCTTCGAGTTGTTTTTTACCAAGGTAATCTCTATAATCCTGCAACAATTCTTGCAGACTGCCCCGAGCCACATTTGTAAGACGAATTTCCATTTCTTTAGAAGTGGCAGAATCCACTGATCCCTCTACGATATTTTGTTTGCCACTTCGAGCAGCTTGCACCATTTGATCAATAGTACGATCTTTGTTACTTAGGAATCTATAAGCAAAATGATACGTAATATGATAAATACATTCTGCTTTCTTGAAGGTAATCAGATTGTGATACCCTCCTGCTTTTGGTAAGAACGATTCTTCTTTTGCCATAAAATGATGAAATTTGGTTTAGAATTACAACGCTTCCGCAAAGGTAAGAAATTTTTTCTGAAAATCGTCAATCATAAATTAGGATTTTTATCATAGTATTTGTAGAGGGATTTGGGCGGATTTTCTATATTTTTGAGTGGGGATAAACTAAAATCGATTTTTTCTTGTTTATTAGTGTGAGATTTCAACTATTTTAACAGAGAACTATTTCGACTTTTTTGACACTACTTTCAACTATTTGAAGTGAAACATCGGAATTGGGCATTAGCTTCGTTGCGCGTTTGCGGTTGGGTAATCCTTGGCATCGTGCTTTTGGCTCTGGGCATCCTGCTCACACTGTATTCCTCGTGGGGGCAGGACAAACTGCGTGCCGGGCTGCTGCATGTGCTCAATTCGCACCCCGGCGTTGAGGCCGACATAGCTTCGCTTCGCCTAAGATTCCCTCTCGACCTTACTATTGAGGATATGTACCTGGTGCAGCAAGGCGACACTATGCTCAAGGCCAGCCGCATCGAGGCCGATGTGGAGCTGGCACCCCTCTTCGCTGGCGATGTGAATGTGCGCAACCTGATGCTCAACAAAGCTCGATTCCAACTCAACAACGCCGACTCGCTGATGATGATGGTCATCCGAGCCGACACTCTGCATGTAGCCCCAGCCAAGGTGGAGCTGCCCAAGCTCCACATCAATCTGGCCCATGCCAACATCATTGGCGGCAAAGTGGCCCTGATCAGCCGGCCCGACACTGCCAACACTCCCCCTACCCCAGCCGACACCACTACCACAATGCGCATCACGGTGCCCGACCTGAAACTGAAGGATTTCACCTACTACATGAAGATGGTGCCCACGATGGACTCGCTGGGCGTGCATCTCGCGACTGCTCAAGTTAGTGACATCTTAGTTGACCTGCAAGCCCAGCAGGTAAAAGTCAAGACTTTCAACGGTGATCGCCTTAACGCCTCATATATCGCTTGCAACGAGCAACAGATAGCCGACAATCCCCTGCCCCCCACTACCAGTGACCCCACGGCCAAGCCATGGACAGTGTCGCTCGACACCATCCATTTTGCCAACAGCGAAGGCCTCTACACCATCAAGGGCTGGGAGCCTCAGCCGGGTCTCGACTTCAGCTATATCCAAGCTACTGACATGGATATCACCGTAGTAGATTTTTACAATCAAGAGACCACCCTGCGTCTGCCCATAACCCTAAGCGGAGTGGAGCGCTGCGGCGTAGAGCTGGAGGCCAACGGCACATTCTCGATGGACTCCACTGCGATGTTCTTCACCGACTTCGACGTGGCCACCGAAAGCACTCACCTCAAAGCCAACGGAATGCTTGGCGTGGGCGACTTGCTCACCGACCCCGACCTGCCGCTGCAGCTCAATGCCAGCGGCAATACTGGCATCCCCGACCTTAAGAAAATGTTCCCGCTTTTCGATGGCTACCTATCATTCCTCCCCGACAACACCGATGCCAAACTGGGCGTAGACCTGGCTGGCACAGCCGGAGCCATCGATTTGCGAGAATTTGCCCTGCAGCTCAATGGCATGGTCAATCTCAAGGGCAGCGGCGATATCCTCAACGCCTTTAGCGAAGAAGGGCCCGATGCCACCGTGAAGCTTCACGGCGACATTATTGACATCAATAGCATCCTGAAGTCAGTGCTCACTGGCAGCGAACTTACCATACCCCCTATGACCCTCGATGGCCAAGTAACCATGGTCAAGGGCGACATCGACGGCAACCTCAAAGCCGAAACAAAGCTGGGCGGCAACCTGGCCCTCGACGCCAGCTACCGAGCCAAGGCAGAGGGCTACGACCTCAGCCTAAAGACTGTGGACTTCCCCGTGGATGCCTTCGTCAAGGACATGGGCATCGGCAAACTTACCGCTGACATCGAGGCCAAGGGCCAAGGCTTCGATGTGTTCAACGACAAAACCACCCTCAGCGCCCGCGCCGACGTAATCTCGGTGGAATACAACAAAGAGCCATATAAGAACGTAAGTCTCCTTGCCGCCATCGACGAGGGCAAAGCCGACGTGCACCTCGAAAGCGACAACAAAGACCTGGATCTCGACATTGTGGCATCGGGCAACCTCAGCGGCCAGGAATACGACTGGGATCTGGCCATCAATGGCCGGAATATCGACCTCTACAACCTCAAGCTCTCAACTGAGCCAGCCGTGGTGACAGTATATATGACTGGCGATGCCAAAGTGGACATGGCCAAAAGTTCGATCAACGCTGAGATTGACCTGCGCGACCTGATGTACACCCACCAGACTGGCGCAATCTCCCTGTCGGACGTGAAGGCCAACTTCGACGCTACCGACTCTCTAACTCATCTCACCATCACAAACCGCGACCTCAATGCCAACCTCGATATCGACTGCGGCATCAGCAACCTTATCGTGAAAGCCGATATGATTACCAGCCTCCTCGACGAGCAACTCTCAGCATGGAAACTATCACCCGACACAATTCAGAAGGCCCTGCCGCGATTCGACCTATTCCTGACCGCTGGCAGCGACAATATGATCAACGATGTGCTCACCGACAGCAAAATGTCAATCCAAAGCCTGAGGATGAAGATAGCCAACGATTCGGCCATGAGCGTAATGGGCCGGTGCATCGGATTTACCACAGGCACAACCACGCTCGACACCATAGGCATGAAGCTCACGCAGAAGCAGGACAAGATGCAGCTAATCGTAAAAGCCGACAATGCGCCTGGCACGCTCGACGACTTTGCCCACATCCGCATCGACGGCCTGATCAACACCAATCAGGTGGCCCTGCGCGGCCAGCAGCAGAATATCCAAGGCCAAACGGGATTCGACATCGGCGCCATGGTAAGCGCTGCCGACAGCACCCTCAACATGCGCATATTCCCCCTCAACCCAATCATTGGCTATAAGAATTGGACTGTCAATTTCGACAATTATATCAGCTACGAAGTGCCGCACCGCCACATTGACGCCAACCTGAAAATGAGGAGCAAGGACAGCACCTCGGAATTAAACCTTTATACCCGACATAACGATACCTCGCTTACTTCAGCCGACGACATTATCCTGCAGCTCAAGGATGTAGCTCTGAGCGACTGGATTGTAATCAACCCCTGGGCGCCCCCAATCCAGGGCAATCTGTCGGCTGACCTGAAGGTGCAGTGGGATGGCGGCGACAACATAAACGCCCAAGGCGACATGACACTGGCCGACTTCAAATACGACCGCCAGCGCGTAGGCACCTTCAAGACTGACCTGAATGTGGCCACCAACACCCAAGGCATGGTGCGCGCCGACGTTGACTTGCTGGTAGATGGCAAGCAAGCCATGACCCTCAACGGGGTGCTCAACGACAGCACCAAGACATCGCCATTCGATCTCGACTTGCAGCTGATCACATTCCCGCTGTCAATCGCCAACCCATTCTTGCCGCCAAATGTGGCCACCCTCTCGGGCACCCTCAACGGAAAAATGTGCGTAAGCGGCGACATGGTCCAGCCTCTGCTCAATGGCAACATCGACTTCGACAATGCCTCAGTGAAGCTCTACATGACCAACACTGCCTACAAATTCTCGGATGCCGACATCCCAGTGGTCAACAACCTAATTACATTCAAGGACTTCAGCATCTATGGCACCAATGAAAATCCGCTGGCGATAAATGGCACGGTGGATATGTCGTCGTTCGCTGATCCGAAGATCGACCTATCAATGAAGGCCAATAACATGATGCTGGTCAACACCACCAAGGCTGCCAAGAGCGCCGAAATCTACGGCAAAGCCTACATCACAATGGATGCAACGGCCAAAGGCAACATGCGATTCATGGCCGTAAACACAAATATCACGGTGCTATCAGGCACCAATGTGACCTACGTGATGACAGATGCCGCTGCCACCATCCAAAGCACCCAGGACAGCGACATGGTGCATTTTGTCAACTTCGAGAATCCTGACCAAGTGGCATTGGCCGACACAATCGCAGAATCGGGAATGATACTCCTGCTCGATGCCAACCTCACAATCCAGAATGCCACCACAATTAATGTGGACCTGTCGTCGAGTTCGCGCGACAAGGTGCAGGTGATGCCCGAGGGCAGCCTCACACTGTCGATGACCCCTCTCAGCGATCCGCGCGTGACCGGACGCATCAATATCAACGAGGGCATGGCCCGATACACCATCCCTGTGATTGGCCAGGAGAAAGAGTTCACCTTCGACCAGGGTTCCTACATAGCTTTCAACGGCGACATGCTCAACCCCACCCTCAACGTGCATGCAACCGATGTGACAAAGACCAACGTGACGACAAGCGGCAACTCGCGCATGGTGACATTCGACATCTTGCTTGGTATCACTGGCACCCTCGAGCAGATGGATGTGAAATTCGACCTCGAGACTCCCGATGATATCACCATAGCCAACGAGCTGCAAACCATGAGCGCCGACCAGCGAGCCAATCAGGCGATGAACCTGCTGCTATACAACGTATATACCGGGCCAGGCTCTAAGGCTACTGCCAACATCGGAGCCAACCCGCTATTCTCGTTCCTCGAAAGCCAAGTCAACAACTGGGCTGCACAGAACATCAAGGGAGTGGATCTATCGTTCGGAATCGACCAATACAACCAGACCAACAATGGCACCACATCGTCGGCAATGAGCTATAGCTATCAGGTGTCGAAGAGCCTGCTCAACGATCGCATGAAAATCGTGGTAGGCGGCAACTACACTACCGACAGCAATGCCGACGAGAATCTGTCGGAGAACCTTGTCAACGACATAGCCATCGAATACTTCCTCAACGAGCAACGCACCATGCTGCTCAAGCTCTTCCGCCACACCGGCTACGAGAGCATCCTTGAGGGCGAAATCACCAAGACGGGCGTAGGCTTCGTGTACCGCCGCAAGGTCAACCGACTTGTGCAGATACTGCCTCGATTCCTGCGACCTGCCAAATACAAGAAAATTATCTGATGAACCGCTGGCCCCACATATTATCAATCTTTGCGGTTGCCACCATTCTGCTCATAATGGCTGCCTGCTCCACCACTCGGCGAATTCCCGAGGGCGAATACCTCTATACTGGCCTGAAAGGCGTGGATGTGGTGAATTATAGCGACACCACTAAGCTTTCGCGCAGCATGAAGGAGGTGCTTACAGCCGCTGTGGATGTGGCACCTAACAAGAAGATGTGGCACCTGTTCCCTGTGGGCCTTTGGGTATATAACAACTGGAATGTGACCGATTCCACCAAAGGCTGGAAGCGCCGCTGGTACGATAACATGGTGCAGGAGCCAGTGCTCGTTAGCGATGTGCGCCCGCAACAGCGAGTGAAAATGCTCGACCAAATCATGGCCAACAACGGCTATTTCCGAGGCGTGGCCAATTATGAATTGGTGGAATCTAAGAAGAATCACAAAAAAGCATCGATTCTCTACACCGTGCACCCGGGGCCTGAGTATCTAATCGACTCAGTGAAGATGATTCCCGATTCCACGCACCTGATTCATGTGATCGACTCCATGGCCCAGCTTGACAGTTATCTGAAGCCGGGCGTAAGATTCTGCATGGACTCGCTCAGCGCTGCCCGCACCCGCATCAGCAACGGCGTGCGCAATCGCGGCTACTATTTCTTCCGCCCCGAGTACATCGAATACTTAGCCGACAGCTTTTATACTCGCCAGCGCATTGACATTCATCTCGACCTGGCATCCAATACCCCCAAGTACGCCCTGCAGCGCTATCGCACTGGCAAGGTCACGATGGATGTGTACCGCCATGCAGGCGGTGGCGAGCCTGACACCATCGAGCTGAAGCGGCTCACGCTGGTGCAATACAAGCCCTCGCGCCTGCGCACTGCCACAATCGAGGACAATGTGACCTTCCGGCCAGGCAAGTGGATAAGCCAGCGCGACATCAACAATACTCAGAGCTATCTGTCGCGCCTTGGAATATTCGAGGGTCTCAATATCGAGGCTGTGCCCGACACTACAGCCAAGGAGCCAACCGTCAACATCAACATGGCGGCTACATTCGACATGCCGCTTGAGGTGTCGCTCGAAGGCAATGTGTCGTCGAAGAGCAACAGCTACCTTGGTCCGGGACTCGCAGTGGGCGTAACCAACCACAACGTGTTCGGCGGCGGCGAGCAACTTAATGTGACCCTCACCGGAAGCTATGAGTGGCAGACTGGCCATAACTCGAGCAGCCTATTCAACAGCTACGAGGTGGGCCTTACGGGATCGCTGTATTTCCCGCGATTGCTTGCGCCCAAGTTTATGAAGGGCAAGCGGCGTTATGTAAATTACACTCGTCTTACGCTTAATGCTGACCTGCTCAACCGTCCGCACTATTTCAAGATGGCGCAATTCAACACTTCGATTAGCTATGACTGGTTCCCATCGAAATACGTGTCGAACTCGTGGACACCGCTCAAGTTCACCTACACCAACCTGATGCACACCACCGAGGCCTTTGATTCGATCATGGCAGCTAACCAGGCTATTGCGCTCAGCTTCCAAAGCCAGTTCATACCACAGATGATCTATACCTTCACCTACAACATGGATATCGATTACAGCAACACCTTCAACTGGACCTTTACGGTGCAGGAGGCAGGTAATGTGGTGTGGGCGATTTATCGCTTGGCTGGCAAGAAGACTGGCGAAATGAATCTGTTTGGCACTCCTTTCTCGCAATTCGTGAAGGGGAGCACGCAGATAGTGTGGGGCCATCGCCTGGGGCGCACTAACCAGTGGCTGGTGAGCCGCGTGGCTGTGGGTGCAGCCCATGCCTATGGCAATAGCAGCCAGGTACCATACGCTGAGCAGTTCTACTGCGGCGGAGCCAACTCGGTGCGAGCCTTTACAGCCCGCAGCATCGGCCCCGGCAGTTACCATGTGCCTTATGCTAAGGGGCAGTATTTCGACCAGACTGGTACGTTCAAATTTGAGGCCAATGTGGAGTATCGATTCCCAATCTATGGGCCGCTCAATGGTGCCATATTCTTGGATGCGGGAAATGTGTGGCTGCTGAAGAAAGATGACGCACGCCCAGGCGGTTTGCTGCAGGGCAAGACATTCTTCAAGGACCTTGCCACCGGCACAGGCGTGGGTTTGCGCTTCGACATTGGCATGCTTGTGCTTCGTGGCGACCTTGGCATTGGCATCCATGCGCCCTACGATACTGGCAAGAGCGGCTATTACAATATGACCTCGTTCGGCTCCAGCCTGGCCTTCCACCTGGCCATCGGCTACCCATTCTAAAACCCAGCCCAGAGGTTAAGGCCCTCTGAGCCTGGAAAGGAACTTCGTTGAATTTCAAGATGGTTACAAAATATTACCTTATTTGGTCCTATAAGTCTGTAGAGCGGTAACAAAGTGAAAGTATAGGCAGCTCCGAAAGACACAGTTTCGGTATTTCAGGCTTACAAAATGAAAGAAAATTAAAAAATTTTCGCACTAAATTTAGCGACAATTCTTAATAAAATCAAGCCTACAACTTACAAATCCCTAAAAATCAGTCGATTTGGCTAATAAATCCACGATTTGGCACATTTTATGAAGAAATGTGCCAAACGTTAAACCTTAGTTAAAGTTATTGTATGTCAAAAATTTTCACTACTTTTGTGTACTGAATCGTAATAAATTATTATCACAGCTCAGTAGACATATAAAAATTTCATACACCAAACAACTATGGCTAAAGTAAAAGGCGCTGTCACCATCGACATCAATCGTTGCAAAGGTTGCGACCTCTGCGTAGTAGCCTGCCCCACCGACACTCTGCTGCTGCAGCCCAAGGAAGTTAACGATCGTGGCTATCATTTCGCTTTCATGAATCATCCCGATTCATGCATCGGATGCGCTCAGTGCGCTCTGGTTTGCCCAGATGCTTGCATCGAAGTTTACCGAATTACAGTTTAGGATTTGGGTTTTGGGATTTAGGATTAAAAATACAACCCTTAAATCCTTAAGACTTAATCCCTAAAACTAAGTTGCTATCTACTCGTAAAAAGAAATTAAACACAACCCAAAGAAAATGGACGAAGAAGTAAGATTGATGAAAGGCAACGAAGCCATCGCTCACGCTGCCATTCGCTACGGTTACGACGGCTACTTCGGCTACCCCATCACCCCGCAGAGCGAGGTGCTCGAAACCTTGGAGGCAGAGATGCCCTGGGAAAAAACGGGAATGGTGGTACTACAAGCCGAAAGCGAAGTAGCCGCTATCAACATGATATACGGAGGCGCTGCCTCGGGCAAGGCAGTGATGACCTCATCGTCGAGCCCCGGCATTAGCCTAAAGATGGAGGGAATCAGCTATATTGCAGCTTCGGAGCTGCCGGCGGTAATCCTGAATGTAATGCGCGGCGGTCCTGGCCTTGGCACAATCCAGCCATCTCAAGCCGATTATTTCCAGGCTACCAAGGGGGGCGGCCATGGCGACTACCGCCTGATCGTGCTTTCGCCAGCCAGCGTTCAGGAGATGGCCGACTTCGTAGGCTTGGCCAAGGATTTGGCTTTCAAATATTGCAATCCTGTGATGATTCTTGCCGACGGCATCGTGGGCCAGATGATGGAGAAGGTAGTGCTGCCGCCTTACCATCCCCGCCGCACCGACGAGGAAGTGCGCCAGCAATGCCCCTGGGCTGCCAACGGCAAGGGAGGTCGCAAGCAGCGCAACATAATCACCTCGCTTGAGCTTGACCCAAGCAAGATGGAGGTGAACAACGAGCGCTTCCAAGCTACCTACAAGAAAATCGAAGAGAACGAGGTGCGCTACGAGGAATTTATGTGCGACGACGCTGAATACCTGATCGTAGCCTTCGGCACCGTGGCTCGCATCTGCCGCAAGGCAATCGAGGAGATGCGCGCCCGAGGCATCAAGATTGGCCTGATTCGCCCCATCACTCTGTGGCCATTCCCCACCAAGGCAATCGAGGAGCTGAGCAAGCGGGTGAAAGGCATGCTTTGCGTTGAACTGAATGCTGGCCAGATGATCGAGGATGTGAAGCTGGCAGTGGATGGCCGCGTGCCGGTTTACCACTTCGGTCGCATGGGCGGCATCGTGCCTACGCCCGATGAGGTGGAGGCTGCCTTCCAGAAGGATTTCCCCGAAGCAGAAAACAAATAATTGTACACCTAATCAGATACTGCAATGTCAACACAAGATATTATCAAAGAAGGAAACAAGGTGTACGAGCGTCCGCGCCTGCTCACCGAGAATATTACCCACTATTGCCCGGGCTGCGCCCATGGCGTGGTGCATAAGCTGGTGGCTGAGGTAATCGATGATCTTGGCCTTGAGGACAAGACCATCGGCATTTCGCCCGTAGGCTGCTCAGTGTTCGCATATAATTACATCGATGTGGACTGGGTGGAGGCTGCCCATGGCCGCGCCACAGCTGTGGCTACTGCTATCAGCCGATTGAATCCCGACAAGGTGGTATTCACATACCAAGGCGATGGCGACTTGGCCGCTATCGGCACTGCTGAGACAATCCACGCTGCCAACCGAGGCGAGAACATTGTAATCGTTTTCATCAACAATGCCATCTATGGCATGACTGGCGGCCAGATGGCTCCCACTACCCTGATTGGCCAAAAGACATCTACCACCCCCTACGGTCGCCGAGCCGACCTCAACGGTTTTCCGATTAAGATTGCCGACATTTTGGCTCAGCTCGATGGCACATGCTATGTGACACGCCAGCAGGTTTACAACCCAGCAGGCGTGCGCAAGACTAAGGCTGCCCTGAAGAAGGCCTTCCAGAATGCATTGGCCAAGAAGGGAACCTCGATCGTAGAGGTAGTATCCAACTGCCCTTCTGGCTGGAAGATGACACCCGAAAAGGCCAACGAATGGCTTAAGGAGCACATGACTGAGAAGTATCCATTGGGCGACATCAAGGATACTGATGGAGTGAATAAGTGATTTAGTGATTTAGTGATATGAAGGAAGAAATCATCATAGCCGGATTTGGAGGCCAAGGAGTGCTCTCCATGGGCAAGATTTTGGCTTATGCCGGCCTTATGGACAATCTTGAGGTGACTTGGATGCCTGCCTACGGCCCTGAGCAGCGCGGCGGCACTGCCAATGTGACTGTAATCCTCAGCGACCAGCCCATATCGAGCCCGGTGCTCAACAGCTACGACACTGCCGTGCTGCTCAATCAGCAGAGCTTGGATAAGTTCGAGAGCAAGGTGCGCCCCGGTGGCACCCTGATCTACGACCCAAGCGGCATTCACCATCAGCCTGAGCGCAAGGATATCACCATCATCCCAGTGGACGCATTGGATGCTACCCTGGAGCTTGGCAATAGCAAGGCATACAACATGGTGCTGCTCGGCGCCCTGCTTAAGGCCCGCAATCTGCTCTCGACCGACGCAGTGATCCGAGGGCTGAAGAAGACGCTCCCCGAGCGCCATCACCATCTGATTCCCATCAACGAAAAGGCCATTGAAAAGGGCCGTGAACTGGTAGGATAAAAGTCAAGGACACATGAAATCCATCGCCAAATTTTAATCGCTAAAATTTGGCGATGGATTTTTTACGGTCACATTTGGCGATTTGTCAATAAAAATTTGTAACTTTGCAATCCGAATAAGACCAGGCCTTGTAGTTCAACGGATAGAATAGAGGTTTCCTAAACCTTAGATCGGGGTTCGATTCCCCGCGGGGCTACCAAGAAAGACCGCAATCGACCTTTGAATCAATCGGTTGCGGTTTTCTGTCGCCTGCAATTGTCTGCAAATTGTCTGCAAAGCCTGATTATAGCCAAAAACAAGCCCCGAACTTCGCAGTCCGAGGCTTGGTGTCCGCGGCTCCTTGTCGGAAGCGACAACCATATCGTTTGCAAAGTTACGGATAATTCCCGAAACCTGCAAATCATTTCGCAGCCGTGCCAATCAGCGGAACGAGGTGCTGCAATGCCAATGGCTTGCCGAGCTGCCTTGCCATTCGGCACACGATGTCGAGCCGAGGCTTGGACACCGCCTTTTCGATTCGCTGGATTGTGATGAGGTTCGTTCCGCACCGCTTGGCGAAGTCGCGGATGCTTATCCCCTGCCTCTGCCGAGCGATGCGCAGGCCGAAGCAGATTTGCTCCCAATCCTCGATTTGCAGGGAGTAGCCTGCGGCCTTCTCCATACCCATTTGGCAGATTGCCACGCCCAGCTCGTCCTCCCACACTGGCTGTCCGTAGGAGCAGGCTGGGTTGATGATTGAGGGGGTGACGTTGTAGACACCCCCGTCGATGATGCTCGTGAGCGTTGCCATTATGCTTCGTAGGTTAGCAGGTAGCCAATGGTTGTGTCGTTGACATCGTAGCGGACGATGCGGAAGCTCTCGCAGTCTGCGAAGTCTGTGTAGAACGCACCTTTCATAACTTCGTAAGCCTCGCTTACCTCGGGGTCTTCAAGCTCGTAGGATTCGGGGTCGCCAGCCATCACCTCATCGAGAATGTCGTCATCTACTACGACCTCGCCGTAGTGGTAGCGGTTGCTGGGGTTGTCCCACACTTGGGCTGTTGTCAAGCCACCCATATTGATTACTGATTGTCTGATTTCTTCGGTTGTCATATCTGTTGGTTTTTGTTGGTTTGTGAATTGTGGGAAGTTGAAAGGAGAGAGGATTGAGTGTTGTCAAGCAATCTGAATGCCGTGGTTGCGGAAGAAAACGACCGTTTCCTTGATGCCTGATGTGTAGAGCCAGTCGCCGCCGCATTCGCTGTACATCTTCTTTCCGTAGAAGATGCAGCGTGGCTGACTGCACTTTTCGGTGAAGTGCTGGCTGATGATTTCGGTCAGAGGCAGTTCCTCTGCGCAGATGCCTGCCTTTGCCATCTTGTCCATAAGTTCCTGTTTCGTCTTGATTGCTTTCATTGTCTGTCTGATTTGTCGGTTGAACTTGTTGTTTTTGTTTTACACCACAAAGTTACAACAAATTTTTGGTGTAAACAAATTTATTTACACTTTTCTTTGTCGTATTAACAAAGTTTAACAACTCGGGCAAAAAAAACACCCTGCGCATCGCTGTGCTGGGTGCCGAAACATAACCAATTGTTATCATACCTAAATGAGATGGAAAATCGTCCTCGCGGACTGCAATCGTATTCCTATGTTATGGAAAATGAAAAAAATCCTTACTTGTCGGCAAACTTAGCGAAAATGTTTCAAACAAGCAAATCCCCTTTGCTGATTCCGCAGATTTTCGCTAACTTTGCTGGCGATTACTAACTTCATCACATCAATGCAATGGACACCCTTCAAGACCTCTTTCTGGGATTCGACACGAACCCAATCCGCT
>JAJBUG010000049.1 GCA_020860515.1 Bacteroidales bacterium | reverse complement strand
ATATAGAATGCTCCTACGGAGTTCCTTGATAAAAGTTAATTATGACACATCCCCTTGTTTTTTAATATACTGCGTTCAAAAATTATTCGTAACTTTGTACTTCCAAAACATAAAATTAAGGTAAAAATGATAAATTGGATTACAAAGACCTATGATGAGCTCAGCAAGGAAGAGCTTTATGAGATATTGAGATTGCGTTCAGAGGTTTTTATCGTTGAGCAAAATTGCGTGTATCAGGATCTTGACGGTCGAGACCAAGATTGCTGGCATTTGATGGGTCGCGAAGGTGATTGCTTGGCTGCCTATCTTCGGGTGCTTCCAAAAGGCTTGGAAAAAGAAGGCTTTGGAAGCTTAGGCAGAGTGGTGCTTGCAGCTGACCAACGAGGCACAGGCCTGGGCCATGAGTTGTT
This sequence comes from Bacteroidales bacterium, assembly GCA_020860515.1. Taxonomy (GTDB): domain Bacteria; phylum Bacteroidota; class Bacteroidia; order Bacteroidales; family Muribaculaceae; genus CAG-873. Next base: position 21,144 of record JAJBUG010000049.1, on the reverse strand, counting down.
TGCTGAAGGCTTGCGCCTTTACGACGAAAAGGTGGGTGCCGATGTGCCACTCCTAATCCATGCGCAATCATATCTGGAGAACTTCTATGCCCAGCATGGGTTCATGGCCACCAGCGAATCACACATGTTCGAAGGGCGTCCCCATACCTTTATGGTACGAAACCCAGGAAGTGATAAATAATTTTGACGTGCAATAGGTAACCCCATGCCTCAGAGCAAAAACTGCTGAAAATCATAGGATAATGGTAAAGATGGGTGTTGTAAGTAGGTCACAACAAGAAATTCTGAATACATTGGATTAAGAAATCGATGGGAAGGTTTTCGATGCCGATAGTATCGATTTGTTGATATTCGGGATATTTCTTAGTAAAGATAAATCGTGCTGGTGAGCCATCAACCATCGCAGTAAGATGGTAATGACCCTTGTAGGCTGGCTCAAGGGTGAGGTTGCTTATTTGGTGGCCATTGATAGTGAAATATCCCAAATCTTTGGCTGGGAGAAGATCCATGCGCCTAAGGTTTTGGTTAAGGGAGTGCTCTATTCGGCCAATCCAAGACAGCGCGATTCCATTAGCTATTGCCTTGGCGCGAAATGTAAGTAACGCTTTTGACACATCCGCAATTATCCCTTCGGCCCCTCTTATACCATTGTCATGAGCAAAGCCGATAAGGTCGGTATAGGTATGTCCACGCAGTTTGCCCCTCATTCTCAGACAATGGTCTATGTTGGCTGTGTAGCCGCCAAGGTCGAAAATGAATGTCATATCATAAGCTGGAGCCAAGGACCATTGGCCGTGCTGATTCATTATGAATGTGAAATTCTTATTGTGATCATCAGTGTTGTTGGCTAAAATGTTGAACACCATCCGACGGTACACCTCACTTATCTCTTGGTCAGTGAGGCCCAACTTACGACATACAAGAATCAAGCCTTCGTAGCTGTCCACCTCATGAGTCAGCGCAGCCAAGGTCTGGAGGTGCATCTTTTCTCCATTGCGCCTATCAAAACGTTCGGTCATGAAATGTGCGCAACCCTCGATTGCTTTCAGCTCTGAATCCATCATGTTGATGCCACATTCTCGAGCCATCTGATAATATGTCATTTCGAGCTCGGCTGTACTCCTTTTTGGATCACCGAATTTCAAGATACAAAACCGATGATTCCTCAGATTTGATATTTGACCTGAGCGTATTTCGCCATTTTCTTGGTTGATAGCTATAATAACCTTAGGCTGTCGGCCACCGGCTGATGTGCCTACCTGAATCAAGGACTTGAGAGTCAAATCTTCATCTGGACCAATTACCGCACTCTCACGGTCAATGGCGATTTTTTTGTGCCAATTCATAAAGACTTTTGATGTCAACTTTATCAGCTGTCAGGTTCCGCTCAATCACTGGCTCAAACTCCAACGCACCCATTCCGCGCTTTCCGATAAAGGATAGTTTTTCCAATGGTGTCACGTCGGCAACCGACAGCTTATTTTGTATTCTCCACAAGTCAAATAGCTCATTGCCCCATGAATCAGGCAATGAGTCAGCAATGAAGGTAGGTAGGCATTGGTAAAGCTTTCCTTCTTGCCCAAATATCGGCAAATCAGCTCTTGGTGAATTTATCGGCATTAGCAGGGGGGGCAATGTCCCATCCTGATTTCTTGAAATCAGGATTCAGAGTGAAATACGAGTTCTTCTTCCTTCTATCCCACATTAGGCGCCCCACTTCGCGCCCCCAGAGAATGACCTTAATCGTCTCCATCACTGTGTTTTTTGCGGATTCGTTGCATGGGTTTTTGTTGACGGTTTATTAGATAAGGCGATGGCGGCAATTCGGGAAGAAGTTCTTCAAAAAACTCCAAGCATCGGATTGCGCGCAGCATACGTATCAATGTGTCAAGCGAGATATTTCGTGCAGCACCGGATTCGAGCTTGTGTACTGTCATCACCGAGATGTCTGCGCTTTGAGCCACCTCCTGCTGGGTCATGCGTACCCGCATGCGATAATCTTTAAATCGCTGTCCCAGCCGCCTCACCAGCTCTGGTCCCGAATATTGATATATCTCCTCCATAAATATAATTAAAATTAAATTTAACCTTGTTTTTGGTGATTAAAATAAATAATATTAATATTTAGTGCAAAGATACTAAAATTTTGGTATAAACACAAAATTTTTTCAGACTGTACAGGTGCACTTAGTCTTAATGCACTTAGTCTTAAAGTGGAGAAAATAAATCGGAAAGTGTAGCCTGTACATGTACTATTCCTGAATGGGAATTATTCTTTACTCATAGGTGGTAAACGATTGTATAAGGGGTTATTAAATCGTTTGCCAAGGTAATAAATTTTGAAAAAACTTTTGGTACTCATGACAAAAGCTATTGATAGTGATGCTTATGTTCGGAAATAATTCGTAACTTTGTATTTCAAAACAGAGAAACTTTAATAAAAAGTAAATGATTAATAGGATAGCAAATACCTACTTCCCCAATACCTTTATGGTACGAAATATTCAAAGTGAAATGTAGATTTTAACAGCGGCAGACAAAGATGAAAATCTCACTGATACAATCTTCCATGGACATGGAGCAGCGAGCCTTGGATCTGGGCTTCTTGCCATTCTTCCCTTGTGGCATTCCTGGATTCTCAATTCAGGAGATGACTCCGAGGCACCTATGGTTTTCAGATGAGGAGGAAGGCCCGTGGGAATGGAAAGGACCAGTGATAAGGGAGGGACACTGTGCCTACGGTAAGATATTCAACAAAAAGGCAGGATATGTAAGCCTGGAATGGCTGCCCGATTTGATGAACTACCGCCGCAGTAAGCCTTTGGCTTATAACGAAGATATTGCAGTGCTTGACGATATCGTGCTGCAAGCCATCGAAGGCGAAGGCTCGGCTACAATCAAAGAATTGCGTCAGATGCTCGGTTTCGCCAAAGGCCGAGGCAAACGCAGGTCAGAGGATCTGCCAGGCACAGCAACTGATAATGAAAAGATAAGCCTGGAGCCAATCCTTACGCGGCTAATGATGCAATTACGTATAGTCATAGCTGACTTCGAATACAATATAGATCGTCATGGCAATCCCTATGGCTGGGGCATCGCCAGATACTCCACCCCCGAAACCCTCTATGGCAAATTGCATGCCGACTGTTCACCAGAAGAATCCTTCCAGCTCATATTCCAGCATTTAAAAAGCCTCTTCCCTTATGCTCCCGAACAAAAGCTGCTGAAACTGATAGGCTGATCACTACGTATTAGATTTTTGAAATTTCTTCAGTTGTCAAGCCAGTCGCTTGCTTTATTACTTCAAGAGGTACATTAAGAGATTTCAAATTTTGAACGATTTTTATTTTTTCTTTTTCAACTCCATCCGAAACGCCCTTTTCATAACGTTCCGAAAGCAGTGTACGCTCACATGACACATTGTCCCAAAACTTGTCGTAATGGGCCTTTTCCTCTGGAGTGAGTTTCAACTCTTTTATGAAATCAACGGCTTCGCTCACTTCTTTGTCTGCTGAAAGCTCTATTGGAATGATATTATCTTTGTTATCTTCAAACATAGTGAGAAATGATAACCAAAGGTCGGTCAGTTTCTTATGCACCTTGTTAAGAGTATGGAACTTAAGAAGTTCGATGAAAACGAATTTCATTCCATCCATCGTGAGTTCGCTATGATTCTCGGGTCTAATTATATAGACGTGCCGATATTCATCTTTATACTCTTTGGTATCGGGCATGTTCTCATTTAGCAGACAAAGACAATACACTGGCTGTAGCTCTTTAAATTGTTTTCCCTTTTCTGCCTGAGTAGCGAATGCTTTTGATGCATTAAAAAGCGCTCGCATCAGAAATGCCTCTGTCCAGTACATTTGCATTTCAACAATAAAAGTGCGGCCTGACTTGTCCCGGCACCTGACATCGACTATTGAATTTTTACCGTCAATGTTGAGTGGAAATAAATCTGAGGGCATGTACTCAAGCTCTACTATGCGTTCTTCTTCTTTCAATGGAAGAAGTGCGTTGAGCAGACTCATGCAAAGGTGCTTATGCTCACCAAATATTTTACGGAACACAATGTCGGCCCTGGGATCGTACATTTCCATAACCTTAAGTTTTAGTACTTTTTACTTTTCTTATCTGCAAATTTAACAATTATCTTCTAATATAACAAATCATTCTCAGAATTATTTTTAAGAAATAAGGTCTTAAACCGCTCTATTAATTTTTTAATTCAACTAACAGGTTGGATAGTTATAAAATTTCCGTAAATTTTACTAACTTTGCAGGGAACTTTAATACCCGATGAAAAATGAGAAAGATTATCCTGTACTGTATCGTTGCTTTTACAGCTTGCATGCTTTGGAGCATGCGGGCAGTAAATGAAACCGAGCCTTCTAAAGTGGTGGTGGCTTATGTGACCTCATGGAGTGATGTGGTGCCTAATCCTTATTACATGACTCACATCAATTACTCTTTTGGCCATGTGGCAGACTCTTTCGATTCAGTCAGGATTGACAATTCCGAACGATTGGAATTGATGGTAGCTCTCAAGAAAATCAATCCCGAGCTTAAGGTGATGCTTTCAGTTGGAGGGTGGGGGAGTGGCAATTTCAGCGAAATGGCTGCAGACCCGCAAAAAAGAGCCTCGTTCTGCCGTTCATGCCGTGAAGCTGTGGATAAATATGACCTTGATGGCATAGATATTGACTGGGAATACCCCACTCGCAGCGATGCTGGCATCTCTTCCAGCGATGAAGACACCCAGAATTTCACCCTCCTTATGCGTGATTTGCGTAAAGAACTTGGAGATTCTCTTCAGCTCACTCTTGCCACTGTGGCCTCAGGCGAATACATCGATATGGCTGCCATTGCCCCATACATTGATTTTGTGAACATAATGGCTTATGACACGGGCAACCCTCCGTATCTACATAATGGCCTTTACCCTTCTTCACATACTCCGGCCATGACTTCGAGCCGGGCAGTGGAAAATCATCTAAAGGCCGGTCTTCCCCGCGATAAGGTAGTGCTTGGTATGCCATTGTATGGCCGAGGCCATCGCGAAGTGCTCAACGACTCCGCTGTAAAAATTGAGTGGGATGATACGGCCAAGGTCCCTTATGCTGTGATGTGCGACACCTTGGCTCTCGGTTTTGAAAATGTGAGATCAATCACATATAAATGCAACTATGTCCTCGATCATAATCTCCATGGCGCCATGTACTGGGAATACAACAGCGAAAAGGGTGAGCACCCCATGGCCCTCCGCATCAAAGAAATGATCCTCGACCGCCGCCCTTACCCCAACGAATAGTAGGAGAGCGTGCTGAATATGGCAAGCAAATTGTGTCGACACTGTCGACACAATTGAACACAGAGTAGAGAAAAAACGGCACTTAGCCATCGAGCCAAGCACCGCTTTTTCCCTTGATAGGCAATAATTATTGCCAAGTGTAAGTTAAAGTTGTAGTTCCTGTAGAACCACTTGAATATGTCATAGTGATTACAGCTTTTTGTAGATAACCATCGCTTGTAAAGGTATAAGAGTATTTAACGGTATCTCCATCGCTCCACTCACCTTTAGATGGTAAAGCAGTTCGTGTGATTCCAAAGACATTGGGTTGGGCATATCCCCATATCATATAATCTCCGAACACCTCGTTGCTATATCTTTCTCCTTCAACAGGAAGAGGATTATATCCCTTACAAACAGTATCATCATAGAATAGCGTAAGGGTAGAATAATCTTCATTTATTTTCGTTATCTTATCTCCATCCCAGGTTAAATGTATGGTAGATTTGTCACTTTCTGCCTTTTGAATTATTTTTGTTAAATGTTCATCTGAATAGGTAAAAGATAGTGACAATCCTTCCTCATCATAGGATGCGGAAGTTACCTTCCCATTTGACAAGGTATATTCATCAGTATGATTAAAACCTGGGTAATAAGAAGAAACGACTACCTCTATATTCCCTTCGCTCCAATAAAGAGTGCCTTCGTCCTTGTCGCCATCTTCCCATGTTTTAACATAACTTTCCACATTTCCCTGGCTGTCGTATGTGAAATCCCATGTACGGCTACCACCCATGCCATCATAGGTGTAGGCAATCTTCATCAGTTTCTTTCCTGTAGTGACTACAGGAGTATTGCTTGGCTCATCTTCGTCGTCATCGCCTCCGCAGGCGGTGAATCCTACGCATAGCGTGAAGCAGAGCATCAAAGCCATTAGGCTCTGCAACTTCTTAAGGGTAAAATTAAACATTGTTGTTTGGTTTGATTGGTTTTTATGTGTCTGCTCAGTTCTCAATGCAGACGTACATAGAATAAGCGTGAGAACTGTATTTACGCTTATCCGCTAATCAGGCTTCTCGCATTGCCTCCGAAATGGATAAGCAACAGTCGCCCACGCCCTATTTGGTGTATTAGTCCTTTTCACAGACACATATAGCCATAGACGTGAGCGTTGTTGCCACCACCTTTATTTCGGATTCAAATTTTGCGAGAATTTGATTAGCAAAGGTAAGTTTCAATAACGCTCGTGATATGTAATGGACAATCTCTATTGTCACACTGCAAAGTTACGAATTATTTTTGAGTAATTGTGATTCGGAATTAAATTTTAGATAAATATTTTGTAACTTTGCATTATTATGACGATAGAACAGCTCAGAAATATAATATCTCGCGGAGAAAGCGACACTGTAGAGTTTAAGAAATCGGGTGAGAAACTGAACCGCTCGATATATGACTCCATTTGCGCCTTCCTCAATCGGAGAGGAGGTCATGTCATTTTGGGTGTAGAGGATGATGGCACCATACTTGGCATCAATCCTTCATTCTTGAAGGAGCAGATGGACACTCTCACCAATGATGTGAATAATCCTCAAATTCTCAATCCTACAGTTTCACTTCTCTTCCAAAAGTTTGAGATAGATGGGAAATGGGTAATATATAGCTATGTCCCCGAAAGCGACGAGGCGCATACACACAGGGGCATCTATTTCGACAGAAGAGGTGATGGAGATTACGAGCTACGAACCTTCCGACAGAAGGCCCAGCTTTACCATCGCAAGAGCAAGGTAAAGTCGGAGGATTGGGTTTATCCACAGTTTTCAATGGCCGACCTCATGCCTGAGGCTTTCGACAAGTTGCGTTCGTGGATCCGCATTGACAATCCCAACCATTCTTGGCTCGACGAGACCAACGAGGCCATAATCCATTCGGCAGAGCTGATTATGGATGATCCTGAGACAGGCAAGGATGGCCTCACCCTTGCTGCCATTCTGCTCTTTGGCAACGAACATGCCATTTCCAAGGCTGTGCCTCATTATCGCATCGACGCGCTGTACAATGTATCTGGCAGCGATCTCTACGATGACCGCGACATCATCAAGTGCAACCTCATCTTCGCTTACGAGCGCCTTATGGCTTTCATCAAAAAACATCTATCTGAGATACCTTTTATTGAAAACAATTTCCGTATTAGTTTGCGCGACAAGATTTTAAGGGAAGTGGTGCTAAACATTCTTATCCACTCCGAATACAGCAGCCTGGAGTCAACAACATTTACCATTGAGCGTGATAGGATTACAGCTCGCAACTTCAATGTGCCTTTTATCTATGGCAGCATTGACATGAAGAACACCAAGCCCCACCGCAAGAATCCTCATATCGCAAATGTGTTTTCACAGACAATAATGGTTGAAGAGCTTGGCAGCGGTATGAAGCGCATATTCAAGTACACTCCTATCTTTGCAAAAGGGCAGATGCCCGAAATCTTTGAAGACGACTACTTCACTATCGTCATCCCTCGCCCTTTATTACTTAACGACACCAATAGCTACACCAATAATGGCTCCAGCGATGCCAATAATGTCACAATAAACGACACCAATGACACTTTAAATTGCACAAACGACACTTTAAATGTGCAGAACAAAGAAAAGAATATCACTAAAAATTATAGTGACATCACTAAAAATTATAGTGACGACACTAAAAATTATAGTGATGACACTATAATTCTTTCAACAGCAGAAATCATTATCAAATTAATAAAAGATAAACCTACGATTACAGCAGTAGAAATTGCCCAAAAACTTGGTATTAATCGACGGAATGTAATTACACATTTAAACAAACTTCAAAGTGCTGGTCGCATAAGGCGTGTTGGTGCTAAGAAGAACGGTCACTGGGAGGTAATTGATTCATAATCCACAATAAAGCTTTACATAACCCCAGTGGCGTTATTGATCTACCAGAATCCACAAGAATAGAAACATCCTCAACTTGGGGTTCAATATCCACAATTTCCAACTTTTTTGATTTACTGAATAAGCAGATTCAGGCTGCCGAGGTAGGAGCTTGGACTTGGGATTTGAGGCGGTCGCGGTGGGAGAAGAGGGATGCGAGGAGGGTGCCGCTGATGCTATGCCATGCACATGAGATGGCGCAGGGCACTACTGCTAAGGGCATCGTGACAATAAAGAAATTGGATGCGAGGTTGGTGGCAAGTCCTGCATTCTGCATGCCTACCTCGATGCTGATGGTGCGATTCTTGGGCTTGCTAAAGCCAAAAGCCTTGCCAGCCAAATAGCTTGTGGCGTAGCCCAGGCTGTTGTGAGCAAACACCACTGCAAAGGTGGTCAAAAATAGGGCAATTCCCCCTGCCAACAGATTGTCATGAACCACGCTTACAACACCTCCAACAATGCAAGACAACGCCAACACGCCTAATCCTGGCATAATGGTTTGAATAGATGAAAATTGAGGCTTGTGACCAAGCCATATATTGAGGGCAAAACCTACGCTGACAGGAATAAGGGTAACAATAAGGATGTTCAAAAACATCCCCCAGCCGTTGACCTCGACCGCCTGGCCAGCAAGCCAAAACATCAGCAAGGGTGTTACTACAGGAGCCAATAAGGTGCTCACAGTGGTCATCCCTACTGAAAAAGCCACATCACCATGGCAAAGATAACTCATGATGTTGCTTGACACTCCGCCCGGACAGCACCCCACCAACATTATGCCTACCGCTATTGCTGGATCAAGGTCAAAGATATGCCATAGCGTGAAAGCAATCATCGGCATCAGTCCGAATTGCGCAGCTGTGCCTATGCAAATGTCCCACGGACGCTGCGCAAGCACCCTGAAATCCTCAGGCTTAAGGGTTAATCCCATGCTCAGCATGATAAAGCCCAAGATGGTAGTCTGTGTGTTTCCTATCACCCATCCAAACAGCTCGGGCCAGCAAAATGCCACCACAGCGGCTGCGATTACTATCCACGATGCATGTGCCGCAAGGCTTCTGCTGAGCTTGCACGTCCACGCCAATGCTCCATTCATTTCAATCAAAAGTTAGAAATCCGTTGCAAAGTTACATAAATAATCCGAATTTCGTTTAATCTATATTCCTAATAAAAGGAATTGATTTAGCTGAACACTTGGGTGTGAGCCAGAGTAATTGGCGTTATGACACGACTCTTAACCCTTTTTCATCTTTCTCTTTCATTCTAATTTGTAAAATTCAAATAAAAAAGTTATCTTTGCCAATAAAAAAGGTTATGGAAAAATACTTTAGCGAAAAAGACATACAAAAGGCCGTTTCCTCATTCTGGAATATAAGGAAAGCTCAATCGTTGACCAGTAAGGACCCTACTGGACATGGCGCTGTATTGGGTGGCAAACAGTTAGACGGTTTCATAACACTATTGTCTGTTATTGCCCAACGAATGGGCATTCCTAAAGAATATATTCATACTAAGGGAAATGTGCTGCCTGGATTTTACAGACCTTCAAAGGATTGGGACTTTCTAATTCTTTCTCCCAAAGGTGAGGTCTTGGTTGTGATTGAATTGAAATCTCAGAAAGGTTCATACGGCAATAATTATAATAACCGTGTGGAAGAAGCTTTGGGTTCATCATTAGATTTTTGGACTCTCTGTCGCGACGAAAAGATTCCATTCACCTCTGCACCTTGATTAGGGTATCTATTTGTCATTGGTAAAGAAATTTCATTAGACAAACCAACTAGGAATGCTAAATCACTCTTTCCGATACTCCCAGAATTTATTAATACATCGTATTTGCAACGATATGAGATTTTTGCAAGAAAGATGATAAGAGAAAAGAACTATAACAGCGTGGGCCTCATTTGGACTACTGATAAAAAAGAGTATGGCGATTTAAGCACTAGTACATCTTTAGGTTCATTTTTGTTTTCATATATAGGTAAATTATATGGGCATTTGCATGAGTACAAATGAGGAGTTATATGGATTAAGAGCTTCTGGAATAGCCCAAGGAGATGTATTCACGAGACCTGAGGTGGTTGAGTTTATGCTTGACCAGGCTAATTATGTTAGTACTCGAGGCCTCTCAAATGTGTCCATACTGGAACCATCATGTGGAACAGGAGAGTTTATTATAAAAATCATAGAAAGGCTATACGATTCCTCTCTAAAATTTAATTTTGATTTTTTGGAGGCATTAAGGAATAATGTAATGGGAATAGATTTGGATTCCAACAAGATAGAAACATGCAAAGATAGATTAAGAAGAATTTATGGAGAAATTCTTGAAATTGATTCAATTTTTAGATGTGAGGATTTTTTTAAATGTGAAATAGAGAAATACTTTGATATAGTTATTGGTAATCCTCCTTATATCCGATATGAGAATATCCCTAAGGAGATGGTTGTTAAATATAAAAAACAATTTAAGACCTTTCATTACAGATGTGATTTGTACGTTCTATTTTTTGAAAAGAGTCTATCTTTATTAAAAGAGGATGGCCTCCATCTCTTTGTGTGTTCTAATCGATGGCTTAAAAACGAATATGGGAAGAAACTAAGATTATTAGTTGCATCCGGCTTTTGGTTACAGCAGATATGGAATCTGGAAAAGGTTTCTCCTTTTCTGGAAAATGTTTCCGCCTATACTTCCATCACTAAAATACAACGTACCATTTTTTCCACAAACGAATGTGAGTATTTTGAAATTGAGGATTTAGGGATCATCAGAGATGTCAATCCATTGACTAAATCGATAATCCCCCATTCTTCGGATTGGTCCAATCTTTTCATACCACAAAACCATCAAAAGACATCTTCACTCTATACTTTAACTCAACTTGGCTTCAAGAGTGGAATAGGTGTGGCTACAGGCGCAGACAAGGTATTTGTTTCCAAAGATTTACCTAATTATGTTGAGGAGTCCCTGTTGTTGAGGGCGATAAATAGTAAAGACCTCAGAGGCGATTTATTTCTTTGGAATGGCGCCTTTCTTTTAAATCCGTTTACTTCGGATGGGTCTCTTATTAATCTGTCCGAATATCCAAAAGCCGCGGATTATCTTTATCAGTATTACGATAAATTGAGCCAAAGGCATATAGCAAAAGGGAAGCCGGATGTATGGTATAAGACGATAGATAGGATAGTACCTTATTTATTATCGATGCCAAAGGTCTTAATTCCCGACATGTCTGGTAATTCAAGAATTTTTGTGGACGATGGGAAATATTATCCACTCCATAATTTGTATTATGTTACTGGACGTTCATTAGAATGTTTGGAAGCATTAGCGGCTATTCTTATGTCCGATTTCATAAATCAACAGCTTTTAAAGGTAACTACTTGTATGAATGGAGGGTATCCCCGTTGGCAGAGCCAACATCTCAAAAAACTTAAAATTCCTAATGTTTTTAATGATGAAGATGCCATCTCCCATCTAAGGAACGCTTATTGGCAAAATGATTTAAGAGAAATCAACTCCCTGGTGAATTCCTATATCACCATAGGATGAAACTAAGCAATTACCTTGACCAATCCTATTCCCTTATTGTCACGACCCAACAATACCATCACAAATTCAATGAATAGCTCGACTTATAATATTGAAAAATCTAACCGATTCTTGACCATTTTTTTGACTTTTCAACCCTCAATTCTTTTCCTTTCTGCCCATTAACAGAAAGTTACTCTTTTTACGATGTGAGGAAATTCTTAAGCTTCTGGAGCAGTAATTAGGGGTTGGTTTACTCTTATTATCAGAAACCAATAAAAACGAAGTGATGGAAAAAGTTTTTACCCTATCAAAAGTGGTGGTTGCCTTTATTGCGGCAACCTTATTCACGGCTTGCCATTCTGAGGACGCCTTTCCGCCAGCGGCCGAGGATTTTGTCGGCACGTGGGACCGCTATTTCGCCGATACGAGAGTAGTGGAAGACGGCGCCGTTTCATATGCCTTCAATGCCGATGGCACATGCCAGGTGGAGGTGTACACAATTTTCCCAATGGAGGATGGCACTGACACGTTTTTTCACCGTGGCACTTGGACATACGATTCAGAGAATCTGACCCTAACCATTGTTACAAATTTGAAAAGCGATGGCTCTGAAAGCTTCGATGAAGACCTTGCCAATGAGGAAGAAAAGACAAGCGCTCTGACCTTAAAAGTAGCCAAGTTCCAAGAAAACAAATTCAGAGCCTGGACTGAGGGCAACACTGAATTCATATTCCGTCGGCGCTGAATGTAATAACTACCCTGCCTGTACGTTTTCCTTAAGCAATGAGCACTCATCCCAAATATGAAAAGAGCCAGTTGGTGAGCCTCTGCCTCCAGGGCGACCGGGAGGCGCAGAGCCAGCTGTACACATCATACCATAGGAAAATGCTCAAGATCATCAGGCAGTACGTGTCCGATCCCGACCTTGCCCAGGATGTGCTGCACGACGGGTTCATCATCATTCTCTCGCAACTGAAATCGCTGCGAGATCCGGAACGGCTCGACTATTGGATGGCTACCATCATGAAAAATCTTGCCATCCACAGCCTGTCGCAGCTGCAATTTGATTCGATATTGGAAGAAGATGTCGAGGAAGAGCCCGCTGAGGAAGAGCAGATATCCTTTGAAGAGCTGGTGAAATACATCGATCTTCTGCCCGATGGCTGCCGCGCTGTGTTCCGTCTCGCCGTGCTTGAGGGCAAAAGCCACAAGGAGATCAGCGCAATGCTGGGAATTACGCCAAAATCCTCGGCTTCGCAATTGGCGCGCGCCAAGGAGCGGCTGCGCCAGCTCATAAGGTAAAACAAAGGCATAACATTTGTCATAAAGACAAAAATAGAATGCGACGCAATCGATTTGAATGAGTCATTCCATTGCCCAATCGACTTCTCCACCAGCCTCTCAGTAGGCATAGAATACAAGTTTGCTCCGAACACGTCATTGTTCGTTGAGCCTTCTCTAAGCTATCATTTCTTAGGAAATACCAAATACCCCTTATTATGGAATGACAAGCCTCTCTCCCTCGAAATTCCATTAGGAATTCGCATCTCATGGTAAAGTTAAATTCTGGTTCAGTTGTGCGGTTGTCACAAATGGCACCACGCTTGCCAACTATTACCCAGAGCCCGATGACTCTGGCAATGGCCTGGTCTTAGATGCCTCATGGTCTCATTTCACAAGCGTAGGCAATGAGCTTATTATCACCTTCGATCCAAATGAGAGTGATGACACGCGCCAAGTCACAGTAACAGTAACCGCCGGCGACATCTTCGACACAATCTTGTTCTTCCAGAATCCAAACGAATAAAGTTCAAATTTCCCAAGACTACGAAAAGAGACCCAATTAGTTAACTAATTGGGTCTCTTTTCGTAGTCTTACCTGGATTCGAACCAAGACAAACAGAACCAAAACCTGTTGTGCTACCATTACACCATAAGACTATCGTAGGCAAACAGTCCGCTCGTGGCGGTCTCGTTTACGGGTGCAAAGTTACGCCTTTTTGGTGAAACCACCAAATTTTTTAACAATTATTTTTTGATAAAAGCTCTTTGGGTAGTCTTACTTGGATTTGAACAAAAACAAAATAAGAGTTACTTTGCTTTTGATTTGGCTTTGCGGGCGAGTGCCTCGAGATAGTAGTAATCGGCATAGTTGAGAGGCACATCGATTTCGCTGCCAGCTGGGTGGTGGCCAGTGCTGTGGAGCAGCAAGAAGCCATAATTGGTGCCAATGGGCGCTTCGTAGCCGGCGTGGAGACTTTCAAGCAGACGGTCGGCATGAGCAGCGTAGCGTTCAGCCTTATCTGATGGCACATATTCAGCCAATTCATATAAGCCAGAGGCTAAAATCGCAGCCGAAGATGCATCGCGTGGCACATCAGGGGAGGTTGTTTCGGGTGTCAAGCCTTCCACCATAGGCGTGCGCATATCCCAATAGAAAATGCCGTCATCTGGAGTGTTGGGGAGCGACAACATAAAGTCGGCTATATGACATGCCTGGTCGAGATATTTTGAATCATGAGTATAGCGATAACACATTGTGTAGCCATAAAGGCCCCATGCCTGCCCTCGGCTCCATACAGATTCGTCGGCATATCCCTGAGCAGTAACTCGTTCGTGCACCGAGCCATCTGCTGGCACGTAGTCCACTACATGATATGACGAATAATCTGGCCGGAAATGATTTTTCATCGTGGTATCAGCATGACGCACAGCAATATTCCAATATAGACTGTCACCCGTAAGTTGAGTGGTCTTGAATAACATCTCCAGGTTCATCATATTGTCGATAATGACCGGAAACTTCCAATGGTCGCCATTATGATCCCACGAGCGGATACAACCTACTGTATCATTGTAGCGTGTTGAAAGCGTCTTGGAAGCAGTTAGCATCACGTCGCGGTACGACTTCTCACCAGTCAATTCCCATGCTTTGCCAAAACTGTCGCCGATCATAAATCCCAGGTCGTGGGTGCCCCTATTATATTTGCAATCCTCGATAGGCCATGTGTAGCTGACGGCCTGCTGACGCCAATAGGGGTCAGCAGTAAAATCAAACATTTGCCACAATGTGCCAGCGAAGAATCCTGAGCACCAGTCGTCGGGCCATACCATCGCCAAAGATCCATCTTTATTGATGGTGCGAGGCACCACGCCGCGCTTGCAAAGATTGTCCTTAGTCACTCGGGCACTGTCGGCACAAGCAATGGCATAGCGAAGTTGCTTTTCAGCCTTGGCATAAGCGTTGTCGGTAAGAGTAGGGTCAACATATATTAGCCGAAACAATTCGGTATCTCCAAGTCGGCGATTGGCATTGTAAGCTTGCATCAAAGCTCCGTCAGGATCTCCAAGATAGTGGGCCGCACGATAAAGCTGGCGACAGAAAGCTTGCTGAGCCTCGTCCATAGAATGTATTTGCTGCCAAGGCCATTCAGCGGCTTCACAACCAAGATATGAGGCTAAAAATTTCATAGCGCCATAATAACTGCGTCCATCTTCCGATTGGGCTTTATCAATATCAAGTCCCAGATTATGCGCCATCAGCATAAGGTCGGTGAAAAATCCCAGATTATATTGTGAGTAATGGAATCCAAGAGAGCGAGCCAATTCCTTGGGTTGTCTCCCGTCTGGCTCAATCTGGGTGTAAATTCTACGCTCGGGTACGGCTTTCAACACCTCACGAGCCAATTTTGGGCGCCCTGCATACAGGGCATAAGCAGCTAATTGCACGTCGTAAGCTACGCCGTGGTTATTTTCAGCTTGAGCTTCTTCGAGAGCGTTAGGGGCTATGGTAAACCAATCCACAAGCTTGCCCATCCAAGCCTTGAGTTGTTTTGCATCTTTGGCAGTCCAAGCTTTGCTACCTTCGAGCAACTGTGCAGCCTCGAGTACATCTACCAAGCTGTAACCATCAATCACGCCAATGCTGCGGCCTCGACCTTCGTTTTGTCCTGGTACCGTCTGAGCATAATCCAAATTAGGATTCATGTGAGTATCTTTATCGAGGAACCATGCGCGCAACTGTTGGGCAGCTTTTTGTGCATAACGTTCATCGCCACTTAAATACCAAGCAAGAGTCAGCTTCACCACTCGCTGATGGAGAGTGCAGAGTCTCAGACGATCCAATGTCTTAATTTCAGGATTTGTCAGGCCGTCGCGCCAAATATATGGCAAACCATCAACTTTGGTTGGATCTGGCCAAGCGTAGCGTGCTTGGCTCAGATAGTCGTGCTTGTCGCCGCTTGCTGGTATGCGGTCTTTTTGAGTGACTGCCACTGGCACTGAGTCGAGCATAGCTTCGGCATCAGCAATCAAGGCTTGATAGGCATCCGCATAGAATGGATCTGTCACATGCTGACGGACATTCTCAAGATGTTGTCGGCTCCATATAGATTGGGCTGCGCAGCTCAGAGCCACGCTTACGGCAAAGGCAAAAAGTGAAATTACTCGCAGTTTCATGTTTGATTTGGAATTCCTGGTTTGATTTGTTGCAAATTTAAGGATAATTTTTGAGATTCAGAAATTTATTAGTAATTTTACAAACTATTAAACACATTCTTATCTCTAACAGAAATGAATCACGATAATAGCAAGGAGATTTTCCCGCTTGTGGATGAGCAGGGCAATGTGATAGGCAGTGCTACGCGTGGAGAATGTCATAGTGGTAGCAAACTCCTGCATCCGGTGGTGCATCTTCACGTGTTCAACAGCCAAGGTGAGCTCTATCTGCAGAAACGCCCCGAGTGGAAGGACATTCAGCCTGGCCGCTGGGACACTGCCGTGGGGGGCCATATCGATTTTGGTGAAAATGTGGAAGAGGCGTTAAAGCGCGAGGTGCGAGAAGAGTTAGGCATTACGGATTTTCGACCCATATTCGTTGACCGTTATGTGTTTGAAAGCTTACGCGAGCGTGAGCTGGTGAATGTATTTCGCACTGTTTATGATGGTCAGGTCGTTCCCAGCGACGAACTCGATGGCGGCCGCTTCTGGTCATTGACTGAAATCAAAGCTAACCTTGATAAGGAAATCTTCACCCCCAACTTCGCCCACGAATTCCGCCGATTCCTAATTTAGAATTGAATCAATAGCGCGAGCCATTGACCAACGATCTCGGTCATTGCGATTTTCAAGCACTATGATTTTAATGCCTGTTGAGGGATATTTAGCCACATAAGCTTGGAAGCCACCATTGTCACCAGTATGATACACCTTCACTGGTTCACCAGGGGTTGTATCTACAAACCAACCCATACCATACCATGTGTTGGGCCGGCGCTGGTAGTCGCACCATGGGCTGTTGCTGACGTTAATGCGCGGATTATATGCTTTTTGAATTAGAGAATCAGGGAGGATAACACCATGGTCAAGGCCAATTTCCCATTTCAACATATCGCGTGCCGTAGAATAGATGCCACCATCAGGACGAGTGGCAAAAAAGGTTTCTTCACCATAATCATATTCTTTCCAACCATTGGAATCAGGTATATAACCATGTGCAGTATGCTCAGGCATAGAGTCAGGGGAGAAATATATGGTATGGGTCATCCCAAGTGGACGGAAGATATGCTCTTGTTGGTATTTGGTAAATTCCACTCCGCTTGATTGCTTAATTACTCTTGCCAAAAGGATAAATGATGGGTTGAGATAGTCATAAGCCGTACCTGGCTCAAACTTTAGGCTATCAACAGTGGGGAAATATGCTTCCGAACTTTCATCAGTAGCATATATACACTTCTCTCGATCACTTCTGTCACGGCTGTCGGGGATTCCTGATGTGTGGCCAGCAAGGTCGGCAAGCGTAATTTGCTTCCAAAATGGTTGGGGGAAATCAAAGAATTCAGAGGCTTTGCGTTCCAAATCAATGCCAGTTTGCATTAATCCTATTACCGTAAATTGCTTTGATACCGAAGCGATGTTAAACAAAGTGTTGCTATCTATGGGTTCATGCGTGTCCATATCGGCTATGCCGAAATATCGCTCGTAGATTATGCTATCGCCTTTGGCTATCAACACCGCAGCCCCTGGCTCATTAGCATCAGGATATCGAGCCTCAAAAAGACTATCCAACTGTGCCTTTAGTGTATCGTGTTCCATGCCTTTTTGTCCATTGCAATTAGCCACCATAAGCCCTAAAATTACCAATCCTATGATTGTTAATGTTTTATTCATTTGTAAAATTCGTTCTGTTAAAGATCCTATCCGCAAAGTTACATAATTTTCACAATTTCACGTAAATTATTATCGATTATTAAATTTGTGGCGAACTTTTCGCCACGAACTTTTCGCCTTTCTCAACAAATACTCCCTGCCACCATCCTCCACTGTAAAAAGTTGTATAAAGAGCCTATTAGAGTCGGAGTTTCTTATTGACAACCGCGGCTCCATTTCAGTTTATAATCGCTTTCTTATGCTTTGGCTTCGATACAGATATTCCAAATAAAGTATTTTCCATAGAAAAGATGCCGGTGTTTGGTGAATTTTCCATAATGAAAACAGTTGGATTAATTCATACCAAATTTACCAAATGACCATCAAATATCCTTATATTTTCAATATACTAAAGCGCAAAAACCTAACATTGGCTAATAATTATGTCTATTTTATCAACAATTTCGTAGGTTGCGCCGCGTGTTCCATCGTTTTGCGCATTCACGAATCGTTTCAGGTAGTACTTCTGTTCCATAGCGATTGCTTTTGACATTTTTGAACTACAAAATTACAAATAAAGCTTTGAATCTTACAATCATATTTGAATTTCTTTAAAACTTTTGCTAATTTTGCACTTAATACCAAACAAGATTGAAAGGTAAATGACAAATAACAAAAATTTGAACATCGTTTACCTTTTGAACCGATTTGGTATATAAAAGATGTATAAATACCAAATACGAAGTCAAACAACCTTGCTTCCATATAACTGTAAGAAAATGACCTACCTTATTTTTGCAATAGTCATGATGGCCCTTGCCGGCTTACCAATGCTGACAGGACTCTCGTATAATACTGTAAACATACTCGCTTATTATATGGCACTCCCTTTAATTTGGGCTTTTATGACAGATCGCATTATCGGTTGGCGTTTGCCTTGGATTTCAATGGTATGGTTAGCGATATGGCTAATGATTTTCATCTTAACAACCGGGCGCTTTCAAGCCTGGTGCGATATGGCATTTGACAAATCTGTAAACTTTCTGCTATGGTTCAAGCATTGGGGATGGGATTACTATAGGGCATCAGTATACATCTGCGTGTGGGTTCCAATAATTGTCACCATCGGGCTATCTGTGCCTCTCATAATGCGTCATCCTCAATGGCATTGGCAGCCTTGGACGATTAGTTTCGTTGCTGTTGCTTTATTCCTATGGATTGTCGAGTTCGTCACGATGACTTATGCCACGACTTTACAACCTCATTATGAGCGCATGGGCCATATTTATGATCTCTCGGATTCTGAACAACAAAAGATAGCAATCGACACGCAGGGCATGACTGCTGAACAAATTGTGAAATACGCTGATAGGCTAACCTCTCGGTCATTGACCTTCACGCTTTCGCCCTATCATAAGAGAGATGAGGGCAGTTGTGTTGAATATAGCGCCAAGTTCACAGCGATTGCCAACTACGCTTTTCGCTCCAACGGCATCAAAGCCATCGCAAAGCATAATGTAGGTACTATCAAGATGTTTGGCATGGATCTATGTCATTATGTTAGCACCAAATCTTTCGTCAGTCGCAATGCTTACTACAGAAACGCCTTTAGCAACCATGACTTTGTAACCATTCATGGGGAAGATTTTGCCTACCATTATGATCCGACCATCTCCAGCCTTATGGGATATACACTTAAAACAAAATGCGAACCGTAATCATCAGGAGACTCACGCCGCTTTGATTACCAGCCAATTCGTGTTATAGGGACTCTGCTTAGTATGTATCATAAAAGAGCCTGTGTTGCGTGGGCATCGATAGCCTTTGTATCCTATTTTTATATAGTGAGTTGTTAAGATGTGTTTTGAAAAATTTCATGGTACACTTACCCCAATACATATAGCTTGGCATAGCATAACTGATAACAATTGTCCTACCTCTACTAACCAATAAGCATAGTATCGCTCAGCCATGCCCGCCATCGCAAAAGCTGACAATGAGGTTAATAAAAGGGCTATTGTTATAATTACAGGCAATAACCTGTTCAATAGAAAGATCTTCACGGTTATCAAAGAAGTTTATGATATACAAGAAACTAACCCTGAGGCTTCTAAGTAAGCTTTGCCGCAATTGGATCTTTCTGTGCCTCTCCTTCCTTCTCAGTAGGTGAGGATGCAAATCCGATAGGATTACGTGGATTCTGGTGAAGCCATGGCCGATCATAAAACATTTTTCAAGGTCGGATTTACGGTTCAAGATGTTTGTGAATGTAGCCTCAAGGAATCTTGCCATATCTTTGCTTGGAAGCAAGGTTGAACAGGTTGTATATAGGCTTCTTTTTGTTGTCGATTCTCCATTGTGCTTCTTCTCTCCATTTAGAAGGAGTGGCAGAAGAATATTGTCTCAGCTTTTCAACTATAGGATCCGTCATTATCAAATAGTAATTTCACATTTACTTATTTCAGAGAAAGGTTCGGTTCTTATCTATTGAGGATTTTTAAGAATTCATCAATGTTGACAACATCGACTTTAGGAAAAGGTATATCTTTAAGCACGTTAAAATGGTGATCCTCAGTAACTATCAATCTTGCCATTGAGGCAATTGCACAATCCACAAATTTATTGTCATCGGGATCTGCAGTAATGAGATTGAAATGGAAATGAGGATCCGCTTTAATAATATTGGGGCTGGCTAATATGGTGTATGCGATAGCTGCACCTAATAAAGGATTGATATTCCGTGAAATAACCTCACCATATTCTTCTATGATCTCATTGGATATGCATAAAAGATACTTTCCTTCAAGAAACGCAGTCCAT
The DNA here is from genome assembly GCA_020860515.1 of Bacteroidales bacterium. Lineage (GTDB taxonomy): Bacteria > Bacteroidota > Bacteroidia > Bacteroidales > Muribaculaceae > CAG-873. The sequence continues at coordinate 392 of JAJBUG010000049.1, read as the reverse complement.
ACTTCGTGGTAGGCATTTCGCGAAGAGATAGCCATGATGAGGCTGTTAGTGTCGAGGACAATGCGGTCAGCCATAGTTATTTGTATGGGGTCCTTTCGTGAAGATTTCTAAAACTTTCGACTTTCTTTTCTGATAGTTCTCCGGTTTCCCATAACCGGTCTATCTCATCCTGCGCCATTTTGGCAAAGTATGAGGCAATTGCTTGTTTCATCTGTGCTAGCATTTCATCGGAGTTGACAAAAGATGTCATCTCCAATATCTCTAATTGAGCTGGGTTAAGAGTTCTTGCGTACATATTCATAATCATTAAGTTTGTGCAAATTTACGGATTTTTATTATGAAGTGATTTAAACTAATTGCTAAAACTTAATAATGATTGCTAAATGTTAAAA
>JAJBUG010000068.1 GCA_020860515.1 Bacteroidales bacterium | reverse complement strand
TCCCTACGGGATTCAAGGATAAGAATAGTTTAAATTTAATTCGGCGCTATACTTACTTTGAAATTGTATCAAATATTGGATAATTTCAAAGTATACTTTAAAATTATTCTGATTTTTATTGGATTTTAAAATATAAATTGCAAAATTTGCCTTTGATTTTAGGTTAACACCTAAAATCGACTGAATTAGCCCGTATAAAACTAACTAAAATATTAAAGTATGGAAATCATTAATAGGCCAATCTATTTAGACCATATCACCTCGCTGCTTAACCGAGGGATGATGCTGGTGCTTGCGTACATTCCGTCGATCACGATGTTCTTGCCGGCGAACTTCTCGGCCCTGGCCCTCATGTACTGGCATATGGAGCTGGAGGTCGCGGTTCTTGACATCGCCGTAGGCCGCCCTGAGCAGCGCCACCGCGCCCGCTTTTAGCCATATGCCACGTTCAATTCTTCAAGTATGTCTTTGTTCACATGCTCTCTATTTATAGCATCTGCCACAATTTAAAATCATACTGCCACACTAAGTCATTCACATTCCAGATTCAATTGGTTTCACAGAGTTTGAACTTATATTGTGAAGGCGAGAATCCAAACCGTTTTTTGAAGGCGGTTGAAAAATGAGATAGATTCTTAAATCCTATTTGCAGGTATATTTCCATTGGACTTTTCCCTTCCTCAATCAGAGATTTAGCCCGGTCAAGGCGTTGCCCCATAATCCACCGTGAAGGAGTAATGCGGCCGAATGCTTCACTGAAATCTCTTTTGAATGCCGAAAGGCTGCGTCCCGTAAACTGGGCAAATTCCTCAAGCGTCAACTCACGGGTGAAATTATTGCGCATAAAGGTTTCAAGATCCGGTTTATAATTTGCTATGCAATCTGTTATCATCCCTATGGCACGGGAATCCTTATCAGACAACAAGGTGATTATTTCCTGCATTTTTAGCTTAACCAATGCTTTTGATGGACAAGTCTTATCCGAAAAATACTTATCAATGCTTTCAAAAAAACCAGTAAGTCTGTTGTCTTTCCCCAATTGGAGACATTTCAGTTTGCAAGGGATGATTGGAGAAAGATTCATATCTGCAACGCTATGTGGATTGATATACAAAAATACTGCGTGAAACAGTTTTTGTCCTGAAGGTCGTTTCTCCATACGCGCGGTGTGGTTGCGACGGAGCAACACGCATTCTCCGCTTTTAACCGTTATTTTAGTTTTATTGACTGTCACGGTCATAACGCCCGAGAACACATAGGCGATTTTGCTTTCGCCTATGTGTTCTTCACAGATTCTATCATCGACGCTGAAACAGCGATTAAACACTTTACCTATAGTCTGACACTGATGGCTCATTTGCGATTGGCGAGATGATAAATGTCAATCATTTTACTTTTGTCAAGCACTTTAAGTGAACCTATAGTAGCAGTATCATCCAGACTTGCTAATGAAGCCATGCGGACAATCTCATCCTCGGTGGCTTCTCGCCCTATAAGTTCAGGAATGGATGTCGGCATTCCTATGGAATGGTAAAATGCTTTCATTGCTTCTATGCCTTCAAGAGCAGCCTCTTCTGTGGTTTTGGTTGCCGGATCAATGTCCATCACATTGACCGCAAACCTCGCAAAGCGTTTTGGATTCTCTGAAAGGACATATTCGGCCCAATGGGGCCAGATGGCGGCAAGTCCTGCTCCATGAGCCACGTCGAACATTCCGCTGAGTTCGTGTTCAAGATTATGTGTTGCCCAGTCTCCTGTGCTTCCGCAACCTGTCAGGTCGTTATGGGCCAATGAACTTGCCCACATTATCTGCGCACGCAGATTATAATCTTCTGGGGCAGCAAGCACCTTGGGAGTCGCATCCTTGACGGTGCGCAGTAATGCCTCAGCCAGAGCGGTTGTCAGCTCCATATCATCATCGTGAGTAAAATACCTTTCCATCGTATGCATCATAATATCTGTGGCACCGCAGGATGTCTGATACGCCGGGAGGGTATATGTCCGTTCCGGATTCATGATAGCGAACTTGGGGCGCATAAGGTTGTCTCCATAAGCTCTTTTTTGCCCCGTGTCCTCATTGGTCACCACACTGCCGTCGCTCATTTCGCTACCGGCTGCCGGAATAGTCAGCACCACTCCTACGGGCAGTGTGTAATCCGCCATTTTCTTGCCGACATAGAAATCCCATACATCTGTGCCACAACCAGCTCCAACACCAATGGCTTTCGCCGAATCAATAACGCTGCCCCCGCCAACAGCCAATATGAAATCAACATTTTCAGTGCGGCATAGCTCTATACCTTGGCGTATTAACGAAAGACGAGGATTGGGCTTTACTCCGCCGAGTTCTACGAATGGTATAGAAGCATTTGTCAGTTGTCTGCGGACTTTGGATAAAAGCCCTGAACGTTCAGCACTTCCTCCACCATAATGAATAAGCACCTTTGAGCCTCCGTACTTTTTTATCAAATCGGGGATATGCGTTTCAACGCCTCTCCCGAATTTCACCTCTGTGGGGGTGTAATATGTGAAGTCTATCATATTGAGTTGATGTTTTGGTTTGATGCTGCAAAATTAACAAATTTCCTTCATTACGCACTTTCTTCAAACGTCCAAACTAACTTTTCCCAAACGTTCTTCTTCCAAAAAATAATCAACTCAAGTTTCGCAAGTAAATTAAGCAGCTAACTTCATGGTACGAAAAAACGGCATAGAGATTTGCGTATCTCGCAGATTATTAGTATATTTGCATACCAACTCAAATGTACTAACAACAATCTCTATACCGAATGTACAAAGGTAGCACTTTCTTCTCAGAAATCAACAAGTTTTTCAAAATAGGTTTTAATTTTAAAGCATACTTTGAAATTGTATCAAATATAGGATAATTTCAAAGTATACTTTAAAATTATTCTGATTTTTATTGGATTTTAAAATATAAATTGTTAATTTTGCCTTTGGCAGGCCTAAATGGCAAGGAGAGAGGAAACAGTCAAAGCGTATTGGCGGCCGATGGGGAGGGTTTTGCCTGAGTTGAGGACCACCTCTTTTTTGTTGAAATTGAGGATTTGGTCCTTACGCACTATGTAGGAGCGGTGAATACGTATGAAATCGGCTTCGGGGAGCTGACTTCCGATATTTTTTAGTATCACTCGCGAAAGAGTACATTTACCATCGGTGCGGAATATTTTCACATATCCCTCCATGGCTTCGATATAAAGAATATCCGAAAGAGGTATGCTAACGCTGTTATACTCCTGCTTCACCACGATTGCCCCACTCCGCTTCTGCATCTCTTGAATATCAAGCCTTCTCATGGCCTTTTCTACTGCCGTGCGGAATCGAGTATAGGCAAAAGGCTTGTGAAGATAGTCAACGGCGTCAAGGTCAAATCCTTTGAGGGCATAGTCGAGGTAAGCTGTAGTAAAGATAAAGCAGGTCTCTTTAGGCAACTGCGCTGCAATGTCTAAGCCGTTGATATTGTCCATCTCTATATCCAGAAAGGCAATTGCCGGCTTTTCTGCTTTGATGGCCTCAAATCCCTTGATTGGGTCGGAATATGTAGTAAGCTCAATGCCACCTAAGCGCTCACAAAATTTCTTAATCACATCCAAAGCCAAAGGCTCATCATCTATGGCTATGCACTTTATGATCTTTTCCATAATTCAACTTCTTAAATCAATCTTCATCACAACTTTGAAAGTTCCATCTTCCTCCTCAGTAACCAAAGAGTACTTGTCAGGATAAAGGGCCGACAGTCGGTTGCGACTATTCTCCAATCCGACAGGCATATCTTTGCGAAATTCATCGGCATGCCGCATCACACTGTTGCATGTCTCAAATTCTAATATGCCATCATGCAATTTAAGAAGAATTGAAATTGTGCAATCCTGGCTGGCGGAGGCTCCGTATTTGAAAGCATTTTCCACAAAGGTAAGCATCAGCAGCGGAGGCACCTGCAACTTATTATCATCCACTTCATAGCTCCAATCCACAGTGGTACATTTATTTAATCTGAGCAATTGAAGATCAATATAATTCTGTATATATGAGATTTCTTCACCAATCGTAACCTTGTCCTTCTCAATGGTCACATAAGTATATTTCAACAGTTCAGTGAATTTGATAAAAGCCTCCTCAGTCTTATCCGACCCGCTGAGCACCAAGCTGTAAAGCGAATTTAGGGTGTTGAACATGAAATGCGGACTGATTTGCGCCTTGAACATAGCCAGTTCGGCCTTGTCGCGCTGTGCCTCTATCTTCTTCTTAAGCAACAATTGGTCGTAGAGTTCTTTCACGAAAGATATTGTCAGGGCATAACCCATTACCAACGAAAACATCAGCCACAGCGCCATCGAAACTCCAAAATTCCTGACTTGTGTCTGATATTCGCTGAGCGTGGGCATCACAAAATCCATTTCCGGAAGAGGATACCACGACAATAGATAATTTCCCGCAATAAGACCCACGATTACACCGGCCAACCTTACATATTGCTTTGTGATAAGCAGATTGGGTACATTCAGGTTCACAATCAAAAAATAGCATCCGTACATAAAAGCACAGGCCAGCAGTGCAAACCATGGCCATTGTGCGAACCATTCATGTGCCGGCCCCAATATCACCAGGATAGGCATGAACACTACGCAAAAGAAAAGGTCAAGGATGAGGGAGGTCTTATTCTCTATCGTTCGTTTCATGTTGCAAAGTTAGTAATTACTCAATTATTTAACAAACTTAACCCCATACGTTTATTTGCACATTTGCGTTATTTATTTACACATCGAACATTTTTTTTCGTAAAGTTATTATATTTGTGTGAGTTTCAACTAAATTGTAACCAAAATTATATGAAGAAGGCGATATACATCTTATTTACCCTTGTTTTTATCTTGACAGCTTGTTCAAAGAAGCAGCCCGATGACCAACCCCAGTCGCTTATGGAGGCTTCTCGCCTTGAACTTGTAAATGCACTGGAGGAAAGAGACCAATTGCTTGCGATGGTTAAGGAAATTGCCACCACAATGGACCAAATCAAGCAATTGGAAAACATCGTAACTCTTTCTGGCGTGCGCACCATTGAAAATTCTTCTCAGCGCAATCAAGTTGTAGCCGATATCTTGGAATTGCAAAAGGTGCTGAAGCAGCGTCATGAGCAATTGGCTGAATTGGAAGAGAAAATGAAACAATCCAATTGCTACAACGATGAGCTTACAGATATTATCTCCATGTTGAAATTTCAATTAGACTCTCAATCAAAGGAGATTGAAAATCTCAAGCATCAGCTTGCCATTGCCACCGAGCAAATCAAGGGACTTAGCCATACCGTTGACTCCCTTACCCTCACTGTCTTTGAGACTAATCTCAATCTTGACTCTGTGCAAGCTGCCTCCGAGCAATTGGAAAATGAATTGAATGCCTGCTACTATGTTGTAGCTACAAAGGACGAACTCAAAGACCATAAGATAATCGAAAAATCTTTCCTGAAAAAAACAAAACTGCTAAAGGGAGATTTCGACCAGGACTTTTTCATCACGAGTGACAAGCGTGTGCTCCAAGCCCTCACCCTGCGCTCAAACAAAGCCAAGCTTTACACCCAGCATCCCGATGGCTCTTATGAAATCCTAAAAACTGAAGGTCATAAGAAACTGGTCATCTTAGACCCCGAAAAATTCTGGAGCCTCAGCAATTACCTTGTAATCCAAATCGATTAGACCTATAAAGATTAGGCGCTGCAATTAAAATTGCAGCGCCTAATCAGATAGTATAGAAGCAACTTTTTCGTTCTTAATTCCTTAGGTGTGATTCTGTCACTTAGGTGTGATTATGCGTTGGGGAGGATTTCGCCCTGCTCGTTGAAGAGCACATCCTGCACATTGCCCTCGCCATCAGCGATAGTTACCTTGTAGGTCTTCACATCGTTCTCATCCTTCACGGCTGCACCGTTGATGGTAGCGCCCTCGAAGTTGCTGGCTACAGCGTCTTTAACAGCTTGGGGAAGCTGGTCGGCTTCGATGGCTACGAACTCTACAGTTACTACCTCGGTTGCAACATTCTCATCTTGAGCTGTGAGTGCGTCCATAGCATAGGTGGCGTTGAGGCCAAGAGCAGCGAATACGGCTGCGATCATCATGTACTTTTTCATTTCCTTTTTCGTTTTTGTATGGGTTAAACTATTGTTATTTTGTCAGATGTTCTTGTTTGTCAATTTGCCAACTCAGTGTCAACTCTCTGTTGTGAAGCCGTTGTCTTATGTTGACGATGCAAAGTTACTACCTTTCCCGATACCCTACAAACATGTGTAAACGAACGCCACATTTGTGACAACCAACGGCAGATGACAGATTTTTTTCGGATATTTTATCGCTATCTCAGATTTATTTCGTATTTTTGCACAGACATAAAAACAATCGCACATAATAATCATACCTATGGCAACAAAACCATTCCACTATCAGCCGATGTTTCCCGTTGGGCCTGACACGACTGAGTACTATCACCTTACTTCTGACTATGTGAAAGTTGAGAACTGGGGTGGACACGAATTTCTGGTAGTTGACCCCGAGGCACTCACAGTGCTTGCTCGCCAAGCCACTCACGACAATGCTTTCATGCTGCGCCGCGAGCACAATGAGATGGTGGCTAAGATCCTCCACGATCCCGAAGCAAGCGAGAACGACAAGTTTGTAGCTCTCACCATGCTCCGCAATGCTGAAGTGGCAGCCAAAGGCCAACTCCCATTCTGCCAGGACACCGGCACTGCAATCATCCATGGCGAAAAAGGCCAACGCGTGTACACCGGTTGCGACGATGAAGAGAAGCTTTCACGCGGCGTGTATGACACTTACACCACCGATAATCTCCGCTACTCGCAGAATGCGCCCCTCAACATGTATGATGAAGTGAATACTGGTTGCAACCTGCCCGCCCAGATTGACATTCACGCCACCGAAGGCGATGAATATCATTTCCTCTTCGTTGCCAAAGGCGGTGGCAGCGCCAACAAGACATATCTCTACCAAGAGACCAAAGCTCTTATCAATCCCAAGACACTCCTGCCCTTCCTTATCGAGAAGATGAAGAGCCTTGGCACAGCAGCCTGCCCTCCCTATCATATCGCTTTCGTAATCGGTGGCACATCTGCAGAAAAGAACCTTGAGACCGTAAAGAAAGCCTCGGTTAAATATTACGATAATCTTCCCACCAAGGGCAACGAATACGGACACGCCCTCCGTGATATCGAGCTTGAGAAACAGCTGAAGAAGGCTGCCGAGGAAATCGGCCTTGGCGCACAATTTGGCGGCAAATATTTTGCCCACGACATCCGAGTGATCCGTCTACCCCGCCACGGTGCTTCTTGTCCCGTAGGTCTTGGCGTAAGTTGCAGCGCTGACCGCAATGTAAAGGCCAAAATCAACCGCGAGGGTCTGTGGATTGAGAAGCTCGACAACAATCCTGGCGAACTCATTCCCGAAGAACTCCGCAAGGCTGGCGAAGGCGAAGTGGTAAAGATTGACCTCAACCGTCCGATGGAAGAGATTCTGAAAGAGCTCAACAAATATCCAGTTTCAACTCGTTTGTCGCTCAACGGCACCATCATCGTAGGCCGCGACATAGCTCATGCAAAGATTAAGGAGCGTCTCGACAAGGGCGAGCCAATGCCTCAGTATCTCAAGGATCACCCCATCTACTATGCTGGCCCAGCCAAGACTCCCGATGGAATGCCTTCGGGCTCGTTCGGTCCCACCACAGCTGGCCGCATGGACAGCTATGTTGACCAGTTCCAGGCAGCTGGCGGCTCAATGGTAATGATCGCCAAGGGCAACCGCAGCAAGCAGGTAACTGACGCTTGCGAGAAGCATGGAGGCTTCTACCTTGGCTCAATCGGTGGTCCGGCAGCCGTATTGGCTCAGAACTCTATCAAGAAGGTCGAGCTCCTCGAATATCCTGAGCTCGGCATGGAAGCCATCTGGAAGATCGACGTAGAAGACTTCCCAGCTTTCATCCTTGTCGATAACAAGGGCAACGACTTCTTCACCCAAATCTCCGAGCGTTGCAAAGCTTGCGGCCTTGGCAAGTAATTGATAAAGTTACATGAATCCCACTCTTCCATCATAAAGAGTGGGATTTTTGTATAAGCGCTGCAAGTATAGACCGTTTAAACATTTGTCGCGGGGGGGGTGCGTTATTAAATATAAAATGATTAGGGAAATTATGAAGCAACCTTCGCCAAATACCCAGCCGTCAACGCCCGAGCGCCATGTATGGTTCTTTATCACTTTTGTGGTATTGATTAGCGCATTAGGGTCGTTCGTCAACGATATGTTCACCCCTGCCCTCCCGGCCATGTGCCGATTTTTCCATTGCACCGTATCCACTGCTCAGCTGGGTCTGACCACTGGCATGATAGGCCTGGCTATTGGCCAGCTCTTTCTTGGCCCCATCAGCGACCATATCGGCCGCAAGCCAGTGCTTATTGGTGGAGTATCCTTTTTTGTAATAGCGTCGGTGGTAAGTGTGTTTTCACCCACGATATCCTTCTTCGTATGGTGCCGATTGTTTCAAGGCATTGGAGCGTCAGCCGGGTATTTTTTGGGCCGCACTATGCCAGCTGATCTCTATTCGGGCCAGCAATTGGCTAAAATTATGGCTCTCATAGGGGCCATCAACGGCTTGGCTCCCGCCTCAGCTCCAGTGTTCGGCGGCATCACGGCTGACCACTTCGGTTGGAAAGGCATCTTTGTATTCCTGGCCATATTCGCAGTGGTGATTTTGCTCCTTTCACCATTTGTGAAAGAGACTCTGCCTAAAGCGCGGCGCACCACTACATCCTTCTTAAAGACTTTCGATGGATACAAGAATCTGCTCGTTAACAAAGCATTTATGATCCATGTGACTTACAAGGGCTTATCCTTGGGCCTATTGTTCGCTTATCTTTCGGCAGCGCCTTTCATATTGCAAACCCATTATGGCTTTTCCCAGACCAGCTACGGCCTAATTATTGGATTCAATGCGCTTTTCCTTATGGTAGCGTCAATGCTTGCTCCAAAATTCAGGCCCTTCAAGAAAGCAGCTTGGCTTGGCGCCATTTTGATTACAGTGGGCGTGGGTGCTCAAGCCTGCGCCCTGTGGTTAGTGAAAAGCATTTGGCTGTTTGAGATTTTTATGATTTTGATTCTATTCGGCTTAGGGTTTGTGTTCACCGTTACCAATACACTATCGATGAACGAGGGGCGCAATCAAGCGGGCGAAGCCTCATCTATCCTTGGAATAGCTGGCTACATATTTGGCGCAATAGTGTCGCCTTTGGTGGGCATTGGAGATGTGCTGCACTCCACAGCCATTACTTTCGTCATCGTCACTATTCTAATGTTAATTGTGGCTATTGCAAGCCGCCGCCTTGCTCCCGACCTCAACAATCCAGGCTAAATAATTTTGATTTCTTAGAATAAAACAGTAACTTTGCAATGTAATAAATGCAATGTTTTTTACTATCTAAGAAATCAAAAATGAAAAAATACGATTTTGACCAGGTAATTGACCGGCATGGCACCGGATCATTCAAATATGATGGCTTGCTCGACAAGTTTGGCCGCACCGATGTGATGCCAATGTGGGTAGCGGATATGGAATTTGCAACTCCCGACTTCATAATAGATGCCTTGAAGGAGCGTCTCCAGCACCCCATCCTTGGCTATGCCAAGGACCATCCCGATTACTGGCCAAGCGTAATCGATTGGATCGAAGATCATCATGGCTATCGTGCCCAGCGCGAATGGCTCACTTACATTCCTGGCATCGTAAAGGGAATCGGATTTGCCATCAATCATTTCACCAAGCCTGGCGACAAAGTCATAATCCAACCCCCAGTGTATCACCCCTTCCGCCTGGTGTCCCAAAATAATGGACGTCAAGTAGTCAACAATCCATTGAAGGAAGTCGATGGAGGCCATTACCAAATGGATTTGGACCATCTGCGCAAGGTTGCCCCTGGAGCAAAAATGCTCATCATGAGCAATCCTCACAATCCTGCAGGCATAGTATGGCCCAAGGAGGTGCTTCAAGAGGTTGCCGAGATAGCCCACGAAAATGGCTTGATAGTGATCAGCGACGAAATCCACTGCGACATGGTTCTTTTCGGCCACAAGCACCATGTGTTCACATCGGTCAGCGACAAAGCAGCTGAGGTAGGAATAGTTTTTGGCGCACCCACTAAAACATTCAATATTGCAGGCATCGTGAGTTCATTCGCCCTCATCCCCAACCCCACGATTCGCACGCCATTCTATGAATGGCTTGAGGCAAGCGAGTTCAGCGAAGCCAATATCTTTGCTCCCATCGCCACACAGGCAGCTTTCCGCCAAGGCGAAAATTGGCGCCAGCAGATGATTGAATACCTCGAAGGCAATGTAAAATATGTAGAAGATTTCTGCCGCGAGCGTCTGCCACAGATTAAGCCCTTGCGCCCCGAGGCCTCATTCTTGGTATGGCTCGACTGCCGCAAGCTCGGCCTTAACCAAGATGAGCTTAATGATTTGTTCCTGAACAAGGCTCATCTCGCCCTCAACGACGGCTCGATGTTCGGACAAGAGGGTACAGGCTTCATGCGCCTCAACATCGGCTGCCCCCGATCAATGATTGCCACAGCACTTACACGCTTGGAAAATGCATTGGCATAAAAAAGGTTGTTGCAATTTGACTAATATTTGAAAATATTTCGTAACTTTGCCAATTAAATCATTAGCCACCCCCGAGAATGGATCATAAGCAATTGACACTCGACAAGCGCTATCTGCGCATGACGGCCATCTGGGCCGAAAATTCCTACTGCAAACGCCGCCAGGTAGGCGCTCTCCTTGTCAAAGACAATATGATTATCAGCGACGGTTACAACGGCACCCCAGCGGGATTTGAAAACGTCTGCGAGGATGAAGACGGGGTGACTAAGCCATACGTGCTACACGCCGAAGCCAATGCTATCACCAAGGTAGCTCGCAGCAACAATTCCAGCGAGGGCTCCACCCTGTATGTCACAGCATCGCCTTGCATGGAATGTGCCAAGCTGATAATCCAAGCCGGAATTAAGCGCGTGGTGTTCAACGAGCTTTACCGCATCACCACTGGCCTTGACCTTCTCGACCGCGCTGGAATCCCATGGATTCATATCCCCGACCTCGACTAACCCCCAAAGACAAAAGAATAAACACCTAACAACATGAGCAAAAAATTCTGGTTGCCACTATGCTTCGCCATCGTATTTGTTGGAGGCTTGTGGATTGGCAATTTGCTGCAAGGCACATGTCGCATCAAAGGCGCAGGCCAGCAAAAGCTAATGGAAGTGCTCAACCTTATCCAGGACAAATACGTCGATGAGGTAGATATGGACTCGCTGGTGGAGATGGCAATCCCTGCCCTCCTTAACAATCTCGATCCACACTCAGCCTATATCCCCGCCAAAGACTACGAGGCCGTGAACAGCGAATTGGAGAGCAAATTCAGCGGCATCGGCGTGTCGTTCCAAATCCTTAATGATACCATCAATGTAATCGAGGTAATATCAGGCGGTCCATCCGAAAAAGTGGGCGTAATGCCTGGGGATCGCATCATCGAGGTGGATGGCGAATCAGTGACGGGCTCGAAGATCACCACTACTGATGTGTTTAGCAAACTGCGTGGCGAAAAAGGCACGCATGTCACTATCACTGTGCAACGCGCATCGGCCAAGAAGCCGCTCCATTTCGAAATAGTGCGCGACGACATTCCTGTGGAATCAGTTGATGCAGCATTCCTGATCAACGATTCGATCGGCTACATAAAAGTGTCGCGATTTGCCCGGGGCACCTACGAGGAGTTCCTCAATGCCTCCAACCGCCTTCGCCTAAATGGAGCCACAAGCTTTATACTCGATCTTCGCTCCAACTCGGGCGGATATATGGAGCCAGCCCTGCTGATGGCCAACGAATTTCTCGAGGGTGGCGACATAATCGTGTCAACTCGCGGACGCAACGTACGCGACAACCAGATTATTCCTGCCGACGGCACCGGATACTTGCAGGAAGCCCCGTTGGCAGTGCTGGTAAATGAGTTCTCGGCCAGCTCAAGCGAAATTTTCACAGGAGCCATGCAGGACAATGACCGCGCCTGGATTATCGGGCGCCGCACATTCGGCAAAGGTCTTGTGCAGCATCCAATCACCCTGCCCGACAGCAGCGAAGTGCGCCTAACCGTGCAGCGCTACTATACCCCCAGCGGACGATGCATACAAAAGCCCTACACGGCTGGCGATTTTACCGACTATGAGGCCGAGCTGGTAAATCGATTCCTCAACGGCGAAAGTCTGCATGAAGACTCGATCAAGCTCAACAAGGAAGACTGGTATCTGACCGTCGGCGGACGCAAGGTTTACGGCGGAGGCGGCATCATGCCCGACCTATTTGTGCCCGAGGACACCAGCTATGTAACAAGCTACTACCGCGATGTTTTCAACCATGGGCTCTTCAATAAGTTCGCCTATGAATATGTTGACCTCAACCGCCAGGAATTAGCCAAGGCCAAGAATGTTGACGAACTTCTCAACCTTCTCCCCAGCAATGAGATTCTGCTCAATTCATTCGTGAACTACGCAGCACAAAATGGTGTGCCTCGTCGCTGGTATTATATCAACATTTCCACTCCTCTTATTGTTAATCAATTACAAGCTTGGATTGCACGCCATGCATTAGGAATCGGAGCATCCTACGAGGTGTCGAACCGCACCGACAATGCTGTGATCGAGGCCATACGCCAGCTGCAAAAGCCGCTTGTAACAAATGATCAACGCAATACCAACGAAGAATGAAAAAAGAGGAGATTCGACTTAAGATCAAGGCTCAAAAGGCCCTGCTCTCGCCTCAGGACAAGGCCGACGCTGCCGCAGCTGCTTTTGCTTTGCTCGAGCAGCATGCCGCCTTCATGATGGCTTCTAAGATATTAATGTACCATTCGCTGCCTGATGAGCTGTCAACCTTAGCTTTCATCGACAAATGGCACGACCGCAAACGTTTCTACTTGCCTCGCGTCAATGGTGTCAACCTCGACATCCTGCCCTATGAGCAGACCCATCTGCGCCTCGGGGCCTTCCACATCGAAGAGCCCACTGGCGATGACACAGCCGACATCAATGAAATCGAAATGATCATTGTGCCTGGCGTGGCTTATGATCGCAATGGCAACCGCGTGGGTCGTGGCAAGGGCTATTACGATCGCCTGCTGGCCGAGACCAAGGCCACCAAGGTTGGCATAGCCTATGATTTCCAGGTTGTAGATGAGATTGACGCTGAGCCTCACGATGTGAAGGTTGACATTCTCATTACCCCCGCAGGAGTGGTGAAAATCAACCGCAGATAAGTGATTTCAATCAACAATTTATCAGTAGAGTTCAGCGCTAAGTCGCTCTTCGATAATATCAGCTATGTGATCAACCCGCGCGACAAAATTGCCCTGGTAGGCAAAAATGGCGCGGGCAAATCTACTATGCTCAAAATCATAGCCGGCCTGCAACGTCCCACCTCGGGCTCGGTGGCTGTGCCCGCCGATGTGACGATCGGATATTTGCCTCAGCAGATGGAGGTGGCTGACACCACTACTGTGGTGGATGAGGTGCGCAAAGCTTTCAGCCATTTGCAAGAAATGCAAGCGCGGCTTGACCACATGAACGCCGAATTGGCCGAGCGCACCGATTATGACAGCGATGAATATCATCAGCTAATCGATCGCATGACCACACTCACCGAGCAGCTCACCATGGCCAACAGTGACAATTGCGAGGCCGAAATGGAAAAGACCCTCTTGGGATTGGGCTTCGTCAGAAGTGATTTCACACGACCCACGTGCGAATTTTCTGGCGGCTGGCGTATGCGCATCGAATTGGCCAAGCTGCTGCTCACTCGCCCCGACGTGCTGCTGCTCGACGAGCCCACCAATCATCTCGACATCGAATCAATCCAATGGCTGGAAAATTTTCTGATGACCAAGGCCAAGGCTGTGGTGCTCGTTAGCCACGACCGCGCATTCATCGACAATGTTACGAGCCGCACCATCGAGATATCCCTTGGCAAGATATATGATTACAATGTAAATTATTCACATTTTGTGGAACTGCGCAAGGAGCGCATCGAGCAGCAGATGCGCGCATACGCAAATCAACAAAAGCAGATTGCCGACACCGAGGAATTTATCGAGCGCTTCCGCTACAAAGCCACTAAGGCAGTGCAAGTGCAAAGTCGCATGAAGCAGCTTGCCAAAATCGAGCGCATCGAAGTTGACGAAGTTGACAATTCTCATCTTAGCCTGAAGTTTCCTCCAGCTCCGCGCAGCGGCGATTATCCCATTATTGCCGACAATGTAGGCAAAGCCTATGGCGACCACCAAGTGTTTGACCACGCTACATTCACAGTAAAACGTGGTGAAAAGGTGGCATTTGTGGGCAAAAATGGCGAGGGTAAGTCAACTCTTGTGAAATGCATTATGGGGGAAATACCCTTCACTGGAAGCCTAAAATCGGCCATAACGTGAAAATCGGCTATTTTGCCCAGAACCAGGCTCAATTGCTTGATGGCGAAATCACCGTATTCGACACCATCGACCGAGTGGCCGTGGGCGATATCCGCACCAAAATCCGCGATATTCTGGGTGCCTTCATGTTCGGCGGCGAGGCTTCTGACAAGAAAGTGAAAGTGCTGAGCGGCGGCGAAAAGACGCGTCTTGCTATGATTCGCCTGCTGCTGGAGCCAGTAAATCTTCTCATTCTCGATGAGCCCACCAATCATCTGGATATGCGTACCAAGGATATTCTGAAGCAAGCCATCAAGGATTTCAATGGCACAGTGATTGTGGTAAGCCACGACCGCGCATTCCTGGATGGCCTGGTGGAAAAGGTATATGAATTTGGAGGCGGCCAAGTGAAGGAGTGCCTCGGAGGCATCTACGATTTCTTGGAAAAGAAAAAGATAGAAAATCTCACCGACCTTGAGCGCAAAGAGGTGCTTTCAGGCCCATCAAAAGCCTCCCCAGCCTCAAGCAAAGCAGCTCCATCCTCAAGCAAATCTGCCTCGGCCCCAAATGTTGGCGGCTCTTCGGTTGGCATGCCACCGGTGTCAGCCGGGGTTGCCCAGCCCAGTGCAGGAAAGCTCAGCTATCTCGAGCAAAAAGAGCGTGAAAAAGTCCAGCGCCAAGCTCAGAAAAAAGTGGATCAGGCAGAAAAAGAAATCGAGCGAATCGAAGCCGCAAAGGCCGAAATCGAGGCCCAATTTGCCCAAGGCATCACCACCGAGGAGCTGATGAAGCAGCACGCCGTCCTGCAAAAGGACCTCGACAATGCAATGAGCATCTGGGAGCTGGCCTGCGAAGAATTAGAAAACTTCTCAAATTAACCTCCTTTTATCCTCTCCTCCTTTCCTCCTGTCAGCTAATAGTTAACCCTTAAATACAATTTAATGAACAAACCATTAACAATCATTATCGCAGCCACCTGCGCTATGACTATGACAAATTGCAAAAGCAAAGTGAGCCCAGGCCAAGATTTCTATCAATACGCCTGCGGCGACTGGATGAAAGCCAATCCTATTCCTGACGAATACTCACGATTCGGAAGCTTCGAGGTGCTTGGTGAGCTCAATCGCCAGCAACTACAGGACCTCATCACTGGCATCGACCGCGCCACCGCCGAGAAAGGCAGCAACGCGCAAAAAATTGCCGACCTCTATTACTTGGGCATGGACAGCGCAAGCCTCAACCAACAAGGCAGTGCCCCATTGCAGGCCGACTTAGCTGCCATCAACTCACTGAGCAAGGACAGCATCACCTCGGCCATGGCTACCATGCCAGGTCTCTCAGCCTTCTTTGGAAGTTACGTCACCGCCGACATGAAGAATGCGGCCATGAACGCTATGTACATCAGCCAAGGCGGCCTCAACTTGGGCGATCGTGACTATTACCTGAAAGACGACGAGGATGTGAAGAAGGTGCGCGACGCTTATGCGAATTATCTAATTCGTTTGGCTGAGCTTTCGGGCTATTCGCAAGAAGATGCCAAGCGCCTTGCCGACAACACCCTAAGCATCGAAAAGCGCCTGGCAGCAGCTTCGATGGACCGCGTATCGCTGCGCAACGACGAGCTGCAATACAATCCAGCTCGCATGACCGACCTGAAAAAGAAATATCCCAATGTGGATTTGGCTACCTATTTCAAAGATGGCGGCATCGCTGAGATTGACACTGTAATCGTATGCCAGCCCGAGTTTATGGCTGCGGTTGACAGCATTATCCAGGAAACTCCCATCGAGGTAATCCGTGATTATGTAGCCTCGGGCTATCTAACCTCAGCTGCCAATTATCTCAGCGATGAATTTGTAGATGCAGCCTTCGAGTTCAACAAGGTGCTCTCGGGAGTGCAGAAACAGCAGCCGCGCTGGAAGCGCTCAATGGAAGTGCCTAATGGAATCCTTGGTGAGGCTCTTGGCGAGCTCTATGTGGAAAAATATTTCCCACAGAGCAGCAAGGATAAGATGCTCGGCCTCGTAGGCGACCTCAAGGTGGCTCTTGGCCAGCATATCGACAACCTGACATGGATGAGCGATGAGACCAAGGCTAAGGCCCACGAGAAGCTCGATGCCTTCACCGTAAAGATTGGCTATCCCGACCAATGGCGCGACTACTCGGCCCTGACCATCAATCCCGAACTCTCATATTGGGACAACATCAAAGCTGCCGAGATTTTCAACCGCGACTATAATTATTCCGACTTTGGCAAGCCGGTGGATAAGACACGATGGTTTATGAGCCCACAGACCGTGAATGCTTACTATAACCCTGCCACCAACGAGATTTGCTTCCCTGCTGGCATCCTGCAAAAGCCATTTTTTGATCCAAATGCCGACGATGCTGTCAACTATGGCGCCATCGGTGTGGTGATTGGTCATGAAATGACTCATGGATTCGACGACCAAGGCAGCCATTATGACAAGGATGGCAACTTGGCTGACTGGTGGACCCCTGAGGACAAGGAGGCTTTCACTGCCCTCACCGAAGGCTTGGCTGAGCAGTTCGACCAAGTGATCGTGCTTGGCGACACCCATGCAAATGGCCATTTCACCAATGGCGAAAACATTGCCGACCAGGGTGGCCTGCGCGTGGCTCACACTGCTTATCACAATCATCTTGGCAATAGCGAAGGCGAGATAATCGATGGCATTACGCCTGACCAGCGTTTCTATCTGGCTTATGCCAACGTTTGGGCTAACAATATCCGCGATGAGGAAATTTTGCGTCGCACAAAGATGGATCCCCACTCACTTGGCAGAAACCGTGTAAATGTCACTTTGCGTAATTTGGAACCTTTCTTCCAGGCCTTCTCAATCAAGGAGGGCGATCCGATGTATCGCCCAGTCGAGGAGCGCGTAGTAATCTGGTAAATTCCTTTTGAGGGGATGTGTCATAATTAACTTTTATCAAGGAACTCCGCAGGGAGTTCTTTCAAATAGATACCGAATGCTCTCAAAAACCACAAAATCGGTGCCTTTGGCACCGATTTTGTGGTTTAAAAATGGGAATATTGATAACTATTTGAAAGAATGCCCTATGGGATTCCGTGGCATGGTTCCATTATGACACACTCACCTATTTAGAATTAATTTTGTATTTCTGACCTTTTTCTGTGGGAATTGTGGTCAGATAATAGCTCTTATCGGGTATGGACTCCACTGCGACACCTTCGATTGATACAGGCTGCGCAGTGCGCAATGTAAGGGGTGCGCCTGCCACTGAAACAATCTCAGCTGATGCAAGCTGCCCATCATTCCACTCCATAGCCACCTCGAAATTGCCCCGAGCCTTTAAGCCGCTCACCTCTCCCGTGGGCCAAGCATCAGGCAATGCAGGCAGCAGATGCAGCTCGCCATTCTGGCTTTGTAGCAGCATCTCCATGATGCCAGCAGTAGCGCCAAAATTGCCATCAATCTGGAATGGAGGATGCGCATCAAACAGATTGGGATATGTGCCGCCAGCGCCGCCTTCCTTATGGGGATCGTTGTATCGCATAATTTCACGTATCATCTTGTAGGCATGGTTGCCATCGAGCAGACGAGCGGCAAAATTGATTTTCCACCCCTTGCTCCAGCCAGTGCCTTCGTCGCCTCGGATTTCAAATGTGCGATTGCAAGCCTGAGCCAGTTCGGGAGTAGTCAGGGGCGAAATGCTCTTGCCAGGGTGCAAGCCGAATAGATGCGACAAATGGCGATGATGCGGGTCCTTTTCACGATACTCTTCATCCCATTCCAAGAGCTGACCTTGACTGCCAATCTGATAGGGGCGCAGGCGGTCGCGCTTGCTCTGGAGCTGCTTGCGCAGCTTTGCATCTGTGCCAAGTACCTCGCTGGCAGCTATCACATTGTCGAATAGGTCGCGGATAATTGCCAAATCCATGGTAGCGCCCTCGCAGACTGAGTAAGTATGGCCGTCAGGCGCATAGAAAGAATTTTCGGGCGATGTCGATGGCGAAGTGATCAAGTTGCCATCTTTTTCTACCAGCCAGTCGCTGCAGAATATCGCCGCATCGCGCATCACTGGATACACCTGAGCCAAATAATCCCGGTCGAGCGTAAACAGATAATGCTCCCACAGATGCTGGCTAAGCCAACCTGCCGACATGTACCAGTTGGCCCATTGCGGGTCGCCGTTGCCAAAATCGCCTACAGGATTTGTCATGCACCAGGGGTCGCTATTGTGATGAGCCACCCAGCCTTTCATGCCATAATAATCCTTGGCAGTGATGGCTCCGCTCTTGCTGAGCTGTTGTATCCAAGCAATGAGCGGTTCGGTCATTTCGGTCAGATTGCCAGGCTCAGCTGGCCAATAGTTCATCTCAGTGTTGATGTTGATAGTGAAATTGCTGCTCCATGGCGCGCGCCAGTGAGGATTCCACAGGCCTTGCAAATTGGCAGGGGTCTCAGTGCCACGGCTCGACGAGATCAGCAGATAGCGGCCATATTGAAAGAATAGCTCCTCCAAGTCAGTGTCCTGATTGCCATAGCCGTACAGCTTTAAGCGCATATCAGTAGGCAGCTTTGCATTGAGCTCTGTATTTTCATCAGGGTTCTCAATATTGAGCTTTACGCGACCCATATAGGAATCGAAGTCCTGCACATGGCGATTGCGCAAAGCATCATAATCTTTGTCAAGGGCATAGTCAAGATGTCGCTTTGCCACTGCCTTTTCATCTCGCCCATTGGTAATTGGGTCATTATATGGGCCATTATAGCTGGTGCCTGATGTCATGATAATCTTTGCAGAATCAGCACCGCGCACATGCACACCATCTGCATCGGTGTATTGCTTGCCACCTTGGGCCGATACATCTGCCATGGCCGTGAATCTCATGCCAGTCTCGCCAGCTTCGGTAGTCATCGTCATTGCACCCTCGCCTGAGCGATTGTAATATGATGGATCCAGGTTTATTGGAACCACTCCGCTCATTGCCCAAGTGGCATCGTCGGTTGGTCCCTGCTGATATCCTGGCACTTGGCAATCATAAGCCATATCGAAGCTGATGCTTCCCGGCTTATCGGCAGTGATTAGCATCACCATGGCCGAATCGGGAGCCGACACAAAGAGTTCGCGCTTGTAGTTTACGCCATTTACTCCATAGTTGACCACAGCCAACGCACTGTCGAGATTGAGGCTGCGCTTGTAATTGTATGGCTTTGCAGCCTTGGTGCCATCACCATAAATCTGATGCAGCTTGATATCGCCAAGCGGAAGATACGACTGTGAAAACGAGCCCTGCATCTTCTTGCACAGCTCAGTGGCCTTGGCAAAATCCTTGTCAGCTAAGGCTTGGCGGAGCGGCTTCAGGTATTTCACAGCCTCTTTGTTCTCGCCGCGCACTTGCGGGCGCCCGCTCCACAGAGTGTTGTCGTTGATAGGGATTAATTCGTTATCGACCTTGCCATAAACCATGGCTCCGAAGCTTCCATTGCCGATAGGCAAAGCCTCTTCCCATGCCACAGCCGGCTCGTCGTACCACAGCGTCAGCGGCCCCGAGGCCATCAGGCTTTGGCTTGCAAATCCAATTGCCCCTGCGATGGCTAATTTTTGCAGAAAGTGTAGAGTTTTCATATTTAAGGTAAAAAAAAATTATCAAATCTTGGTGCAGTGGCGTCTCCGGTCCCTGCATATCCAAATCACTTTTATGTTTGCAAAATTAATAAAATTCCCCCACACCACCAAACTCCACCCCACATTACCCATCCTTTATTTCAAGATGGCCGCTCTCGCCCTCGCCCCCTTCGGCAAATCCGTCAACCTGTAAGAAACCAATTAGCCATTAATTGACATAGGTAGGAAATCTTCACAATATTAGAGATAATCTTTTTGTCGTTTCAGGGATTTTGCTTATATTTGTCGAAAAATTTGTGAGATGAAACATATCATTATAAATAATCTTGGTCCACTGCGGCATGCCGAGGTGGATTTGGAAAAATTCAATGTAGTAATCGGCCCCCAAAGTTCAGGCAAAAGCTGCCTGTTAAAGACAGCTAGCTACTGCACATGGGTGGAGAAGAGGATACAGCTTTCTCAAAAGCCAGAGATTTACATGGCCAAAGAGGATTTTGTAAGCCGTTTTGTGTCATTTCACAAGTTAAAGGGTTATTTGCATCCTGACACTTTCATTTCGTATGAATCGGATTTCATGAAATTCAGTTATGACAAGAGAAAAGATCTGACCGAATTTGAGTGGAAGTCGCAAAGATGGGATTATGTGGCACCAAAGATTTCCTACATCCCCGCTGAGAGGAACATGGTGGCTGCGATTCCAAATTGGTTTGACGTAAGGATGGCTGACGACAATATCCGCAGCTTCATGTCGGATTGGCAGAGCGCACGCACTTCTGTCATTGGCGACCTTGCGATTCTCAATCTCAATGTCGCATACCATTACGATGCACTGACCAACTCGGACAAAGTAATAGTAAAAGATGGCCCTACCCTGGATTTCACCAATACTTCAAGCGGCTTACAATCGCTTATCCCAATGGCTGTGCAATTGGACTATCTCACTAATACGAGATTCAAAAACACAGAAATGAGCGTGGCTAGAGAAGTTGAAAATAGGACTCTACTCGGTCTTATTTATAAGACACTATTTATAGAAACTGGAAAAACAGAAGCTACTCAGTTAGGTACAAAAAATACTAATGGTCGGATATCTGTTTCCGCTTCAGTTACTGTAAGTAATATTGGTAATTCTTTGTGGTCATTCAAAAACAATGAAGCAGCTGAGGAGTGTAGAAATATTTACTCCAACTTTACTGAAGCAAAATGCAATAATATAATTATTGAAGAGCCCGAGCAGAATCTCTTCCCTCCGACTCAAGAGGTGCTGATAATGGATTTAATCAACAAAACGAAACAATCAGCTGAAAACACCTTGATGCTTTCAACCCACAGTTCCTATGTGGTCACCTCAATGCTCGAGCGTCGTGATCTTGAAAGCTTTGCTTTGTTTGTAGCAAAGAGCAATCTTGACGGCTCTTATGACATTGCCACGGCCTCGGCAGATGACATTCAGATGCTCTACGACCAGACCATCGACGCTTTCTACAATCTATCAATCATCGGCGAATGATTATGGATAGGAAGAATCGGAATATTATGGCCGAATGTTATGTTGACACTGCGGTTATCAACGTGCTATTGGGATATGATGGGCGCACAAGTGGCATAATGCATGGCAAAGGATGTAATAATGTATGCAGATTCTTAAAAGAAAAAGATGGGTTTGCCATTGGGATAATTGACATGGATAAAAGACAACCAGTGTTCTCTCAGGAATTTACGGAAGAAATTACTTTCGGAAGCGTTAGAGTTAAGAAGCATCCTCAACGTCCTCAATATCTCATATTCATTTATCCCGCAATGGATAAGTTCCTATTGGACCTTTCCAAAGAATCAAATTTAAGCCCAAAAGATTTTCAACTACCCGAGGAATTGGAGGAATTTAAGACTGTCACCAAGACTGAGAATGCGTCAACCAATGAAAACCTGCGCAGATTCATAAAAAGCCTAAGACACTCTGAAACATTGACTAAGTTGAGCACTGTTATAACGTATATTCTCAACAATCCCTACAATGCAGATTTAAAACATCAATTCTCAAATTGAAAAAGAGATGGCCGACCTCGCCCCCTTCGGCAAATCCGTCAACCGGTAATTGCTTTCTGGGAGAGAGAATTTTTCTCTTAAAACCATATCAAGACTTGAAAAAGCACTTGACACCAAGCTCATCTCAGTCATATCACCAAATGATAAAAGACCTAAGCCATACCCCATAAAAGAGGAAGAGAATGGTTTTTATTCTTGTGTAGCAGAACCTTGAAGGCATCTACAAGCTTGTCATACTTCTACCTAAGCTTGTCATACTTTATTCCTCCGAGCTTGGTACACTTCACTCCAAGCTTGGTACACTTCACTCCGAGCTTGGTACACTTCACTCCGA
>JAJBUG010000001.1 GCA_020860515.1 Bacteroidales bacterium | reverse complement strand
ACCTTTGCACTGAAAATGTCTATCTCTCCCTAAGAGATAGACATTTTCAGTTTCGCCATCTTTTTGCGCATGTTGTTCATTTTCAATCCCTAAAGCCTATATAAATACAAAAATGGCGCCTATTTCTATTAAGAGATAGGCGCCATTACTGTTTTACCTTAATTTTAGAGATAGATATTATGCTTTTGCTTCTTTTTCTTTGATTTCTTCGGGAGTTGGTGCTGGTGGCAGCGGTTCGTCGGGATTGGATATTCTTTTTCTAACAATCACTTAAGCGTTTTGGTTTTTAAAACTGTTGTTCCAGCGGCAAGCAACGCATCAGATATTCGCGCGCCCGCTCCCACGAGGGATATAGACCCAACCCTGGCAACTCCACAGGACGCTCGTTGAGGTCGAACCTCACGCAGGGCTTGCCCTTCTCGTCGGCAAACACTATCATCTGCAAATTGGCAGCCATAGGCACCACCTCGAAGTCGCGCCAATGCTGCGCCACAGTATCATAATAATTAGTAAGGTAGAAGCAGCCTGGCACATGCATCAGCGATAGCAGTGGCATCAATGTCTCGGCATGGCCAAATCGCAACTGCACTGCCACTGGGCTCTCACCCGCCAGGAATTCATCGGTAGTATGGATAATGTCGGCAAGCAACACCCCGGCAATATCGGCAGGAAGGCTCGACAGCACCGAAGCTGTGCGCTGGAGATATTGGCGCAGGTTGAAGCAGCTCCACAAGGCATTCGCTTGCTCACGAGTGAAATATTTGCTCATCACATTGGGCAGCGACATGGCTTGCAGCCCAGCCAAACAGTAATATTCGGTGATTGCCAAGTCCTGGGCCTCGTCGAGATTCTTATAGGTAAAGTTGCGCCCCAGCACCTTTTCCAAACATTCTACGGGGCATACCTCTTTAAAATAGTCCTCATACACGCCCGATTCGGCCAAGGTCTTGCGCCAATCAATGTAATCCTCGTCGATGTCGAACGGACGCATCAGCGCATCATTCATTCGGCCAGTGCTGGTGTAAAAGTCCATGCGGTTGCATAGGCGGTCGAGCTGATGGGTAAAGCTGTACATGCTCATCATGCAGCGCGGCGAATACGACGACAGCGCGTGCACCTTGCAATCCATCATCAGGCGGGGATAGGTGCGGTACATGCGGCTGGCAATCCCTCGCTGCTCAGCCATGCCCAGCGAATCGAGTGCGCCCCAGCGAGCATCGCTGAGTGCCATCACCTGCTTTACGAGCACCATCAGCTCACGTCCCAGCGGAGTGATGGTCTTGGCCGAATCGGCTCGCATCAGAGCCACCAGCATAGTCTTGTAGTGCTTGGCGCTGGCCGGATAGCGCGCCCCATGGCGCCCCACATGGTTAATCATAAGCGGAGTGAGCGAATCGGGCACCGCTATGATATTGCTTGGCGCGGGATAAGGCATCAACGACCCTTGGCACTGGTCAAAGGTGTAATTGGTGGCGCCAGCCACATTGATATTGTCCTGGGCATAGCCCGCAAATGTCAGCACGAGAGCCAACACTATGGTGTAAATTTTGGCCATTCTTTCTTTCATTTTTATAAATAACGCATAAAAAGCAAAAATAATTTTGGGATTATGAAACAAAATTGTTACATTTGCAAATCCAATATACCTTGAGGCTCTTATTGATGCACGAAATGAGATACTACAGCTCTAACCATAATTCACCATCTGTTGGGTTGAAGGATGCCATCCTGCACAGCGAGGCACCCGATGGGGGGTTATTTTTGCCCGAAACCATAAAGAAGTTGCCACAAGCTTTCTTCAACAACATCGCCGAGATGTCGCCCACCGAAATTGCTTATTTCGTGGGCAATACCCTATTTTCCCCCGACATTCCATCAGCCACTATCAAGCGCATTGGCGAGCAGACTTTTAACTTCGATATGCCCATGCGCGAAATCGAGCCTGGCATCTACGCTTACGAGCTGTTCCATGGCCCCACTGGTTCGGTCAAGGACATAGGCACACGCTTTCTGGCGCGCCTGCTTTCGGCCCTGCACCCTGGCAAGCCTGTAAACCTGCTGGTGGCAACCAGCGGAAATGCTGGCAGCGCCATCACCCACGGCTTCTACGGAGTAGAGGGCGTGAATGTGTATGTGTTCTATCCGCGTAACACTCCGCAAAGCATGGCTGCGCAATTCGTTGACCTCGGAGGCAATATCCATGCGGTGCGCGTAAATGGCACCATTGATGCCTGCCGCAGCATAGTGGCAACTGCCCTGGCTGACCCTAAGCTCAACGAGCAGGTCAATTTCACAAGCGCCAACACAGTGAACATAGGCCGCATCTTGCCTCAAGTAATCACATATTTCCAAGTTTACGGCAAGGCCCTGGCCTTGGAGCCAAAAATGGGACCGCTTAGAATCGGAGTGCCATGCGGAAACGCTGGCAACCTATTTGCGGGATTCATGGCAAAGATGATGGGCTGCCCTATCGACAAGCTGATTGCCAGTTGCAATGCCAACGCGTCGATGTGCCGATTCTTGGAAAATGGCAAGCTCGACAGCACCACCCCCACCAAGCGCACGCTGGCCTATGCCCTCGACAATAGCAATCCTGCCAACATACCGCGCTTCCTGGATGTATGCCATGGCAATCTCGACATCTTGCGCCGATCAATCATCGGAGCCGCATATTCCGACGAGGCTATCACCAATACGATTCGCGACATCTACCGGCGCACAGGCTATCTGATGGGCCCCCATTCGGCCATTTCTTATTTGGCTGTGCGTGACAATATGGCTCCTGGCGGCACTGGCATCTTCCTGGCTACTGCACATCCTGGCCGTTCGGCTGATGCTGTGTCAGATATTATCGGGGCGCGGGTCGAACTCCCCCACCGCTTGCAATGTTCTTATCAAAAGCGCCTGAAGGAGGAGATGCTTCCCCCAACCTATCCCGCGCTGCGAAAATATCTGTTGCAATCCTTAGGATTATAATAATTGGATATGAATCTGAGTGGACATATATTGAAATGGTTTGGCTGGAAGATTGACGTCACCGCTCCCGACTACGACAAGTGCATAATCTGCGTGGCTCCGCATACCAGCAACTGGGACTTCATACTTGGCAAATTGGCTTATGCCTCGATTGGCCGAAAGGCTGGATTTCTGATGAAGGAGGATTGGTTTTTCTTCCCTCTGGGCTGCTTTTTCCGCGCCATTGGCGGCGTGCCTGTGCCAAGAAAAAAGAAACGCGGATCACTGGTCGAGGAATTAGTGAAGAAATTCCAGGATGCCACCAAGCTTACCATAGCCATTACCCCTGAGGGCACGCGCAGCCGCACTGCAAAATGGCATTCGGGATTCCTGCAAATTGCCTTCATTGCCCATGTGCCAATCGTGTTGGGCGTGATCGACTATGCCACCAAGACCATAATCGTGCGCGACACATTCCACCCCACTGGCAACATCGAGGCTGATTTGCGAGCCATAAAGGATTATTACAAACCCTACTCAGGCAAGTATCCCGAGAAATTTACTACTGAATAATTATTGTGCTTCTATCTTCTGAATTATGATGGATAAAATATGCATCTCAGCTTTGCCTATTGATGTGGCAAAGGGTGATGTAAACTATAATCTCAGCGAAACGGAAAAGTGGCTAAGCCAAGCGCCACGCTCGACTGATGTGGCCGTATTGCCCGAACTTTTTAGCACCGGATTTCTGCGCGAACCCGCCGAAGCTGCCACTTTGGCAGAAGAAAACACCCTGCGCACCAAGGATTTCTTGCTAAAGCAGGCCAGACTGCACAACTTTGCCATCTGCGGCAGCTTCCTGGCCCTGGAGAACCAGCATCTGTTCAATCGCGCGTTCTTTGCCGAGCCAAACGGAGATTTCGCAATTTACGACAAGCGTCACCTGTTTTCTGTTAGTGAGGAAAGCAAGGTGTTCACGGCTGGCCAAAGCCAAAGCCCAATCATTCGCTTCCGCAGCTGGAACATAGCCATGGCTGTATGCTACGATGTGCGCTTCCCAGCTTGGATCCGCAACACAGGGCTAAAATATGATGTGCTGCTGGTTCCAGCCAATTGGCCCGACAAGCGGTCATTCGCCTGGACTCATCTGCTGCAGGCTCGCGCCATAGAGAATCAGGCCTATGTGGTGGGGGCAAATCGCAGCGGTGAAGACAAATTTGGCTGCTACGACAACCAGTCCTACATATTCAACTATTTGGGTGAAAGCATCGGCAAGGCTGATGGCCCTATCATATATGCCACCCTAAGCCATGCCATGCTGAGCGATTTCCGTGAGAAATTCACATTCTGGAAAGACGCGGATAATATAATGATTAATTAATTACCCTGCGGATAACGGGTGGCGCTAAGAATGCTGCCACAGTGGTGCCTGCCACATCTGCACAATAGTCAAGGAGTTCGCAGCCTCGGCCATTGTCCATTGCCTTTTGGCCCAATTCATCGAGGGCACCGAAAATGCAGACGCCAAGCCAAATGAGCCACATTGTGCGTGGAGTGAGGACATTTGCACCCCTATGGCACCGCTGCCAGTCGAAGGCTATCGCCCCAACCAAGCCACCCATCATTATGGCGTGAACCCACTTGTCGAAATATGGGATTTCCCATAGCATTGGTTCGTCGGGCAGCGGATTGCTGTCGAGCGTGGCATAGAGAATTACACCCAAGGTCAGCAGGGAGGGCCAAAACCGCTTTAGAAATTCCAAAATCTTCAAAATACAATATCTCATTACTCCTTTTCTAAATACCTTCCTCCAATAAATCAGGGACTAATAGTTATTTATTACTCATTGATTATGGTATTGCTTTAAATACTCCTGGCAGGTCAGCGCCAATTCGTCGTACCACTCCTGACCAAAACGCCTAATTAGCGGCTCCTTCAAAAACTCATACACACGGACTCCCTTGGCTCGACCCAGCACTTCGGCGCATTTGCAGATTTTCCATCGATGATAATTGACTGCCGTAAATGTAGGGAATTGTTTCAATCGTAGCGGATACAAAGCACATGAAATCGGTTTGCAGAAGTCAATGCGACCTTCGCGGTAGGCCTTTTCCAATGCACAGAGGCAAAGGCCATTCTCGCCAAAGCATGAGAAGACACAATTTCGCCCATCTACAATCTGTGTCACCAAGTCGCCCTCGATGTCGCGGTAGGCTACTCCCCCCTCCTCGATGGCTTGCTGAGATGCCGGAAGCAGATCATCCCACACTTTTGACAGCACCTCCTCAATCTTGGCACATTCCTCAGGGGTCACTGGCGCACCTGCATCGCCCTCTATGCAACATTCGCCAAGGCATTTGTCCAAATCGCAGCAGAAGAATCGTTCCACCACGTCGAGGCTAACCAATGTATCTTGTATCTGTAACATTCTTACCTTAAAAATCGAATTTTATGCAAAATTACAGAACAATACCGAACTACCCAAAAATTTAAGGTTTTTCAACATTTTCACATTTAATGACGTTATAAACTCAAAGACTTTTTTTTACAGAGTCGGGAACACACACGTCAAACTATTTTAAAGCACACTATCATGAAAAAGTTTTTGATTTGGGCCATTGTTGCCATGTTTGCTATTCCCGCAGTGGCACAGGCTCCCCGTAGTGATGAATTCCACAACAAGTACAAGCTAAAAGAGGCGGTGGTGCTCAGCCGCCATAATATCCGTTCGCCCCTTTCGGGCAAAGGCAGTGCACTGGGCGATATGACACCTCATGAATGGACCAAATGGACCGCTGCACCGAGCGAACTGACCAAGAGAGGCGGAGCCTGCGAAACTCTGATGGGTCAATTCTTCGGAGACTGGCTTGTTGGTGAGGGATTGTTTCCCGACAATTATGTGCCCACAGCAGATGAGGTGAATATCTATGCCAATTCTATGCAACGCTGCATCGCTACTGCTCAATATTTTACCTCGGGATTCATGCCAGTGGCTAATTTGCGAGTGAATCACCGCTTCTCACCCTCGAAGATGGATCCTGTGTTCTTCCCTCGCATCACTAAGGATGGACCAGAGTTTGTGGCTGAGGCTCAGGAGCAGATTGCCGCGATGGGAGGTGATGGTGGCGTGGTAGCCTACAACGAAGCCATAGCTCCAAATTATGCTTTGATTGAGGAGGTGCTTGATGCTAATCAGTCGCCAGCAGCAAAGAGCGGCAAATTCAAGGGATTCAAGGATTACAACACTAAGGTGCGTCTGGTAAAAGGTGAAGAACCTACGATGACTGGAGCCCTCAAGGATGCCAATTCGATTTCCGATGCATTCATACTGCAGTATTACGAAGAGCCTGATTCTATGAAGGCTGGCTTCGGGCATCAGCTTACTCGCGACCAATGGCGCCAAATCGCTCAGGTGAAGGATGCTTATCAGGATATGCTTTTCACTGCTCCGATCGTAGCCGTGAATGTGGCCTACCCATTGTTGGAATATATGCGTGATGAGTTGAGTGCCGATCCCAGAAAGTTTACATTGCTCGTAGGTCATGACAGCAATATTGGCAGTGTGGCTGCTGCTCTGGGCATTGACCTGGAAAATCTGCCCAATGCTATCGAAACTAAAACTCCGATCGGAGGCAAGCTGGTATTTGAGAAATGGGCCGATGCTGATGGCAAGGAATATGCGGCTGTGAATATGGTTTACCAATCAGTTGACCAATTGCGCGACCCATCACTGCTCTTGATTGAGAATCAACCAATGGTAGTGCCCCTGACAATCGAAGGCTTAGAGGCAAACGCTGACGGCCTCTACACCCTCGACGACGTGCTCGGCCGCTTCGGCGAAGCCATCGCCACCTACCAAGCCCTGAAATAAAAATAAACCTCCACATAAATAATCCGTGACCGGGATGTCCCTGTCACGGATTATTTATACCATCAATATTCTTGGTAAGATATCTCTATGCCGCGAAATAGGGCTATGCAACCTTTTACATAATTATTCGGAATGGCCCAGAGTTTTCCAAATCCCTCCAAGGTATATCTGTGCATTTTCACATATTATATTCGCATTCTATATCTGGAAGTTCTTTCTTTGTCATTTTATATCCAATAACAGTTCATTTAGACGATTGAATGTAGCGAAGGATTGGATTTGAATAGTACAACCAAATTCTTCAAGAGTTATATCGACGGAGTTGGTAATGATTATGAGATTATCACATTTTAGTTCTTTGGAAGCCTCCACCAAGGCGCCTACCTCACGCTTTAGTGTTTTAGAATTGGAGATATCATAACAAACTTGTATTAAACTTTCCACACGTGTCCCTCTGCGCAGGACGAAATCAATTTCTTTATCGTTTTTTGTACGATAATAGAAAATAGTTCTTTCTGTGCTATAGCCACGACGTATAAGTTCAATAGATAGTCCTCACCAATCCAATATCCCAGCACCATTCTCGGGGATGATCCTTTGGCATGTCTGCAGCTTTCCCACAAAGTTACCCACATCCGACCACCTCCACAATAGTCCATTTCTGCTCAAAACTATTACTGTATGGTTTGCCCTCATTTGTCTTGTTTTCGCAATTCTCTCCAATATTGTCGTTCAGCAACACTCATCTTCTCTGTCGCATAGCTTAGCATGACGGATGGCATTTCCTGAACGTGCTGTTCAAGGAAATGCAGCAAGGTTTCGCATCCTGCGGCATCGTGCTTGTACATCTCGCGAAGCATCCAGCCCGAGGCTTTGTGCAGCAGGTCGTGCTGAGCCGTAAGCAATGTTTCGGCACGAGATATTAACCGATTGAACACTCCATTATGCGCGTGCCACCATGTGGCCACCATTGCCATGCGCTGCTGCCAAAGGCTGTACTCTGGTTTTATCCACTCGTCCATCAATGTGAAGTCGGGGTGCAGCAGTTCGTAGCGGCCAATAATCTTGTAAGCACTCAAATCCACCAAGTCCCAGTTGTTGATATATGGATGGAGCGAGAGATAATGGCTGGCTATTCGTTGCATTGTGGCTTCGTCTTTCTTCTTGAAAGCACGCTCAAACTGAGCCACGAGAATCAGCAGAGCACAGAGCCGGACTTCGTGCCATTGGCTCTTGGCCAATTCTGCGGCTTCGTCTGTTGTGGTTTGTTTCCATGCCTCCCTAACCACCAATCGGACGTTGGGATTGGTCACACCGAGGAAACGGTCTCCCTCTCCGTATTCTCCAGGCCCAGTTTTGAAGAAGCTTTGATATATAGCAGCCTGTCTTTCATCAGCAAACTGGCGAAGAGCCAACTCTATGTCAGTATATTCTCGCATTGTTATGCTACTCCTAACCATGCACTCTTCAACAAGGAGTTGCTGTTTGAATCGTCTCATCTTTCGTTCCATCAGTGTACCATCTATTTTTTTACGGGTTCATAGTCGATCTTGCTCTCCTCGTCTGTAGCTTCGAGAAGGTCCTCGTTCAGCATCTTGCGAAGCACTGTTATCTTGACTTTGCGCATATCATTTTAATATTACTCATTTAATCCTACTCTATTCCTTACATGATGAAATCCACAACAACGCCATCATTGTAAGAGAAGAAATGATTGGGTTGTTAAAAATTTAGGGTTAAGAATTCTCTAAGATGAAGATGGCGAATGCCTGGATAGTGGGGAAGGTCACCACTTACAGGATCCATGCTAATCACGAATTTTGGATAATTATTCGGTATGGCCCACAGGTTTCCAAACTCACGCTTGATAGTCTCTTCACTTTAGCAGGAAGCTTTTTCCTACTCTTCGTTGCCCCACCAAAATTAACATCATGCCATGATTAAGATGGCCAATTATTTTGTCGAGATATAGTCTGCGCTCTATAATTTTCATAAACGTAAAATTTTACACAAATTTACAAAATAAATTTCATTTTAACAAAAAGTTTGTGGGTATACCCACAAACTTTTTGCAAAATATACAAATCTATAAAGGTGTACCTTTGTATTTTTGTACAATATGAGAGATTATAATAGCACTAATTTGAGAAGAATCAACTTTCTGTGGAAGCTAGTTGTTGATATTGAAAAGGTACTCTATTCCTCGCACGACGAAGTTCACAACAACGCCATAATTCTCCTTGATTTCATTGAGTGCCATAATGCGTAAGAGCATTATGGCACTCAATGAAATCAAGCTTTGATCTTTATTAGCATCAACTTTGTGTCTTCGTTTGCTATTACACTGTGCGGCACACCGTAGCCCATGAGCAAGAATCCATTTTTACGTATGCGATGAGTAACTCCATTCATGGTGAAGTCAATTTCACCTTCGGTTACATACACCATTACATCAGCTGGTGCCAAATGCTCTGTCAAATACTGGCCTTTATGAAAAGTCAAGACTGACACGCCCCCGTTCTCGTTGCTCCATAGATTTATAAAGCTCACTTTTTCTGGATCGTCCGAGGAAAACTTATCCAAAGAAAACACTTCTCCGAATTTGAGATCTGTCTTTATCATACTTTGGGATTTTAGAAGTTATACTATTTTATAACATTCTAACGGTCAAAAAGTTCTATAGCATGACATCTCTCTATCAGCGAGTCTTGAATACATTTCAAATCATCATTTCGGATTGAACTATTCGCCAGCGATGGTGGCCACGACGCGGCGTGAGCCACCGTAGTCACGATGCTCACATAGGTATATGCCTTGCCAAGTGCCAAGATTAAGACGACCATTTGTAATGGGGATAGTTATGCTTGGTCCTATAATGCTTGCCTTTGCATGAGCAGGCATGTCATCATCGCCCTCGAGAGTATGTTGGTAGTAAGGCTCACGCTCCTTGACCAAATGATTGAAAATGCTTTCCATGTCGCGGCGCACATCAGGATCAGCGTTCTCATTGAGTGTAAGCGAGGCTGAGGTGTGCTTTATGAAAAGATTCAGTAACCCTACCCTCGGCAGAGTTCCCAATTGAGAGAGAATTTCACTTGTAACCAAGTGAAAACCACGCGTGCGCGGCTTAAGCGCAAATTCTATCTGTTTCCACATACAATAATTTCAAGTTAAGTAATAATTTCAAGTTATGCGTTTTTACACGGATAATTCGGTGCGGAATTTCTTGGATAATTTTTTCCTCATCGAATGAATGGTTGATAAATTCATAATGAAATAATTCTACCTGCGATGCCATTTACCGCATTAATGATTGACCTATAAAAACGGCAAGTAGCCCTAAGGCTATACTCCCACCGACGTAAAGGGACGATAATAACGCTTCACCACCACGCATCAGTGCGAAGCTCTCATTTATAAATGTTGAGAATGTGGTAAATCCCCCACATAGCCCCACTGTGAGCAATAGCCGCATATCAGCCGACAGAATTTCGTATTTATCGAATAGTCCGTAAAGGAGCCCTATTAGCAAACATCCAATCAGATTGACTGTCATTGTACCCCATGGAAACTCACCAAGGCAGTGATGCTGCACTGCCTTGGTGAGCAGATAGCGGCACACCGATCCTATAGCCCCTCCCAGCCCTATGTATATCAATGTCTTCATGCCTATTCTCTAATGTAAAACCATATTAAAATATTTAATCCCTGCAAAGTTAGCAATATTTTTTCTAATACCCCTATTCCAATTTTTTATTCAGACTTTAAGGATATTTACAGGGAATGCCTCATAACTTTTCTTAAGAAGGATTTGAGGGTCATATTACATAGCGTGAGCATTTTATGCAAAAATGAGGGCCAAATTGTTAAAAGAACGGGGGAGTTTATTCTTATCTCGCTGAAAATTCGTACTTTTGCACCTGTAATATGGGCAAGAGCATACTCATCAAATATACGACGCGTGAAGAGCGTGAGAAGATAGTCATACGGGCTTGTAGTTGCGGCGCTGGCTGCGAACCATGTTGTGCTTGCAAGTTTGCTGGCGACCCTGAGATTATCTACAAGGAGTATCTTGATGGAGTAAAAGAGATTGCTCAAATAAACATGGAACGAAATCAAAGAAGAATATGAAAGTACTATTGATTAACAAAACAAACCGACAATTATGGATATGAATTTCAAGCAACAAGCGTTGGAGGGATGGCAGAAGTATTTTCCGACGACAGAAAAACCGATTGGTGTGTTTTATAGCGATGAACTGTGCGGTGCGGAATATCCTGCCAAGCCAGCAGATAATCCTCGCGGCTACACCTGCATCTTCGCCCAGCTTGCGAAGATTCATCAAGGCAAGGCGTTGGCTTTCGACCGCGAAAACATCGGATGTTTCGGTGCTTTTCAGACTATCTTCGGAGGTGAATATCACGAGGAAGCGACTGTGAAGCTGCTTTGCGAGATTGAGCGATTCAAGATCAATCGCGAACAGACAAACCTGATGCACGACATCAACCCGAAAGCACAACCGACGGGTCACTACATCATCTTCAAACCGCTCGAACTATTGACTGAGAGCGACTGCCCAGAGATATTCGTCGTCTTCGCCAAGCCCGACGTGATTTCGGCTCTGCACACGCTTTCAAGTTTCGACGACACTCGTGTTGACAACGTGATTGTGCCGTTCGGCTCAGGCTGCGAAGGCATGCTTTCGTTCCCGATGGAGGAGGCTCGCAAGGAGAATCCGCGTGTCGTACTCGGAGGCATGGACACAGCGATGCGAGCTTGCATCAAAGATAATCTGCAACTATTCTCTATGCCATCCATCCGCTTCCAACGAATGGTCGCCAACATGGACGCATCGTTCCTCAACACCTACATCTGGCAAGGGTTGAGAAAAAGAGTTGAAAAACAATAAAATACTAATTTTTTATGAAAATACATATTTTCCATACAGGCGAAGTTAGGGTATCGCCATATCTTCCATTCGGTGGTGACAATTGCAGTCTCTTCAAAGCCTCTGGGTTGACCACTCCCAAAAACAAGTGGATGTGGCTGCCCGTATCTTGCTATCTGATAGAACACCCAAAGGGTCGGATTCTTGTGGACTGCGGCTGGCATCGAGATATCAGTCCAGACGGTAAGTTCTGCATGTGGACGCAGATGCGTTCGCTTGGTTCTCCATTACTTTACATGGTCAATCAGGCGCGGCTGCCTCTCGGACAAGCTATTGACGAGCAACTTGCCAACAATGGATTGAAACCATCAGATATTGATATCGTGCTGCTCACACACCTCGACTGCGACCATGCCCACGGACTACGAGCTATGCACGAAGCTAAACGCATCATGGTTGCGAAGGATGAACTGGCGTGTGCCCGTCGCAACGGATTGGTGCGCTATCAGAAGAAATGGTGGAAGGGTGTCGAACTCGAATCTTTCGATTGGAACGCGACTGAAGGTCCGGCTCATAAGTCGTACGACCTCTTCGGTGATGGCAGTGTGTCGCTCGTCAACATTCCTGGACATGCCGATGGCTTATTCGCTGTAAAACTCAAAAACACAGAGGGTAAATTTGTGCTGCTCTTCTCAGATGGCGGTTATGCGACTCGCTCGTGGAAAGAAATGATAACCAGCGGTATCTCACTCGACAAGGTTATGCAACGTAAATCGCTCGAATGGATTCGCCAACAGAGCATGGACAAGAATTGCGTCGTCTCGATTGCAAACCATGACCCCGACGTGCAAGCCAAGACTATTGAATTATGAATGACATGGTAGAGAAAGTCAATCCAAAAGAGACTACACGTGCCGAAGCGTATGAGTTATGGATGACGGCACCACAGCCAATGGTGACGCTGACCACTACGCTCAATGTCAGAAGGCTATGGAGATATGCACGAAAACACAATGTGAAACTCAACATGCTCCTGTGCTGGTGCATCGGCAAGGCTGCAAGCCAGGTGCCGGAGTTCAGCCTGCTACCTATCGGCAAGGAGTTGATACGTTATGATCAGTTGGCTGTGAATATCATTGTGCAGAATGTGAAAGGTGGTATCAACACCTGCGACATTCCATTTTCAGACAATATTAGCACGTTCAACGCAGATTATATGCGCCTAACGGAACAATGTAGTACTCGCTGTGAGCATTATGACATCAGTAAGCAGGCAATGATCATTGGAACGTCTGCACTGGTAGAAGTTGAGATTGACAGTGCCACGGGCATGTATAGTGGCATTTACAACAATCCATTCTGCTTCTGGGGAAAGGCGCGATGCAAGTGGTTCTCACGCACATTGCCTTTCTCCTTCCAGTTTCACCACACGCAAATGGATGGCTTACACGCAGCCAAGTTCTTGAAATTATTGCAAGATGAAATCTATAAACTGCGATAAGATGAAGAGGAAGGCCATTTATCAGTATGTCTTTGCTCTGGCTCACGGAGCAGACAAGGAGACGTTCTATTACGGTGACTGGATTGCCTCCTACCGTCGGCCAGCTAAAGGGTCGCAAGCCAGGCGTAGCTATCTGCTCGTGCAATGACGGCCAGCAGCCTGACGAAAATAATTAAGGATTATGGCAAAACAGGAATACATACAGGCCAACAAGCAATGGCTCATTGACAAAGCGAAGGAAGAGGGTGTGAAGGCTCTTCCCAAAGGCATCTATTACAAGGTGCTGGCTTCGGGCGAACCGAATGGCAAGCACCCTTCGCCAAGAAGCATCGTCACCGTGCATTACACAGGCAAAACCATCAACGGTAAGACCTTCGACAGCAGCCGTGGCGGTGTGGCTCCGGCGTTCCGCCTGAGCGACCTCATTGAGGGTTGGATTATCGCCATGCAGCAGATGGTGGTTGGTGACAAGTGGGAGCTATACTTGCCTGCCGAGATGGGCTATGGCAAGTTCTCACAGCCTGGCATACCCGGTGGCTCCACACTGATATTCGAGATTGAACTAT
Source organism: Bacteroidales bacterium (assembly GCA_020860515.1). GTDB lineage: Bacteria > Bacteroidota > Bacteroidia > Bacteroidales > Muribaculaceae > CAG-873. The sequence goes on along the minus strand of JAJBUG010000001.1, from coordinate 68,783 downwards.
TAGGGATAGCTTGACATGAGAAGAACAGACAGAGAGGTTACAGATATTGTAACGATACATGACATCATATCCAGTTGTGATGTGTGCCGACTTGGACTGAAAGACTACGACGGCTACCCATACATACTTCCACTGAACTTTGGCTATAAGTTCGAGGGTGAGAAAATCACGCTGTTCTTCCATAGCGCGCTTGAAGGCAAGAAGCAAGAACTGCTGGCCGCAGACAGTCTGGTGGCTTTCGAGATGGACTGCAAACATCTGTTGCATAGCGACAAGGAGGCTTGCCGCTGCACAATGCACTATCAGAGCATCATGGGGCGCGGGCACATCTCGTTTATCACAGACGAGGCAGAAAAGTTAGAGGCTCTCACGCTTTTGACCGACCGCTATCATCCAGAAGAACATTTTACATTCAACACGGCGGCCATTCCCCGTACATCGGTTTACAAACTCGTGGTGGAATCACTGACCGCCAAGAACTATGCGCCAAAGAAATGAGCAACGGTTCTAATCATATACGATGCCCTTGGTGTGGCGATGACCCGCTTTATGTGGCTTACCACGACAAAGAGTGGGGACGGCTGGTGCCCGACGACGAGCAGCAGCTGTTCGAGTTCCTTGTACTCGAAAGTGCACAGGCCGGACTGAGTTGGATAACCATACTGCGCAAGCGTGAGGGTTATCGCGAAGCTTTCTGTGGTTACAATGCCGAGAAAGTGGCGCAGATGACCGCCGACGATGTGGAGCGGCTGACCCATTTCGACGGCATCGTGAAGAACCGCCGTAAGATTGAGGCTACCATCAACAATGCGCGTCTGTTCCTTGACGTGCAGCGGGAGTTCGGCTCGTTCCGTGCTTATATCTGCTGGTTCCTGCCTGATGGGAAACCAATAGTGAACTGCCCCAAGACATTGGCCGATATTCCTGCCACCTCCCCTGTAAGCGATGCAATGAGTAAGGACATGAAGCGTCGCGGTTTCAAGTTTTTCGGCTCTACCATGTGCTACGCTTTCCTGCAAGCCGCTGGCTACGTGGATGACCATCTTGTAGATTGTTTTTGCAAAAAGAGATGAAAAAACGTACACAAAAAAAAGAAATCCTGTACTCACTGCCTTAACAAATTAGGCTTAACGGTGACTTTCTTAGATAGCTGTTTGTTGGTATTGAAATAAAACCACAATTGATATGGAAATACAAATCAAACGCGCATACCAGCCAGCAAGCCCCGATGACGGATTTCGAGCCTACATCGACCGTTTGTGGCCTCGTGGATTGAGCCACGAGACCTTTCATTATGATCTTTGGGAAAAAGACATTGCTCCCTCCGCCGAACTTCGTGAATGGTTCCATGCCAATATAGAAGGCAGATGGGCAGAATTCGAATCGAGATATAAGAAAGAACTTCAAGGTAATTCTTCTTTTGCTGCATTTTGTGAAGCAATTAAGGATAAATCCAAAGTCACCCTTCTCTATTCCTCACACGACGAAATCCACAACAATGCCATCGTCGTGATGGACCTTTTGAAAGGAAAATGAAACGACTAACACTATCGGACTTCGAACCGATCTACGCCGACTGGAAGAACAGCGGCCAGTCCGTCATCGACTACTGCGCATCAATAGGCATCAAGCACAAGCGCTTCTACATGTGGACATTCCAAGGCAAAAAGCGTTAAAGCAAGCATTATCCCCGACTTTCCAAGAATGTCGGGGATTTTTGCGTCCAATATGGGATAAGGAGGGCTTTGTCGTGGAATGGAGGGTTAAAGACGGATAAACTGACAAAGTTACGTATTATAATTGAATAAAAGTGGTGGGCATCACCGATGGCTTACCATCTTCAAACTCTGCCACATGTTGTATCTCATCTATCATGATGTAGTACATGTCGGCATCTAGCAGTTTGCTATCGATGTACTGCAATAAAGCATCGGGATCGCGCAACGCTTTGTTGCGGCGGTCTTCCAAGTCAATCCATACGATGTGGTCAGGTTGTACACCTTCCGCAAGCAGATGGTAGCGGAAGATGGTTGAAAGCAGGTACGATTTGCCACAGCGACGTACGCCAGTCAGCACCTTTATCTCGTGATTATGCTTGCTGGCGATAAGCCTGCCCAGATGTATGTCACGCTTTATTTCCATTCTTTTTTAATTTCTGTGCATTTGCACAATTTTCGATTGCAAAGGTAGCGACTTTTTCTGAAATATAAGCACTTGCACCCTACAAAAATTTGCTTATAGGGTGCAATACTCCTCTTTTGCAATGTTTGCAAAGCAATTTCTTTTTTTCGAAGGCAGTCTTCACTTTTCTACTTTTACTACGTAAAAGGGATAGTCGTGTTAACCCTACCGCTCCGCTGATTTTTGTTCCGCGAACACACGGGTTATATCGGCGGGGATAAGTTTAAATTGGGCCATCTTGTCAGGCTTCATCCATATGCGCATACTGTACGGTGAGCCGAATTGCTGCACATTTCCAACTCCGCTGATACGTTTGAGACGTGGCTCCACACTTATATCAGTTTATGTTGTTTGCCGCTTAACCACATGCGGTCATATAAGGAACCAGAACCAATTGCTCATTCCTTGATTCCATTCGGATTTTGTAAAGAATCTGGGATGGAAGTTCCTGACAGGAAGTTGCCGCATCAGTTTTTTGAAATCCTTTATGTTGAAATTGTCTTCCTTGCACAGCACCTCGAAGTCTATACCCAGATACCTCAGGCAATGACCTGTCTCTCGATAACCGTTCCGCAGATAGAACTTCTTGCGGGAAAGTCTTTGTATGGCATTCGACGCATTGTTGTCGGGCATCTCCATATCCACGACATGAGTCATTTCAGGAAATTGCTCTGCAAACAATCCTAGTGCCTTTGCTCCATATCCTTTGGAACGGCAAGAGGCCTCTATGGCAAGGAAGAACAGATACGCGATCTTGTTCCATTTGGTTGTGACCATAAAGCCGACCAGATTATCGTTATCATACAATCCCCAGAGTTCAAGCGAACTATTCTCACTCATGCCGACCATTTCTTGCGGCGATATGTATTCCTCCGGAGGAAATGCTTCCTTGGCTATCCGGTCGATGCGTTCCATGTCAGGAAAATCAGATGTTATCTTTCTCAGTTCCATTATTTATATTGATTTTGTTTTATTGTTCCCTATAGTGATTCCAGCCATATACGATAGCTATTCTGAATTATCCATTTTTGGAAATGTCGGCAAAATTATAATCATAAATATGTGATGTCAACCGTTTTTTTACCAAAACGGAAGAAATCGCGTCTGAATCGCCAGAAAGCCCATCTGGAATATATTTGACGGATTGAGTGTAAAGCAGACGATACAGTCACGTTTTTGGTCGCTTCAGACGCTTATTTAGCCGTTTGAGTCATATTTTCATGTAATTGCCGTTAATAATGGGTAATTTTGCAGAACAATACAAGAGCATTATGAGTGACAATAAAATTAAAATATTGAAGTGGAAAAATTGCATCGTGCTTCTGTTGGTAGCCTATGTGCTTTCCAATCTGATGTGGTGGATGGTGGATGACACCCCATTGTTGTCAGGAAGCAATTCCGGCAAGGAGATATTTCTGTATTTCATCACCGATTTGCTTTTCTGCATATTTTTCATGGTCATATCTTTGCTATACAGCCATTTCCTTTTCAGGTTTCTTCCACATAATCCATATTCTTACATTAAGTTGATAATATATTCCAGCGCGTTGTTTTTGATAAACAATATTTTCGCGTATGGCATGACCGGGTTACGCAGTTTTTTTGACGACTCTCCGGGAGTGGAATCTCTGTTTATGAAGGATGCCTATATCAATGGAATGATCGCGGCGTTTATTTCCGGAATATACTCTTGTACCGTCTATCTTGAATCATACATGAGAGCCAATTCCGAAAAGACACGCCTTGAAAACGAACTGATGAAAGAGAAAGAGATTGCGTTGCAATCGCAGCTCCAGTCACTAAAAGCGCAGATTGACCCACATTTCATGTTCAATAATTTCAGCATATTGGCGGAACTGATACAGGACGATCCCAGAGACGCAGAAAGATTCCTGCACCATCTTTCAAGAGTGTACCGCTACATAACTCAAAATCTGGAACGCAGTCTTATTACGGTGTCAGAGGAAACCGTTTTCTTGGAACACTATCTTTATTTGGTAAGGATGAGGTATGGAGAGGGGGTGATTGTGAACATTGATAAAACAATGAAACAGATGTGCGACAAACATATACCTCCGGCCTGTATGCAACTGCTCGTGGAAAACGCCATAAAACATAACGGCCATTCTCCCGAATATCCTCTGACCATTGATATTTTGTGCACGGAAGGATTCATAATTGTGCGCAACAACCTTTCGCCACTGTTGTCAAAAATCGAATCAACAGGGCTTGGCCAGAAAAACATCATCGAGAGATATGCCTTGCTAAGTCCTGTGAAAGTACAGATTACCAAGACAGATACATCATATTGCGTATGTATCCCGGTTATAAACGAAAACAAAATATAGGTTATGAATATACTGATACTTGAAGACGAACAAAGAAACGCCGACCGGCTGATGCGGCTTGTAAGGGAGATTGATCCCTCGGTCAATATCGCCGGTCCTATCACGAACGTAAAGGATGCGGTAACTCATCTGAAAGGTCATTTTGTGACAGACCTGATTTTAGCCGACATCCGCCTTTCGGACGGACTGAGTTTTGATGCGCTTAAAGAAGTAGGCATCAATACTCCCGTCATATTTACCACTGCCTATGATGAATACGCCATAAAAGCATTCAAATTCAACAGTTTTGACTATTTGCTCAAACCGATTGACCGCGAAGAGCTGGCTGACGCGATTGACAAGGTAAGGAAAAGTTTTCATTATCCTACCGAAAGCAGTTTACGTGAGCTTATTGATGCAATGGCCCGAAACAATTATAAATATCGTGAGCGTTTTCTGATTCCTTATCGTGACGGATACAAGGCTGTCAGTGTCAGCGATATAAATTATATCTTTACAGAAAATAAGATTGTAAAGCTGTTTCTACGCAATGGAGAATCAGAAGTTGTGGCGGTCAGCATGGATGAGTTGGAAAATCAGCTTAATCCTGATCTGTTCTTCCGTGCCAACCGTCAATATATTGTACATGTGGATTCTATAAGGCGATTGAGCAACTATTTCGGAGGAAAACTTGTGTTGCATCTGCGTGGTAATATTGATTCCGAGATAGTGATAAGTAAAGAAAAAGCCTCTCTGATTAAAAGTTGGATTGACCGATAATGGGACTTTTCAATCAGTCTGCGTAATACCAATTATAGAGACACATAACCTGAGTTCGGGATAAATAAGTGTTAAATAATTTGGTAAAATGGGGATAATTTCGTAACTTTATAGTGTGAAAATCAAAAGTTTAGCCAAAGCTATCCCCATGATTTCAAAGGACAAAGTTACGGAAATTTCAAGCACTACTGCCTCCACTATGTCAAGGCGCATATATACGAGTGGGACATTTCGTGTTTCAAACCTGTCTCGCTCTTGGGTAGCCCTCACGAGGGTAGTCAAAAGTTAAATCATTGATTTTTGGGCATTGTAAAGAGGAAAGAGCTCGCGAGGGCATAAAAAAGAGAGCCTCGGCGAGCATTTCGTCAGGCTCTCAGATGGAGTAAAGTGGAGCTGGAGGGGTTTGAACCCTCGTCCAAACGCGGAATCAATGGGCTTTCTACGTGCGTAGTCTCCGCTTGGTTTTCGAGCTGCGGCAGGCCGGGACGACCAACCGCAACCTTAGCCTCTGTGAGCTTCGGGGCGGCCGCGAGGCAAAGCCTCCCCTATTTCCGATTTAGCTGCACCGCTGATCGATTAGTCTCGGAACGTTGACAATCGGGCGATGTCTCGTCCTCCGCAACTGTTGCGGGGATAAAGCTGATCTACTATACTTCAATCAAGCAGCGAGAGCGTAGTTGTTTTCGCCATTTAAATTTTTTGATGTCGAGATTAAAGAGCAAGCCATCATCGCTCTGCACGCTTACACACCGCTTCTACACGCTGTCAAAGCCAGTCAGCCCCGGTGTATGTGACTGAAACAGGAACTCTTTCCTTTATCGGGATTACAAAATTACGGAGATTTATTTAATGTACCAAATATTTAACATTTTTTATAATACAAAAAAATGGCTTCGGCTCAGCACCGAAGCCATTTTTATTTTTTACTGGGGAGCATTGATTTTCTGCTCAATCTCACGGATTTGTTCATCGAGCTTCTCACGCTGTTGGCGCAGATTATTGAGCACGGCTTCCTCCAAGCCTTTCAGTCGCTCATCGCAATCGGCCATCAGTTTGCCATAAATTTCTTTGCGCTTCTCCAGCTCTTCGCGGCTGGTGATTGACTTGATGGCGGCTTTCTGCTCGTCATAGCTGAGCCCAGCGATCACTGCTGACTTCGGGCGACGTCCACGACGTTTCGGTTCTTTTAATTCTTTCATTTGTTTTGACAGTTATTAGTGAATATTTGGTTCGGTCCATTGTTTTGTGGTATTGCATCGGGCATTCACCACCTGGTCGCCTATTTGGAATCGGAAGTCACCCTCCTCTATCTTCCACTTGCCATCATTGCCCACAAAAGCCAGATCGCGAGCAGGAATTGAAAGTTTCACCTCCTTGCTCTCGCCAGGCTTCAGGTCAATCTTGGTGAAAGCACGCAGACGGCGCCCATCAGGCACTTGCGAAGCCACAAGGTCGCTTGAGAAAAGCAACACAGCTTCCTTACCAGCCACATTGCCAGTATTAGCCAACTTGACAATGAATTCCAAGTCATCCTCAGGCGAGAATTCTGTCTTATTGAGGCGAAGATCTGAATATTCATAGGTGGTATAGCTCAAACCGAATCCGAAGGGCCACTGACTAGCTACCACAGCATTGTAATCATAGGCACCCTCCATAGTCTCCACCTCTTCGCTCACCTTATAATCATAAGTAACCAGCGAATTGATTTCTTTGGGATAGGTAAAGGGCAGCTTCGCGCTGAAGTTGGCGTCTCCACTTATGAGATTTGCCAAAGCATCGCCACCATAATTACCAGGCAGGATTGCATCAATCACCGCACTTGCAAGCGGCTCAATCGGAGCAATCAAGCGCGGACGGCCCTCGTTGAGCACAAGCACAATGGGTTTGCCAGTCTTGGACAACTCGCGCACCAGTTGTGCCTGATTGGCGGATATGTTAAGGTCAGTAAGATTGCCAGGAGTCTCACAGTAAGAATTCTCACCAATACAAGCCACAATCACATCAGCACTGCGCGCAGCGGCTACAGCGCTTGAGAAATCCGGTTCGAGCTCATCCTTCCACGACCCATCTTCCTTATACTGCACACCAGCCACATATTTCACATTAGCTTCACCAAATTTATTGGCAAGAGCCTTGTAAATGGTATTGTATCCTGAAGCAAATTGATTGGTAAGATGACCTTGCCAAGTATAGCTCCATCCCCCATTGAGGCTGCGCATTGAATTGCCATTAGGACCAGTGACAAGTATCTTCTTTCCCTGTGCAATAGGAAGCACATTATTGTTGTTCTTTAGAAGCACGATACATTCCTCCGCTCCCTCCAGGGCAGTCTTAGCATAGGCTTCACAGCCGAAATCTGGATAGTCAGTCCACTTTGTATTGGGTTCGTCAAAAAGACCCAGACGCACTTTCATGCGGATTACTCGAGCAGCAGCATCATTGATGCGATCCATGCTTACCTTGCCTTCATCTACCAATTCTTTCAACAGGTCACAGAAGTCGGTGCTGTATGGATCCATCGTCATATCAATGCCTGCATTGATAGCCTTGCATATTGCATCTTTCTTATCCACAGCAATTTTTTCACGACGCCACAGATTATCAATATCGGCCCAGTCGGTTACAATCATTCCATCCCAGCCAAGGTCAACCTTAAGCCATTGGGTAAGCAATTCAGCGTTAGAATGGACAGGCACACCATTGATGCTCGAGGAGTTTACCATCACCGACAATGCTCCAGCCTTAAGAGCTGCCAAGTAAGGTGCGAAATGCTTTTCACGCAAATCTTGATTTGATATATAAGCGGGTGTGCGGTCCTTGCCTGAGAAAGGCACTCCATAACCCATATAATGTTTCACGCATACTGCAATATGCTTCTCATCAATCTTATTTGGATTATCTCCTTGGAAGCCGCGCACTGCAGCCGCGCCCATCATTGCGTTGACCAGAGGATCCTCGCCATAATCCTCATAAATTCGAGGCCATCGAGGGTCGCGGCCCAAATCGAGAGTGGGAGAGAAAGTCCAAGGACAGTCACACGCACGGGTTTCATAAGCGCAAATTTCCCCAGCCACTCGGGCTATCTCAGTATTGAATGACGCCGCTACCGAAAGATTCTGCGGGAAGAAGGTAGCACCAGTCGAGTAAGTAGCACCATGATTTTGGTCAAGGCCATAGACAGTTGGCACCCCAATTACCTCTATTGAGCGAGTCTGAATAGGCTCGATAATGCTGTACCATACCTCGGGGGTCACTGACGAACCAGGCACATTCAGGAACGACCCCACTTTGTATTGGTCAATAAGGCGCTCCAACACTCCATCGTAGAAAGTGAATTTGCCAGTGCTGTCCATTCTGCCCATCACATCAAGCGAAATCTGGGTCATCTGCCCTATTTTCTCTTCGAGGGTGAGCTTTCCGATTACCTCATTCACCTTTGCCTCCACATCCTTGTCAGGCGGAATGGCTGGCCCCCCGTTAGAGTTGCTATTGCTTCCAGCACAGCTGGCAAGCAACATTGCTAACGAAGTCCATAAAATACTTTTTTTCATTGCATTGGTATTTTTTAGATTATTGGATTTCCTCTCTTATTATTCTTCGAGGCGCATTACTCGAATGCCTATATAGTTGTGATTTTTCTTCAAATATTCCACAAGGGGAGTCTCTGTGATTACCACTTTGCCTGCAGCTGAGCTGGCGTGCATCAGCATCGGTTCACCGCCCTTTTCCTTTACAATGATTCCCACATGGCCAGCATCCAAGCTTTTATCTTTGAGAATCAAAGCCACAATATCACCATTGCGCAGCTCGTCACGCGTACTCTTGGCCCCTACATCATTGCTTTTGATATAGGGGAAACGATGGCTGCGGTAGCCCATTTCCACTGATTTGATGGCAGCCAAGTTGGCGCTATCGGCCAGCGCAGGATATTTGTCAGCGTTGGTCGACATAAAGTCAAGCGTCTTCACCGCATAGCTGCATTTTTCAAACTCGGGGGTGACGTCCTTGATTAGGCCTTTGCTGCGATTGCTTGCCACCCAGTCGCTGATATAGTGCAGACGCGATGGATAACCATTGATAGTGCCATTACGGTAGCGCAAACGCTCCAGATTGTAAACAAAGTCGCGCCATGAATTTCGTTTCTCTCCTACCGTCAAAGCTAAAGCTACGGCTGTTTCCATAAATGTAGTGCAATCCAGTTCGTCCAAATCCACTGTCAGCATTTCAGGATCACCCTCCAAAGTATTGGCCACATAAGGCGTGGCTAAGAACTGACGGCCGGCAGCCACCACCCGATCGCCTGGGGAAACGAGCTTTTGACTGGCAATATTGGCGAGCATTTCATTGAGACGTGTGGTGTCAGATGCTTCATCGTGGAACCTAACCTGCGACATGTCGATAGCATGGCTTACCGTGGCAGCAAAAAGGCAAATCGAAGCTATTATAATTTTCTTTATCATTATCCAGGTGCTAATATTACAATAATTCGCAAATATAGCAAAAATATTTCAATTGATGACTTTTCTTGCCAAAAACTCCTAACATTTCCTCTTTTTGCCCCACAATACCCACAAAACTACTATAGCATATAATAAAGCCGGCACCATCTCGCGATGACGCCGGCCTCCCTTATAGATGTTTGGGGAAATCTTATTCAGGGCGCTTTGTCTTCTTGCCCCATCCGTACTGAGCTGCACTGCCGAGTTCCTCCTCGATGCGGAGCAGCTGGTTGTACTTAGCCATACGGTCACTGCGGCTTGCCGAACCAGTCTTGATCTGACCTGCGTTGGTAGCAACGGCGATGTCAGCGATGGTGGCATCCTCAGTTTCGCCTGAGCGGTGCGAGATGACAGCGGTGTAGTTGTTGCGCTGAGCGAGCTCAACGGCGCGGAGGGTTTCGGTGAGGCTGCCAATCTGGTTAACCTTAACCAGGATTGAGTTGGCGCAACCCATTTCAATACCCTTCTGCAGATACTTCACGTTGGTAACGAAGAGGTCGTCGCCTACGAGCTGGCAGCGGTCGCCGATCATTTCGGTCAGAATCTTCCAGCCTTCCCAGTCGTTCTGGTCCATGCCATCTTCGATTGAGTCGATAGGATACTTCTCAACCAAGCCCTTCAGGTACTCAGCTTGCTGCTGTGAAGTGCGCTTGGGAGCGTCGGGACCCTGCTTCCAAGTATAGTCGTAGAGACCATCCTTGTAGAATTCGCTGGAAGCGCAGTCGAGGCCAATGTTTACATCCTTGCCAGGTGTATAGCCTGCCATTTCGATAGCCTTGATGATAACATCGAGAGCATCCTCGGTGCCATCGAGGTTGGGAGCGAAACCACCCTCATCACCTACAGCAGTGCTAAGGCCGCGAGCGTGGAGCACCTTCTTGAGGTTATGGAATACCTCGGTGCCCATGCGGATACCCTCGTGGAACGAAGTAGCGCCGATAGGACGAATCATGAACTCTTGGAAGCAGATGGGAGCATCGCTGTGAGCACCGCCATTGATGATGTTCATCATAGGCACGGGCAGAGCGTAGGTGTTGCATCCACCAATGTATTTGTAGAGAGGCAGGTCGAGGTAGTCGGCAGCAGCCTTGGCAACAGCCAGCGAAACGCCCAGGATGGCGTTGGCACCGAGGTTCGACTTTGTGGGTGTGCCATCGAGAGCCAGCATAGCCTCGTCGATCTTGATCTGGTCGAGTGCGCTCATGCCAATCAGAGCGGGAGCGATCTTCTCGTTGACGTTGGCAACGGCCTTGAGCACGCCCTTGCCCATGTAGCGACCCTTGTCGCCATCACGAAGCTCAAGAGCTTCGTTTTCGCCGGTTGATGCGCCCGAGGGCACTGAAGCGCGACCACGTGCGCCTGATTCGAGGATTACATCCACCTCAACTGTGGGGTTGCCGCGTGAATCGAGCACCTCACGACCAATGATTTTTTCTATCTTCATAATCTAATTCGTTAGATGTATTGGTTTGGGTTTTTGTTTCTGACAGCAAAGTTACGCTTTTTTCTCCGATTTTCTTTCATTTTTGCTTAATTTTTTTCTGTTTCACATTCCTCAACTGTTCTTATTTTGATAAATGAGCAAAATTTACTAATTTTGCACTAAATTTTGATGACCTATATATTATAGAATGAAGCATATTCGCAATTTTTGCATCATAGCCCACATCGACCATGGCAAGAGCACCCTCGCCGACCGCCTGCTCGAATACACCCACACCGTGGCTGCTGCCGATATGGAGGCACAGGTGCTCGACGACATGGAGCTCGAACGCGAGCGTGGGATCACTATCAAGAGCCACGCTATACAGATGGAGCATGAAATCGATGGCACCCCCTACACTCTCAATCTTATTGACACTCCGGGACACGTTGACTTCTCTTACGAGGTGTCGCGCTCAATCGCAGCCTGCGAAGGGGCTCTCATAATCGTGGATGCCAGCCAGGGAATCCAAGCTCAGACCATCAGCAATCTCTACATGGCCATTGACAATGATTTGGAAATCATTCCAGTGATTAACAAAATTGACCTTGACAGCGCAAAGCCTGACGAGGTGGAAGATCAAATTGTAGAGCTTTTGGGCTGTGATCGCAGCGAGATTATTCGTGCCAGCGGCAAGACTGGGGAAGGCATCCCAGAAATTCTGCGAGCCATCGTAGAACGTATCCCAGCTCCCAAAGGCGACCCCGAAGCTCCTCTCCAAGCTTTAATCTTCGACTCGGTGTTCAACCCCTTTCGTGGCATTATAGCCTACTTCAAGATTGTCAACGGCACCATTAACAAAAATGATTTTGTGAAATTTGTCAGCACGGGCAAGGAATATCATGCCGACGAGATTGGCGTACTAAAGCTCGACATGTCGCCTCGCGACACTCTTAGCGCTGGCAACGTAGGCTACATCATCTCAGGCATCAAGAGCAGCAAGGAGGTGCGCGTGGGTGACACAATCACACATGTAGAGAATCCCTGCTCTGAGGCTATCGACGGATTTGAAGAGGTAAAGCCAATGGTATTCGCTGGTGTATATCCCATTGAGACCGAAGATTTCGAAAACTTGCGCAGTTCGCTCGAAAAGCTTCAGCTCAATGATGCCTCGCTCACCTATGCCCCAGAATCCTCCGCAGCCCTGGGCTTTGGATTCCGTTGCGGCTTCCTCGGGCTGCTCCACATGGAGATCATACAAGAAAGGCTCGGGCGAGAGTTCGATATGGACGTTATCACCACTGTGCCCAACGTATCATATAAGGTATATGACAAAAAAGGCAACATGACCGAGGTGCATAACCCAAGCGGATTGCCCGACATCACCCTGATTGACCATATTGAAGAGCCCTACATTCGTGCCACTATCATCACTGCAGCCGATTATATTGGTCCGATTATGACTCTGTGCCTTGGAAAGCGCGGCGAACTAATCAAGCAAGAATACATCTCGGGCAACCGCATGGAAATGACCTTTGATATGCCACTTGGCGAAATCGTGATTGACTTCTACGACAAGCTCAAAAGCATCAGCAAGGGCTATGCCTCATTTGACTATCATATCCACGACTACCGTGAAAGCAAACTCGTTAAGCTCGACATCCTGCTCAATGGCGAAAGCGTGGATGCACTAAGCACGCTCACCCATGTTGACAATGCCATGTCGTTCGGGCGCCGCATGTGTGAGAAGCTCAAAGAGCTGATCCCGCGTCAGCAATTCGACATTGCCATCCAAGCTGCCATCGGAGCCAAAATCATAGCTCGCGAAACCATCAAAGCTGTGCGCAAGGACGTCACAGCCAAGTGCTACGGAGGTGATATTAGCCGCAAGCGCAAGCTCCTGGAAAAACAGAAAAAGGGCAAGAAGCGCATGAAGCAAATCGGCAGCGTTGAGGTGCCGCAAAAAGCATTCCTCGCAGTCTTAAAACTCGATTAAGGTCCTAACGCCCTTAAAGCCCTTAATGCCCTTAAAGACCTTAACGCCCTTAACGCCCTTAAAGACCTTATGGAAAATAATGAATTATTAAATCGCCTTGATGGCATTGAATCACGCTACGAAGAAGTGTCAACGCTGATTACCGATCCCTCGGTGATAGCCGACATGAAGCGATATGTGCGTCTTACAAAAGAATACAAAGACCTGGAAAAGCTGGTGGCCACTACTCGCAAGTATCGTTTGCTACTGGCCAGCATCGACGAAGCCAAGGAAACATTGGAAAATGAAACTGATCCCGACCTTCGCGAGATGGCCAAGGAACAAGCTGACGAAGCTCAGGCACAGCTCCCAGCCATTGAGGAAGAGATAAAACTACTTCTTATCCCCAGTGACCCCGAAGACGCTAAGAATGCAATCCTGGAGATTCGTGCTGGCACCGGTGGCGACGAAGCTGCCATTTTTGCTGGTGACCTTACTAAGATGTATCAAAAGTACTGTGAATCGAAAGGTTGGAATGTAGCTGTGTCCTCGTTCAGCGAGGGAGCAGCCGGAGGTTTTAAGGAAATAGTAATGACGGTCACTGGCGAAAATGTGTACGGCACTCTCAAATATGAATCGGGGGTGCATCGTGTGCAACGAGTACCAGCCACCGAGACACAAGGTCGAGTGCATACCTCGGCTGCAACAGTAGCCGTGCTTCCCGAGGCTGAGGCTTTCGATGTTGAAATCAACGAAGGCGAAATCAAGTGGGACACATTCCGCAGCGGTGGAGCTGGAGGGCAGAACGTGAACAAGGTGGAATCGGGCGTGCGCTTGCGCTACATGTGGAAGAACCCCAACACTGGTGTAAGTGAAGAAATTCTGATTGAATGTACTGAGACCCGCGACCAACCTAAGAACAAGGAGCGAGCACTGAGCCGTCTGCGTACTTTCATCTATGACAAGGAACATCAAAAATACATCGATGATATTGCCAGCCGTCGCAAGACATTGGTTTCAACAGGCGACCGCTCGGCCAAAATTCGCACCTACAACTATCCCCAAGGCCGCATCACTGATCACCGCATCAATTACACTATCTATAATCTGCAAGCTTTTGTAGATGGCGACATCCAGGACTGCATTGACCACCTAATCGTGGCTGAAAACGCTGAAAAGCTCAAATCCACCGAGCTTTAACATTATTATTCGATCCTATAATCCTTTCATCCTTTAAAAAATCATGAAACGAACCGAACTAATCGACAACATCCGTGCCAAGCGCTCGTTCCTCTGCGTTGGCCTCGACACTGATATCAAAAAAATCCCTGAGCATCTGCTCAGCAAGGAAGACCCTGTGTTTGAATTCAACAAGGCCATCATCGATGTTACAGCTCCCTACACCATCGCCTACAAGCCCAATGTGGCATTCTATGAATGTGACGGCGTGAAAGGTTGGGAATCCTTGGAGAAGACTGTGAAATATATTAAGGAAAACTATCCTGATATCTTTGTAATCGCCGACGCCAAACGCGGCGACATTGGCAACACCAGCAAGATGTATGCCCGCACATTCTTTGAGCACATGGATGTGGATGCCCTCACAGTGGCTCCATATATGGGCGAGGACAGCGTGGCTCCTTTCCTTGAATACGAAGGCAAATGGACTATCCTGCTGGCTCTTACCAGCAACAAAGGGAGCCAAGACTTCCAGATGATCCAAGATCGCAATGGCAAACGTCTCTTCGAGCGTGTAATCAAGCGTAGCAGCCACTGGGGTTCACCTGTCAATCTGATGTACGTAGTTGGGGCAACCCAAGGCGAACTTTTCAAGGATGTTCGCGCAGTAGCGCCTCGCAACTTCCTGCTCGTACCTGGAGTAGGCGCACAAGGAGGCAGCCTTGAGGAGGTATGCGACTATGGCATGATCGACGAGTGCGGTCTTATCGTGAACTCATCTCGCGCAATCATCTATGCCAGCAATGGTGAGGATTTCGCAGAAGTGGCTGGTGAAAAAGCCAAGAAATTGGCCGAAGAAATGGCTCTGCAACTCGAAAAACACGGTGTAATCTAAAAATTTTTTCATTTTTCAGAAAAAAGCAGTATATTTGCTCTCTGAAAACACCTACCAATAAAACCATATACAAAATGAGCATTAAAGATTACAACTTTGCCGGCAAGAAGGCAATCGTTCGCGTTGACTTCAACGTGCCTCTCGATGAGAATGGCAACATCACCGACGACACCCGCATCCGCGGCGCCCTCCCCACCCTTAAGAAAATCCTCGAGGACGGAGGCAGCCTGATCATCATGTCGCACATGGGCAAGCCCAAGGGCAAAGTGAACCCCAAGTACTCACTTGCACAGATTAAGGACGCTGTGGCCAAGGCTCTTGGCCGCGACGTGAAGTTCGCTCCCGACTGCGCCAATGCTGAGGAAGCAGCTGCTAACTTGCAGCCCGGCGAAGTGCTCCTGCTTGAGAACCTCCGCTTCTATCCCGAGGAGGAAGGCAAGCCCGTTGGCATTGACAAGGAAGATCCCGCTTACGAAGCCGCAAAGAAGGAAATGAAGGCACGTCAGAAGGATTTCGCTAAGAAGCTCGCCAGCTATGCTGATGTTTACGTTAACGACGCATTTGGCACTGCTCACCGCAAGCACGCTTCTACCGCCGTTATCGCCGACTACTTCCAGCCCGATAGCAAAATGCTCGGATTCCTGATGGAAAAGGAAGTGCAGGCTGTTGACAATATCCTCAGCGACATCAAGCGCCCATTCACTGCCATCATGGGTGGCAGCAAAGTCAGCACCAAGATTGGCATCATCGAGAACCTTATGGACAAGGTTGACAACCTAATCCTCTGTGGTGGCATGACTTATACCTTTGCCAAGGCTCAGGGAGGCAAAATCGGCAACTCGCTCTGCGAGGACGACAAGCTCGACTTGGCTCTTGACATCATCAAGAAGGCTAAGGAGAAGGGTGTAAATCTTGTACTCGGCACCGACTGCATCGCAGCCGACAGTTTCAGCAACGACGCTAAGACTATGGTATGCCCTGCTAATGATATTCCTGATGGATGGGAAGGCCTCGATGCTGGTCCTGAGACCTGCAAGGCTTTCGCCGAGGTTATCCGTCCTGCCAAGACCATCCTTTGGAATGGTCCTGCTGGAGTATTCGAATTTGACAACTTCACCACTGGAAGCCGTGCTATCGCTGAAGCTATCGTAGAAGCTACCAACAATGGAGCTTTCTCGCTCGTTGGTGGTGGCGACTCAGTAGCCTGTGTCAACAAGTTCGGTCTGGCCGACGAGGTAAGCTATGTATCAACTGGTGGTGGCGCTCTTCTTGAGGCCATCGAGGGCAAGATTCTCCCCGGCGTAGCAGCCGTAAAGGGCGAATAAACCTAACTATACCACAAATAAATAGGGGCGGCTTATGAGCCGCTCCTATTTATTTGTGGTCTTCATCATGGGGGAAGAGTTTGTCTTCTTCATCCAAATGGAAATCCTTGGCCAAGAGAGAAATAAATTTTGCAATCTGAGCGATGGCAGTCTGGGTTTCTGGTGTTATCTCTTTGCCTTGCAATCTCAGCATTAACATTCCGTATAGCGCGTTGAAGCAAGTTTCTATTTCCCCTACTTTGGTTTCGCCTGACTTGCTGCGAAGCTCTACTATATAGGGTAGCGTTTTATAAAATTCAGCGCTATAATCAGGGAATCGGGGGTCCTGCAGCAGAGCCAGATGCAAATCCACAAGTTGAATAATAGTGTTTTTATTCAGCTGCAAATGACCAGATTTTTCCACACCCTCGCGACGCATCATATCAATCAGACTTTCATACCAATCTACCATCTCTTTATGCTGGTCCGGGGTAAGGTCAAATTTATCGATTACGTTTTTCTCAATCTTGTCGATGTCAAGATTATTGGCTCGAATCAAATCCTCGATCTGCCACATGTACAGGAGGTATTCGGCTATGTTTTCTTTGCGTTTCTTACTTGCGAGTACCATATAAATTACAAGTTATAAATTATAAGTTATAAATTACAAATTGCAAGTTACATTGCAGGTTGATTGTAGTTATTAATAAAACAAGTGACAAACAGATTTTGTCCATTTGTCACTTGTAATTTGTCATTTGTAATGTTGATTACATCATGCCGCCCATGCCGCCCATGCCTCCGGCTGGCATTGCAGGAGCAGGATTTTCTTCCTTCTTCTCTGCAATCACGCACTCTGTGGTCAGGAACATACCAGCAATCGAAGCTGCATTCTCAAGAGCTACACGTGTAACCTTGGCAGGATCAATCACTCCTGCAGCCATAAGGTTCTCATACTCATCTGTGCGAGCATTGTATCCGTAATCGCCCTTGCCTTCGGCAACCTTCTGTACTACCACTGCGCCTTCAACGCCTGCATTCTCAGCAATTTGACGCAGAGGCTCTTCGATAGCGCGCTTTACTATCATGATGCCAGTAGTCTCATCATCGTTGACACCCTTCATGCCCTCAAGCATAGGCACGCAGCGAATGTATGCTACGCCGCCACCAGGTACAATGCCTTCGGCGATAGCAGCGCGGGTTGCGCTCAAAGCATCATCAACGCGATCTTTCTTCTCCTTCATCTCCACCTCGCTGGGTGCGCCGATATGAAGCACTGCTACGCCGCCAGCCAGCTTGGCCAAGCGTTCCTGCAGCTTTTCACGATCATAGTCGCTCTTAGTCTGTGCTATTTGAGCCTTGATTTGAGCCACACGTTCAGCAATCTTATCTTTGTTGCCAGCACCATTTACTATAGTGGTATTCTCTTTATTTACGGTTACCTTTTCAGCGGTGCCAAGGTCCTGAAGAGTTGCATTGGCAAGCTGCATACCCTTTTCTTCACTGATTACAGTGCCACCGGTAAGGATAGCGATGTCCTCAAGCATTTCCTTGCGGCGATCACCAAAGCCAGGAGCCTTCACAGCGCAAATCTTCAGTGATCCGCGCAGACGGTTTACAACCAAAGTAGCCAAAGCTTCCTGATCTACATCCTCAGCAATGATCAACAGCGGACGACCGCTCTGAGCTGAAGCTTCAAGAATTGGGAGCATATCCTTAAGGTTGCTAATCTTCTTGTCGTAAAGAAGGATGTAAGGGCTATCCATTACACATTCCATCTTCTCCGCGTTGGTCACAAAGTAAGGTGAAATGTAGCCACGATCGAACTGCATACCCTCAACGATGTCGATGGTAGTTTCTGTTCCCTTGGCTTCGTCAACTGTGATCACGCCTTCCTTCTTAACCTTCTTCATGGCTTCGGCAATGAGTTCGCCAATCTTCTCATCGTTATTGGCGGAGACGCGAGCCACGTCCTCAATCTTCTTGAAGTCGTCGCCTACTTCTTCGCTCATGCCCTTGATGCCTTCTACAACAGTAGCCACGGCCTTGTCAATGCCTCGCTTGATATCCATTGGATTAGCACCAGCAGCAACATTCTTGAGACCTACATTGATGATAGCTTGTGCCAATACAGTAGC
Organism: Bacteroidales bacterium; assembly: GCA_020860515.1. GTDB lineage: Bacteria > Bacteroidota > Bacteroidia > Bacteroidales > Muribaculaceae > CAG-873. Next base: position 50,082 of record JAJBUG010000001.1, on the reverse strand, counting down.
TGTTGTGGTGCCATCGCCAGCGTCATCTCCAGTCTTAGAGGCAACTTCCTTTACGAGCTGGGCACCCATGTTCTGGAAAGGATCATCGAGCTCTACTTCGCGTGCCACAGTCACACCATCCTTAGTGATATGAGGTGCACCGAATTTCTTATCGATGATTACGTTGCGGCCTTTAGGGCCAAGAGTAACTTTTACGGCATCAGCCAATGCATCAACGCCTTTTTTGAGCTCTTCGCGAGCCTTTATATTGAATTTGATATCTTTAGCCATAACTAAAATGATTTTTACCTTGTTATCTTTTTCCTTTTATCCTTTCATCCTATATACCTTAATTCCTTTCTTGAGGATGAAAGGATAAAGGGATAAAAGGATGAAGGGAAGAATAATTATTTATTCTACGACTGCCAGTACTTCATTTTGGCGCATGATGAGCACCTTGTCACCATCGAGGTTGAGCTCAGTGCCAGCGTATTTGCCGTAGAGCACTTCATCGCCTTCCTTGAGGACCATCTCTTCGTCCTTAGTGCCGTTGCCTACGGCGAGGACTTTGCCGCGAAGCGGCTTTTCTTTAGCTGAATCAGGGATTATGATGCCCGATGCAGTCACTTCCTCGGCTGCTGTGGGCTGTATTAGCACTCGGTCTGCCAATGGTTTTACTTTCATGATGTGATCTGTTTTAGATGTTGTTATTTTGATTTTTGTTTTTGTTCTTCTGATATTATTATTGCGAATATTGCACCAAATTGCAAAATCTGACATTTTGTCAGTTACTGACTCCACATGAGAAATGCATTTAGTTTTTCAATTAAATATAACAACAAAGATCCGATTTTGGTTCACCTCGTTTATCAAAAAGCTTACAGCTTGTGCATCACCATCTCACAATTCTGTCCTTCGGGTCCCAGATAGCTCCAAATCATCCATTCATCACCCACTGGGGCATCCCATACTGATTCCACTGACATTCTATCACTCAATAGCAAAAATTCTGGCATTCTGTCAGCCGCTGGGAAATCAAATTCAATCGTACTGACATAGGTCAAGTCATCGCATTGCCACAGGCCAGTCCACAATTCGCCTTCATGCAGCTCATTGGTTAAGGAGAGCTGTACTATGTCGTTTTGGAATTTCCATGCCATCACTATGCCATTTTCGTTAGCACTCTCTGCATCGAATACCACTTCTCCATCCACCGTCACGTTCTCCACTATCCACAGACCGTAAAGATATCCTATATCATCACCATTCTTGCAAGAGGCGACCGCAAGGCCAAAAATCAAGGTCAATATGATTGCAATTCTTTTCATTACTTACGCTTTGAAAAATTACCCTTATATGTCACACTCAGATAACCACCAACGCTGTTGCCTCGCAATTCGCCATTGTCGAAAGCAAACGAACCAGTGACTGACAAGCCGGGCATCCACTTCTGTGCGTTCCAGCTTACTTCAAGCATTGCCGAGGTGTTCTTTTTCCCCTCATAATAAGGATAAATATAAGTGCCATAACCGGTTTGGCTCATCACCAGCAATCTGTAATCCACATAATCCCCCAGACTTCCCATGATGCCGAAATGACCGCCACGCATGCGATTACAGGCAAATGCTGGGTATCCGTCGAGATTATAAATTGGTGACAGTAAGAATGGAGTGCCTATAGCCATGCCATAATTTGCATAGCTATTATAATAATAGTTGTTGTAATAATCATCCCTGCCAGTAGCTTGGCTGGTAATGGTAGTGCCAGGCGAGTCTTCAGGATTCCAATGTATAGGACCGCTTTGGTCACGAGTGGATATTATCTCAATTACCACGCCATTGACCAATCGCCGCTGATTGCCTTGGAACTCCAGGCCCCAGAGGCCATCCCAACCATTTCTCCTACCTATGCTTGATCCATCCTCCCAAGGACCCTCGAAATTGAATTTGAAATCTCCGATTTCAGTGCGATAGCGCATACTCAAGTCCCAAGAGCCGAGCGAGGAGCCTTCGTAAAAATCCTCGCCATTGTTCTCGCGTGGGAAGAACATATTCCAAAATGATTTTAACAGTGTATTGTGCTTCTCTTTCTTCTCCAGCGCACCTTTTATATAATAATATGTAGTGCCTCCGAAAAGTCCAGCAGTTTGCATTCCCAGTGTCACCGAAAAAGGTTTATCAGGGTTGGTTCGGAAATAGCAGCGTTTGTAAGTGTATAGTTCGCCTAATGCAATGTGATAATTATAATAATTGTAATGATGCTTAAGGTAGCCGTTTTCGGTCATTTTTCCATAAGAAATCTCCCCCTGGATTTGCAACCAGCCTTTAGTGAAAGGAATGTCAACAAAGTCAAGAAACCCAACTCTTACTTCCGGTATTGGGCGGGCATTGCCGCTGTAAGTCATATCTCCGCTGCTAAGCTTCTGATTGAGAATCGCTGACTCGTATTCTCTCATTCCTATCGTCAAGAATATGCTGCGGTATTTTATTTGTCCATATAATTGCTGCAGCCAGATGGCAGCTGGTCCCTCGCGGTGAGTTTCCCAGCCTCCTACTCCATCATTCTCCATTAGCAAATCCTTATCCCAATAAGCATAACTATTCTTTGAACTTAATCCAGTCACTGCATCCACCCCAAAGCCCCAACTGAACCGCTTGTTCAAGTCTATCTCCTTTACAGCCACTGCCTCAACCAATGCGCTATTCTTCTGCATTATTTTCCCATGATTCAGGCTTCCAATAAAATAAGGAGCAAACCTCCCGGACGAAGTATTGCCCAGGAAGCTCACGCTGTATGTAGTGTTCTCTTGGGCCTGAGCCTTCGAGAACAAGATGGGCAGCAACAGAATTGCCCATACGAGTCTGTTCATACCAATGGGTAAGATGTTTATTTTCGGCCAAAGTCTGCTGGTATTTCTCCCCACTCCTGTGTACGCCATTTGATAATGGGGTTCTTCGGAGGGTTATGCAGAGCTATCCAGCGGTCGGCACGTACCAGAATCTGAGCCAATGGACTGCCAGGATCCATCTTTACGGTGGAACGGTTGTGCCCTTTTCTGACCCACGACTGTGCATTGACCGAATCAGAATATATAGGTGTAGTATAATCTCCTTTTTTGTCCAAGTAAGCCAAGGCATGCACCAGGGCCAAGTATTCAGCTATATTGTTGCTGCCGCCTTCCAGAGGACCGACATGAAATAATCGCTCGCCTGTGCCTACCAACACTCCTTGGTATTCAATTTTGCCTCCTGGATTCTTATCACATGCGCCATCTACGGCTATTGCATTGAGTTGTATCTCAGGAAAAGCCTGGTAATTATTGGCTTGCGCCGATTGTTGACTAAGAAAAGTGTAGAATTTCAGTTCTTCGGCATCCATTTTGCCTCGGAAAGCTTCGGTAGCCTCCTCGCAAGTTTCATAACTGCGATATTGTGCGCCGTGGAATCCCTTGATTTGAGCTTCACATTCTTCCCAGCTGTCGTAAATGCCCGGTTGATATCCAGCAAACACTACATAAAACTTACGAGTAGCCATTTTTATTGTAATCTCCTAATGTTATTGTTATGAAAATTGCAAAATCAGCTTGATATCTACGGGCCTCATCCCAAGCATGGAGGCAACTGTAGAGTTGACTGGTTTCCCTAAGAAGGTCAAAGCGGCAGCTTGCAAGCCTGGATTAAGCATCAAGGCATTTGTCAGTCCATCGCACGTGAATATTTCTGACATCAAGGTCAGGAATGCATTGCTCAAAGCCATTGCTGTGGTACGCGGCACAGCATTGCATGTGTTGGTGAAGCAAGCGCGACCACCCTGAGATTTTCCTTGATTAGCTGAACGTTGACCCAAATCTACCTGCACCAATGACGGAAACACTGGCTTCATCTGTTTGCTCAAATCGAAAGCAATCACTCCCGACTTCATTTCACTCACCGAATCTGGCCCAATTATAAGTGCCGGAGCTACAGGGGTAGCTATCACTACGTCAGCTGCCTGAAGCGCATGCAAAAGCACCCTTGGGTGAAGAGCACTTCCCATCACGCCGCCCCCAAGTTCTCGCAAAGCCAAGCGAAGACGATAGACATCATTATCGAACATCCTCACCATTGCACCGAGCCCCAAGGCACTGCGAGCTGCTGCCACGGCATCTATGCCGCTTCCAATAATCGTTACCTCACAAGGAACTATGCCAGCTATTCCTCCCAACAAAATTCCCTTGCCATGTTCCGCATCAGCCAACAGTGAGGCAGCCAGTGCAATAGCGGCTCGTCCTGATATCTCTGCCAAGATGTCAGCAAAGGGTCGATGGCCTTGGTCATCGCGCACCAAGTCGAGAGCAATAGTGATTACATGAGCCTCCAGAAGCAGTCTCATTGGCATAGGATCATCGGCAAAAGAGTCGAATAGCGTAAGCAACAACGCACCCCGCTTCACTCCTCTGGCATCATTAGCCGACATAGGCGATAGACTGACCACTATATCGCTGCGCAATGCTTCTCGGCGATCCACTATCTCCACTCCCTGTTGCTGATAGCGTAGGTCGGAATAATGGATAGCGTCGGCAGCTCCTGTCTGCATTTTTAGGTTAAAGCCTCTCTCCACCAGCAAGCCAGCAGCCTCGGGGGTAAGTGGAAACCGATGGTCTCCTACTGGCGCAGGAGCGGGCAGGCCGATTGACACCTTGCGTTTTTCCACCATCACACCGAGCATTTGCTCCAAAGGTATGCTGCCAATTTGGGTCATAGAGTATGGTACCGAGTTATTCTATTGGTATTTGAGCCAGGAAATCCTGGATTGTACGGTCAATTTGAGTCTTATTTTCAAGCCAAGAAGAATCAAACTGGTATTGGGCTTGGTTATAATAAGGCTCTCGCTCACTCATCTTTGCGTTGGCAAATGCCATCATTTCTTCCTCTGACTGGATATTGGCGATTAGGGGCCTTTTGTGGCGCCCATGCATCAGGCGCTGCAACAATCGATGAGGCAGCGGTTTTAAGCATACGGTTACTCCAAGGCTGTTCATCAAGTCCATTGCTCCCGGGGCACAAGGCGTGCCACCGCCGCAAGCAATCACTGCTTGGACCTTAGAGGATGCTTGCGACAACGCTTCGCGCTCCATCTTGCGGAAGGCTGATTCACCCTGCGTGGCGAAGATTTCTCGCACCTTCATGCCTGCTTGAGCCTCAATGTAATGATCCAGGTCGATAAATTCACAGCCAAGCGCAGCAGCCAAGGCTCGCCCGAGGGTAGTCTTGCCGCTGCACATGTATCCGATCAGAAATACTGGCCTCATTTGCTGTTCTTAGCCAACAAGTCACGTATTTGGGTGAGAAGTTCTTCTGTTGTTGGTCCTGCCGGTGCTGCAGGAGCTTCTGGCTCGGCTGGCTTTTCGCGCTTAAGTTTGTTGATAGCCTTGATAGCCACGAAAATACAGAATGCGATGATTAGGAAATCTACAATGGTTTGAATCCACGAACCCCAATTGAGAGTAACCTCTGGCTTGAGCACCTCCTGGGTTGTGCCATCAACCACTGCTTTCTGGATTATCCATTTGAAATCCGTGAAGTTCATGCCCCCAGTGGCCACACCCACAAGTGGCATGATGATATCATCGACCAGCGAGCTAACAATCTTACCGAACGCTGCACCAATCACAACGCCGACAGCCATGTCGATGACATTGCCCTTCATTGCGAATTCCTTGAATTCTTGCAAAAATTTACTCATTATTTCGATGTTTTAGATTACTTTTGCAAAAATAGCACTTTTTTCTAAATTGACAAAATCTTATAAGAAAGTTTCAATGAAATGGTCTAAACTTTTGCTTAATGCAAAGCATAGCCTCGGGTTTACAACATGACCTGGGTGATAGAGCCATGAGCCGGCACATGGTCAAAAGGACGCACCGGCGAAAGCAAACGTAGCAGAATCAGAGCATGCAAAATCACGCCTCCATGCGTGAACACTGCCACATCGCGATAAGGCTGATATCGCAAATAATCCATAAATTCCGCCACGCGCTGGCGCATTTCAATATAAGATTCACCACCCGTAGGTGCTACACTGCGATAATCCTCAAACCACTCCAAAAGTCTTGGATCATTGATTTGTTGATAGTTTTTCATCTCCCATTCGCCAAAATTCATTTCCATAAGGCGTGGGTCGAGTATAGGATTGGTATACCCTACTGCTTCAGCCAATTTTGTACATCTCGACAATGGGCTGGAATACACAGCGTCAAATTCCATGGGGCCAAGCGCATTCTTGAGCTTGGCTGCCTCTTGAGTAAAGGTATCACGCAGTGGCACATCAGTCTGGCCATAACATGTGCCCTCAGGCACATCCACTGCTGTATGGCGAATAAAATATACATTCATAACTAATCGAATTTGAAGGAGGAGGGGATTATGAAACCATAAGGGCAACACAGATTAAATAAAATGACAATTCAGCCAAAAGAGCCGTGGCTCCACAGCAATCGCCAGTATATCCCTGAATCTTGTACCGAAGATACAAAATCATAAGTATGGTGACTGTCACTGGTCCAAGATAAGCCCAAAATAGCGATAGAGGTATTAGGAAGGCTGGCAAAACTGCGCATAGGAGTCCTCCGACAGTGCCTCCCACTCCAATAGGAGTGTAAACCGCACCACTCTTCGCCTCAGATTCTTTTCTGCAATAAGGGAGCGAATTGATCAGCTGCGAAGTGCAGCATTTAGCCCAAGGGTCAGCAGCTAAGATTATCCACGGCAATAACTTAGCTGGAAGCCCACAAAGGCATAGCCACAAAACCAACATATACATCACCAACCCCAACACTCCATAAGTACCAATATGGCTATCCTTCATGATTTCCAAAATGCGTTCGCGTGTGCGCCCTCCACCCATGCCGTCAAAAAAGTCGGCCAGACCATCCTCGTGCAATGCTCCTGTGAGCAACATTCGCGCTGCAATTGCCAATGCTATAGCTAAAGGCTGAGGCATCACCAGCGAAGCAGCCCACCATACTGCAGCCATGAAGCCACCAGTGAGTAAACCAGCCAATGGCCACCATTCCACCACTCGCTTGAAATACTCCGGATCAATCTTTACCACTCTCCAAAGAGGTATTCGAGTAAAAAACATTATAGCGGCTATCGGTGCTTTCATTTTCAAAAATATTTAGTTACCGATACCTTTTGGAATGAATCCATCTCGTTAATCATTCTTACAGCTGACTCAAGTATTGGATACGAGCACACTGCCCCTGAGCCCTCGCCAAGCCTCATTCCCAAATTCAGAATTGGCTTAGCCCCTAAAGCTCTAAGCACGAGTTTATGACCAGATTCATCACCTTGATGACCAAAAACGGCATAATCCAATACAATCGGATTAAGCTTTGAGGCGGCTAACATGCAATTAGTCATGATAAACCCATCCACCAGCACTACCATTCCAAGCTCTGCCGCTTGCAACATGCCGCCTAACGCCATGGCCATTTCAAAGCCACCGTACCACGCTAAAAAATCCTCCACCGAACCATCACCTGAATAATTGTCAAGCGCCCGCTTCAACACCTGGTATTTATGTTTCACTCCATCAGTGTCAAGACCTGCTCCTGCTCCGATGCACTGCTCCAAAGGAATATTGGCCAGGAAGCTCATCCACATTGATGATGCAGAAGTGTTGCCGCTGCCCATCTCCCCAAAACTAATCACATTGCAACCTCTTTCATACACTTCACTTACGATTTCAGCGCCAGATTCAATGCATTGTGCCAGTTCATGGCGTGTCATAGCCGCTTCATTCAAGAAGTTGTGAGTGCCTCTGCGCACTTTTTTATTTATAATCTTAGTGCCTGAGGGAAAGTCATAGTCCACACCTGAATCCACCAACACCAGTTCAAAGCCATGTTGGTCGCAAAGAAAATTAATGCCAGCGCCACCCCGGGCAAAATGACCAAGTTGTTGCCAAGTCACCTCCTTTGGCGATACGCTCACCCCCTCTTCGATGATTCCATGGTCAGCTGCAAATAATACATTATGTGGCTTGCGTAGCTTTGGTGTGAGCGTGTGTTGTATCATGCACACTTGCATAGCCAACTCCTCAAGCCTTCCCAGCGACCCTTTTGGCTTGGTCAGATTGTCAATTTTATCTTGTATTTTCTCCCTTAGTTCACCATTTAGTGGCTTTATTTCAAATCTTCTCATAATCCTCATCCTTTGATTTTTAGAGGAATGCCTGACACCATAAAGTAAACCTCGCTTGCTATTGAAGCCACATATTGGTTAATCTTACCTTGCAGGTCCAGGAATTTGCGTTGGAGCGGATTGGGACTTGTACCACCCATCCCCACTTCATTGCTCACTATTATTAATGTGGAATCCTTGCTTGCGGCTAAACGGTCGATCTGGCTTTGCAATTGCTCATAAGCCTTATCGGCATCTTCTTGGCAGTCAAACAGCATATTCGTACACAGCATTGTCATACATTCCAACAGCGCAGTTCGGCCTGCAATATCTGTATCAGCCGGATTTAGCTGCGCTTCCACGGTGGTCCAGTTTGGACCGCGATATTCCCTGTGTTTCTTCACTCGCGCCTCCATCTCAGCATCCCACACATGAGATGTGGCCAAGTAAATCGGAGAATCGGAATTCTCACGTGCCAATTTCTCAGCATATGTGCTCTTTCCGCTCCGTTGGCCGCCTGTTACCAATATAATCTTACACTTCATGGTTTCTTATTTTTTCTATTGCAAAATTACTAAATTTTGGTAAGATAAAAAGAGAAAATCATCAAAACTTTGTACATACTCATTTGTTAGTATTTATGAGAAAGACGCCTTAGCAACCTCTACAGGCATGCTATATCCCATGTTTGCTCCTTTAATCGGCGCTCTCGGCACCTTCCTCACAGGTTCTGACACCTCGGCCAATATCATGTTTGGCAAGCTGCGTAGTGTTTGTCAAGGACAAATACCCACAACTTCTACACCAAGATTCCCATCAATGCATATCATCGAAAATCTATGAGATATGTGAATTTCTCCACGATGTGGTAAAGCCCCAAAAACTAAATTCCAAATTTCCCCATAAGGTAAGCATCCACAACAGTTGTCATGGCGAGCGACTGCTGCATTTCCGATCCCTATGCTCAACTAAAGATTGGACTTGAGGCTGCAGGCGCAAAATGGGTTGAACTGAATGATAGCCAAACTATTGACCAAGTGATAGCCGAGATCTATCCAAATGCCAAGCGAATTGCCAGCAATCTGCCTGAGGTAAAATGCGCAACAGTCAACCCCGACAATCTCGATGACCCTCGCACTCTCGATGGCACTGACGTAGGAGTGCTGCGTGGAGCATTCGGCGTGGCAGAGAACGGCATGGTGTGGGTACCTCTGGCAACCCGCTATAAAGCCCTGATGTTTATCTCGGAAGCCTTGGTAATGATTGTGCCAAAGGGACAAGCGGTAAGCAATATGCACGAGGTATACAAGCGACCCGAAATCAAAGAAGACTTCGATTACGGCTGCTTCATAGCAGGCCCATCCAAGACTGCCGATATCGAACAAGCACTCGTAATCGGTGCCCATGGTGCGCGCGGCGTAACTGTAATCTTTGAATAACCCCCAATCAAGTCAAATACGAGAGGCGCGGTCCACCACATTTGAACCGCGCCTCTTATTTATGGAATTATGTTCCTATTTCTCAAATAGCTCCTTACTCCTCCACTGCAGCCTGGGCCGCAGCCACGCGAGCGATAGGCACGCGATAAGGTGAGCAGCTAACATAGTTCATGCCAAGTTTGGCGCAGAACTTAACTGATGAGGGTTCGCCACCATGCTCGCCGCAAATGCCGACTTTGAGGTCGGGACGGGTGCTGCGGCCCTTCTTAACGCCCATCTCTACGAGCTGGCCAACACCTTCCTGATCGAGCACTTCGAAAGGATCGGTCTTGATGATGCCATGCTCCTTGTAGAACTTGAGGAACTTGGGAGCATCGTCGCGTGAGAAGCCGAAGGTCATCTGGGTGAGGTCGTTGGTACCGAATGAGAAGAACTCGGCAACCTCAGCAATTTGGTTAGCAATGAGGGCAGCGCGCGGAACCTCAATCATCGTACCTACGAGGTAAGGAATGGTCTGACCAGTCTCCTCAAATACCTTGGTGGCAGTGATGTTGATGATATTAGCCTGGTTCTGAATTTCCTTGAGGCTACCTACCAGAGGAATCATGATTTCAGGATGCACGTCGATGCCGCGTGCCTTCACAGCCAGAGCAGCCTCGATGATGGCGCGGGTCTGCATCTCTGTGATTTCGGGGAAAGTGATGCCCAAGCGGCAGCCACGGTGACCAAGCATCGGGTTGAACTCCTCGAGGCTGTCAACCTTAGCCTTAACCTCAGCCAAAGTGATGCCCATTTCATCGGCAAGGACCTTCATAGTCTCGGTCTGATGAGGAACGAACTCATGTAATGGAGGATCGAGCAGACGGATTGTAACGCCGAAGCCGTCCATCGCCTCGAAGATGCCTTCGAAGTCGCCACGCTGCATCGGGAGCAGTTTAGCCAGAGCCTTCTTGCGGCCTTCAACATCGCTGGCCAGAATCATCTCGCGAACGGCCTTGATGCGGTCGCCCTCGAAGAACATGTGCTCGGTGCGGCAGAGACCGATACCCTGAGCGCCGAAGTGACGAGCCTGCTTAGCATCGCGCGGAGTGTCGGCATTGGTGCGAACATAAGTCTTGGTGAACTTGTCCGCAATGTTCATGATAGCGCCGAAGTCGCCACCAAGCTCAGGCTCTACTGTGGGCACTTGACCATCGTAAACGTCACCAGTCGAGCCATTTAGTGAGATATAATCGCCTTCCTTGAATACCTTGCCGCCCATCTCAACGGTCTTGGCCTTGTAATCAACCTTGATTTCGCCAGCGCCAGATACGCAGCACTTGCCCATACCGCGAGCCACAACAGCTGCATGGCTGGTCATACCGCCGCGCATGGTAAGGATACCCTGAGCCACAGCCATACCGCGGAGGTCCTCAGGCGAAGTCTCGATGCGGACCAGAACAACTTTCTTCTTCTTCTCAGCCCATGCCTCAGCATCCTCAGCTGAGAACACGATTTGACCGCAAGCAGCACCTGGAGATGCGGGAAGGCCCTTGGCTACGACGGTGGCACGCTTGAGCGCAGCCTTGTCGAATACGGGGTGCAGCAGCTCGTCGAGCTTCTGAGGTTCCATTCGCAGCAGCACTGTCTTCTCATCAATCACGCCAGCGCGGAGAAGATCCATGGCAATGCGTACCATAGCCTCGCCTGTGCGCTTGCCATTGCGGGTCTGGAGCATCCACAGCTTGCCATCCTGGATAGTGAACTCCATATCCTGCATGTCCTTGTAGTAACCCTCAAGGCGGTTGCTGATCTTGATGAGCTCAGCAGCGCAGTCGGGCATTGACTCCTCGAGTGAAGGATATTTCTCCTTGCGCACCTCTTCGCTAATGCCTTGCAGCTTAGCCCAGCGGCGCGAACCCTCGATGGTGATTTGCTGAGGTGTGCGAATACCAGCCACAACATCCTCGCCCTGTGCGTTGATCAGATACTCGCCGTTGAAGAAGTCTTCTCCGGTTGCAGCATCGCGGCTGAAAGCCACACCAGTAGCTGAGTTGTTGCCCATGTTGCCATAAACCATGGCTTGCACATTTACGGCTGTGCCCCACTCCTCGGGGATTTGATTCATGCGACGATACAGGATAGCACGCTCGTTCATCCAGCTGTCGAACACTGCACAGATGCCACCCCAGAGCTGCTCCCAAGCATCGTTGGGGAAATCCTTGCCAGTAGCTTCTTTCACAGCGGCCTTAAACAAAGTGACAAGGCGCTGGAGGTCTTCAACTGAAAGCTCGGTGTCGAATTTGACTCCCTTTTCCTCCTTTACCTTGTCAATGATTTCCTCGAAGGGATCAATGTCGGCCTTTGACTTTGGTTTCATACCAAGCACAACATCGCCGTACATCTGTACGAAGCGACGATAGCTATCCCATGCAAAGCGGGGGTTGCCGCTCTTTTCAGCCAGAGCCTTAACTGTGGCATCATTCATGCCAAGGTTGAGCACGGTGTCCATCATGCCGGGCATCGAGGCGCGAGCGCCCGAACGTACCGACACGAGCAGGGGATTTTCGGGATCATTGAATTTTTTGCCGGTGAGGGCTTCTACATGGGCGATTGCCTTTTGCACATCCTCAGTGAGATGCTTTACCACATAGTCGCGGCCGTACTGAGTGTATTCAGTGCAGACCTCAGTGGTGATGGTGAAACCAGGAGGCACGGGCATGCCAAGCAGGTTCATCTCGGCCAGGTTGGCGCCTTTGCCACCCAGCAGGTTGCGCATCGAGGCATTGCCTTCAGCTTTGCCATCGCCAAACAAATAGACTCTTTTCATTTAGAAAGGTAGTTTAATTAAACGTATTGGTTTGTCTCTTTTCTGTCGTTGCTATAGTGTTGTTCATGTCATCTATCTGCCTCTGCAGTATTTCATGATACATTATTTACATAACAATGCTCAAAAATTATGGTTCGAGGCCGATACAATTGACAAAGTGCAAATTTAATACTTTTATGTAATTTTACAAAATTTCTCATACCTTTTTTTCTCACAAATTTGCATATTTGTTAATTTTGGGATTATGCAGGCTCAAAAAATGAAGTAAATAAAAAGGTCAGAATTACCATATTTGGAAAAAAGTAGGATAAAGGGACGGATTGTTAAAAGTTTTTTGTAACTTTGCAAATTCAAAGCGAAACATGAGGATTCGCCAACGTTTTCAATTAAACAAAAAACTATCAATACTTATATAGAATAATGGCAACAGAACTCAAAGGGCTCACAAAGCGAAGCGAGAATTACTCGCAGTGGTACAATGAGCTGGTGGTAAAGGCCGACTTGGCCGAGCAGAGCGCAGTGCGCGGCTGCATGGTAATCAAGCCTTACGGATATGCGATATGGGAGAAAATGCAGCGCGCACTCGACGACATGTTCAAGGAGACAGGCGTGCAGAACGCTTATTTCCCCTTACTGATTCCAAAATCGTTTCTGTGCCGCGAAGCCGAGCACGTTGAGGGTTTCGCCAAAGAATGTGCCGTAGTCACCCATTATCGCCTCAAAAATGACCCTGAAGGCAAAGGCGTGGTAGTGGATCCAGAGGCTAAGCTTGAGGAAGAATTGATCATCCGCCCCACTTCCGAGACTATCATCTGGGGCACATATAAGAATTGGATTCATAGTTGGCGCGACCTGCCACTGCTAATCAACCAATGGTGCAATGTAATGCGTTGGGAAATGCGCACTCGAATGTTTCTGCGCACTGCCGAATTCCTGTGGCAAGAAGGACATTGCGCCCATGCCACTGCCGAAGAGAACGAGGCTCGCACGCAGATGATGATAAACATCTACGCCCGCTTTGCCGAGGAGTGGATGGCAATGCCTGTAATCAGAGGCGTAAAGAGTGCCAACGAAAGATTTGCCGGTGCCCTCAACACATACACCATCGAGGCTATGATGCAAGATGGCAAAGCCCTGCAAGCTGGTACCAGCCACAACCTGGGGCAGAACTTCGCCAAAGCTTTCGATGTTACTTATAGCAACAAGGACAACAAGCCCGAATACGTATGGGCCAATTCATGGGGCCTATCTACTCGCATGATGGGAGCCCTCATCATGACCCACAGCGATGATAATGGTCTGGTGCTGCCTCCTAAGCTGGCTCCAATCCAAGTGGTTATTATACCTATATATAAGAATAAGGAGCAGCTTGACAAGGTGAGCGCAACAGTGGAACCAATTGTGAAGGAACTCCGCACCATGGGCATCAGTGTAAAATATGATGATGCCGATAACCGTCGTCCTGGCTTCAAATTTGCCGACTACGAACTCAAGGGAGTGCCAGTGCGCTTAGTTCTGGGTGAACGCGACATCGAAAATGATACCGTAGAGCTGATGCGCCGCGACACTTTAGAGAAAGAGAATGTGCCACTCGAAGGCATTGCCGAACACATCCGCGAACTCTTGGGCAAGATTCAAGAAAATATCTACCAAAAGGCTTTAAAGCGTCGGGCTGACATGACCTACATCTGCGACAGTTACGAAGATTTCAAAACACGCATCGAGGATGGCGGCTTTTTCCTCTGCCACTGGGATGGAACCACCGAAACCGAAGAGAGAATCAAAGAAGAAACCAAAGCCACCATCCGCTGCATCCCGCTGGAGGGCGATAAGACTCCTGGTGTTTGCATGGTTACTGGCAAGCCCAGCGCCCAGCGCGTAATCATAGCTCGCAATTATTAATATAAGATTTGGAATGGATCAGAAGGCTTTCAACTCACACCTGGCCCAAAAGATGGGCATTGACGCCAAAGAGGCTGCGCGCCTTGTGGCTGCTTTCACCAGCGTAGTGCGCGACCGCGCTGCCAATCTTGATTCAATTGCCATCCCTGGATTTGGCAACTTTGTTGCTGGCAAAATGGCAGAGAAGATAGTCAACGACCCCGCCACTGGCCAAAGCGTGCTTACCCCTCCACAAATCAAAATTGAATTCATAGCTGGCGCTATGCTCAAAAAACAAGTGCTGCAATGAACAATATCATCACCCAAAAGCGCCTTGTTGAGCTGATTGCCTCCACGGCGCAATGCACGCCCGATGCCGCTCAGGCTTTCATAGTGGCTTTCACCAATGAGATAAAGGACGCATTGGTGCGCGACAAAAGCACCAAGATCAAGGATCTTGGAGAATTTATGGTAACTTCGGACAGTCGCATAATCTTCGTGCCCGACAGCCATCTGGCGGAGGCTATAAATGCGCCTTTTGCAATGTTTGAGCCCGAGGTACTTGCACCTGGCATCACCTCAGATGAACTTAACAAACCTGTAGCCAAAGTGGTAGTGCCAGAAGCCACAGCTGCTCCTGTTAGTCCAGTTGCTCCGGCAGAACCCACACCTGCCACTCCCGAGGTTCCGGTTGCTCCGGCTGATCCTGTTACACAGTCGGCCCCTGCTCTCCCTGAGGCTGCACCTGACCCTGCTCCAGCGGCAATTCCTGAACCTGCTCCAGCGGCAATTCCTGTACCTGCGCCATCGTACCTATCATCTGATACAGCTGCGCCCGAAGAAGATGATTCTTATCCTCAAGAATCTTCCAGTGACGGTGGTAGCGGCTTCCCTACCTTTATGGTTCTGATTGGACTGTTGGTTGGCCTTATCTTAGGTTGTGGCATCGGATTCTTCCTTCACGACCCTATTCAGGAAATGCTTGAGCCTTCGCTCGCTGAGGTCACTGATGAAGAACAGCTAAGCGATGCCGACTTAGCCATTCTTGACATCTTCTCTGAGGATAGCACCCAAGAAACTGCTTCCACAGAAAACGCCGAAGCAAAAGCTCCCGAAGCCAAGGCTCCCGAGACCAAGGCTCCCGAGACCAAACCTGCCGCTTCCACTACTCAGGCGACAAAGCCAACAGCCGCCACTTCAAGCAAAGCTGATGTGTACGACACAGTCACTACCAACCTTGCCGCACTATCAAAGAAACATTATGGCGACAAGGCGTATTGGGTATATATCTACCTGGAGAACCAAAAGCTCATCCCCAACCCTAACAAAGTGGGCTCGAACGTGCGGCTGAAGATTCCTCCGCTGGAAAAATATGCCACTCAGAGCACCGAAGCTCAGCGCAAGGCAGCGGCCAACCAAAAGGCTGCAGAGATTTTGGCAAAGTACAAATAAGGCCAATTTTTCCTCCTATACCTCCACAAATAATTAAAAAAGGTTAATTCTTTAAAATGTTAAAGGTATAATAAACAAAATTAACATTCATTTTTAACACTTTTATTTGAGGAAATTGTAATTTTGTAGTTGGATTGTACGCCAGAGGATGGCAAGCGTTCCAACTACTTTTTTAGTACTCTAATAACCTAACATACCAACCGCTTTTATGAGTGATACCGTAAATATCAGAGAGCTCAACAACCTGGTCGCCAGCAAGAGCGACTTCATAGGCATTATTACACATGGCATGGATTCAACTATCGTAGGTCAGAAGCATCTCATTGAATCCCTAATCATTGCTCTGCTCTCCAACGGCCACGTGCTGCTTGAGGGCGTTCCAGGCCTCGCAAAGACCTTAGCCATCAAGACCTTGGCCCAGCTCATCGATGCCAAATACAGCCGAATCCAATTCACCCCTGACCTGCTGCCGGCCGATGTCGTAGGTACTATGGTTTACAGCGTTAAGGATGAATCGTTCAAGGTAAAAAAGGGCCCGATTTTCGCCAATTTCGTGCTGGCTGATGAAATCAACCGTGCGCCTGCCAAGGTGCAGAGTGCCCTGCTTGAGGCCATGCAGGAACGCCAAGTCACTATCGGCGACTCTACTTTCGCTCTCGATGAGCCATTCATGGTAATGGCCACCCAGAACCCCATCGAGCAAGAAGGCACCTATCCACTGCCCGAAGCCCAGGTTGACCGCTTTCTGATGAAGGTCATCATAGGATATCCCAACCGTGAGGAAGAAAAATTGATCATCCGCCAGAATATCAGCCATGAGCACAAGCCCGTAAAGGCTCTGCTTAATCCCCAAGAGATTATCGAAGCCCAGGGCATCGTGGAGCAAATCTATGTGGATGAGAAAATCGAGAAATATATTGTGGATCTGGTTTTTGCCACTCGATTCCCAGCCGAATACGGTCTCAACGACCTCACAGGCATTATCGCCTTCGGAGCTTCGCCCCGCGCATCAATCTCATTGGCTCGCGCCGCTCGTGCCTATGCCTTTATCCACCAGCGCGGTTATGTGATCCCTGAGGATGTAATCGCAGTAAGCCATGATGTGCTGCGCCACCGCATCGGAGTGACCTATGAGGCCGAGGCCAACAACATCAACACCGACGAAATCATTACTGAAATTCTTGACAAGGTACAAGTACCATAATGGATGCTAACGAACTCTTAAAGAAAGTCAGAAAAATAGAGATCAAATCACGCGCATTGTCACAGAATATCTTTGCGGGCGAATACCACTCTACCTTCAAGGGACGTGGCATGACATTCTCAGAGGTTCGCGAATATCAATATGGCGATGACATTCGCGACATTGACTGGAATGTCACAGCCCGTCACAATCGTCCGTTTGTCAAAGTTTACGAGGAAGAGCGTGAGCTGACGGTGATGCTGCTGATTGATGTCAGCGGCAGTCGCCTTTTTGGAGCCGTGGGCACTGAAAAGCGCGACATGATCACTGAAATAGGTGCCACGTTGGCATTTTCGGCCACGCAAAACAACGATAAAATCGGAGCCATATTCTTCAGTGACCGCATCGAAAAGTTCATACCTCCGAAGAAAGGCCGCAAGCATATCTTGCTGATCATCCGCGAATTGCTCGATTTCACTCCCGAAAGCAGAGGCACCGACATTGCCAAAGCTGTGGAATATCTGGCTGATGCTCTCAAGAGACGCTGCACGGCTTTCCTGGTAAGCGACTTTATCGACAACAGCGACTATAAGCATGCACTCAACATAGCTCGCAACCGCCATGAGGTGATGGCTGTGCAGGTATATGACAAGCGCGACGCTACGATGCCGAATGTGGGCCTGATGCGAGTGGCTGATTTAGAGACAGGAGCGACCCGCTGGATCGACTCAGCCCAGCAGCGTGTGCGTCAAGCCTACGACAAATGGTGGTATCAGCGCCAGCAATCTATGGCCGACACATTACGCAGTTGCCGAGTGGATTTCGCATCAGTGGCGACAAACGAGGATTACGTAAAAGCCCTGCTTGCCCTATTCAAAACAAGGCGTACGCGGTGATCCTGCTTACAAATCATCCCCCGAAGACTTCAAATTTCTACCACTTGTAAAATGAGTTTAAAAATTTTCAGTCATAGTGTTTTAGTGGCATTGGCAAGCGTGATAATATGGGCTTGCCCACAGGCTCAGGCAGCTTCATCCATGTCAATAAAAGCCTCCACCGACAGTGCAACCCTGGTAATGGGAGATCGTGTGACAGTTAACGTGGAAGTGGTGAAGGGGCAGCATCCCGGCACCATTGTGGACATGCCGCAGAAGAAGCATGATTATTACGGACTGGAGATGATTGAGTGGGCATGCGACTCCACCGATCTTGGCAATGGGCGCACCCAGCTCAACTACCATATTATATTTCAGGCTTTCGACCCAATGGAACTGCTCACGCTCCCGCCATTCCGGTATGCTGCTGAGGGAGACACTGTAAGCAGCGATATCCTTACATTCAAGGTTTACCCTGTGGATCTAAGCCCCGAGCTTGGCGATGTCAACAACCCCGACAGCCTTACTATACATCCATCGGAATTGCCTCAGACTTTGCCAGCTCGCTGGTATGATTTTGTGCCCGATTGGTGGATTTGGGTTGTAATTGGCATTCTGGTCATAGCTTTGGCTTATGTGGTGTGGATGCTTTACAAGAAAAATGGGCCGGCCATATTTACTCCCAAAAAGCCTATTTCACCCTACGACTTGGCAGTGCAGCGCTTGGCCTCGCTCAAGGACCGCCGATTGCTGGAGCAAGGGCAGACCAAAACATATTATACTGACCTTATCGACATCATGCGCAGCTACCTCGATGGGCGATTTGGCATCAACGCAATGGAGATGACATCGACCCAAATTCTGCGCAAACTGCGTGAAAACAAGGAGACGCACCTCTCAGCAGCTCAGATGGAACAGGTGCTGCAACTGGCCGACATTGTGAAGTTTGCCGCGGCGAATCCTACTGCCGAAGAAGGCCAACGCACCTTCAACACCATTGCTCAGTTCCTGGAATCGACCAAACCTGAGCCAGAGCCAGAAGCTGAAGCTAAGGATGCCGCCAACGTAAAGCAGAAAAACGAAGACCGAACCCCAAAAATCCAAAAATAGAAGATGCAATTTGCACATCCCTCATATTTATGGTTGCTCTTTGGCTTGATACCGCTGATTGTGTGGTATGTGTTCAAGCAGCGCAATGCACGGCCATCGTTAGCAATGTCAACGCTTGCCCCATTCGCCCACTTAGGCACCCCATGGCGCGAATATGTGCGCCACTTACTGTTTGTGCTGCGCTTGGGCACTATAGCTTGCGTTATCTTAATCTTAGCCCGTCCCCAGACTCGCGACAGTTGGCACACTACATCTACCGAGGGCACCGATATCATGCTTGCAATCGATGTGAGCACCTCGATGCTTGCTATGGACTTCAAGCCTGATCGCTTAGAGGCTGCAAAACAAGTGGCCACAGAGTTCGTATCAGGCCGCGAGAGTGATAACATTGGTGTGGTAATCTTTGCTGGAGAGAGCCTAACTGGCATTCCAATGACTGTGGATCGTGGAATGTTGGTGAATTACATCAACGGCATCAGCACCAGCCTGCTGCCTGATGGCACTGCCATTGGCGATGGCATTGCCACGGCCCTCAACCGCATCAAAGAAGGCAAGGCAAAAAGCCGCAGCATTATCCTGATTACTGACGGCAGCAACAATACTGGCGTGGTAGCTCCCCTCACCGCAGCCGAGGTGGCCAAAGAGCTTGAGGCCCGAATTTACACCATAGGAATCGGCACCAATGGCATGGCTGAGTACCCTGTGATGACCCCTTACGGCCCTTCTACCCAGCGGATGCAAGTTGTAATCGACGAAGGCACTTTGCGACAAATTGCCAACCTCACCAACGGCAAATATTTCCGCGCCACGGATGAAAACGTGCTGCGCGAGGTATTCGCTGAGATTGACAGTTTGGAGAAAACACGCATGGATGTGCGCCACTTCTCGCACGCCGAGGACAATTACATGCTTTTCGCTTGGATAGCCTTTGGCCTGTTTGCACTTGAGCTATTACTCCGTTACACCGTTAACCGTTCGATTCCCTAAAAAATTGAAATATGTTTGACTTCGCATATCCTCACTTGCTTTTCCTATTGTTCAGCATTGTGGCAATAGGCTTGCTCTTCTGGTGGGCACAGGCCAGCCGGAAGGCCAATTTGCGCAAGTTTGGCCACTTGGGCGTGCTGGAGCATCTTATGCCCGATGCTTCGAAATACAAGCCCCGCGTAAAGATTGTGCTGCAGCTCTTAGCCTTAGCTGCCATTATCATTGTGCTTTGCCGACCCCGCGCTGGCGAAAAGGTGCCACAGCAGAGCCGCATCGAGGGAATCGAAATCATGATTGCTTTCGACGTGTCAAACTCAATGCTGGCTTCGGCCAACGACGACCCCAACGGCATAAGCCGCCTGGACCGCGCCCGCCTGTTGCTGGAAAAGCTGCTCACCAAACTTGACAACGACAAGGTAGGCTTAGTGGTATTTGCGGGCGAAGCAAAAACCCAAATGCCGCTGACCACTGACTATTATACAGCTAAAATGTACCTGAGCGAGCTGAGCCCCAAGCTTGTGAGCTTGCAAGGAACAGCAATCACCGACGCTATCAATATGAGTGCCAACTCATTCAGCAAAGATGACAAGGTCAACAAAGCCATCATCCTCATCACCGATGCTGAAAACCACGAAGGCGATGCAATTGAGGCGGCAAAATCCGCCGCGGATAAGGGAATTCAAATTGATGTGATAGGCGTAGGCTCAGCCAAAGGCGTGCCAATTCCTATAAATGCATCGGGCACCGATTATCTGCGCGACAAGGATGGGCAAGTGGTGCTGACTTCATTCGACGAAGAAGCAGCCAAACGCTTAGCCGAGGTGGGCGATGGCATTTATGTGAACGGTGCATCATCTAAGGCGCTCGACACTTTGGTGAGTGCTCTCGACGAAGTGGACAAGACTGAGTTCAAGAAAGTGCAATATAAAGCCAGTGCCGAGCAATTCCCCACTTTCGCTTGGATTGCTCTGGGCCTTTTGATTATCGACCTACTGGTGGTTGACCGCAAGATGAGCTGGCTCAAAGATGTAAATCTCTTTTCAAAAAAGAAGGATTAAAAATTGAGAAAAAGTATGCGACACACACTCTACATATTAGCATTGGCCATTCTAAGCCTTACAGTGCCAACGATGAGCCATGCCTATGAATCTACAAAAGCCGAGCGAAACTTAATCCGTGAAGGCAACAAAGCGTTTAAAGATGGCAATTATGCCAAAGCTCTTGACTACTATGATAAGGCTCTAATCGCCTCGCCTGGCTCGGAATATGCGCGATTTGACCGCGCTGTGGCTCTGTCGCGTCTTAGTTCCAATCCTGAGGATTCGCTCTACCGAGAATCCATCACCACCTACACTGCCTTAGCCGAAGGCGCTGGCGATGTAACCATCAAAGAAAAGGCTAATTACAATCTGGGCAACTTGGCTTTCGAACAGCAGAATTACCCTCAGAGCATCGAATACTATAAGGAAACTCTCCGAATCAACCCTAACAACCTAAAGGCTCGTGAGAATTTGCGAGTAGCTCAGCTCAAACTCCCCCCTGAGGACCAAAACCAAGATCAAAATCAAGATCAGCAAGACCAACAACAACAGCAGGATCAGCAACAGGATCAGCAACAGCAGCAACAGCAGCAGCAACAAGAGGAACAACAACTGAGCGGCAGCGCCGAACAAATATTGCAGACTATGCAAAATCGTGAGAATCAAACTCGCGAAAAGACCAAGGAAGAGGAAGCCAACACCACCAGGCGCACCACTGACAAACCTTGGTAAACTGCTGCGGAAACTAAAAATCAAGACTAATCACTAATGAAAATAAAGACAGTATGAAGAAAATGCGTTTCAACATACTTTTGGCAATGCTAACTGTGGCACTCAGCTCATGGGCTGATGTCACATTTGCATTGTTGAATCCTCGCACCCCAATTCAAGGCGCGAAGTTTTCCATCACATTTCGCCTCACAAATGGTTCTACATCATCGATTTCGGCCCCAGAGATTCCAAATTGCAAGCTTCTCTATGGTCCTTCTACGTCCACAATGTCATCGACCCAAATAATAAATGGGCAGATGAGTTCGACACAGACCATTGATTACACCTTTACTTATCTGGCAGAGAAGGAAGGCTCGGTCACAATTCCAACCGTAACAGTCAACGTCAGCGGGAAGTCGCTTTCTTCCAAACCTTACAATCTGAAAATACTGCCTCCCGATTCCAATCCAGTTAATTCTCCTGCTCAAGGATCTAACCAAGGAGGCTCATCGTCGAAGCCCAGCACCGCGGCTACTTCAAAGATTTCGGCCGATGATATGTTTGTGAGAATTTCTCTCAACCGCTCATCAGTTTACGAGCAAGAGGCTATAGTGGTGTCAGTAAAAGTTTATACCCGATATGAAATCAGTGCTTTCCAAATCACCTCACAGCCCACATTCGAGGGCTTCCTTTCGGAAGAACTTGATGTGCCCCAAGGCACCGAAATGGAGCATTACAACGGCAAGAACTACTACACCGCTTACCTTAAAAAATGCATAGTTTATCCCCAAAAGGCTGGCCAGCTAACCATTACATCAGGCAAATATGATGTGACAGTTGTAGACTATGAATTAGTAAGCAATGGCTTTTTCCAGACTCGCCGACCCATCGAAAAGCGAGTAATCACCGAGTCAAACACTGCCAAGGTGAATGTGACTGCCTTGCCTACGGCTCCAGCTGGATTTACCGGAGCCGTAGGTGATTTCAAGGCCTCGGTTGAGATGAAGCCTCTCGAATTGCGTACAAATGAAGCTGCTTCATATATTTATAAAGTAGAAGGTACTGGCAATATAAAATACCTAAAAACCCCTACGATTGACCTGCCTGCCGGATTCGACCAGTACACACCCAAAACCGACATCAATGCTCGATTCACAGGCAGCGACATGCGAGGCACGTACACTGTAAACTTTACTCTGGTACCTCAAGAGCCTGGAAAATTTGAGATAGACCCTACAAAATTTGTTTATTTCAATCCTCACGATAAGAAATATCACACAATCGACCTCCAAGGTTTTGATGTAAAGGTAGCCCAAGGTACCGCCACTTCAGCTGTAACTGAGCAAAAGACCATTGCCAAAGGCATGACTGACATCCTACACATCAAGCCCGTAGGCACCAATCTTACTCAGAATCCCACACGCGTGCTCCTGTCAGGCATGTATTGGCTGCTATATGCGGCTGCTGCAATGCTCCTGATTATCATATTCTACATTTATCGCCGTCAGCTAAAGCTCAATGCCGACGTAAAAGGTCGAAAGCTGGCTCGCGCTAATAAGAAAGCTACCAAGCGCCTGCGCCAAGCTAAGGCTGCTATGAATGCCAAGGACACTGATAAATTCTATGCAGAGCTCAACCGCGCGATGTGGGGTTATATCAGCGACAAGCTCGACATACCATCATCGCAGCTCCTTCGCGAGAATATCGAGCAAAGCTTGCTTGAGCTCGGATGCACCGAGGAAGAAGTGCATGAAACCATCGACATCCTTGACCAATGCGAAATGGCTCGCTTCACCCCTCACACTGAGGCCCAAATGAGCCAGCTCTACGATCAAGCTGTAGCTACAATCAATCAAATTGAGTCAACCAAGAAATGAAAAAGATATTTGCCCTTATCATAACTGCGCTGATAAGCGTGATGGCCTCAAGCGCCATGTCGCTCGCAGAAAAGGCCGATTCTGCCTATAATCACGAAGATTTTGTGCAGGCTGTGCGTCTTTACCACCAAGCCATTACGGCTGATGGAGTATCCCCGGAATTGTATTACAATCTTGCCAATTCTTATTATAGAATAGGCAAGATGGGCCGCGCAGTGATTTATTACGAACGCGCCCTGAAGTTGGACCCATCGTTTAAGGATGCTCGCACAAATCTTGAATTTGTAAAAACCCGCATTATCGACAAGCCTGAGGACGACAGCACATTCCTGGGAAATGTGCACCAGGGCATCACTGGCTGGATGCACCCCGATTTGTGGGCTTGGACAGCCTTCTGCATGTTTGTGCTGGTGCTTGGATGCGTGGCATTGTATGTTTTCTCTGGGAATGTCAATGTGCGCAAGCTTGGATTCTTCGGTGGAGGAATTGCCATAGTCCTCTTCTTCTATACGTTGATAATCGCTGTGCAAACAGCTCGAGCCCCCTATCAGCACAACACTGCTGTAATAATCGTGCCAACATCAAACCTTAGCACACAGCCTGGCTCTCACACTGGCAAAAATACCAAAATCATCCCTGTGCATGAAGGCACAGTGGTGGAAATAGTGGACTCGATGGCAATCCCAGGAGAGTCATCTTCGCCTTTGTGGTACGATGTCAAAATCAACAATTCCACTCGTGCTTGGGTGCGAAGCGCAGATGTTGAAAAAATTTAGCCAAAATTTTTAACATTTCGTAAACACCTAATTTTCAACATATTGATTAAAACAACATAAAATCATCAAAAAATTTTGGCCGAAAAGTTTGGTTATTTCAAAAACAAACTTTAACTTTATATCGAATTTGTAAAAAACGACTAAATACCACTACAAATCAAACCACAAATACAACTACAAATACAACCATAAAAAACAACTATAACAAGAAATCTCTAAACCATCATGAGCAGGACAATCACCTTCAACGAGCTTCGCCGTCTCAAAGACAGCTTGCCCGACGGTTCTATGCACAAGATAGCTGATAAGCTAAACGTAACCGTTCAGACAGTACGCAACTATTTTGGTGGCGCCAACTACGACATGGGTCGCAATTGTGGCGTGCATATCGAGCCAGGGCCTGACGGCGGCATCGTTGTGCTTGATGATTCAACCATCTACGACATGGCCATCGATATCCTCAAGGAGGCCAATGGCGAGAAGGAGTAAGATCCCTTCACAATGAAAAGTGAACAGTGAAATGGTGAATAGTGATTGATGCTGTTCACTTTTCACTGTTCATTATTTATCCTACCCATTAATCTCAATTCACTATCCACCTATATTTACAATGGCACCTGACCGCTTTATTACCGTTGCTATTCACACCTACGACAAAGCCATAGCCCTGCGTGCTCTGCTCGAACGCGAAGGATTGGAAGTGCAGTTCCGCAATGTCAATATCGAACAGCCTGTAATCTCATCAGGCATCCGCGTGCGCATTCACGAGCGCGACCTCCCTTTGGCTCTACGCATAATCGAGAATCGTGAGATTTTCGCCGACCCTATCTTGCCTGCCCGGCAAGGCGACCCAGCTCTGCCCGTGGTGGTGCCTACCGATTTTAGCGATATTTCCCTGATGGCTACGGTTACTGCTTTCAAGATTGCTGCAGCCCATGGCACTTCTATCATATTGCTGCATACTTACATTGACCCTTACGTGGCAGGCACAATGCAACTTACCGACAGCCTTACCTATGAAATAGCAGATGCCAACGCTCGCGAGCAAGTGGAGTCAGCGGCCAAAGCCCAAATGCGCCACCTTGCAAGCCGCCTAAAAGACATGATCAAGAAGGGTGAGCTTCCTCCTGTAAAATTTGACACCTGTGTCACCGAGGGTGTGCCAGAGGATGCCATTAGCGAATATGCCAAGGCCAACAATCCTTTCCTTATCGTAATGGCTACGCGCGGCGCAAAACGCAAAGAGCTCGATTTAATCGGATCCGTAACGGCTGAAGTGCTCGACAAATGCCGTTTTACAGTGCTTGCCCTGCCCGAGCCTCCAAGCCCCGATGCTGGCCCTTTCAAAGTAAAGAATGTGCTTTTCTTCAGCAACATTGAGCAGGAAGATATCTTGGCTATGGATACCCTTTACCGAATCTTTCCCAAGGCAATGGCCCATGTAACCATAGTAAATCTCCCAGG
This sequence comes from Bacteroidales bacterium, assembly GCA_020860515.1. GTDB lineage: Bacteria > Bacteroidota > Bacteroidia > Bacteroidales > Muribaculaceae > CAG-873. The sequence continues at coordinate 24,334 of JAJBUG010000001.1, read as the reverse complement.
CAAAAAGCGCCAAATCATGCGAAATCCATCTGAGGCTGCCGCAGCCCTGCGCGACTATTGCACGCAAAATTTCCGCAACTATACCTTTGAGATCAAGGACCTCAACATCAAAGAAGCCCTATCGGATTTTGACCGCTTAGAAGCTGAGCGCCATTTCGACCTCATAGTGGTGCCAAATAAGAAAAAGAATGTGTTTTCGCGCTTCTTCAACCCGTCACTGCCCCACAAGGTGCTATTCTCATCTGACCTCCCCACGCTTGTGATTCCTGTGTAACATATACTTAGAAAATTTAACATAAAAAGTGTATTGTTATCACAACCCTTTGTGACACTTGATTTTCTGCACATGTTACACATCTGAGCAAAAATGTGGAACAAGAATTTTTGTTTTCATAATCTATTGAATTACAATAAGTTACATGGTCAATCTTCACCAAAACTTTAAATCCGCGCGTAACCTGTTGAGATTCAACATCGTTACAAATTTTCGGTATTTCCAAATATTTTTTCATTATTTTTTTAGAAAATTTATTATTAATTTTGCATACCTAAAATCAGAGAGACAGCGTGTTTGCAATCATTATAGAGCATGAACGAAACTAACCACATAGAATTATGGGACAAGTGTCGCGCCATCATACGCGACAATATTCCAGTGGAGCAATATGATGTCTGGTTCAAGGACATCTCCTCCTTCGGCTTTGCCGATGGAGCGCTTACCCTTAATCTCCCCTCACAATTCTATCAGGATATGCTCGAAGAGCGATACTTCAAGATTCTTGGCGCAGCCATCCGTAAGGTTTACGGTGAAAAGACCAAGCTTTATTATCGCTATTTCCAAGTGAAAGATGCCGCGGATACCGCTGTAAAATTGCTCAGTTCAAATCCCAGCACCACTATCCTCGACCAGCACAAGGCTCAACCGGCCAACCCATTCCATGCCGTGCCTCAGCGCGACATTGACTCCCAACTTAATCCACGCTATACCTTCGAAAATTATTGCGTGGGCCAGAGCAACAAAGTGGCTGTGACCTTGGCTCAAGCAGTGGCCAACAAGAATATGACATTCAATCCCCTATTCATATTCGGCAATTGCGGTGTTGGCAAAACTCATTTGATTCAAGCAATAGGCATCCGTATCAAGGAGAACAATCCTCAGAGCCGAGTGCTTTATGTGACCTCACGCCTCTTCGAAAGCCAATATACAGCTGCCGTGGCAAGCAAGAATACCAACAATTTCTTCCACTTCTACCAAAGCATCGACACCCTCATAGTTGATGACATACAAGATCTCCACGGCAAGCCAGGCACACAAAACACTTTTTACCATATCTTCAATCATCTGCACCAAAACAATAAGCAGATTATCCTTTCGTGCGACTGCGCTCCTGCTGACATGGAGGGTTTTGAAGAGCGCCTCCTCTCCCGTTTCAAATGGGGCATGTCATCGAAACTCGATGCCCCTGATCTTGACCTGCGCCGCCAAGTGCTGCAACGCAAAGCCGAGCAAAATGGCCTGTCGATCCCAGGCGAAGTGATGGAATACATTGCCGCCTCAGTGACCGACAGCCTGCGCGACCTTGAGGGAATCGTGGTGTCGCTTATCGGCCATGCCACTGTCACCAATTCCGACATCAATCTTGACCTTGCCAAGCAGGTGATAGAGCGCGCCGTGAAGATTACCAGCAAGCCTATCAATTTTGAGGTGATAGCCGAAGAGGTGTGCTCATATTACGGCATTGACCCCGACCTCTTGTTCACTAAGACGCGTCGCCGCGAAGTTTCTGACGCTCGCCAAGTAGTAATGTATTTGGCAAAGGAAATCGCCAAGATGCCGCTTGTTTCCATCGGCCATCATCTTGACCGCACACATGCCACTGTCAACTATGCCTGTCGCACTATCGAAGAGCGTCTGGCCATTGACAAACAGCTCCAAACTGACATTGCCGCTATCCGCGCCAACCTCTAAAAAGGGATTAAAAAAGTTTCAAAAAAAATTTTTTTGAAACTTTTTTTGTAAAAATAGATAAATTTCGGAGAAAAATTGTTATATTTGTAGCCGAAAACCTGAAGGTTCGCTTTTGGGTGGTTATATAGTAGAACTTTAACTTGGGAATGGTATGAATCCGATCCTCATACATACATTGTGTAGCAAGCAGTTGCCACTTTTGGGCAAGTGCTTATGTGACTTTTTATGCCTTCCAGTCACGATAAACCTTATTTGCCGGTTGCCGGGGCCTCTGCCGTCTGTCTCTGACGGATGGAAGTTCCCGACAATTACTCTCCCATTCCTTAGAGTCAATGTAACGAGTCATCACATTGTTGGCAGGAATGTCGACCCCGCACCGGCACAATAAGGCTACTAAAAAAGGCGACTCTCAGCATGGGGGTCGCCTTTGATTTTTAGTTTACTACGTTGATGTGTTTTCCCTCAAGATAGGATTTGAGATTCTGAGCGCTCTTGGCTATCAATGCCCGCCGTGCCACATCGCTTTGCCAAGCGATATGTGGGGTGATGTAGCAGCGAGGTGCTTTTAGCAGAGGTTCGTCGGCTGTCGGAGGCTCTTTCTCCAGTACATCCACGCCCACTGCATACAGTTTGTTCTGAGCCAAAGCCTCGCTTACGGCTACTGAATCCATCAACCCTCCGCGAGCCGCATTTAGGATTATAGCCGTAGGCTTCATCCAGCTTAGCGATTCTGCATCCACAAAATGCTTGTTCTGCGCAGTCAACGGAGCGCACAGCACCAGCACATCGCTTTGCTCAAACAGCTCTTTCTTCTCTACTGGCATTATGTAGCCAGGCAATTGCCAAGGCACCTTAGACGTATAAGCTATAACCTTCATGCCAAAAGCATTGGCAATCTTAGCCACCTCGGCGCCTATGCTGCCAAGGCCGTATATGCCCATTGTAAGTCCAGCCAGTTCGATAATAGGTGTCAATCGATAACTGAAGTCTTGGCACTGGCTCCAATCGCCATTGCGCACTGATTCTGAGTGCAGAGCAGTGGAATTGACGATGTTGAGGAGATGCCCCCAAATGTTTTGCACCACGCTGTGAGTGCTGTAAGCAGGGACATTGCACACTGTCACACCGTTGCGGCGAGCTGCTACCAGGTCCACATTGTTGTATCCAGTAGCCAGCACGCCGATGAATCGCAGCCCCGGAAGCTGCTCTATCAGCTCACGGTCAATCACTACCTTGTTGGTGAAAATGGCAGTGGCACCCTTGGCGCGCTCCACTACCTGATCGCGTGATGTGCGGTCATATACTGTGAGGTCACCGAGCTGGGACAGTTCGTCCCAGCTCAGATCGCCAGTATTGGCCACATATCCGTCGAGTACCACTATTTTCATAGCTTCCTACTTGTATTCAATCAGCACTTGGCCGTCGGCCACTGCGTCATCAGGAGCCACGAGCACCTTGGTTACAGTCAGATCCTCGGGAGCCTGCACGTCGTTCTCCATCTTCATGGCCTCGTACACAAGCACCACTGCGTCCTTCTTCACCTTGTCGCCAGGCTTAACCTTGATTTCAATTATCTTTCCGGGCATGGGTGCTTTGATACCCTTGCCAGGACCAGCTGGAGCCTTTTCTTCCTCAGCTGCAGGAGCCGCCTTGCCAGTCTCTGCGTATTCTATCATTACTTGGCCATCAGCCACAGCATCGCCTTCGGCTACAAAGACGCGCTTAACTACGCCAGGCTGCGATGCTTGCACATCGTTCTCCATCTTCATGGCCTCGTACACAAGCACTACATCGCCTTTTTTTACCTTGTCGCCAGGCTTAACCTTGATTTCGATTATCTTGCCGGGCATGGGAGCCTTTTCCGTAGGGCCAGTGATGGGCTCATCAGCGCTGGCAGCCTTGGCATCAGCCTTAGCCTCAGTTGCAGCGGGCTTGTTGGCCTCAAATTCCTCCTTGCGACGCTTGCGCAAGAATCCATTGGCCACTGTGGGCAGAAGTTCAAGCAGCAGATATTCTTCATCATTCTTAGCCAGCTTAGCATTGCCAAACTCGCTCAGTGTAGGATTGTCAGGATTCTTGTGCTTGCTTACGTCGTAGGCTTGCTCTACGGGCGAACCAGTGATTTTGTTGCGGAATGATGGATCCACAGGCACAGGTGTCTTGCCGTATTCACCCTTTACGAGCGATATGAACTGATTGCTGGGATGCGAATAGTCAGGCTCTCCCTTCTTGCGATCCAGAGCCACGGCCACAGCCTGAGAGCCTACAATCTGGCTGGTAGGCGTTACCAGAGGCACCAAGCCGGCATCGCGGCGCACCATAGGAATCAGGCGCATTGCATCGTCGAGTAGGTCTTCAGCCTTAAGCTGCTTGAGCTGGGCCACCATGTTGCTGTACGTACCGCCAGGCACCTCAGCCTCCTTAACCAATTCATTAGGTTTCGGGAAACCAAAGTAAGCCTCGATAGCATGGCACTCATCCAGTAATTCATCATAGCGATGAGCCTTGGCAGCTGCCACGGCCTTGTCAACATGGGCCATAACCTCGGCAGGCACGGTGTCGTTGAGCGGGTCGAATGCCTTGGGCATCTTGGCTGCGTTAAGGTCGAAATCTTTCAGGCTCTTGCGAGCTTCGAGCAATTGATTGCGGATTTTGCCCACTGCCTCCATATTTACATCGATTTCTACTCCAAGCTTGTCGGAGAAGAGGTAAATCAGCTCTATGGCAGGAGCGGCTGAGCCACCAGCGAACCACCAGATGTTAGTGTCGAGAATATCCACGCCGCTGAGGATAGCCATTATTGAAGATGCCAGGCCGTAGCCAGGGGTGCAGTGAGTGTGGAAATCCACTGGCACCGAAAGATTGGCCTTGAGCTTCGATATGATTTCCTCAGCTCGGGCAGGAGTTACAAGGCCAGCCATGTCCTTAAGAGTAATCATCTTGGCACCGATGCGCTCCATCTCTTTGGCCTTCTCCACAAAATATTCAGCTGTGAAGATCTGCTTAGGAGCTTCGGCCACAGGAGCCGCTTCGTCCTCTTTCTTATGGAACAGGCGTGAGAAGAAACCACCCTTCTTAGGCTCTTCCACCGCAGCGGCAGGAGCCTCTTGCTTGGGATCCACTGTATAGCATACGGCGCCATCAGGTATGCCGCCGAGCTCATTGATCATCTTAATCGAATCGCGCACATTGTCGATATCGTTGAGTGCATCGAAAATGCGCATTACATTCAAGCCATTCTTGATGGCTTCCTTGTAGAAACCCTCAAGCACGCTATTGGGATAAGGCACATATCCGAAGAGATTGCGACCGCGCGACAACGCGCTCAGCAAGCTCTTGCCTTTCATTGCTCGAGATACACTGCGCAGACGCTCCCATGGCGATTCGTCGAGGAAGCGCATCACTGAGTCGGGCACAGCACCGCCCCATACCTCCATGATGTAGAAGCCAGCATTTTCGTAGTAAGGCAACAGCTTGTCAATTTCCTTTTGGCTCAAGCGCGTAGCGAAGAGCGACTGCTGACCGTCACGCAGGGTGAGGTCACGGATTTTCAGTTTGCGTTTTTCCATTTTTAGGTATAACTTAAATGTTAACTTTCTTTTTACGGTTAAAAACCATTTCAATCCACAAAAATACAAAAATTTTTTTACATAAACCTTTTTTTAGAAAAAAAATTAAAATAAACTTGACCGAACACACAAAAAGAGGCCCCTTGGGAGCCTCTCTCTATGCAGCTTGATAAATCTGAGCTATCTCATCTTAGTCGGTCATAGCTTTTCAGGATGCGCTGATCATGTTTCATGCGGGCATAAGCCAGGATGGCCAAAATCACTGACACGCCTACGCAACTTACACCGCAAATCCACAATACCTCGCAGCTTTCAAACTTTACCGTGAACACAAATGCTGTCAAGGCCAGCAGCACCAGCATCAACAGGATGCACAGCCAGGTCACACGCATCTGCATCGGCAGATTCTTATACAGGAAAATGGTCACCAACAGCATTGCTGCAGTGCACGAACCTAATACAATGAGGGCTGGCGACTCAGTCATGTAGAGATAAGTGTCACCCTCGGGAGCATGATAGATGGCCACTGGCACCACCACGCACAGCGCGATTATTATCAATGCGGCCAATACCAAAAATACAGTTTGAATTCGTTGGATTACCATAATATTAGTGTTTTAGTGATTTTGTGTTTTAGTGTTTTAGTGGGTTAGTGTTTTAGTGATTTAGTGGGTTAGTCGCTGCTGACGGCATCAAGTATGATGGGGAGTAGCATTGGATCTACGCCAGCCTCCAGCAGGTGGTGGCGGTCTTTGACCATCTCCTTGCCAAATGCCTCAGCGCTGCTGGCATCAATCGAAAGCTTGTAGAAGTTGATAGCATCCCTCAAATCGCCCAATGCCATTGCCACATGACCCATATTGAGATAATCGGTGGCAGTGGCACCGCTCTGGATTATCTTATTATAATATGAGTTGGCTTCATCGTACTTTCCTTGCAGGAAAAGAGTCCAAGCCAACGGCCTCCATGCTTTGGTGGATTTCTCATCCAAGAATTCTACTTTGTAGAACTGCTGCACTGCTTCGTCGATTCGATTCAACTCCAGCATTACATAGCCCAGGACAAGGGCTGTGTTCAAATCATCAGGCAGTTTGCTCTGCAACTGGCGATAATACTTAAGGGCATTCTCATTGTCGCCGACTGCTCGATAGCAGGCTGCCAAGCGCCGAGTGGTCCAAGTGCTGTCAGTATCCAGAAGCTCTGCCACCTGATATTTCTTTATGGCATTTGCCCAATCCTTTAGATTCTCATAGGCATATCCCATCTTTTGATAGCGAGCCGAATCACCAGGCATAATCTTTTCCAGCTTCTCAAACACGGCTAAGGCATCGCCCATGTAGCCAAGCTTGAAATAAAACTCAGCCACCATCTCCAGCAGGTCAGCATCGTCGAAATCATTGGCAAGCGCAGGAATCGAAATCAAGTTGATGCCTTTGCCGAATGGGTCAACAAATTCATCCTTGCGGCGATAGAGCTTGAAGAAGCGGTAAACGTTCTGCAGATAGGAATTAATGGCTCGCTTCATGGCATCGGGCCGTGTGCCTTCCTGGCGCTCACCCATTTGCTGGTAAATTCCGTCGCTCTGCGCCTTGAACTGTGATGTCATCATATCACGCTGCTGCTGAGGCACCATATCCAGGGCAAATATAAATGAGTATTTGTCACTGTCACACAGAAAATGAGCGTTCTCAATCATATCCCCTACCACGCCAAGCTTCTGCGCTGAGGCCTGCACGGCAGTGTGGCTCGAAGAAAATGGCAAAAACCAATTTGGAATGTCACTGAAGAATGGGAAATTCTTGAGATGTGAGAATGTGCTCATCATCACATCACCGCCCTCCATCTGCATTTCGGTGAGTTCTTTGAGTTTGTCTGTAAGGCCATTTTTATCCAGCATTTCCTGCCATTCGGGATTTGCATCAAGCGATGCCATGTCCTGCGGATTTATTTCACCTCCGCGAATCTTATCCATAATTTCAGGTCTAAGATTCATCATTTCGGGTATCACTTCATCGCGTATCTTCTTGTTGATGCGCTCAGTGTCAGTGGTGCGAATCATCTCAATGCAAGCAGTGCGCAAATCTGATGCCCAATCATCATGGTCCTTAATTGCATCAAGGCGCACTTTCAATTTCTTGGGGAGCGGACGATTGCGATACAGCCATAATCCGAACAACAATCCCACCATTGCGATAGCCCTTAGCTTCACATTCTTGCCATCAGAATAAGCCTGCATTAAAAGAGCCATCCTCGCCGGATCAAAGGTCTGCATCAGTCCCAGGGTAAGGGCTGAGAGTATATGGCTTTTAAATTCCGATGAAAACTCCTCGCTCCTGAGAGCCACACTCAAGCATTCTTCATCTGCATTGCTCAGATGGGGCTCTACCCATACTGCCTCGAACACTTCTTTTTGAAGCGCTTCGGCCCTCTTGCGCTCTTCGGTCTGCTTAGTGTTTACTTCATTTTCTGGCACCAGCAGATAAAGCGACAAATCAGCTTGCGACTGTTGGTACTGCTTTATCAAAGTAGTGATGCGTTCGACCATAGGCGCTCGGCGATAAAATCTCAAGATACTGTAATACTGCGTGGGAGATACCACGGTTGACATAAAATGCACCAATTGGTCCAAAATAGAGTACATGTCCCCTACTATGCCAGCGTACACTTCTCCACGCTCCGGGTCATTTACGCCTTGTGCCACATAACGCAACATATAATTATACGCCTGCTCGATGCGTTCTAATCGATCGCCAACTTCCCAGGCCATTTGTTGCTGGCTCTTCTCTTTCAGCTCTTTTATAGCCTGCCTTAGCCGCCGATCATCAATCAGCTGCGCCACTCTATTTTTATAATTTGTAATTTCTATTGTAGTCATAATTCTCTTTTTAATTTATAACAATTTACACGCACAAAAATTGCGCCAAACTTTGTGGAAAAACTTATCTCTGAGGAAATGAATCAAGTTTTATCAGGCTCAATTCATCTCCCCATTGATTTCATTCAAATTCGGGAAAGCCTCACGTATGGTGCCAGGCGGAAATGCTGATTTGGGTATTTCTATGACATCTTCTTTGTCAAGCTGCAGATCAATATAATTCCCTTCAAGGCTCACACTGCGAATATCCTTTTTGGGAATGACACGAGGCTTAGGGGCATTGCATCCCTCAGCTATTGGATAATAAATCAGAGTTACGGCATCTGGTGTGATTTGCGCCCTCTGGGGCAATATGGCCCTCACAGCTTCAGGGCTCAAGGCATAATAATAGTAGGCTATAAACAACAATCCTGGATACAGAATAAAAATCATCACCAGAGCCACGAACCACCATCGCCAATCCCATATACCCACAATTATGGCTGCACCAAGTGGCAGTGCCAAGGCCCACCACCAGCGTGAAGCAAGCCTCATAGCCACACGGCGCCCATAACGGCTGGCCGCTACTTTGTAAATTTCGGTTTCTATCATGATCCTTACGATAAGTATTTAAAAAAAATCGGGAGGTTCCGTCGGAGCCTCCCGATTTTTATGCCTCAAAGATTACACGCGACGCACGTAGCTGCCCTCGCGAGTGTCAATCTCAATCTTATCGCCAGTATTTACGAAAAGAGGCACGCGCACTGTTGCGCCAGTCTCTACGGTAGCGGGCTTGAGAGTGTTGGTGGCAGTGTCACCCTTGATTCCAGGTTCGGTATAGGTGATCTCAAGGATGGTCTTCACAGGCATTTCGGCATAGAGCACAGTTTCGGTGCTTGCATCGCTTACAACCTCCACGGTGTCGCCTTCCTTCATGAAATCAGCGCCAGTCACCAGCTCCTTGGAGATGGGTATCTGCTCGTAGGTCTCATTGTTCATGAAGATGTCATCGTTGCCCTCAGTATAGAGGTACTGGTAAGGACGACGCTCCACGCGCACGTCTTCGAGCTTTTCACCGATGTTGAAGCGGCGCTCAAGCACGCGACCGTCAACCACGTCTTTGAGTTTGGTGCGCATGAATGTGTTGCCTTTGCCGGGCTTCACGTGGAGAAACTCCACGCAGAAGTAGAGACGACCGTCCATGCGAATGCATGTGCCGTTTTTGATGTCTTGGGCGTTAATCATAAATTCAGTATAGTTATTTAGCTAAATATGTTTAAATTTTCTTACTTTTTCGTTTCAAGGTGCAATATTACGAATTTTTCGTCACATACCAAAATTTCAAGCCGATTTTTTGCGTTTTGGTAACAAACTTACCAGTACCGTGAGTGAGATAATCATTGCCAACAGGCCCGTAAGCTGCCTTATTAGCAATCCATCATCCACCACGTATACTTCATCCAGCGAATAATACTCATTTGGAAAATCGCCAGGGAAACTGTAAAGATTTCGCTTCCATTGCACCTGGCCGTCTTCAAGGTACACCAGTCCTGCATCTCCGCGAGCCAGCTCCTTGACCTGGCTGTCCTCCATGGTAAGCACAGTAAATTTGGGATTGTACATCCTGATCCATGCATCCAGGCTATCGCCGCTTAGCGGCACCAAGCCCAGCATCGAGCCTCCGCGAGCACCCACATAGTCGCTCAGCTTATTGCACATGTGGCTTCGGGCGCGTCCGTGAAGACCTGGCTCAGGCACAGTGAGCAGCACCTGCATTCCATCAGGCTTGATCACATTTTCTGCCACCTCTTCATCCCCATCATAAATTGCGATCGCGCGCTCACCTGCCAATTGACCTTCGCGACGAACAAATGTCCATGAATCATCGGGCAAGTCATCTACTCCGAATGTTCGCTCCTCGCCATCGCGCTCGTACACCATGCCTATTCCAGAATCGTCAACCTCGGCTATCAGACTCGATCCCACTGGAAAAGGGCGAAAATCCACCACGGGTTGTATCCACCACCCAATCACGCTCAGCACCAAGCAATAGAGCACGCTGGCGGTAATTCCTATCCACTGCAACAGCGGATCAATCAATGTGCCCACTCCTGCGTTCCATAAAATTAGGCACACCAGCATTGCGGCCAGCACCAGATTTTTGAAGAATGTTGCAGTATTGCTCAGCACCCAAGCATCGCCGAAGCAGCCGCAATCAGCCACCGGATTGGCTATCATTATATAAAAGGTCAGTGGCAGCATCACTGCCATCATGGCGGAGAGTATCCACACAGCGGCGCGGCGCAGACAGCCCAGCGCCAGCATCAAGCCGCACACAAATTCCAGCATGGCCAGGCCGATCGCAAGGCAAAGCAAGGCCTCGCGTGGCAGCCAATCCAAGCCCCATGCTGCCAGATATTCCTGCAGCTTATATACAAATCCCCAAGGATCCACCGTCTTGGCAAATCCCGAAAACACGAATGTTGCCCCTACCAAAAGGCGCATCACCCATACTAATATTTTCTTAGTCAATGACAAATTACTAATGACAATTACAAGTTGTGAAATATACAATCTCACTCGGTAAGCTTGATGATGCCGAACACCGCATAATTGATCATGTCCATATAGTTGGCGTCAATGCCTTCCGACACTTGCGTCAAGCCATTATGATCCTCTATCTCCTTAGTGCGCTCGATTTTCATTAGGATTAGGTCAACATAGCTCAGCACTCTCATTCCGCGCCAAGCCTCATCGTAATCATGGTTTTTCTTAATCATAAGAGCTCGGGCATCGCTAATTACCTTGTCGTAATGGCGAAGTGCAGTATCTGGGTCCATATCCTTGGTATCGGCATAGCCAAGCTGAAGCTGAATAATGCCCACTGCCGCATAATTGACGATTCCAATAAATTCGGGCAGAATGCCCTCGCCCACTTCCGAGTGACCTTTCACTTGAAGCGAACGTATGCGCTTAGCCTTGATAAAAATCTGGTCGGTAAGAGCTGCCGGACGCAAAATGCGCCATGATGCTCCGTAGTCGCGCAACTTCTTTTCAAACACATCGCGGCAAAGTGCCAGTGCTTGGTCAAATTGTTGGTTAGTATCAGCCATAATTAAATTTAACGGAGGCATGGCTTAGCCGCCGTGCCTCCGTAATTAATTAGAAATCAGATTAGTTGCCTCCCAGGCGTGCCTTAGTGGCATTCAGGTTGGCGTCGTCGTTGAGCAGATAATAAGCATTCTCAAGGAGCTTGAGAGCGTCGATATTATCCTCGTCGATAGCCAGGCTGCGCTCAAACAAATCAACTGCTTGCAGCATCACGGGCTTGAACTCCTCGTTGAATACGCGGTTGAACTCGGCATTGTCGTTAGGAGCGTCGTTATAGATGTTGAGGGCCTTGTTGTTATACATGCGACCAAGTTGATACAGGGCGCTTGCATTGTGCGAATCGAGCTCTACAGCCTTTTCATATTCGGGCATTGCATCCTTGCCAATTTCATCCTGTTCGTAGAGTATGCCCTTGATCACATGGTACTGTGAGTTGGTGGGATTGGCAGCTATAGCCTGGTCGATAGCATCGATAGCCTGCTGATACTGCTTGTTCTTGATGTAGCCGTTGATGATGTAGCCGATGTAGTTGGGATCCTCATCGCCGTACTTAGCCTGAGCCTCAGTGGCCAGTTCGTTTACAGCAGCGTCGTTGCCAGCCTGGGTAGCCACTGCAATGCCATAATCGTAAACATTCTTCTTGGTGTAGCCATGGTTCTTAGCATTCATGAATGCCTTGAGGGCGCCATTGAAATCATCGCCCTGCCAAGCTGCCAAGCCTTGGTTGAACATCACCTCAGCCACCACTGTATCGCTCGGCATCACTGGAATAGCCTTTGCGAAAGTGGGCATCGATGGAAGTGCAGCGTAAGCTCCCCACAGGTCATAAGCGCCTGCGAAATCCTTGCCATTGTAAAGCTCAGCGCCTGCGCTGTAATAGTCATTGAAGTGACCACCAACAGTGTTGATGATATCCTTGCTATATTTGGTCTTTACCTTGCCTTTTTCATCGACTACTGAATCGAGGGGCAGAGCCTTCATCATGTAATTGTAGCCTTGGAGCAGAGCCTTGGCGCGGCCTACCTTTTCTTCGTCGCTAAGCTGGCCCAATGCCTCCTTAGCCACGCCATTGTCATACTCATTGAAGCCTGCCTTGCCAGGGAGATAGTAAGTCATGGCTTCGTTCTGGGTAGCAGCATCGCTCATGGCAGGCTTCACAGCAGCCTCCACTTCGGTGAGGGTAGCACCTTTTTTCATGAGCTTCTCAGCGTCCTTGAGCACAGTCTCCTGAGCCGCAGCTCCGAGGCCGATGAGGGCGCAAACTCCTAAAATGCTGATTTTCTTCATAACAGTCATTTAGATTAGTTAGTAATAATTATTATAGGTGTTATTATTCTTTTTTTCGGGAAACCGGAAACCGGAGAAGCGAACTCCTTCGGATTATTCTTCTTCGGGGGTTATTTCCTCGGGCTCATCGCCTTCGTCGGTATCTGGCTCCTCAGTCTCTATTTCCTCGGCATCCACATCTTCGATTCCGGGCAATTCCTCGCCAGCCTCCACAGCCTCCACCTCTTCTTCAGGGTCGCTGTTGACGCAGCAAACCGAGGCGATGCTGTCGTTGCGCTTTTCGAGGTTGATGATGCGCACACCCTGGGTGTTGCGACCCATCACTCTCACATCAGCCACGCGGATGCGGATCGTGATGCCGCTCTCATTAATAATAATGAGGTCATTGTCATCATTTACGCTTTCGAATGCCACTTGATGGCCAGTCTTCTCGGTCACCTTCATTGTGCGCACGCCCTTGCTGCCACGGTTGGTCATTCTGTAGCCGCCAACTTCCGAGCGCTTGCCGAAGCCCTTCTCCGATATGCTCATCACAGTGTTCTCGCTGCCAGGCTCATAGATAATCATGCCCACCACTTCGTCGTGGCCGTCATCGTCGAGCTTCATGCCGCGCACGCCAGCCGAAACACGGCCCATTGAGCGCACCTTAGATTCAGAGAAGCGCACCGCACGGCCATTGCGATTTGCCAGCAGCACTTCGCTCTCGCCATCGGTTAGGCCCACAGCAATCAAGTCGTCGCCTTCGCGGATTAGGATAGCCTTTTTGCCCTTGGCCATGATGCGCACATATTCGCTTAGCTTGGTTTTCTTCACCAGGCCCTTGCGAGTGGCAAACATCAGATAGTGGCTATTTACAAACTCAGCGTCGTCGGCCATGGGCTTGTAGCCAATGTAAGCCTGCACCTTGTCGCCAGGCTCGATATTGAGCAGGTTCTGCAGTGCGCGACCCTTGCTATTGCGCGCGCCTTCGGGCAATTCGTAAACCTTTAGTCGATACACAAGGCCCTTCTTTGTGAAGAAAAGCAATGTATTGTGCATCGATGCCATATACACATGCTCTATGAAGTCTTCATCGCGAGTGTCACTGCCGCGCACTCCTACTCCGCCGCGATTCTGAGTGCGGAACTCGGTAAGCGGAGTGCGTTTGATATAGCCCATGTGCGATATGGTGATCACCATGTCGTCGTCGCTGTAGAAATCCTCGGCGTTGAAGTCGCCAGCGGTATAGTCAATGTCGGTCTTGCGATCATCGCCGTATTTGTCGCGCTCCTCTATAAGCTCGCTCTTGATCAGCTCGCGCATCACATTCTCGTCGCTAAGAATCAGTTGGAGATGGGCAATCAGCTTCTGCAGGTCATCAAATTCTTCCTGCAGCTTGTTCTGCTCCAATTTGGCCAGTTTCTTGAGTTGCATATCCACGATGGCCTGAGCCTGCTCATCGTCAAATCCAAAGCGTTCGCAAAGCTTTTGCTTGGCATCGTCCACCGAGTCGGCTCCACGGATTATGGCAATAACTTCGTCGATAAATTGTGATGCTACAATTTGCGCTTGCAGAATATGAGCACGCTTCTCAGCCTTGCGCAGCTCGAATTTGGTGCGGCGAGTCACCACATCGTGGCGGTGCTTTACAAATTCTTCCAGCAGCTGCTTTAGGTTGAGCGTCTGTGGGCGACCATTTACCAAAGCCACATTGTTGACGCTGAATGCAGCCTGCATCTGCGTCATCTTGTACAGTTTGTTGAGCACTACGCTGGCGTTGGCATCCTGGCGCACCTTAATTACTATGCGCATGCCTTGGTGGCTGGTGTAGTCGTTGATATCGGCAATGCCGTCGAGCTTCTTCTCGTTGACCAGCCCTGCAATATATTTAATGAGTTCGGCCTTGTTTACACCGTAAGGAATCTCCGTAACCACGATATTTTCATGGCTGCCGTCCTTTTCGATCTCAGCGCGAGCGCGAATCACCACTCGGCCTCGGCCTGTCTCATAGGCATCCTTCACTCCCTGATAGCCATAGATGGTGCCACCGGTGGGGAAGTCGGGAGCTGTGATGATCTTCATCAGCTCAGGGATGGTAATCTCGGGATTCTCCAGCACAGCAATCGATGCGTTGATGCTCTCGGTGAGGTTATGAGGCGGCATATTAGTAGCCATGCCCACAGCAATGCCTTGGGCGCCATTTACCAACAGATTGGGGAATCGAGTAGGCAGCACCGTGGGCTCGTCGCGCGTGTTGTCGTAGTTGCGCTGCATGTCCACAGTTTCCTTCTCGATATCGGTGAGCATCTCTTCGCCCATCTTGCTGAGGCGCACCTCAGTGTAACGCATGGCTGCTGCGCCATCGCCATCGACCGAGCCAAAGTTGCCGTGTCCGTCAATCAATGTGTAGCGCAGGCTCCAGTCCTGGGCCATGCGCACCACAGTGCCATAGATCGATGAATCGCCATGCGGGTGATAGCGACCCATTACCTCACCCACGCAGTTGGCGCTCTTGCGGTGAGCCTTGTCGCTGGTGTTGCCCATGGCATTCATGCCGAACAGCACTCGACGCTGCACCGGCTTCAGGCCGTCGCGCACGTCGGGCAGCGCTCTCGACACGATCACCGACATCGAATAGTCGATGTAGGCGCTCTTCATCTCGTTCTCAATGTTGATCTTTAAAATGCGGTTTTGATCCAACATGTCAAATAATCAATTAATAATTAATCGTTTGAGTTCAGGGCACAATATTTGCCCTCGATTTTCGTTTTTTACTGTAAAATATCATACAAAGGTACGAATAATTTTTGACATTATCTACATTTTGACCCACCATTTTCACTTTTTTTGATTAATTTTGTTAATCAAGATTAGCGATTTTTGGTGCAGTTATTGTTATATACTTGTAAGGACACATTGATTTTACAATGGTTTTCACAATTTATGACACTGAATTTTGACACTAATCTAACATTTAGCCATAGGCTTTAACTTTCGCGAATGGATAGTTACAATTTTTCACCCGAAATGTCAGTCTTGCTCGACAAGTGCAAGCGCGAGGCCGCGCGCCACAGCAACGCCTGTGTCAACCCCGAGCATCTGCTGCTGGTGATGCTGGCCGACATGGAGAGCCCTGCCTTTAAGCTCGTGGAGAGAGCTGCCTCCTCGCGCTCGGCCTACGAGCTCTACCAGGAGCTCGACACCTGGCTCTTCAACCAAGCTGGCGCTCACCCATCGCAGAATATCAGCGACATTACTAAGCGTATAATCCGCCTAAGTGTGCTGGAAGCGCGTATGCTCAAGCACACCGACGTGCAGCCCCTGCATGTGCTGCTGGCTATTTTCCATAACCCAGAAATTCTTACTATGGAGTTTATCAAACCTTTCATATCTGCCGGTGTTGACTATCGCCGCCTCACACAGCTGGTGCGCGATTCCGAACCTGCTACCCCTAAGGCTGGCACCGACTTCATGGACGATGAGGACGATCCAGCCGACAAGCCATCGTCATCTTCTTCCTCCTCGTCATCGTCCGACTCTTCATCACGCAGCCGCAAAAACAAGCCAGGCAACGACACCCCGATGCTCGACAAGTTCGGCCACGATATGACCAAGGCCGCTGCAGATGGCAGACTTGACCCGATCGTAGGCCGCGAGACCGAGATTGAGCGCTTGGCTCAAATCCTCAGCCGCCGCAAAAAGAACAATCCTGTGCTTATTGGCGAGCCGGGCGTTGGCAAAAGCGCCATCGTCGAGGGCTTGGCCCTGCGCATCGTGCAACGCAAGGTAAGCCGAATCCTATTCAACAAACGCGTGGTATCGCTCGACATGGCTGGCATCGTGGCTGGCACAAAATACCGTGGCGAATTTGAGGAGCGCATCAAGGCAATCCTTGGCGAATTGCAGAAGAATCCCAATATCATACTCTTCATCGACGAGCTTCATACCATCGTGGGAGCTGGCAATGCGGCTGGCACCATGGATGCTGCCAATATGCTGAAGCCCGCCTTGGCTCGCGGCGAGTTGCAATGCATCGGCGCAACCACCCTCGACGAATATCGAAAGAATATCGAAAAGGATGGAGCCCTGGAGCGTCGATTCCAAAAGGTAATGGTTGAGCCCACTTCCCCCGAGGAGACCATCACCATTCTTAATAATATTAAGGAGTCTTACGAGAAGCACCACAATGTGAGCTATACCCCCGAAGCCATTGAGGCTTGCGTGAAGCTGACTGAGCGCTATGTTAGCGACCGCAACTTCCCCGACAAGGCTATCGATGCTCTCGACGAAGCTGGCAGCCGAGTGCATATCACCAATGTGGAAGTGCCCGAAGAAATTGAAAAGCTCGAGGAGCAAATTGCCGAGGCTACGCAGAACAAACTGCGCGCTGCTCAGCAGCAGAATTTTGAGCAAGCCGCCAGCTACCGCGACTTGGCCCAGCGCCTGGCCGACAAGCTCGACCGCGCTAAGGACCAATGGGAAAAGCAGCTCAGCGAGCAGCGCACACCCGTCGACGAGGACAAGGTGGCCGAGGTGGTGGCCATGATGACAGGCGTGCCTGTGCAGCGCATCGCCCAAGCCGAAGGCAAGCGTCTGCTGGAAATGGGACCAACCCTCAAGAAGCAGATTATTGGCCAAGATGCTGCAATCGACAAAATTGTAAAGGCAATACAGCGCAACCGCATCGGCCTGAAAGACCCCAACAAGCCAATTGGCACATTCATGTTCTTGGGTCCGACCGGCGTAGGCAAGACCCACCTGGCCAAGAAGCTGGCTCAATACCTATTCGACAGCGCCGACACCCTGATTCGCATCGACATGAGCGAATACATGGAGAAATTCACGGTGAGCCGCCTTGTGGGTGCGCCTCCGGGATACGTTGGCTACGAGGAGGGAGGCCAGCTTACCGAGGCTGTGCGCCGTCACCCCTACTCGGTGGTTCTGCTCGATGAGATTGAGAAGGCTCACCCCGATGTGTTCAATCTGCTGCTGCAGATGATGGACGAGGGTCGCCTTACCGACAGCCTTGGGCGCCGTGTAGATTTCAAAAACGTGATTATCATCATGACCTCCAACATAGGCACTCGCCAGCTCAAGGAATTTGGCAGCGGAGTTGGCTTCACCACAAAGACTGTTGACAAGGAGTTCAGCCACGGAGTGCTGCAAAAGGCTCTCAACAAGGCTTTCTCGCCTGAGTTCCTCAACCGCATCGACGACATCGTGATGTTTGACCAGCTCGACAAAGATGCCATCTTCAAGATTATCGACATCGAGCTTGCCGGATTCTTCAACCGAGTGGCTGACCTTGGCTACAAACTCGACCTCACCGAGGCTGCTAAGAACTTCATAGCAGAGAAGGGCTACGATGTGCAGTACGGCGCGCGTCCGTTGAAGCGAGCTATCCAGAAGTATCTGGAGGACGAACTGGCCGAACTAATCATCGGCAGCGAGCTCCCAGCCGACACTACCATCAAGGTGGATTACGACGAGGCCGAAAACCGCATCGTCACCTCAACAGATAAGTGACAAATGACAAATGACAAATGATAAATGACAAACTAATACCCGCCTCGATAAAACAGTATCAAGGCGGGTATTAGTTTGTAATTTATCACTTGTAATTTGTAATTTATCTGTCAGAGAGACGTCCTTCGTAGTAGTTTACGTAGGCGCGGTTGACTTGGCGCACGCCTCCAGGCGTTGGATAATCCCCTGAGAAATACCAATCGCCAGGATGATTTGGAATCGACTTGTGCATTCCATCCAAGCTTTGGTACAAGATATCCACCTTAGCCTTAGTGTTTACTGGTGTCAGCATCTTTGCTATCTGGTCGCTGATTTCTTGGTCGGTGAACGGCGCGTAAATCTCTTTAACGCAATTCACCTGCTGCTCGGGCGGAAGCTTGAGATTCTCTACAGCCTTTTCATACACCTCGCGAAGCACATATTCCTTACCGCTCTCGCGCAGCAGCTCCACTGCTGCGCGGAACGCTATGAACTCAGCCATTCGGCTCATATCTATGCCATAATAATCGGGATATCTCACCTGAGGCGATGATGATAGCACCACAATGCGCTTTGGATTCAATCGGTCGAGCATTCCGATTATCGACTGCTTTAGGGTGGTGCCGCGCACTATACTGTCGTCGATTACCACCAATGTGTCTTCGCCGGCATTTAGGCAGCCGTAGGTCACATCATACACATGCGATGCCAATTCGTCGCGCGAGGCTCCTTCGGCAATGAATGTGCGCAACTTAATATCCTTGATTACAATTTTTTCATTCCTAATCTTGCGCGCCATTATCTGGGTCAAGCGTTCTTCGGTCAGTTCGCCGCTTTTTTGCAGTTGCATAATCTGGCGCTTGCGCTGATGGTCCAGGTATTTCTCCAAGCCCTGCATCAGGCCCATGAATGCCACTTCGGCAGTGTTGGGAATGAATGAGAATACCGCCTTGTCGATGTCGCCATCAAGCATCTTCAGAAGATTAGGCACCAAATGGCTGCCCAATGCCTTTCGCTCGCGGTAAATGTCGGCATCGCTTCCACGGGAGAAATAAATTCGTTCGAACGAGCAACGTTCATTCTTTCCCGGCTCGTTGATTTGCTTTACTGATACTTGATTGTTTTTAGTCACAATCAGGGCTTGCCCTGGATTTAGTTCGGTCACAGCCTCCAGGGGCACGTTCATTACAGTCTGGATCACGGGTCGCTCCGACGCTACCACCACCACCTCGTCATCTATATAATAAAAAGCAGGGCGGATGCCATTGTGGTCACGCAGCGTAAACATATCGCCGCTGCCAGTGGCTCCGCAGATCACATATCCGCCATCCCAAGTGGGCGATGCGTCGCGCAGCACTCGCTCCAGGTCCAGATTGTTTTCGATGGCATAAGCTAAGTCAGGATCCTCCAAGGTGTCGCGGTAGTCGCGATAGAGCCTATGGTTCTCCTTATCCAGCATATAGCCAAGTTGCTCGAGCAGCAACACCGTATCTCCATAGATGCGAGGATGCTGCCCGGTGCGTACGATGCGCTCAAACACGTCGTCAACGTTAGTCATGTTGAAGTTGCCGCACATCAGCAGGTTGCGGCTGCGCCAGTTGTTGCGTCTCAGAAAAGGATGCACATAGCTGATGCCGCTTTTGCCCGTGGTGCTGTAGCGCAGGTGCCCCATGTAGATTTCGCCCATAAATGGCACTTCCTCAGCGATTTTCTCTGCTGGGAGTGCCAGCATTTCTGGGGTGATGGCCTTAGTGATGGTGCCGAAAATCTCCTGGATAGCACCCGAACCGATGGCACGTTCGCGGAACACATATTCGTTTCCAGGCTGAGAATGGAGCTTTACCACCCCTACTCCAGCCGCTTCTTGGCCACGGTTGTGCTGCTTCTCCATTAGCAAGTACAGCTTGCTGATTGCCCAGCTGTAACTGCCATATTTTTGTTTGTAGTAGTCTAACGGTTTGCGGAGTCGCACCATAGCGACTCCGCATTCGTGTTTGAGAGGTTCCATATAGGATTTTAGCGTATGAACAAAAGTTCGCGGTATTTGGGCAGAGGCCACATCTCGTTGTCAACGAGCAGCTCCAGCTTGTCGATATGGTAGCGGATCTCGTCCATCTTGGGCTGCACAGTGTCGTGGTAAGCGATGGCTTTTTCGCGCTCATCCTCGATCTTGTTGGCCACCTTGCGGGCGTTGATCATCTCCTGGGTCTTGTGCTTGATGGCCACCATGTGCTTGCTGATTTTCTCGATGGTCTCAAGGTCGGGTGCCACGATATCGGCTCCCTTCACGCCCTCGAAGAGGCTCTTGAGCTTCACCACATTGTCAACGAGCATCGACTGGTAGCGGGTAGCCACGGGGATGATGTGATTGATGGCCAGGTCGCCAAGCACGCGGCTCTCGATCTGAATCTTCTTGGTGAACATCTCCCACTTCACCTCGTTGCGAGCCTTGAGCTCTACCTCGCTCAGCACGCCAGTGCGCTTGAACATCTCGATGCTGTTCTCCTTGAGGTAAGCGTCGAAGATCTTCGGAGCTGAGGTCTCGCAGTCGAGGCCTCGGCGAGCTGCCTCTTCCTTCCACTCGTCGCTGTAGCCATTGCCGTCGAAGTGGATTGCCTTGCTCTTGATGATGTTCTCACGGATTTCGTTGAGCAGCGCAATGTCGAGGTCTTCGCCCTTCTCCACGCGTGCGTCAACCGCAGCCTTGAACTTATTGAGCTGGTCGGCTATAGCAGCATTGAGCACAAACATAGCTGCTGCGCAGTTGGCCATCGAGCCTACGGCGCGGAACTCGAAGCGGTTGCCCGTGAAAGCGAATGGCGATGTGCGGTTGCGGTCAGTTGTATCAATCTGCAGGTCAGGAATCTGCGACAGGCCCACTGAATATTTCTCCTTCTTCGACAGGTCGCTGAGCTCTTCGTTGGTCGAGGTCTCGATCTTTTCGAGAATCTTAGCCAGCTGGCTGCCAGTGAAGATTGAGATGATTGCTGGAGGCGCTTCGTTGGCGCCAAGGCGATGCTGGTTGGTAGCGCTCATGATCGAGGCCTTGAGCAGAGCATTGTGCTCTTGCACAGCCACCATCACGTTGGTCACGAATGTTAGGAACTGCAAGTTTTGCTTCACAGTCTTGCCAGGAGCGAACAGCAGCACACCCTTGTCGGTGCCAAGGCTCCAGTTGTTGTGCTTGCCGCTGCCATTGATGCCAGCGAATGGCTTTTCGTGGAGCAGCACGCGGAAGTTGTGCTTGCGGGCCACCTTGGCCATCAGGCTCATCAGCAGCAGGTTGTGGTCGTTGGCGAGGTTGACCTCCTCGAAGATAGGAGCCAACTCAAACTGGTTGGGAGCTACCTCGTTGTGGCGTGTCTTGGCGGGAATGCCGAGTTTGTGGGCCTCGATTTCGAGGTCGAGCATGAATGCAGCCACGCGGTTGGGGATTGCGCCGAAGTAGTGATCTTCGAGCTGTTGGTTCTTGGCGCTTTCGTGGCCAAGCAAGGTGCGGCCTGTAAGCACCAGGTCGGGACGTGCGGCATACAGAGCCTCGTCAACCAGGAAATACTCCTGCTCCCAGCCCAGATAGCTATGCACATGCTTTACTTCAGGGTCGAAGTAGCGGGCCACGGCTGTGGCAGCCTTGTCCACGGCGTTGAGGGCGCGCAGCAGCGGGGTCTTATAGTCAAGGCTCTCGCCAGTGTATGAGATGAAAATTGTGGGGATGCAAAGGGTTTCTCCAAGGATGAAAGCAGGCGAGGAAATGTCCCAGGCTGAGTAACCGCGAGCCTCGAATGTGTTGCGGATACCGCCATTGGGGAAGCTCGAAGCGTCAGGCTCTTGCTGCACGAGTTGCTTGCCGTCGAACTCTTCTACCACTCCACCCTTGCCATCGTGGTTGATAAATGAGTCATGCTTCTCAGCAGTGCCATCGGTCAGAGGGTGGAACCAGTGGGTGTAGTGGCGTGCGCCATTGTCGATGGCCCACTTCTTCATGCCAGCTGCTACAGCGTCGGCAACTTCGCGTGAGATTGGCTCTTTGTTCTCAATCGCATGCGACAGAGCGTCGTAAACCTTTTTGGGAAGATACTCAAACATCTTCTGGGCGTTGAACACGGCTTTGCCGTAGAAAGTCTCAGGGCGCTCGGCGGGAATGTCCACAGGGACCGCTTTGCGGCTTGAAGCCTCCTCAACTACCTTAAATCTAAGTGAAGACATAGTTAGATGAGTTTAAAGTTAGAAATTATAGTTATTGGAAACGTAGCCTCGTCAGAGCGGCGTGGTCCGTGACCTGCCGCGCGGTGTGATGAATTGAGAGTGGGTACCTTAGCCCTCCCTTTGCCTTTCGGACTGAGGGAGCAGCTCAGCGTTATGTACCTTAGTGTTACCATCGTCATTGTAGTGCGTGTGTAACGTTTTACCTTTTGAAAGTGCAAAGTTAATGCATTTTTCTAAAATAATCCAACTTTTTCTTACAAAATTTTACAATTTTTTTCATTTTCCTTGACATCTTCCTACATTTCAATCAGTTAGGGATAAACACAAAAAACGTGAGCTTGCAGGGCCCACGATTTAAAGTGTTAGACATGTTTCTGGTGTGCTTCGCCTCACGCCTGGCGCGAGGCCGCAGTGGTCAGTGCTTGTCGTGCTCTGGAGGCAGCGGCGACCACATGTAGTTGTCGGCAGCCTTGTTGCAATACCACTCTAAAGCGTGTTTGATGTGTTGAAACATAATACATAAGTTTTAGTTAAACATTGATCTTTGGAAGCTCTCTTGCTCCCTTGATTCGATATTATAACACTGCAAAGTTACGAAATGTTTTAGAAATATGTTTTATAACATATCTTTTTAACATCATATTTTTGCCATTTTTCTCATATCCTCCTATCAATCAATCTCTTAACCCCAACCTCAATTATTACAATCATGCAACAAAATAACATTCATCTATCTTTAGACGTTATATCAATAAACAAATACCGAAATTATGACACTCGAAACCCTAAAAGATATTGTTAAGGAAGCATCGGGGTTGATGCTAACCGACACATTTGAAATTAGCCAAAAAGCCGGCCTCGTCAACATCGTCACCTCCTCCGACATTGCCGTGCAAGACTTCCTGAAGCAACGCCTCGCCGAAGCCCTCCCAGGCAGCGGCTTCCTTTGCGAAGAAGAAGATGCCCATGACCTCAAGCACGACTACGTATGGGTGATCGACCCCATCGACGGCACGGCCAACTACAGCCGAGGCATCGACCAATGCGCCATCAGCGTGGGCCTCAAGCACGGCAACGCCATCGAAATGGGCGTGGTCTATCTGCCACGCACCGATGAAATGTTCTATGCCGAGCGCGGCCACGGCGCATGGCGCAACGGAAAGCAAATCCATGTCTCCGACCGTCCATTCGCCGACTGCGTAATGTGCACTGCCCTCCCACTCTACCGCAAGCAATACACCGACCTTTGCTCAGCTGTCATCGTTGACTTCTTCAAGCAGGGCAATGATATACGCCGCTTTGGAGCAGCCGCGCCCGAACTATGCTATTTGGCTATGGGCCGCATCGAACTCTTCTTTGAATACTGCCTCAGTCCATGGGATTTCGCTGGAGCATCTATTATCGTAGAAGAGGCTGGAGGCTGCCTGAGCAACACCGTAGGCGAGCCCCTAAACTACACACGCCAGTCAGGCGTCCTTGCAGCCAACTCACGCGAAAACCTCGCCAGGCTCCAATCCATCGTCTCCGCCCACATCCAAAATCCCACCTTCTAACACCAAAAAAGGCCCCTCATCGGCATCGATGAGGGGCCTTTTTAAATCGTATCAGGCGGATGTATTTAGGAGCGGCGGGTCAGTGACCTGCCGCATGTCAGGCGGATGCATTATTTGTATGGTTTGATTACAATGGCTTGTATGGTTTGATACCACCCCGCCTGACATGCGGCAGGTCACTGACCCGCCGCTCCTAAAATGGCATGCCTGTTGTGGGCCGCTCCTAAAATGGCATGCCTGTTGTGAGCCGCTCCTAAAATGGCATGCCTGTTGTGGGCCGCTCAGAATATGGCACCCTAAA
>JAJBUG010000063.1 GCA_020860515.1 Bacteroidales bacterium | reverse complement strand
CTACGAATGCGCTGCATTGGCAGGTAGCAGTGGTCTCTCGCGCTGGCGCCATCTGCGCGGACTCGCTGGTGCCGTCTGCTAAAATGGATAAGAGGAAATGGCATAAATGGAAAAGAAGAAAGGTGTCATAGTTTAACTACTATAATATAATAAATCCCAACTATTATACAATAAGAGGTGTGTCATCGAACGCGACACACCTCTTATTTTATTATTATCGTTTTATTATCGTTATTCATTTTCCCAGCATATTTGGTAAGGTGATGGCAGAGGGTTTACGGCGGTGTGAATTACTTCGACACCTCGTATCGAGAGGTCTCGGTATTGAAGCCTGTGATAGAGGTCCATATATGAGTTGCGCACTGAATATCGAGCTTCTTTTGGCAGGATCACAATCACATCGCTATAGCCCTTTCGAGCCATGCGAATCCTTGCCTTAATCTCAGGGAATAGGCTGCGGAAAATTCTGCGCACAGCATCAGCCTCATTGCGAATCGGTTTGTAATCTTTCCCCAGGATTGAATATGCAGTTTCAAAAGCCTCAGCCTTCTTCTGAGCATACTTCTCTCTGCGGGCTTTCAGTTCCAGGGCTTCGCGCTCTCTGCGAATCTTTCTCACTTGAGATATTTCTTCCCTGAACAATTCTTCTCCATTCAGAGGAATCCCTACATATCGAGGGTAGTCGTAACCCTGGGCATCAACGAAGGCATGGCGACCATCCTCCAGAATGATCAGAGTTACCAATTGATAGAATGTGCTTATCTCTTCATCTTTCGGATTGAATCGGTTGAAGTCATCATCAATACAGTCAGATTGTGAGCCTCCATCACCAAATTGGTACACACTCTTGGCGAAATCATCCACTGATACGCCTGAGACAATCATTTCAATCTTGGCCAGGCATTGACCGATCATCTCATTTCCATAGCTATCCAATGACGACTGGATAGTTTCAAAGGCATTCCAGCCATCATTCTTGAAATGGCACATATACACGTAGATGAAATCACCTGCTTTAAGGTCTGTTGCAGCCTTTTTGGCGTTAGCTTTGCCTTCTGCCTGGTGCTGCTTGAAAAGGTCGTAGTTTATCGACATATTATCAAAGTTTAAGGTTTTATTTATTTTGTTACCATCTCTGCTATGCGTTCAATAGCTGCCTTGCCGGCATAAGCCAGGGACTCAATCCTAATCCCATCCGATATTTTCACCATGCCATACACACCCTTTCTGATTCTGACAACATTCAGGAAAAGAGCTGTGCGGTTGTCACCATTCATATTTGTATAATCGAATGGCACAGGAATCACCATGCTATGAATCATAACTTCCGGATTGTACTTGTCAATTACCATTCCACGAATGGCATAAATGGCATCTTTCTCATCCATAGTAAGAAATTTTTATTGGGCCGTGGCCATGAAGGTCATGGCCCAATTGGTTAGTCTATCAGTCTTGAATGAACATCGGCATGAAGAGGCACATCTTGCGAAGATCGCCATTGGCATCCTCTTCTTCGCTTGCATCATGGAATAGCATTGGGCTATTGGAATCCATGAACGACATTTTCACCTCCTTGGCCCCAAGGAAGTTAATCACGCCCTTTAGCAAATTGGCATCCGCTCCCATCTTGAACTCTGGCACAGAGCAAGCGCACCCCATGCTGGTTCGACCAGAATTATTCTCACCCTGGCTGGACACCGTAAGTGTCATGGGTTCGAATGTAAGCTTAGTGAGGCTGCTTGCCGAGGTGAACACAAAGTTCACTGTACTGAGTGTTCTCATCAGATCCTTAGCGTCCATCACTGCGGTCTGCCATGGGCCATTAGGAATCACTCGGCGATATGGAGGGAAATTGCCCTTGACCTTGGGGAAGAGAAGCTTCAAGTCATCACTAACCACATAGACATTCTGATTGCCAACCAGGATGGTCAGATCCTTTTTGGGGTCAATTGCGCGGCGCATGATGCTCAGAGCAAAATCTGGGATAATCACTGAGCCTGTACCAGCAATCTTGGCCTCGCGAATTGGCTGTATTGCCAGCACTCTGGTATCAGTGGCCACCAAGCGAAGCTCGTTCTCCAAAGCTTCGACGAATACGCCCATAAACTGGGGATGAAAGTCATCCTTACCCATAGCAAATGATATGTTTCCAAGGGCTGAAAGGAAATCTCCAGCGGAGACTTCAACGGTGAATACTGGCTCTTCCTCATCGGGCATTGAAGCGTCGAATTTGTTCAATACAGTACTGTCATCTTCTTTAGGAGAATAGAAAGATGTCTGCCCCATCATAGTGTAGGATCCATCCACGCACTCCACCTGAATCAGTCCGTCTTGCTCTTGGAGAGCAAAGGGATAGTCAGATACGAGCTTAAGCAACTCTACCATGCGAGCAGGGTTGAAGTACACTGTGCCTTCCTCAATGTAGGATGCTACGCTGGTTTTAGCATTTACTATGCAGTCCATGCCAAAGCCTGATGCCTCCAGTGCTCCATCATGGAGCGAGAGGCGAATGTTCTGGTCCACAGGCGATACTACCCTGGCCGGGATAGGGGCGCAAGCTCGAAGCAGAAGATCGAGCATTTTCTTTGAATTGATAGAAAATCTCATAAGCCTAAATTTTAGGGTTTACAAATAGGTTGATTAACACTGATAATCCCTTTCCTCGAGGTTCGGCCTCTGCTTCACCTTTGAAAAGGATAGTTGGCTCACAATCCGGTCAGGTTCCATGTCAAGGGCGGCGCTGGAATTTTTTGAGCGAGGAACGAGCCAAAAAAATTCGGTGCTGGCGAAGCGCACCCTTTACATGGGTTCTGAGCGGATTAAATTGGGTGAGCTGGCTATCCCAAAGGTGAAGCAGAGGCTGTGCCAAGGTTGGAGATATGGAAAAGTGGAACATTAAGAAGAAAGGGCGCTGAATAGTTAAAATGGATAAGAGGAAAAGAATAAGTGAACAGAGGTAATAGAAGTCGATTTTATAAAATAGCAAAAGAATATCGGGCTGTGGCTCTTGGCTCACAGCCCACAGCCCGATATTCATTGATTGCCATAATTATCCGTTCATTCTGCTTTCGCTTGCCAATCTTGCGATGTTTGCTGATATAGGCTCCAGATTGTTCCAGTCCTCGATGAGGTTCAAATCTATCTGGTCATTGGCAATAGATAGTTCTTCTACGGCCACGTCCTGCCAATCCTTATAGCACCAATCTTCAATCTTCAGATAGCCATTCTTCATTTCAAAGGAGTGGTCTAATAGCACCACTCCAAAGAAATTAACCCATACATTGGGCTCAATTGTCGCTGGCACACTGTCATCGGCATCTGAGCTGCGAAGGTCGTAGGGATGCCAACCTTGTGACACCGAAGATTTGTCAAAACGGAAATCAATGAGAATTCCATTAGCACATTCCTCCATACCATTATCGTGCTTAATGGTAAGTTCGATATACTGGGGAACATAGCAAGTGTCCGAAGTTATTTCTTCCCAAGTTTTCATAATTCTGGAATTGAATTAAGTTTATATATGATAATCGAAGATTGCACCTACATATAGGTAATCCCCAGCTTTCATATCTGACAGCAGGCTTATCAGGGCTTCGCTTCTGTCAAGCTCACCATACTCGTTATAATTCGAGATGCTGAATAGAATGTCAGTATCCAGAGGATTGTCAAGAGCCTTGAATATCTGGTATCGCTTGCTTGACTTTGAAAAATCATTGATATTGTCATTCATCACAGCCTTCACATCTTCCTTCCACTGGTCAATCAGAGGCTCGATGCCTCCGTTATAGACCAATACAGTCTGCCTTACTGCCTTATCCTCTGCTGGCAGTTCTACCTTGGCATTGGGTCGGCTCAGTATGCCGTTGCCAACCAGTTCAATCAGTTCGTTGATAGTCTTACGACGAAAAGCCACGCTTTTCTCACCAAGGTAATCCACCTTGGCATCCTCCACCGAATAAAGGCTTTGATGCTCCTTTATGGGTGCATTGTAAATTTGAATTATTACACTGTGCATAGTCAAATTTTTTAAGTTAAACATATTGTTGACTGTTTTCCTCCAGGTTCGGCCTCTGCTTCACCTTTGAAAAGGATAGTTTGCTCACAATCCGATCAGGTTCCATGTCAAGGGCGGCGCTGGAATTTTTTGAGTGAGGAACGAGCCAAAAAATTTCGGTGCTGGCGAAGCGCACCCTTTACATGGGTTCTGAGTGGATTAAATTGGGTGAGCTGGCTATCCCAAAGGTGAAGCAGAGGCTGTGCCTAAGTTGAAGCAAAGGATAAGAGGATAATGATTAATGGATAAGAGAAAATATAAGTAGAATAGTTATTGGAATGGTACAAAAGATAAAAGGGTGAAATATGCAATCAAAGGTATGCCAATATGAATGGCACACCTTTGGTTTTAGAAAATGTCAGTTCGAGAATAACCTTGGAATTAGTCAATGTCGTAACCGATAAATGTGGTGTCATTAATTAGGAGGTAGTAGTATCCATTGGCACAACCTCGGTATTCTTTGGAGAAACCAGCATTGATTTCACCATTCGGGCAAATCCATACTGCAAGTGACCCATCATAGCCATTGAAGTTAAATCGGTAACTTTGATATTCCGTACGATTCTTCAAAGCTGCAAGGAAGTCATCTACAATGCGATCACCACAATGGCGACGAATACAATCAAGCGATACACACTTGCCATCAATGCCACTTCCAGTGGTGATATGATTTTCCCAAAGGCTCTTATTGAGATCAGCGTTGCGAATGTCACGAAGCCATTTGTTGTCAAAAGTAGCCTTAGCAGCAAGTTTTTGATATTTTCTTATCATCCTTACCTCGTTTTTGTTGGCAAGTTCCGGATTGAAGTGGTAAACCTTAGGATAAGTTATTTCCTCCAGACGATCCCACTCATAGAATACAGTGCCATATTTTCTTACGCCCTTGCGAAGAAAACCATACATTTCACGCTGCTGATTGTAGAACAATCTGCCTGAGTACCCATGGCTCATCTTCACCTTGAGTCTCTTGCTTGGATTAGCCTTCAACCAATCCTTAGCTTCTTGGATTTTTTCTTGTGTTACCATAATTTTTATAGTTTTAATTTAATTTGAGGAGAAAGGTAGTCGTTGGCTTAGACATCTTCTCCATATGTGAAGATTAAAGCCGTGAATGATCACTGTAACTGTAATATCCCCCATCAGTGAATATGATATGGTCAAAGACGCGAATGTTGAAAAGGCGCAATGCATCCATGACACTTCTTGTAATGCTGTCATCCTCACTGCTTGGGCGAAGATTTCCGCTGGGATGGTTGTGGCTCAATACCACACTGCTTGCACAACAGTCCAGTGCATACTTGGTAATCAATTTTACATCTACCGAAGTTGCATAAGTGCTACCCTTTGAAATATTGACTTCCTTGATTACTCTGCCTCCGCGATCCAGATAGAATACCCAAAACTCTTCATGGTTAAGGTACATGAAATGGTGCTTCATTCTGTCATAGAAATCTGCTGATGTAGTG
This sequence comes from Bacteroidales bacterium, assembly GCA_020860515.1. Taxonomy (GTDB): domain Bacteria; phylum Bacteroidota; class Bacteroidia; order Bacteroidales; family Muribaculaceae; genus CAG-873. The sequence goes on along the minus strand of JAJBUG010000063.1, from coordinate 17,457 downwards.
ATGGGATCCTCTTTGACCAGATTCTTTGCATCCTCGGTGGCTCTTCTGCCTAATTCTAAGGCTGCTAATAGGCTGATGGCTTTTACCTCGCCAATGCCTTTGTTCTCATCCACCAATTGCTTTACGCTCTTGCGAGTGACCAGTGATAAGTGATTTTGGTTCTTATCCAGAAGTTTTTGAGACAAGTCCACCACCGATATGCCTTTCATACCTGTGCCGAAAATGATAGCCATTACCTCTGCATCGGTAAGACTTTTGAAGCCATCCTTGATGGCTTTCTCTCTGGGGCGATCATTAGCGTCAATATCTCGCATCAATTGTGTTTGGGTCATTAGCTTGCTCATAATTTTTATTATTTTTGGTGGGTGTGCCATTCTACACACCCACTGGGTTGATATTATATCACACAAGTTCAAAGAAGAATACGATGGATTCGCCATTGCAACCTTTGAATACTGACTTCTTGTAGAAGTCATCAACATCCAACCAGCAATCATCCATTGGGCGATAAACAGCACAATAGGTAGCTTCTGGATTTATACGATAGGCCCCATCTATTTCGTCAATGGTCAGTCCAAAGCCATTTACGGCCAGGTCTTTGGCGGTCTTCTCGTTGCGTGAAGGATGGTAGGCAACCACATCGCGGTTATCCCAGCCTTCATAGAGCATTTTTTCTAAAAACTCAATTGCATTCATTGTTAATAAATTTGGTTAATAGTCTCATTTAATCCTTTTCCTCCAGGTTCGGCCTCTGCTTCACCTTTGAAAAGGATAGTTTGCTCACAATCCGATCAGGTTCCATGTCAAGGGCGGCGCTGGAATTTTTTGAGTGAGGAACGAGCCAAAAAATTTCGGTGCTGGCGAAGCGCACCCTTTACATGGGTTCTGAGCGGATTAAATTGTGTGAGCTGGCTATCCCAAAGGTGAAGCAGAGGCCATGCCTAAGTTGAAGGAATGGAAAAGTGGAAGATAGAGATAAGGTAGGTCAGCAAATGTGAATAACGTGTAAGAGGAACATTAAGGGGAATGAGAATCAAGTAGGAAATACAGGAATAGAGAAAGAGAAGAATAAAACTGACATTACATAAAAGCCATAGCACCATTACGGCACTACGGCTTTATTCAGTGATTTGGTAGTAATTTATACTGACCAAGCAAGAGGACGAACAAAATCCACCCTAAGCCCTAAGGCCTCCATTATTCGGAAGAAAAGGGCTACGCCTGGTTCAATCAAGCCTTTCTCTATTCGAGAAATATAGGATTTGGTGGCACCAACTTTTTCTGCAAGTTGGCTCTGTGTCATGCCTTCTTTCTTGCGAGCATCGTGTATCATCTGCCCTATGCAAAACATATAGGCCTCACGGTCAAATTCTTCCCGTTCCTTAGTGCCAGGAGCACCATACTTAGCATCAAGAATTTCATCGAAGCTGTGAATATCACTGTTGTTGTTTGCTTTCATAATAGTCTTTCTTTATTTTTATTGCTTTCTCTATTTCCGATTCGGGAGTTTTCTGTGTTTTCTTCTGAAAACCATTGAATAACATCACTATATTGCCTTCATCAAATATGAAGAATGCTCTATATATGTTACCATTATAGTGTGTTCGTAGCTCATAAATGCCTTCGCGTATTGACTTAACGAATTTTTCACTAATTCGATCTTGGGTGCGTAGCATTGCCAAAACATAGTCCACCTTCTTCTGTGCACTCGCTTCAAGTGAGTTATAGAAGTCAATGAAATAGGTTCTAAAGTATAATATTTTTCGTGGCTCTTTCATGACTGCAAAGTTACGAAAAGTTTAAATATATTACAACTTTTTGAACATTAATGTTCAAAAAGTTGATGTCATTTCTTTTATATACTCTTTTATGCCCTCTATGATAGTGATAGTATTGTTTTGAAAGCATAAGGTCGCCATCTCCTTCACGAGCGACCCATGCTAACGGCTTGATTTTATTAGGCTCAATGTTTTGTGTCATACTTATGAATAGTATTATGTATTAAGTAGTTATAATGGAAGGTGAAGGAGAGAGGAGCCATTTTCTTAGGCTTTTTCTCCGTATTGGAACTGGAGAATTAGCTGTGCGTAATGGATGACCTTACGGATGTCCTCAGCACCATTCTTGGCTTTGTGACGGCTGACATACTTGACGATATTGGCCTCACAGAAGCCAAGCTCATTCTTGACGATGTACTCGATAGGCTGGATTGCCATATCCTTGTAGTGATTGCCTCCCACTTGGGTGTCGGTTGCTTTCATATAGACTGCATTTTAGACGTTATACTTTGTGTTGACTGTTTTCCTCCAGGTTCGGCCTCTGCTTCACCTTTGAAAAGGATAGTGGGTTCACAATCCGGTCAGGTCCCATGTCAAGGGCGGCGCTGGAATTTTTTGAGTGAGGAACGAGCCAAAAAATTTCAGCACTGGCGAAGCGCACCCTTTACATGATGGGTTCTGAGCGGATTAAATTGGGTGAGCTGGCTATCCCAAAGGTGAAGCAGAGGCTGTGCCTAAGTTGAAGGAATGGAAAAGAGAAACTTAAGAAGAAAGGATAAGTGAAGAGCAGACGGCATCCAGCGGACAAGCGCAGTGTGCGACAGCAAAGGCGAGGATCCACTGCCCCGCCATAGCAGCTTGCAGCATCCGTCGGCAGGTTGGTGTCGGCCCACAGCTTCCGCATCAGGACTGTTACAGTAGATAGGGCATCCTGAGCCGAAAAGCGAGCTTGCGAGCCGGCTCAGGATGCCCTATCCACTGCATCAGTCGCGGTAGCCGTGAGCCATAGGACACGGGCCTGACTACGAATGCGCTGCATTGGCAGGTAGCAGTGGTCTCTCGCGCTGGCGCCATCTGAGCATGGCACGCTGGAGCTGTCTGCCTATAATGGATAAGAGGATAATAATGAATGGAAAAGAGGATCATTAAGAAGAAAGGTCGCTGGATAGTGCAAAAGCAAAAGAGGGAGAATTATAAAGGAATAAAGAAACAAGATAATACAAAAAGGAGGCTGTAGGTTATTTGAAACCTGCAGCCTCCTTTTGCTGTTAGTCAGTCCTATGCTTTCTTTTTCTCTTTTTTAAACTTAATGTAGCGATAGCCACAATAACCTAAAATCAATACGCATCCAGCGTCGATTAGGTAGAACAAATCCATCAGTTCCATATCTTATTTCATTAGTATTTTTGATACTTTCATACAGGTAAATCCAGTTGCAAGGAGCAATCCCATAGCAACGAATCCACCCACAAACAGGGAGGAATAGGAAATGTTTCCTTGCTTTGTTGCCTCGAAGAGTACCCCCAATATTACTCCAGCAAAGGTCAATTTGCTAATGTCGAGGAGATACTTTCCTAACTCATATAGCAACGAAACATTTAAGTCCACTTTATTCATAAACAATATCTATTTTCGTTAGGTTTGCAAAGTTAGCAATTATTTCCGGTTTATCAAACAGAAGCCAACAATTCTTTCAACTTTAAGTGTTTATCAGTTTGTAATGACTTTCTATGATAAGATTAATACGATCCGAAATCAAAGCTTAGCTGCTTTGGCATGGCTCTTTCAAGATTTTCTATGATGGCTTTCTTGTAGGCAGCCTCTTCCTGGGATTGCATAGGCTTCTTGGCTGGAATAACAACCTCAGCAGTTTGAAATTTTGGCTTTTCTTGCTTCTTCTTAGCTTCAAGATCCTCGAGAATTGCAATCCTTTTACCTGCTCTGACAAGCTTAGGAAGATATAACTCCAGCATTGTATGGGGAAATCCTGCCATATTAACCATTTTACCTACCCCTACAACTCTCTTCATCAATGATATGCCCAATATTTGTGAGGATGCAGTTGCATCCTCATCAAATATTTCATAGAACTCACCCACCTTGAACAGAAGGATTGCATCAGGATGCTTTTCTTTCATGCCCAAAAATTGAGCGTAGATTGACTTGTCTTGTGCCATAATCAATAGCCTGGTTTGGTTTGACGAGAATTGGCCATGAAGGTAGCATTGCTGCCTTTCAGCTCGATAGGACCGCATGGTTCCCAATCGCCATTGGCATAGACTTTGGTCTTGCTACCAGTAGAGCCAGGATGAGCCTTCATCCATTTCTTGGCTTCTCTTACCGAGAAGAACTCTTCTCGTTCCCCAGTGCTGGGGTCATAGGTATTGTAAATTGTCATATCTGTATGGTTTGAATAGATATTAGTGAAATTTGAGGAGAGGGGCGACTGCCATCACTTAGAATGGGAGATCCGTGTTATATGGTGCTGGAGGCACAGGAGGAATGGGAGCAGATGCCATGGGAGGGACTGGAGGCACAGGAGGAATTGCGGTTGGAGCCATTGCTGGCTGGGCTTCCGAAGCTGAGCCATTATCCGGCTGCTCAGAATGCATCTTGATATCCTTCACATTGACGTTGCAACTTAGAGAGATGTCACCCTTGTAAGCTCCAACCTCAATCAGTCCTGAGAATTCCACACCTGCTTTGTGGTCCATCCAACCCTGCTTGGCGCAATTGAAGATGGTGAGGAATACACGATGATATTCATACTGACCAGCCTTAACCTGTTCGCCCAGATAAGCAGAGCATTTGAGATAAGGCTTGCCATTCTTGGGAGAGATCTTCGGATCGAAGCGGTCACCCAATTTGCCAATCATGTGGAGAGTGCCTGCAAACACGTCGATGGCTAGTGTGGTCTGCTGATTCACAGAATCTGCAATCAGGTCGATGGCTGTGGTAACATTCTCCTGCTGGTCAAGAACCTTGCGGAATCTGGCCGTGCCCTGGATTTCAACACGCTTGCCTACGGTGATGGTGGCATAGTCTGGCACATTGGCAGTGAGAGCAATCACCTTGATGAACTTCTGAGCTGTTTCGCTCTTGTTGTAGTTGGCGAACACATAGTTCACGCCAAAGGTTATGTACTGGTTGCCTTTCTTGCTGATGTCAACTACTGGCTGCTGGGCTACGATGCCACAGACTTTTACTTTTGCTTCTAACATAGTGGTAATGTTTTAGGCGTTATAAAATAGGTTGATTAACACTGATAATCCCTTTCCTCGAGGTTCGGCCTCTGCTTCACCTTTGAAAAGGATAGTTTGCTCACAATCCGATCAGGTTCCATGTCAAGGGCGGCGCTGGAATTTTTTGAGTGAGGAACGAGCCAAAAAATTTCGGTGCTGGCGAAGCGCACCCTTTACATGGGTTCTGATCGGATTAAATTGGGTGAGCTGGCTATCCCAAAGGTGAAGCAGAGGCCATGCCTAAGTTGAAGAAATGGATAAGTGGAACTTTCAAGATATAGGTGCCTGAATAGGATTTATGGAAAAGAGGAGAAAGAATAGATTGGATTAGAGGAATTTGGATTCAAAATACATAATAGAAGAAAAACCCATACTGGTTCTGAGCCAGTATGGGTTACAATCTCAATCCATCAAGAAGTGAAGATCTACGTTCCTAATAAGGAATTTGCACTGGTGAGCAACTGGCATTGGAAAAAATCCTCCGCCAATTCTTCACCTAATGCCTTAACCAATTCCTTATGCTTGGCTCTGATGACCTTTGATGCCTCTTGGAATGACTTTTTATCCCAATAGAAAATCAAAGTAGCAGTGTCATTACCACACTCCAATATGGTCATTGGCACTGGCAATATAATTTTGGAATTGACTTTACAATGAAGTCCTGCCAGATTGTTGATTAGAATTGACATTTTCATACTGTCATGCCTTTTGAGGTGAGTAAATCTTCTATATCCAGATAGAGGGGCTGGGCGTATTCCTCATCAGGTGCGCCATAGTAATCCACATCATAGCCGATGAAAAACTTATGGTTTTCTTCTTTTTCATACACTGAGATGGCGAAATATGGGATATTCCAGTCACAATAACTATCCATACCCACAAAGCCACATTTTTCACCATTGAATTTGATAATTTCAGGACATTCCTTATTCAAGTATTGAGCCAGTTCTTCGAAACTATAGTCTTCTGATTTGCTTTTGTCCTTGATAGCCTCCCATAGCATTGTGATAACCTGGTTAAGGGTATCCTTAGCCTCCTGTGGTAGTGATTTATACTCGATTGTTTCCATAACTTTTAGGTTTTATCAAAGTATTGAAAAACTACGGATTTTGGATTGCATAGAAATTATCCGTTTAATCTGTTTAATCCGTAGTTCTTCAATATCCTCGGTTGTTAGCGTTTCATCTTGTTTTGATACTGCAGCCATTTCTTGTCAACGAAATAGGCACCCGACCCGAAGTCATTAAGACCTCGTTCATCGGTGATGGGATATGAATATTCTTCAAATCCCTCCTTATCCATCAGTTCCTGGCTCTCTGGCCAGCAAACAATTACATAGGTTGCCTCCATAGTTCACCTTAATGGTTAATTACCTCTTTCCAGATGTTGTTAAGTTCTTCCTCTGGTACTAAGGTATCATTAGGATACTTGATCAAGAGCAACTTGACAAAATAGATGTGCCGGCGAGCCTCTACTTGGCAGTGATACTCCATCATTTGCAGAGCATCTGACAGATGGCTGATAGCAGCTTTTTTGGTTGAAATCTTGTGCATAGACTTATTGATTTACGTTATACAAATAGGTTGATTAACACTGATAATCCCTTTCCTCCAGGTTCGGCCTCTGCTTCACCTTTGAAAAGGATAGTTGGCTCACAATCCGATCAGGTTCCATGTCAAGGGCAGCGCAGGAATTTTTTGAGTGAGGAACGAGCCAAAAAATTTCGGTGCTGGCGAAGCGCACCCTTTACATGGGTTCTGAGCGGATTAAATTGTGTGAGCTGGCTATCCCAAAGGTGAAGCAGAGGCCATGCCTAAGTTGAAGGAATGGAAAAGAGAAACTTAAGAAGAAAGGATAAGGGAAGAGCACACTGCGCCTGGCACGCTGGAGCTGTCTGCCTATAATGGATAAGAGGATAATGGTAAATGGAAAAGAGGAAGTAATAATTAAGCGTTTATATGTAATAATGAATTTATATCAATTAATATAATTAAGTAAATATTTATATTAAAACATCTATTTATTAAATATATTAATATTATTAATTATTTTAGTTACAATATAATAAATTAATAATATTCAAATATTTTATATAATTATATAACATATTTTTAATTATCTATATTAAATATATTTATATAACAATATTCATATATAATCATATTTTTCTGATTTTTATTCATTTAAATTTGGTCAATTCATTTATTTTTCGTAAATTTGCATACACTTTAACACCTATCAATATGGCTAAGAAAAAGAGAATCCACAGCTTCGTTCCTCCAGAGCCCCTGACCCCCGAGGAAGTGAAAGAACTGAAAGAAGCCTTTCGCCAAGGCCTTGCTTACGAAAGCGAGAATCTAAAGCGAATTGAGCGCGAACGTGAAGAATGGCTCAACTCGCCACGCCATCAAAAAATCTTGGCTTCAATCGAAAGAGACAAGGGCAAAACCCTCGAAGAAATGAAAAGAGAACTGGGTGTAGAAGGCTGGACTTACGAACAAATGATAACACCCAGAAAGAAATAATCTCAACCAAAATAAATCTCATTATGCTTTATGGACTATTCTATTGAAGACCTTAAAAAATATTCCAAATTATGGGATGACGTTGTAATGGAGGCAAATCCCAAGCTTTGGGAGAGAGGTGTGGAACTCATGAAGGAAATTCCTTTATGGGAAGAGACAGCAAATCAAGATGAATTTCTCACGGCTACCGATGACGAGATTGCCCACAAGGTAAAATCCATACTTTGTGACCAAAACGGTCAAGAGATCTTAGATAAGATGAAGGCTGAAAGCAAAGCAAAAGGAGATTTCAAGCAATACCGTGCTTGGAATCTCCTGGAGAAATGGTTGGGCGAATTTTGGGATTTCGTGAAGTCGTGGGTGAGCCAGCGTAGCTTCACTGGCACAAAGTTCTCCAATCAGGAGATCAAAGCCATCTCTCTTGAAGACATCGTAAACAAGACCATTCTTGATTTCGTTGCAGCCCAAGAAAAAGCCTCATCCCCCAAATGCTTAATCTGCACATCCTATCAGCATATCAGGATGGCTTACGATGACCTGCACCGACAAGCCAAGGCTGGCGACGCTGAGGCTGCTGACCAATTGGTGTCTGCCGTATTCAATCCCAACAAGTTCAAGCAATTCGGTCTCGATCACCCCAATGCCCTGATTGTGCCAGTAGCAGCCAAGGAAAGGACTGGCCATAACCAGCTCCCCATACAGTTCGCAAAGCATGTGGCTCGTGCGAGCGGATTGAAAGTCAGTGATACCATCTACCAGAGCGTCAAGGCTAACCATACTGGGGCATCCAAATTAGACCGATTTCTGAGCATCCCTAAATTCGATGGCGAGGTAGAGCCTGATAGAGAGTATATAATCCTTGATGACCATGCCACTCAGGGAGGCACATTGAATGCACTTCGCACATACATTCAGAGAAAAGGCGGTTATGTGGTTGGCATGGCCACCATTGATTCTTCGGCTGGTGGCACCAATTTGGAGGCCACTCAAAAGCAGCTTCAAGCTTTGCGCAAACTCGACCCAGACGGAGAACTGGAAGATGCCATCAAAGAGCATTACGGTTATCCCAGAGGCTTTGAAGACCTTACCAGCAACCAAGCACGATTCCTCACCACCAAAGGCAACGCCGAAGAGGTCATGGAATACTTCAACTCAGAAAAACCAACTTTGCACCTATAGACACATAAGCAAAATGATATATGAATATATAAAAATAGACCAATATATGATATGATAAATATCCACAAATGAAAAATTTTTAAATTATTTATATAAAAATTTGTTAATATCAAAAATTATTTATAACTTTGTGCTGTGAATTAATTATGTATTAATAATCATTCATTTTTATTATCTTATTGCTAAACATAAAAACATAATCTCATAAAACAATCGAAATATAAACATATAAAACCATAACATCAAAACACACGTATCACTATGGAGAACAGTTCGACACCTCGCATCATCGCCATCGCCAACAACAAGGGCGGCCAGGGCAAAACCACCACAGCATTGGCATTGGCTTCGCTGATGGCAAGCTCAGGCAAGAGAGTATTGCTTGTGGACCTCGACGCACAAGCAAATGCTACCATCGCTACTGGCATTGCACCCGAAACCGACCAAACCTTGTATGCCACTTTGGTCAACAAAAAGCCGCTCCATATCTTCCATGTGGATGTGAAAGAGGGCTGCACATTCGACCTCGTAGCCTCCGATCTACAGCTTTCTTGGCTCGACCTACAGATGGCTGGACAGTTCGCTCGTGAGCAAATCCTTAAGGCTGCTCTACAACCAATTCTGGGCCAATACGATGAAATCCTGCTCGATTGTCCTCCACAGCTTGGGTTAATCACTCAGTGCGCTTTCACTGCCGCTACCGATGTGCTGATTCCTCTTACTGCCGATTCGTTTGCGATTGAGGGCTTGAAAATGATCATCAACTTTTACCAGATGATTCGCCAGGCCAACATCAACCCAACGCTCAGAATCATGGGTATGGTGCTTACTCAGTATGAAAAGAATACTCTTAGCAAAAGCTCTGAGGAAACTCTGCGCCAAGCTTACAGCAAGTATCTTTTCAATACCAAGATTCGCAAAAACATAGCCGTTGGCAAGAGCCAAGCCACACGCACCGACTTGATCACCGAAATGCCTGACTGCAACGCAGCCAAGGATTACACTGCGCTTTTCCAAGAACTTCAAGAAAAGAACATAGCATAACATCATCAAACTATCAACTATGGCGAAAGACAAGAATAACATTCCCGAAGTGATGGCTGGCCTTATGGGCACTCTGCCTCCCATTGAGGAAGAATTGCCATCTACTCCTGCCAATGAAGAACTGCCTGTAGAAGAGAAACCCGCCAAGCCATCAAAGAAAGCAACCAAGGCTACCATTGCCACCGCCATCGACGGCGCTTTGATGGAGAAGCTTCGCGGAATCTCACTCAAAGAGGGTGTGACGCTCAAAGACATCTATGAGCTTGCCTTCTCAAGGTTTATTCAAGCTTACGAGGAAAAGCATGGCCCGATTAAGCCACGCAAACCTCGCAAGAAAGGTTCGATTTCAGATTTGCTGTAAAAGATATTGTGTCTGTAGGTAGGGCTTGGATGCTGTGGCGCCAGGCCCTTTTTTTATATACACAAAACGCGCCACCTCTTCACAGAGCCGACGCGTCAGTTCATCACATTTGCTTTACTAAAAATAACCTTATTTACCTATAGCTTCTTCAATGTTGAAATCCTTATATGGCACCACTCGCTGGCATGATACTTGCCGACCATTGCCAAGATCCACCTTGTAGATGCCTTTTTCATCGAGGCCTACGTATGTGCCAAGCGTCCATGCGCCCTTATCAAGGGCCATTACAGCCTCTTTCTCACGGATGGCATAACCATCACTGAGAATGCGATTGAGCAGTTCACCCGACACTTCTGATGCCGAATCCAGCTTCTTAAGTTCTTTGATATACTCTGTTACTGTCATAATGATTTATGTTTATTCTTCTTTATTTTTGTTTTATTTAAAATCTCACTGCCAATAGAATATATGATAGCGAATGTCACCATCACACCAGCAAACGCCCATTTCAATATAATCTTCATGGGGTGATTAAATCGGGATTATCGTAGATATTGCCTATTACGGCTGCTCGTTTGAGGTTGAGGCTGGAGAGGAGCATCCGATTCATGCCGTGGCCTTTGGCCAAGTCAGTCTCAAAGCAAGCGTTATTCTTCGACCAATACACTCGTCGGTCATAGCGGTCATTGCCCTGGGTGATTCTCAGCACATCGCCAGCATATATCTCTCGGCCATTGCTATCCAACAGATATGAGCCCATGCCTATAGTTTCAGTTTTCACCGAAACCACATTGTACTTTGAATTATCTATAAGATAGCCAATCCCATATTGGCTTCGGCCATCGGCACTGTGGCATAGATCTCCCTCTATCCAAGTGTCGTTGTCAATACTTTTTCCTCGATATTTCATTTCTGTCTATTTTGATGAATTATAATTATTTGTATTTCAATATCAGTAAGAATATCCTTATGGCTTCTGTCAAGTATGCCACGAAGAATCCGATTGCAATGAGTGGGGGAAGGTAACAAAACCATGAAATTAACATCACAAAGATCATAAAGCAACTCTCAATCATCAGAACAAAGCACTCCTGGCCAAGATGATCATAATGCTGGAATCTTCGATCTGCTTTTCTCTTCCTGTCAACTAATTCATAACTTCTTGGTTCTTTTTGACTTTTCACTAGGCAATTCATGCTCTCATCGTCAAGTTCATTCATTCGTTTGTTGACATATCGGGCGAATCCAATATCAAATATTAGGAGTGCCACTATTACGCCAATCATTATGCCAAACACCCATCCTGGGCAATCGGCATAACTTATCAGGCAGTGGCCAATTTGTGATGCAAGGCTATCCATATTCTTTAGATTATGTCGTAATGTTCTCTCATTCTTACATATTTATATATATAAGCCAAGGAAGGGATGCCAAGTCCGAGTAAAGACGCTGTGCATAGCCATGTTGAAAGGCCCTCCAGTTCTTCCTTCCAGTTCTTAGATGCTTTCCAAAAACGCAACTCTATTAGAATGCAACTAACGATTAATAAAATTACTCCAAAAACTACCCATGCAAAGAAGAATATTTTGACACCTTCAAATGTGTTGAAGGTCCAAGGCTGCTTTGCAATCTCTGATTCGGGTTCTTGGGGTCGGAATAAGTCTGATTCAATGAGCTTTTCACAGATATGGGTTACAGCAAATAAGATGCCATCATCGTAACGACGTTGGCCAAAGTTTGCGAACATATCCCTACGGAGTATCTGTTGCTTCAACGAATCGGTAAATATGCTGTCTGCTCTCATTCCAGCGCGGATAATTCCTCTCTTAGCGTTATAAACTACCAATACGAAAACTGGCGTTGATTCCATCTTACCAGTTTCCAATTTGCGCAGTAAAGCATCGGCATAAGAATCAGGATCAGTATTTTCCACGCTATCCACTGCTATAACTGACAGTTCGGCCGTAGTCTTTTCCCACACCTCAGATATAGCCTTGTTGAGCTTCGCCACACAACCATCAGAGAATATGCCGTCCGGATTGTACACATACTTGCTCGCCCCATTCATCGGGAAGCTTGGCACCTCCTCCACAGTAGCAGCTGTAACTACCATGCTCACCATCGCAAATATCAATAGAAAGTATTTCTTCATATCTCAATGATTTTAATAGGTTAGCATGCGGCCATCGTAGCAACAGCCATTTTCCCGATAGGCCTCATCCTCTTTACGAATGATTTCATCAAGTTCTTCTTGGCTCGATGGCTCACGAGTGTCTTTTATGTTGCAGTAGAAGTAGTCTTCGCTTTGACCATATCCCTTTTCGCCTTCAAACCAGTAAGCATCCTCGTAGGGTATGCGCCCATAATAGTGAAGCCACTGGAATGCAGTGTGACTGTTACCGAAATATTCTTCCTCAGCATCATTCTCTGCCCTTAAGGTTTTGATGCGTTTGGCTCGCTCACTCTCAGGGAGAAGAGCTAATTCCTCTACTATGTTTTGATAATAAGGGTTGAGATCGCAGAAATTAGGCTCACGACTGAACAATTGACGAGCAATCTTGTCAAGCATCCTGCGGCGACGAGCCTTAGCATTGCGAAGATCCTTATCCTCACGCGCTAAGATCTCAACGCCAACGAATTTCACTTCATCTTCGGTATAGAATGGCGTTACATGGCCTCCGCCAATATGGCGCAGCTTACCCTTGGCACCATCCTTTACGATGTAACCCTTCTTTCTCCACTGAGAGGGAGTATACTCACCACTCTCCGGATTTCCATATTTTGCCTTTCCCATAGCGTTCAGTTTGATAATTAGTTGTCTCTTTCTGGATCTGGCTCTTGTTCAATCTCATCACAAGCTTCCATCAGCGCGTCAAACAGTTGCTCTTGTAGTTTCTTGCCCTTTGCGGTAAGCCCTCCCATATTCCTAAGCAGGGTCATGGCTACGGACGCGCCTGTGACGTAGGTGTTTAGTATGCAGTATTTGCCTTCCATCGCTCTCGCATCGAGCCCTTGCTTGTAAATCTGCGCCAAGGCAGCTATCGCCCTGTCAAATCCCTCTTGCTCCGCAATCTTTACAATTGGAGCGATGTCGAAATAATCTCTGTTAATCATTGCTTTTCTTCTTTTCGTTGTCTAAAATGATTCTCGCCTGGTCGAGGGTGTAGAGGGGAGTGGCAGGATAGCCTTTATAATTGCGTTCCTTTTCTTTGTCAGTCACAATCATGGTGACATAAGTCGCTGTCTTTACAGCCCACGCTATCGGCTGTATCACTTTATCGGTCATTTTGCGTATTCCGTTATTTGTCTGTACACTATGATTTCTTTACCTTCTGTGCGAACTTTGGTTTCTTCCAGCGGTGGACGGTAGCCACTCTTTCCATCGAAAACTGCGAGGTGGCGAACCTCGACCTTCACTTCCGCATCGTCTGGCATATCCTTTATTGCGTCAATCAATTCTTTCTTTTTCATGTTGTTATAGGTTGATAGAGGTTATCAATAAAATATTCACATGGATAGAAAAACACCTTGGATGTAGGAGTTGGAAGCAATTCATCATCCGGTATCTTTACGCTTGAATGTTCGCTCGACATATAGTCGTAAAGGCAGAATCTTTCACATTTGTAGCACTGAGAACAATCAGCACCCTTGCACATAAGATATTCGGAATCTGGAATTTTTATCACTGCTTTTGCCTTACAGTCAGGACAAAAGCATTTGTCTCCAACAACCAGCCATCCTTCTCTTTCGAGTTCGTCCTTCCAATCATCGAGGTCCGACACGCCTTCATCAGGATCATCATCGTACTCTTCACCGCAGAGGTCGCAACAAGGTATGTATGAAATAATCTCCTTCAACATAATGTTAGATCACTTCTCTATTGATTTCACAATAAGGTTATTCAGATATAGCACGGTGGCAAAGATTACAAACTCGAAGCAAATGAGGAATAACAGGAAGCCTTGCCAATAGGTGCGCACAGTGTAAATCACCCAATCCGCAAAGATTGAGAAATAGGAAGGATCAATCAAGTAATACACCCCGAATGGGATGCCTATTGCCACCAAGATCAGGCCTAACACCAATCCAACCAAAGAGAGAAAGAAAAGATTTACATACAGAAAATCTTTCTGCACTTCATCAGTCTTGACCAAGTCAATCAATTCATGGCCAAAAGCCTTCAACTCTGCCATTTTACTGCCTGTTATCGTAGCCATAACTCAAACCAGTGAATTAAACACATTGTAATCTGTACCCACAAAATTCTTGGGAAGAGCCTTGCGGTCAAAAGCCAAAGCATTAACAAAACTATCCTTAAGATAGATGGGAGTTTCGATGTGCCGATACATCCAATCATACATCGCCTTTAACTCTTCACGACCATATAGCCGATTCCCTCCGCTTTCCAGTCCAACCTTAAATAGGTCGCACGATTCCTGGCTCTCAGCCATCATCTTCAAGGATTTGGCAGGATCAAGCACAGGCTCAATCGAAGCAAATGTGGGATATCCAAGAATATGCAGACTTTTCATATCACGGATGCGCATATCATTTGGCGAAGCATAACCCTCGGCCTCGTCGCACCCAGTAAGAGTAAAACCAATGGCAATATACTTGCGGTAAGGATAAAGCCAAGATTCTTGGTCAAACAATTCTACGATATCGGATCGCTTGGTAAGGATGCTTACGCTCACCCCACGCGAAGCCGCTTCGTAGGCAGCCATCAATGTCAATGCTCTTGTTGAAGGAAGTAACGGGTCGGTAGTGAAAGAGAAAAACAGCCCATCTTTGCGAAGTTCGTTGATGTTTGCCTCCAATTCTTTCATGAAAACCTTCATGGCATGAAGATCACCAGTGAAGCACTTTTTCAGTCGTGGCACGTTGCTCCACAGGCTGCCAAGCGCACCCCTCTTGCAATAGCAATAAGCACAGTCATTGCTACAGCCAGTGTAGAAGTTGCAAGCCCATTTGGCATACTCTCCAGCCTTGCCTTTCGGTTGATATATCGCATAATTGCTCATAGTGTGTCTTTCAGTCAATGGGTTTACAGCCAGTTGCCACTGTCATTCTTGCCCTGCTGGCGCATCCAGTCGTGATAACTGGCACCACGATTGTACTCATCGTCATAACTGCTGCTACGGCGGCGACGATTCTTGCCACCAAACAGCAGATACAGCGCACCGAGGATTAGCAGACCTCCCATGCCGCTGCTGTCGGCCATCATTGCGGAACTGTCGGCAGTGATTTTCTCTACGGCTGGCATTGCATTAGCCACATTGGCCACTGCCATGAATATTGCCACGAGGGTTATACGGATGATAGTTTTCATGATTCCTAAGTTTTAGTTCAACAATTGTTTTATCTTTACATTACAAAATTAATACATAGTCACGTCCTTCAGAAAAATCCAAGGTTGTAAAACCGCCCAAACCTTGCCTACCTGGGTAACCTCCACATACACAATCGCTTATAAGAACCTTGACATATTGCTTTGTTCCTTCATCGTAAATTAATCAATTATTAATCAACACTTTAGGCCAGTTTTGACAACCTTGGCATATCTTTTCTCTGGCGTTTATTGGATCGCTACTGCGTAAACATCGAGGATAGGAGTTTCGGTGATTGACACTATGTCATAGTCAGCCAAAGTGCCTTTCATGCACCGCATAAACTCATTGAGCGCACCCTCAAGATCACTGGCTTGCACCAGGGTAAGAATGGTCGTTTTCTTTTCCACTGGAGGCTTCCCCACGGCTGATGGCTTCTCGTCGATGGTAGTAATAGTCCACTTCACCAGAAAGTATTTGTCGCCAGCCTCGTTGTAGAAAACCTCTTGGATCTTCGTGCGCTTCACAGTCACCAAGGACGAATCGCCGCTGATGAACGGCTTGCGCTCCTTGATTATCCGTGCCTCAGCCTCGGTGAATGTCAGGGCATCCACTAAGAACACCTCTGTTACCTTCTTCACCGAGGTTCCGCTTTCTTGCAGCCTGTCGTACTGCATTTTTGTTTCAAACCACATAATGCTTTGCTTTTAAGTATGTTAGATAATGATTCTCTTTAAAAAGACTTGAATTTTGGTTACGAATGATTTTGAAATTTATTGACTTGTGCATTATTCTTAGCATTAGGTCTTTTGATGTCACTTTTTGCCCTTGAGCATTTCGTCATACTCCTCCTTGGTCAGGGGAAGATGGTTCAATATCTCGCGGTTGGGAAGCTCGGGAGGGTAATCGTAGGGGTTTACGCCCAGCTCTATGCAAGCCTTCACATACTCATTCACGAATTTCTCAGGATGCTCTTTCCACTGGCGCATTCTTTCATCTTCTGCTTCGGCTTTCTTGCGCCGTTCGATCTTGTCAATGCGATTCCAACGCTCAACCAAGAATTTTTCCAAATAGCCGCAGAATAGAAGAGGATCAATCCAACCATAGAAAGGACCGTAGTGGTGGCTTTTTAACTCTACCATGAAGTACATGATTTCTGTTACTTTCAACCAGCCCCATTTGGTTCTGATCAGTCTGCCAAGCTCATGAATCTGACCCACATCCAGTTTGCCTTCATCCTTGCAGCCAATATACTCACTGAAATTATATAGCTGCTCAACCATCCAAATTTGAGCAATTTCGGATCCAAAAGCCCATCTTGATATAGCCAGCGTGGGGAAGTCATCGTCAATAAAACATATATCTCCCAAGCCATAGTAATCAATCTGGTAAGAAGGATGGAATGTGGAAAGGAAAATTTCTCCATTACCAAATGTAGCTTTGACCTTATTGACTGCCTTTATGTCAACACCTAATGGCACCAGCGTAGAGGGCTTGTTGGTAGGCATAGACACCATCGCGGCGCTTAGTTCTCTTTTCTTCTGGAGAAAGGCGTTGGTATCCATTTGGATGCCCATAGGCATGAGTTGAGGTGTATCCATAGCTGTTCAATTTTAATTGTTTTTGGTATTTCTGATCTTCAATGCGAAGCTGCTTGTCAATCTCACATCTGAGGCACCAGCTGCATCTATCGAAGCTCTCCATAGGCCGGCAGTCAAATTTCCACTTGCTTAGAATCTTGCTTACAAGTTCTTTGAACTCAGGGATGGTTCGTTTCCACCCCCACCATTTCAGGTTTTCTATCAGAAGTCCTTCTCTGTCTGAATGGAAGTATTGTTGATAAAAAAGGTCATAGTTAAAGCTCTCGTGAGCCATTTCTTTCTCGGGCCCGCTGTTTTTTTGAACATTTTTCTCAGAATTTTCAGATTTCGGTGAATTTTCTCCACGAAGTGATTTAAACTAATTGCTAAAACTTAATAATGATTGCTAAATGTTAAAATA
>JAJBUG010000065.1 GCA_020860515.1 Bacteroidales bacterium | reverse complement strand
CGAATGGACAAGAAATTCATCTTGGTTTGATTCGCGATTTGTTCAAAAGGCGTTATTAATTCTATAAACATCCATTCAAGAGTAACATAAGTTAAAAATAATAATTTGCATTTTTGAGGGAATTTATGTCTTAACTTTGCAACGATAATTAATTTCAAGAAGGATATGTTTCTTGAACAAAAAAACTAAATAAGCGTTGTTTAATTAGACAACATTTTGTAACTTTGTATCATGGAACGAAAAATTAGGACATATGGTGGCTATTTTGAGGATTTCATGAGTGCTCTCACTGAAAAAGTTCAGGAGAAGATACAATATGGTTTGCTTTTATTGAAAACCCAAGATAGATTACTAGTCAAATTTGTCAAGCATATCCGAGATGGTGTATTCGAGTTAAGGACCGAATATGAGAGCAATATCTACAGAGTGTTTTTCATTTTTGATGATGGTAACATTGTTGTACTCTTTAACGGATTTCAAAAGAAGACGCAAAAGACACCTGATAATGAAATAGAAAAGGCTTTACAAATTAAAAAGGATTATTATGCACACAAATGATCATCAAATAAGAGATTACGATTTGGTACTTGATTCCAAATTTGGTAAACCCGGAACTCCTGAGCGAATACAGGCTGAAGAAGAAGCATATGCCTTTTATACTGGGCAGATAATTGAGGATGCCAGGAAGAAGGCTAAAATCACCCAAGCTGAGTTGGCAAGGCGAATTGGCTCAAACAGATCCTATATATCCCATGTGGAAAAAGGACTTACTGAGCCACGCATTTCAACTTTTTATCGCATAATGAATGCACTTGGGGTAAGGATAGAGTATTCCATGCCATTAGGCTAAGCTGGTGTGACGGTGGTAACTAATGCTGAAATTGCAGTGGTTGACGCCGAGAGCACCAATCCCGGAGGGATTGTTTCCAATAGCATGGGTTGACACGGTGCCCATCAACCCCTGAGGGATTGTTTCCAATAACGAAGCTTGGAGATGGTGGGAACGGAGTATTTCCTAAAATGTGAGGCCGGAGATGGAGTGGAGGCGGGTTTTCAGCTCGGGGAGGTCGTCGGCATTGGTTTCGAGTGTTATGCGGCAGCTGTTGTCGAAATCTTGTGAGATGATTTTGCATATTGGGAGCTTGGCTACGCGCATCACATCGTTCATGGCAAGGTAGGGAAAGGTGAAAGTAACTCGTGCGCGCTCGTGAAGTTCGACTATCGTGCCAGCCTCGATGGCCAAGCGCGCCGCCTCGCGGTAGGCGCTGATAAGTCCTGGGGTACCCAATTTGATGCCTCCGAAGTAACGCACCACAATGATCACCACGTCGGTGAGCTCGAATGAGTTGATTTGGCCAAGTATTGGCTTCCCTGCAGTACCTGAGGGCTCGCCATTGTCGCTGCTTAGATATTGGGTGCGAGCAGCGCCAATCATATATGCCCAGCACACATGCCGAGCATCGTGATATTCGCGCTGCTTGGCAGCAATTTCAGCCTTTGCCTCTTCGACTGTTGTCACTGGATAGGCAAAAGCCAAGAACCGGCTCATTTTCACCGTGTATCGCCCTTCGCTGGGCCCTTCCAAGGTCTTAAATTTCATGTTGTGAAATAAAAATAAAATTACAAATTACAAATGACAAATTACAAATAAAATTACAAATGACAAATTGCAAGTGACAAAGGCCATTATGGTATTTGTCACTTGCAATTTGTAATTTGTCATTTATTAATACACGTGGCTGTCGCTCTCAAGCTCTTTCTCGGTGAGCGGCTTGTTGTTCATCTTGCTCCATACGTACCAGATGTATCCAAGCACGAATGGTACCAAGATCGATACCCAGCTCATCACAGTGAGGGTGAATTGTGAGCTTGAACTGTTGCTGATGCTAAGGCTGCTATTGGGGTCGAGGTTCGACGGCAGATAGGCTGTGCCATTGTAGCCAGCCAAGAAGAAGAGCACCATTACAACAGCTACAGTGCCGAAGCCGGCTGCCCAGATGCCACCCCGATAGCCGTCCTTGAACGCTGTCAGGCCGATGGCTCCCAGCACCAGCACCACGCCTACAAGCAGCATAATCACGGTCCACCACATATCCCACAGGTTGTGCCAATAGAGATAGGGCACCTCTACGAAAGTGCCGTCGGGCTGCTGCTGATAGCCGCTGTGCAAGAAAAGCATGATGGCAAAGGCTATGAAAAACAAGGCGAAGACTACGCCATTGAACAGGGTCTTGATGCGCATCGACTTGGCGAAACCGTTGCCGGCATCGATATTATTGATGAAGTACATGCAAGCCAAGGTGCGAGCTAAGAAGAAAACCGTAGCTCCCAAGACCAGACCCGGACCAATCATGGCCTCAAGACCATGAGTAGGTGCCCACTGCGAAATCACGGGGTTGCCCGGGGTAAGCAGGTTAGCCTTGGTGATAATGAACTCGCCGCCGAAGAAGAACATGCCCACTGCCACGCCAAGCATCACGCAGCCGAAAAGCCCATTGAAGAGCAGGAGGAAGTCGTAAGTGCCAGTGCCATAGAGGTTGCCCCGCTTGCGACGGAACTCATAGCTGAAAGCTTGCACCACAAAGCTTACAAGGATAAGCATCCATAGCCAATATGCGCCGCCAAAGCTGGTGGAATAGAATAGGGGGAACGAGGCGAAGAATGCACCGCCAAATACTACAAGCGTGGTGAAGGTGAATTCCCATTTGCGGCCCAGCGAGTTGACCAGCAGGTCTTTGTAATCTTTATGGGTGGTGCACAGCATCGATTGGCCGCCCTGCACGAAGAGCAGGAACACCAGCACTGCGCCTAAGACCGAAATCAATAGCCACCAATAGGCTTGAAGATGATAGAGTTCCATACTGTTATGCATTTTGAGGTTGTTCGATATTTGTCTTTTCTGATTGGCCGATGAATCACAGCATGATGCTGATTTCGGCTATGAGCAGCAGGGTGAAGATGGCTGCGAACACAATGAACGTGGCTTGCACGCCTCCTGCTCCAATGTCGCTGATGGCCACTCCACGCGGCATCACATCCTGAATTACCCAGGGCTGACGACCCACCTCAGCCACAATCCAGCCGGCTTGCGAGCATATCCATACGATTGGAATCGAGATGATGCCAGCCCAGTGGAGCCATGCCTTCTCCATCACGGCGGGTCGGCTGTAACTGATGAACAAAAGCACTAAGAAGAGCAGGAACAAATAGCCGCCGCAAATTACCATCACACGGAAAGAATAGAATGTCAGTGGCACATTGGGCACAGCCTCTACAGGGCTCTGCAGATAGCCGTAGCCAAAATATTTGTAATTCTCTTTGATTTGCTGTTGTGCCAGGTTCATAGCTGCCGAGTCGTTGGCTTCGCGAGCTTCGCCGTAGCGCTTCAGCGCTTCCTGGGCCTTTTTGCCAATGGCAATCTTGTCGGCAATGGAGATGTCCTTTACGGTTTTGCCATTTTCCTGCTCCACTTCGTAGCCGTCGATCAGGTCCTCGATGCCAGGCACAAAGGATTTGGGATCGTGGTTGGCAAGAATCGAAAGCCCGTAGGGTATTTCGAGAGAAATTACCATGGCATCATTGCTGTCGCCAGGCTGCTTGCTGGGATTGAGCACGCCCAAGCCTACCAAGCCTTGGCCACATTCGCCGCGATAAAGTCCCTCCATGGCTGCCAGCTTCATGGGCTGCACGCGGGCTACTTCAACGGCCGAACCGTCGCCAGTCCACATCACCAGCAGGATGCCAATGATGCCTACCCATGATGCCACGCGCATCGAGCTCTTGGCTGCATCCACATTGCTCTTGCGGAAGAGGAGCCAGCAGCTCACGCCCACCACAAACACTGCTGCAAGCACCCAGCCGCTTGTGACTGCGTGGAAGAACTTGTTCATTGCCACTGAATTGAAGGCTACCTGCCAGAAGTTGTCCATCACATTGCGCATCTGCGCGGGGTCGAACTCCATGCCCACTGGATTTTGCATCCATGCATTGGCGATAAGTATCCACAGAGCCGACAAGCTTACGCCTAAGGCTACAAGCCATGTGGAGAGCAGGTGGAAGCCCTTGCTCACTTTCTTCCAGCCGAAGAACATTACGGCCACGAAGGTTGCCTCCATGAAGAATGCCAGAAGTCCCTCGATTGCCAGCGGGGCTCCGAAGATGTCGCCCACAAACCAGCTGTAATTGCTCCAGTTGGTGCCAAACTCAAATTCCAGGATGATACCAGTGGCCACGCCGCAGGCGAAATTGATGCCGAAAAGTGTCATCCAAAACTTAGTAATGCCCTTCCAGCGTTGCTCGCCCGTCTTTACGTAGATCGACTCCAGGATGGCGACGATCAGCGATAGGCCGATGGTGAGCGGCACGAAGAGCCAGTGGTACATGGCTGTCAAGGCGAATTGCGCTCTCGACCAGTCAACTACGCTCATTAAATCGTTCATGATCTGATTTTATAGGTGTTAATATTTTGGTCTTTATTTTGGGCCACGCTTGCATAGGCGGCTTTTATTCATTATTCATTATTAAATTGTTTCTCACGGCCCGGGCTCGGTCAGCGTCATTGTCGTAATGGGTGCCGAGGTAGTCGGGGAAGAAAAAGAGCTTGAGGATGGCAAAGATGACAATCAGCTTGATTATGATTAGTACCCATAGCTTGCGGCCTACGGTCATCGACCGAAAGCCGTCGGCGTAGAAGCGCCATAGGCGCTGCCACCAGGGCGCGGGGGTAGGGGCGTCAGTTTCCATCGTTCAACATTATTTGGCAAATTTAGCCAAATAAATTTAAATTCCACACATTTTCCAATAAAAATTTTTCATCATTCCCAAAATAAGTTGCGGCAGACGGAATGTCTGCCGCTGTGTCCTTTACCAATCAATAGGTGTTTGGCCGGTGGAGATTAGGTAGTCGTTGGCTTTGGAGAAATGTTTGCAGCCGAAAAATCCTCGGTATGCCGATAGGGGCGAGGGGTGGGGCGCCTTGAGCACAAGATGCTTGGCGGGGTCGATAAATGCCCCTTTGCGTTGGGCATAGCTGCCCCATAGCATGAACACCAGGTGTTCCTTGTCCTGTGCGAGGCGCAGGATGGCTTCGTCGGTAAATTCTTCCCAGCCCCGATTTTGATGGCTGCCTGCGCGGTGAGCCTCTACGGTTAGGGTGGCGTTGAGCAGGAGCACGCCTTGTTTGGCCCATCGCTCCAGGTTGCCACTCTGGGCCATGGGCTTGCCGAGGTCGTCGGAGATCTCGCGCTGGATATTGACCAGTGAGGGCGGCGCTGGCACGCCATCGGGCACTGAAAAGCTAAGTCCGTGGGCTTGGCCTACGTCGTGGTATGGGTCTTGGCCTAAGATTACCACCTTGGTCTTGTCGAATGGGCAAGTGTCAAAGGCGGCAAAAATCTGTCCGCCTGGCGGGAAAATCTGTTTAGTGGCATATTCTTGCCTTACGAAATCGGTCAGCGCCTTAAAATAAGGCTTGTCAAACTCACCCTTCAGCTCCCGCTTCCAGCTCTCCTCCATTCTCACTTCCATATTCTTAAGTATATTATTCCTATATATTCTGATTGTCTATAGGTTTTATGGGATGATACTCAGATTCCGACTCAAATAGACAATATGCAATTTGACCATTAAGCTCTTTCCAAGGTTGATATATAGTTTCTATTTCGTTTTTTATATCTGAATCTAATATACACTTTTTTAATGGTTGATATTCTGGATGGTCTATAAGGTAATTATTGATACAGTTACCTACAAAACGACCAAGGTTAACTGGCACTGCATTGCCAATCATTTGTTCTGTATCAGTTTTATTTCCTATAAATTTGAAATCTTTAGGAAAGGTTTGAATTCTACTTCGCTCTTTTGTGGTTAAGGGTCGGATGCCTATGGTTGATTTAATCGGATCTCCTGGATGTATAGGATATCCGTCAGGAATTGGGCGGTTGACCCCTCGAATCGTAGGACTTGGTTCATATATACTAAAAATGCCACGTCGAGCATAACTGCGAGGATGCCGATAATAGTATTCAAAATTGATTTCTTCGCCCATATAATCGGCAATAGTCATGGGTTTTTTAGCAAGATTCTTTGTGAGATATAAACTCATAAAATCATCTTGATTGTCTAAACAACCAATTAATATGAATCTTTTACGAGCCTGTGGAACACCACAAAGACTGGCATCTAATATGGTTTGAGTTAGGCCATATCCAGCTTGATGAAAAATTTCTCTTGCTTCTGTAAGTTTCTGTGTTTTTAAAATACGGGCCACATTTTCCATCACAAACCATTGGGGCTTTATAGAAGCCACGATATTGGCAAAATCTACTGTAAGGTCCCCTCTGCCATTATTTTCGTTTCGTTTTCCAGCAGAAGAAAAATCTTGACATGGAGGGCCTCCTATTATCATATCTGGTTGATAAATTTCAATCAAATCAATTGATTTATCAACCTTTGACAAATCAACTTTAAGAGCAGGATGTGAAAAATTTTCTTTGTATACGGCCAGGGCATTGTCCCAACAATCCATGCCGACCGCAATCTTATGACCAGCTAATTGAAAACCTAAGCTCATACCGCCACAGCCACAGAACAAATCTACAATTCTCATGATTCAAAAAGATTTGGGTTGTTTACAATTACGGCATCAAAGCGACGCTCTGGACTTAACATATTCTGACCACCTCCTAAAATGATGTGTTTTATATCTGTTTTAGGAATCCGTGGATGGGCAAGTTCTTTACTTTTAAGGAGAGGATAGGTTTGAGTACCACTTAGAGCAAAGGCTTTGTCATTTCCTATATTATAGGAATGTAATCTTACTATACGCTTGTAATCGAATTGTCCATATACTGAATAATCGAAGAGCATACGGTAAATCCAAATGATTGTTCTCATAAATCGAGTTATCTTTTTGGAATCGTAGCCTTGGTGACTGCACATCTGGATTACCGCAAGATTCGACCAAACGAATATGTCCAGACAATCCTCTGACAGAATGGCTTTGGCGCCCTTAGTTTTCCAAATGGGCTGGATAATTAAGGGCGTTTGGGTTTTATGAAGGTATTGACTAACCTTTAATACGGCTTCAAGAATCTTTGGATAGTGGGGTAAAACATCATTAATTTCCTCCCAATGATTAATTTGAGGAACACCACTTATCAAAGATTTTAATAAATCTTTTCCTGCATGATCTTTAAAGTTATCACAAATGCTACATGCCAAAAAATTTATAGTAGGAGGGCGTACTACTATTTCACAACTGTATTTGTCTTCTGTCTGGTTTTTAGTAGTATTATCTGGAATAGCAGTTAACTTAATTTCGAGACCAATAAGATTTTGATTAGTCTCTTTATCCATCATTACCAAATCAATTTTTTCTCTATCACCAGTATAAAATTTTTCAAAACCAGAAAACCCAGCTTCAAAATTATAATAGGCATTTTTTGAAAGGGGATTTATCTTGTACAATTCTTCTCCAGAAATAGTAGAATGGATTAAATTATTGTTTTTATCTATCTTTAAATATATAAGACTGATACCCTTATGCCACATCCATGCCACTAAAGATGCTGGAAAAGAACTGTTAAATTGGTTCTTTCCCCAACTATCTGACTTGGTGTAATCTCGACTGGAGTTATTATGGTTTTGACCAAATAGACCTGGTTCTATATTCATGTTTATAATTCTACTGTTTAATTACAAAGTACGCTTTAATAACCTTTTTATTTATCATTTCAAATATTGTTAGTATCTTTGTAACAGAAAGATAAGTGAAATGATGTGCAAAGATAGTTAATATTTTTGATATCAAGAGCACTTTTAACCATAAATTTCAAATTCAATAGTGAATAAACTCAAAATCTTGTGTTCGCTCTTTAACCTGCTATTAATTCTTTTATAAAGGTTATTTCACTACTTTGGTATGGCCTCTATTTCCTTGCTCCTCTTCCATTACTCTATGCCTTTGATGGGGCCGTGAGGGTAGAACTCTGTAAAACATCCTTTAAACTGCTTTATTTTAGCGGTTTAAAGGATGCATAGTTGTACGCCCGTGGGGAATCGAACCCCAACCGATGGAACCGGAATCCATAATTCTATCCATTAAACTACGGGCGCATCCGAATTTGTAAGTGCAAAATTACTGATTTTTTTTGAAATAAGCCCTCCTTTTCCATAAAAACTTTGTGAAAGAAAAAATCCACGCCTATCCTGACCTATATTGCATATCTATGTTTTATAGGTTTAATCAAATAAAAACAATTTTTCTAACTTGTTTCCTGGTCATTCTTCTGTGACCTTGATCGCTCTTCTTGGATGATATCATGACGTAGATTTGACAGATGCGAGGGAATGATGCCAAGGCAGGAGGCAATGACCTTGGATGATACCACCCCCACGATATCAGGACGCTTAATCTGAAATTCTCGCCATTTTTCAATGTCGCTTTTATTGGTAATCATCGAAACCCCCTTTTTAGGCGAGCCTGCATAGACCTGCTGCTTCACCTCGATGCAATATAGTTGGTGAAGGCAAGCCATTACTATAAGCCTGGAGAATTCATGATTATTAGCCAGCAAAACCTCGAAATTGTGTCGCGACATTTTCAAATAAGTGCATTTGGTGCAAGCCACCAACATAAAGTGGGCTGGCGTGCCAGTCATAAACGAAGATACCGACAAATACAAAGCGCCTTTCTGTCCAAAGCCAAAAGTAACCTCTTTTGTACCATCAAAATAAGCCACCCTCGCCGTGCCAGAGCAAATAATATAAAGATTTGAATCCACATCTCCGGTATCCACAATGGCTGTATTTTTCCGGGCAGAGCCTTCCGAGCTATGCATCAGAATCTCTTCCATCAAGTCATCAGAGGGAAGAAAATAGGTATTGGTTTTTATAGCCTCTCTTAAGGCTTCGATATCTTCTTTGTTCATACGATTAAGATTTCAAAATACAAAAGTAAGCATTTATTTTGTAATTCAAAAGGAGAATGGAATCAAAATGTTAGGTTTACCTAACTTTTTCTTAGAATATTGATACTACTTTTGCACAGTAGAATCAAAAACACCAATAAAATGAAGAAATTTTTACACTAATTCTTGCTGTTGTTGCCATGCTCACATGCAGCGCACAGCTCAAAGCTCCAGGGTTCAACAACCAGCAGCGCAACCCCGAACTCCGAATCCAATCTCAGGATTCAAGCTCAAAAGCACGTCTTGAAAGCCGTGCATCTGACAGCGACGAAGCCATTACATTGCCCGAAGGCGTGGAAATCGATACAAATTGGGCATTCCTGTCGATAGATTGCAACATGTTCGTAGGCATAGGCTTTGATGGCGACGATGTGTATATCCAGGGCTTTTCGGTCCTTTTCCCTGAGGCCGTGGTCAAGGGCAGCCTTAACGCCGAGGGTCAATATGTGTTTCCTTCGGGTCAATACTTAGGCTACTATTCTTTCTATGAAATGGATTTTTATATGGTAGCTACTAATTTAGATTGGGAAATTATTCCAAGCCTTGTATTTGACTATGATGCAGAGGCCAAGTGCTTCACCTCGGCTCAGGGTCAGATAATGTTTGAGAATGCATATCCTGATGAAATTTACTACTATGCTGCCTACGAAAGCCCATCAATCCGCTTCCAAACGATAGAAGATCAGAATGCCAATCCCACCAATCCAGTGTATAATTACTATTACGACTATTACGACGAGTACAACTGGACAATGCCCGACAGCAATGTAAATGGTTACTTGCTCGATCGCGACAGAATGTACTATAACATCTATATCAATGGTGCGCTGCTGACCCTTTATTATGATGATTTCCTATTTTTAGACATGAATACAGGCGAACCAATCGAGGAAGATTTTGAGGACATGCCTTATAGCAACATTTACACCTATTATCTCTATTGGTACACAACTACCAATTTGGGCATCACTCCGATGTGCGAAGGCGTGGAAACGATGGGTGTGCAGGTATTCTTCGAAGGTTTTGACGGCGAGCTTTACAAATCAGATCTGGTAACAGTTGACGTCACAAGCGGAATTGCTGACCTTGAGACCAGCAACGAGGTGATTTCAACCGAATACTTCAATATAGCAGGTGTGCGAGTAGATAAACCCACCAATGGACTCTATATAATGCGCAGCACCAGTGCAAATGGCAAGGTCAACACCCAAAAGGTATTGCTGAAATAATACATAAGTGTACCTTTAATAAGTCGAAGCCTCGGCCAGATTGTTGGCCGAGGCTTCGATTTGTTGTATAGAAGGGAGTGTTATTCGCGGTGGAGCTTCATCACGACTTTGCCTTGCGAATTGAGGAAGTAGAGGGATGAGCCCTGCAGGCGATAAGTGTGTGTTTCCTCCAGAGCCACAAGCATTGCCATCTCAGTCTCGCTGTCGGGGCACATGCTCAATGTAACTGCCATCTGGGAGAAAGAGATTGAGCTGGGCACCTGGGTGTCAATCAGAATTTCTCCGTTGAAATAATTGCAGCCAGTATTGCCATGCACTTTAAGCTCGGGAATGTCAAAGAACAGGTTCACCTCGGGATTGCTCACATGCAAGTCGCCAATCTGTGTCACCAGCCATTTGCCATTGATCATCTCCATGTTGTGGCGGCGCAGTGTCATCAGCTTGCTGCCCGAGGTGGAAATAATGTCTAAGTAGCTCTCATTGCCCTGGTTGTAGGATTTTATCTTCACGGTCACGCCGTCGTTGAGCACCTGCGATATGGCATCATGATACCATTGCACCGGGCAAGCCATGCGCGATGATATCACATTGGAGAATTGGATGTTGCCATTGGCCAGCAAACTGTAATCGCCATTGATGATATTGCAGCCATTGCTGGCATAGAACTGCCCCTTTTCTGGCTCAAAAATCAGATAAGGCTGGTCCTCATCTACAACGAGTGTCTTGTTGTTGACCGACACGATGCTCCAGTCGCCAGTCAGGCGCCCCAGCACCTCGCTTTGGGTAGCATCGAGGCCGGGGGTGGCGCTTACGGTGGATGTGGTGGCTTGGTCGCCAGTAACTGTGGTACCCTTGTTAGAAAAAAGGGAACAACCGGTGAAAGTTGTTCCCAATATCATAAGGGCTATCAACTTATTGATTGCCTTCATTTTGTTCGAAAATGTGTTTTAGTTTTGAAAACAGACGGTGCTTTTCAGCCTCGCTTGGCTGCACATTGGGCGAGCCTTTCAGGCTCTCAATTGCGCTCTTCTCGGCTGGGCTCAGATTCTCGGGCATGTAAACCATCACGTTGACCAGCTCGTCGCCAGTGCCATAGCCGTCGGGATTTGGCAGGCCCTTGCCGCGCATACGCAGCACCTTGCCTGGCTGAGTGCCCGGGGCAATCTTCAAGCGGGCGCGGCCTCCGATGGTGGGCACCTCTACGCTGCCGCCAAGTACTGCGGTGGGGGTGTCGAGCATCAGGTTGTAGATCACATCATTGCCGTCGCGGATCAGCTCGGGATGCTTAATCTCCTCGATTACTACAAGCAGGTCGCCATTCTCGCCTCCGTGGCGCGGAGCATTGCCCTTGCCGCGCACAGTCAGTGTCATGCCATCGCTTACGCCGGCAGGGATGTTGAATGAAATCTGCTCATCCTTGCGCACTACGCCCTCGCCATGACAGTATTGGCACTGCTCGCTGATAGTCTTGCCCGTGCCGTCGCACTCAGGACATTCAGCTTGGCTCTGCATAGCGCCCAGGATAGTCTGCTGCACACGGTTGATGGTGCCAGTGCCATGGCAGGTGTGGCAAGTGGTAAAAGCCACTCCGTCCTTGGCTCCGGTGCCGTTGCAATGGTCACATTTTACGTAGGTGGGAATCTTGAGGGTCTTCTGAGTGCCCTTGGCAATTTCATCGAGGGTCAGCTTTACTCGGATTCGCAGGTCGCTGCCTCGGCGCGTGCGCTTGCGAGTGCGGGCACTGCCGCCAGTAGCGCCGCCGAAACCGCCAAAGCCACTGAAGCCGCCTCCGCCGAAGATGTCGCCAAACTGAGCGAAGATATCCTCCATCGACATTCCGCCGCTCTGGTAATACTGGCCGCCTCCGCCGAAGCCTTGCGGTCCCATCGAGTGGCCGAATTGGTCGTATTTCTGGCGCTTTTCCTCATTGCTAAGGACATCGTAGGCCTCAGCTGCCTCCTTGAATTTCTCCTCGGCAGCCTTATCGCCAGGATTCTTGTCAGGGTGATACTTGATGGCAAGTTTCCTGTAAGCTCGTTTTATTTCGTCGGGGGTGGCGGTTTTGCTCACGCCAAGCACCTCGTAGTAATCTCGTTTGTTGTCCATATTGCTATGAGAATAAGCTATTGGTTATTTATCAGCCACAACTACTTTGGCGTGGCGCAGAACCTTGTCGTTGAGGGTGTATCCCTTGGTGGTAGTATCGATAACCTTGCCCTTGACATCCTCGCTTGGAGCTGGGATTCGAGCAATAGCATCGTGGAGATCAGAATCAAAATCCCTGCCAGTGCTTTCGATCGGCTTTACGCCGTTGCTTTCGAGCAGCTTGACCAGTTTGTTATAGATAAGCTCAAAGCCTTGGCGCACGTTCTGGCCGTCGGTATCGTCCTTGGTAGCTTCGAGGCCGCGCTCGAAATCATCGACGATTGGCAGGAGCTCCTTAAGTATTCGCTCCGACGCATTTTTCACAATTTCAGCTTTTTCCTTGAGGGTACGCTTGCGGTAATTGTCAAAGTCGGCCATCAGAAATAGATAGTCTTTGCTTTTTTCCTCAAGCTTCTTCTCAGTTTCTTGCAGCTTGTCGAACATAGCAGCCACCTCGGCCTCCTCAGTGTCGTCGCTTACCACATCATTGATTTCTGTTTCGGGTGCTTGCTCTTCTTCCAATACCATTGAGGCGTCCTTTTCAGCCTGCTTAGCAGCCTTGGGGTTCTCCTCTTGAATCTTATCTTTTTTGTTTTTATTGCTCATATCGTAATTGTATTTAATAATATACTAACAAAAACTTTGCCAGAATCATCGAATTTGGCATAAAATCTCCCTGAGAAGTCAATTTTATAACAATTTATTGAGGTTTAAGGTTTTTGCAGTCAATTAATTCTTATGATATGAGAAAATCCAGGAACTGGGCCCACCGTTATCACCGAGTTTTACAGGGTGCAGGCAAATGTAGTGCAGGTAGGGGAAAGCAGCTCTTGGCACTGACGTGACAAATTGTCAGTCTTGAACAGGCCATAGATGCTTGCGCCTGAGCCCGACATTGAAGCGTAGGTGGCTCCAGCATCGAGCATTGTTTGCTTCACTGCCGCGCATTGGGGCGCAAAGGCGAACACACTGGGCTCAAAATCATTCTTGACCCTGCCTTGCCATTCCTCTACGGGGAGAAGCAGCAGCTCCTCGAGCGGCACTTTTGGCTGCGAAGGCTTCACTCGCGAATAAGCCACAGCGGTGCTCACGCGCTCGGTCTGCGGCTTCGCAATGAGCAGATGCCAGCCTTGCAGAGGCAAATCGATAGGGGTCATGTCGGCTCCGATGCCTGTGCAAAGCATTGGGCGGTCGTGGAGGAAGAATGCGCAATCAGCACCCAGTTTCACTGCCAATTTCTCCAAATCCTCGCGGCTTGCATCCTTGTGGAAAACTTCGTTGAGCAGCAGCAGAGTGGTGGCTGCATCAGCCGAACCGCCTCCGAGGCCAGCATTGTCGGGTACGATTTTTTGCAGGATAATATCTACGGCTGGCAAGAAGTATTGGTTAGCCATCAGCCAGTAAGCTTTCATCACCAGATTGTCCTGAGGAGGACAGTCCACGGGGTTGCCCAGCACCTTCAGGGCTGTGTTTTCATTGCCATAAAATAGGGCACCGATTGATTCCTGAGGGATGATCTCAATGATGTCGTGCCATGGCACAGGCACCATGGCAGTGACAATATTGTGATAACCATCGGGCCGACGCTCTACCACGTCGAGCCCGATGTTGATTTTGCAGGGAGAAAAGCGTATCATTTTAGTTTTAAGTTTTAAGTATTAAGTGTTAAGAGCCATCTGGGAGGGCCTTAAACCTTAATCCTAAATCCTCTCTTCTATCCAGAGGCGCGCGTTGACGAAGGCTTTGAACCAAGGGGTCACGTCGTCGTTGCGGCGATTGCGAGGATAGTAGGCGCACTGCCATGGCATGATGCTGCGCTCGGGGTGGGGCATGATGGCCACATGGCGACCGTCGTCGCTTACGATGCCGGCTACGCCGCCTACCGAACCGTTAGGATTGCCTGGATAAGCCTTGTAGTTGTAGCGGGCAATCACATTGTATTTCTCCAAGCCTTCGGGCAGGATGAAGCGGCCCTCGCCGTGAGCTACCCATACACCAGTCTTGGTGCCTGAGAGATTGCCGAACATCACTGAATTGTTTTCGGGGATGGTTACTCCCACGAACTCTGACTCAAACTTATGGCTGATGTTGTGGTCCATGCGGCTCTGCTTCTCGTGGCTGGGGTTGATGAGATTGAGAGCCACCATCAGCTGGCAACCATTGCATACGCCAAGGCTCAGGGTGTCGTCGCGCTTGTAGAAATTGTCGAGCGCGCGCTTTGCATTCTCGTTCCATACGAAGCCGCTGGCCCAGCCCTTGGCGCTGCCAAGCACGTCGCTGTTGCTGAATCCGCCGCAGAACACAATCATATTTACATCCTCCAGGGTTTCGCGTCCGCTCATCAGGTCGGTCATGTGCACATCCTTCACATCGAAGCCTGCCAGATAGAGGCTGTAGGCCATCTCGCGGTCACTATTCACACCCTTCTCGCGGATAATGGCTGCCTTGGCGCTCCGAGGCTGAGCGTCGCGATTCTCCAAGCCATAGCTGGCAAGGCGACCGCTGAAATCCTTGCGCAGGGCATAGCGGATAGGCTGCTTCTTGTAATTATTGAAGCGCATGGCAGCGCACTTGTCGCCACTTTGCAGACAATCGAGCAGATAGCTGGGCTCGTACCATACGTCGCGCAGGTAATCGATGCCGAATAGGCGCTCTTCGTCGCCGTGAGTTACCATAACCACGCGCTCAGGCTGCGGGCAGCCGATGGGGAAGTAGCGCAGCTTAGCCTCGTCGAGCAGAGCCTCAACTGATTCCTTTTGCTTGTCGGCCACTTGGATTACTACGGCTGGATTCTCAGCAAAGAGAATCTTCACCAAATCCTCTTCGCCGTACATCTTGAAGCCGTCGGTGTAGAGCTTGATGCCGCCTGCCACGTTGGCAAACGCCATCTCAAGCATTGTGGTGATCAAGCCGCCAGCGCTGACATCATGCATGGCCAATAATTTGCGGCCAGTCACAAGCTTCTGCACAGTGTTGAAAGCCACGGCAAACTTGTCGGCATCCTTTACGGTGGGCACTTCGTCGCCTACGCGATTCAGTGTCTGAGCCAGTGCGCTGCCGCCGAGCTTCAAGCTGTCGCTTGAGAAGTCGATATAATAGAATTGTGAATTGAGATCGTTCTTCATCACTGGGCCTACGGTGCGACGCACGTAAGCCACTTCGCCGCCAGCAGAGATGATTACGGTGCCAGGCGCAAATACCTTGTCTTGGCCGTATTTCTGGGTCATCGACAGCGAATCCTTGCCAGTGGGGATGTTGATGCCAAGGGCGCAAGCGAAGTCGCTGCAGGCTTGCACAGCGCGGTAGAGTGCGGCATCTTCGCCCTCGTTTTTGCAAGGCCACATCCAGTTGGCGCTGAGCGAAACGCTCTTCAAGCCTTTCTTCAAATTGGCTCCTGCTATATTGGTCAAAGCCTCGGCCACAGCCAGTACGCTGCCAGCGGCAGCATCCACCAGGGCTGCCTGGGGAGCATGGCCGATGCTGGTGGCGATGCCAGCCTTGCCCTCGTAATCCAGGGCTACAACGCCGCAGTCGCTCAGTGGCAGTTGTATTTCGCCCTGGCATTGCTGGCGAGCAATGCGGCCCGAAACTGAGCGGTCAACCTTGTTGGTAAGCCAATCCTTGCAAGCCACGGCTTCGAGCGAGAGTACATCGTGGATGTATTGCTCGATGTTGGCTGGGTCGGTGTCAACGGGTTTGTGGCTTTCGACCACTGTGTGGTCCTCCATTACTGTCTTAGGCGAGTTGCCAAACATATCGGCCATAGCCAGGTCGATAGGCTTGACGTCATCAGCCTGCTTGAACACAAATCGATGGTCGCCAGTGGTTTCGCCTACCACATACAGCGGAGCACGCTCGCGCTGAGCCAATTGCTCAACGTAAGGGATATCCTCGGCCTTGATTACGATGCCCATTCGCTCCTGGCTCTCGTTGCCGATTATTTCCTTCGACGAGAGGGTGGGGTCGCCCACTGGGAGCTGGCTCATGTCAATCACGCCGCCCGTAGCCTCGACGAGTTCGCTAAGAGCGTTGAGGTGTCCGCCTGCGCCATGGTCGTGGATTGAAATGATGGGATTGTTTTCACATTCGGCTAAGGCGCGGATTACATTTGCCACGCGCTTCTGCATCTCGGGATTGGCGCGCTGCACAGCATTGAGCTCAATCGAGTTGTCATATTGGCCAGTATCAACCGATGACACAGCGCCGCCTCCCATGCCGATGCGGTAATTGTCGCCACCCATCAGCACTACCTTCTGGCCAGGCTCGGGTTCGCCTTTGATGGCCTGATCGGCAGTTGCGAAGCCTACGCCGCCAGCCAGCATGATTACCTTGTCGTAGGCATATAGCTTGCCATTTTCGTCGTGCTCAAATGTGAGCAGCGAGCCGCAGATGAGCGGCTGGCCGAATTTGTTGCCGAAGTCGCTGGCGCCATTCGAGGCCTTGATTAGAATCTCGGCCGGGGTCTGGTAGAGCCAAACACGCGGATTCATCATCAATTCCCAGCGATGCTCAGGCGAGAGGCGGGGATAAGAGGTCATGTACACAGCCGTGCCAGCCAATGGCAGAGAAGCGCGCCCACCGCCTAAGCGGTCGCGAATCTCGCCGCCGCTGCCAGTGGCAGCGCCGTTGAATGGCTCCACGGTGGTGGGGAAGTTGTGGGTTTCGGCTTTGAGTGAAATCACCGATTGGATTTCACGTTCGCCAAAATATGATGGTTCGCTCGGTTCGGTTGGCGAGAATTGCTTAATTTTTGGGCCCTTTACGAAGGCTACATTGTCCTTGTAGGCCGAAACCAAGCCATTAGGATTGGTTTGCGAGGTCTTTTTGATGAGTTTGAAGAGCGACAATGGTTTCTCTTCGCCGTCGATAATGAAGGTGCCGTTGAAAATCTTGTGGCGGCAATGCTCTGAATTGACCTGAGAGAAACCGAACACTTCGCTGTCGGTTAGGGGGCGCCCCAGCTTTTCGGCCAATTGGCGCAGATATTCCTCTTCATCGTGGCTCAGAGCCAAGCCTTCTTTGAGGTTGTATTCGCTGATGTCGTTGATATAGACAATTTCTTCGGGCTGGCGCTTGATCTCAAATACTTTGCTGTCGAGGCCATGGTACACGCGCTGCAGCATTTTGTCGTGGGCTGGGGCTTCGTCGCGCGAGAGGGTGAATTCCTCGATTCGCTTGATGCCGTCGAGCCCCATGTTCTGGGTGATTTCCACGGCATTGGTGCTCCAGGGGGTAATCATTTCGCGGCGCGGGCCCACGTAGGTGCCCTTGAGCGAAGTTGAGGCGAGCGGTGTGGCTCCGTCGAAAAGCCAGCTCAGCTTTTCCTTGTCTTGTGCCGAAAGAGGATTGGCACTCTCTACGGCGTAAATAGTTGATGAACCTTTTTTAAAGAATACAACCATAAGTCGGAGGTTTATATCGTTGAAAGTGTTATTCTGTGGTATTCCAATAGTTGAGGGGGTCGTATTTGTCGCGCCAGAATTTGAGCGACAGATGCCTATTGTTGCGGGTCTTGATATCGTTGATTAGCATTTGCAATCCCAGATATTCGAGCTTGGAGTTGATGCTGTGGAAGCTGTTGAGATCCACTTCGTCGGAAACCTGCTGGGCCAGCCTTATCGCTGCCTCGGGCCCTTCGGTCTTGGCCAGCGCCATCAGGTGGATAGCCAATAGCGAGGGGAAAAATTCCTCGGAACTGCCGATAGTGTTGACATAATCAGCCACCTCGTTGATGGCCTCAGCGAAGTTCTTGTCGGTAAACGCATCTTCGATGCCGAATAGAGATGGAATCTTGTTGCCAGTGTTGCGCTCGAAGCATTTAATGATTTCTCGCGCAATCTCAGGATGGCCTTGCATCGACAGCTGCTGGGCCCACGATGCCCACATGAGATGTGAATTTTCATCGCTGGCACGGAAAAAGCGATCGAGCAGCCGGCCTATGTTTTTGGGCTGGAGCAGGATTAGCTCGGGTATGATGTCGAATACTCGCTGGCGGTCGTCGGGATTGTCAGTTTCTGGCACTTGGTCCAGAGCCTCGGTGAGCAGCTTCTCGGCCATTTCAGGCACTCCGGCGTTCTGATACACCATCGAGAGAAATCTCAGCACGTCGATATCGCCTGGCGCGAGTTCCAGGGCTCGCTTGCATAGCTTGATAATCTCCTTCATGCTCCCCTCGTTGGAATTGAGCAGCTTGGCTTTGATTAGCAGCGAAGGAGCCGAATCGGGATTGATGGCCAGTGAATAGTCGATTGCCGACATGGCCCGTTCCTGGTCGTTGGCCTGAGCATAGAGCCGTGCCAGTAGCATCCAGAAATAGCTGTTGAATGGTTCAATCTCCGTAAGCTCCTCCATCATCTGGGCTCCGTAGGCGTAATCCTGGGCCAGCTCTGCCACGATGGCTACCTCGTAGAGCAGCACATTGAGGTATTGGGCCTTTTTGCGCAGACGATCCATATTGGAGCGAATCCAGTCCCATTGGTCGAGCGATGACGCCAGGTCAATGAATTGGATCACCTCTTCGTCGGTCAGCGATTCATAGCGGTTGAGCATGGCGTCGAGCGTCTCTTTTGCCTTGTCGTCTTCGGGGGGATTGCTGCGCACTGTTAGGATTTCGAGAATCGGATTGCCTGAGGGGTCGGTATGCAGCAAAAACTGTTCGCGGGCTTCGTCGCTGTATTGTGAGTAAAAAATGCCGCGTCGCTCGAGCAGCTGTTCGCTGTCGGGGTAGTATCGGGCTCCGCACATCAGCACCTCCATACGCAGAAAATCATCGTTGAGGTCGCCAGCATAGTCGAATATTTCGACAAGGTCATCCTCATCGAAATATCGCTCCGACATGGGCTTTTTCAAACTCTCGCGGAAGCGGTTGAGCAGTTCATCGCGATTTTCTGCGTATTGCTGATCGTCGTCGAGACTCATTTTTTGGTTTAGTCTTTAGGTTTTAGTCTTTAGTCTTTAGTCTTTAGCTTTTGTTTTTTCTTTTTCCCAGCTGTCCTTCAGGCCGATGGTGCGGTTGAAAACCAGCTTATCGGGGGTCGAGCAATAGTCGGGAGTGAAATATCCGATGCGCTGGAATTGCAGCTTGGCCCCCTGCTTGGCTATCTCGGCAGCGAATGGCTCAATCTTGATGCCTTCGATTACCTTGAGTGAATCGGGGTTGAGCATGTCGCGGAAGTCGCGGTCGGGCTCGGCTGCGGGATTCTCCACGCTGAAAAGGCGGTCGTACATTCGTGCCTCGGCATCCACGGCGTGCTTGGCCGAAACCCAGTGGAGTGTGCCCTTCACCTTGCGGGCGGCTCCGGGTGCTCCGCTGTGGGTGGCAGGATCGTAGGTGCAACGCAACTCAGTGATGTTGCCGTCGGCATCCTTCACCACTTCTTCACATTTAATAATGTAAGCGCCTTTGAGGCGCACCTCAGCGCCAGGGGCGAGTCGGAAGAATTTCTTTGGAGGATTCTCCATGAAGTCGTCGCGCTCGATGTAAATTTCGCGGGCGAATGGCATCTGGTGCTTGCCGCCGTTGGGATCCTCGGGATTGTTCTCCATCTCTACCATCTCCACCTTGTCCTCGGGATAGTTGGTGATAACTACCTTCAGGGGGTTGATTACGCCCATCACGCGGGTGGCGATGCGGTTGAGGTCGTCGCGCACAGCATGCTCAAGCAGGCTGATGCTATTCAGGGCCTCGTATTTGGTGTAGCCGATGGTATCCACAAAGTTGCGGATCGACTGCGGAGTGTAGCCGCGGCGACGCATGCCGCTGATGGTGGGCATTCGCGGATCGTCCCAGCCGTCGACCAAGCCCTCCTTTACGAGCTGCAGCAACTTGCGCTTGCTCATCACGGTGTAGGTGAGGTTGAGACGGTTAAATTCGATCTGGCGCGGGCAATAGCTCTCGTCGGCAAGCTCCTTCACGAAGTACTCGTAGAGCGGACGGTGCACCACAAACTCCAAGGTGCAAATCGAGTGGGTGACACCCTCGAAATAGTCGCTCTGGCCATGGGCGAAGTCATACATGGGATATACCTTCCAGGTAGTGCCTGTGCGGTGGTGTGGGTGCTTGATAATGCGGTACATGATGGGGTCGCGGAAGTGCATGTTGGGGCTGCTCATGTCAATCTTGGCGCGCAGCACGCGTGCGCCCTCCTCAAATTCCCCGGCATTCATTCTCTGGAAAAGGTCGAGGTTCTCCTCCACCGAGCGGTTGCGGTAGGGGCTCTCCTTCCCAGGAGCGTTGGGCGAACCTTTCTGCTCGGCAATCTGCTCAGATGTCTGGTCGTCAACGTAGGCTTTTCCCTCCTTAATCATGCGGATGGCCAGGTCGTAGAGCTGTGGGAAGTAGTCGCTGGCATAATATTCGCGGTCGCCCCAATCGAAGCCAAGCCAGTGGATGTCCTCCTTGATTGAATCCACATATTCCACATCTTCTTTCACAGGATTGGTGTCGTCGAAGCGGAGGTTGCAAGTGCCGCCGAACTTCTCAGCCACACCGAAGTCCATGCAGATGGCCTTGGCATGTCCGATGTGCAGATATCCGTTAGGCTCTGGGGGAAAACGAGTGTTAAGGCGTCCGCCATTCTTGCCCTCTTTGAGGTCGTTATATACAATTTCCTCTACGAAGTTGAGGCCTTTAGCGCCCTCATCTACCGAGTCAGTTTTTTCCAGTTCTTCTGCCATATTTGTATATGTTTACGAAATAAAGTGCAAAGTTAGCAATTTTTTTCCAAATCCCACTTGTTACTCCAACTTTTCTCTTAGCATACGTATAAACTTTTGCCAAAAAGCCCAGAGGGCTCTACATGGTAGCCCCCGGTGAAACCGGGGGAGGTAAATTTCTCGCGTGAGCTAAGAGGAGTGCTAAATCCATTCAGTCTGCTCAATGCTTTCTGTGATTGACTTCTTGAGGATTACTGGTTTCAAAGTGGCGCCCCATCGCTAATAGCCAACCAACTGGTCGATTTAAACTTTGATCTCTCCGCACTCCGATGGATATCAAGCTGAAGCCTGTCTTGGGGTATTTGGAGTAAACTTCTCAGCAGAAATTCGTAACATAGAGCCCAACTGGATAATAATAGAGGAATAAAGTGAGTATCCCTATAACTTTTCGATTTCCTCTAAGGATAAGCCGGTGCATTTGGAGATAACATCAGCAGGAATGCCTTCGGCTTTCATATTGCGGGCTATCTCTATCTTTCCTTCTATCTTTCCTTCTATCTTTCCCTTAATCATTCCTTCTATTTCCCCCTCCATCTTGCCTTCTTCTCGCTCTGTCTCTTTTATTTCTTCCAAATTCGACCAATCAAAACTTATGTATGTCCGTTTGCTCATATACTTATTTAACAAATGATTTGAACCTCCAGAATGGAAGCTATACAACCTATAACTAATACCTCCCATAGCGGAGGCTTTGCAAATTTACTAACAATTCTTTATATTTACAACAATTTGTCCGAGAAATGTTCTGCGGAATATGTTGAGGATGTCTTTGAAAGTCATTGTTTCCATTGCAAGGCTAATTCGTGGGCTGTTTGAAAGGTAGATATATCACTTAGTTTTACGATATTTTTGATTAGGTGACGTGGGGGTGGGGAAAAGAGGCTCAAGTAGAGCAGTCTCAACCAAAGTTCAAGGTTCTGCTACAAATAAAGAAGCACTATTCTCCTCTTCAATGGGGTATGGCTTAGGTCTTTTATCATTTGGTGATATGACTGAGATGAGCTTGGTGTCAAGTGCTTTTTCAAGTCTTGATATGGTTTTAAGAGAAAAATTCTCTCTCCCAGAAAGCAATTTGCTCACTTGACCCTTGGATACATTGAGTTTCTCAGCCAGTTGAGTTTGGGAGATTCCTTTATCCTTTAGGAGAGAACGAATGTTCATAGCTATGGATATCGATTCTAAAATCCAGTCACTATTCTCAATGTCAAATTCGAGTGCAGCCATTGCCTCAGGTGAGGCAGGCTTTGCGATGGCCTTCAATTTTTCTACATTAAATTTCATAATCTCTAAATAATATCAGAAACATCAATAATACCATTATCTTTAAGAAAATGGATTACATTATCTATCTTATTAAAAACAATTTTGTTTAGTTCTGGTGTACCACTTATTTTAGCAGTAAGTTTTATCCCACCATGTACCACAATATAGGTATTCTTATCCACTTTTATGGCATAAAGCCTTAACATAGAATGTGGATATATTCCATAACCTTTAGAGGGAACTAAAGTATGAACAAAAGAATATTGGCCATCTAAAGGCTTAAAATATGTATCTAAATCAGGTTTGTTTTCAGATACACTATTATATACAATTTTTTAATAAACTTTTCTAAAAGTACTGCATCTTTTGCTACCCAACTTATTATCTCATCTAAAGAGTCAATTGGTATGTTATTCTCTCTCCAAAAGTCTTTATCTATAACCCCAAAGTTGCGTTCAAAATAATTAGATAGATACTCAATATCTCTCCATAAGGAAAAGGCAAGGTTGTATTCATCCATGTCTGAACCATCAAACTGGATGCTAAATATTCTATTATGGTAGATGTTTTTAATTTCCATTAGTTTAAGTTTGTGGTTGCAAAGTTACTGAAAAGTTCTAATTATTACAAATAAGTTAAGGAAAAGTTTTCCTAAAAGTAAACAATTCTACTTGGAGCCACATAATTCTATCCATGCTTTGAAGAAACCATCTACTTAGACACTTTGGCTCTACTTGTACACTTTTCTCGGCCTCTGGTCCATCTACTTATACACTTTTGGAGCCTACTTGTACGCTTCTCCTAATGTCTTGCTATCTTTCGTCTTCTTCAATAGGTTACTTTTTATATTATTTTGTAATACCGAGATCTTTTTTCTTAAGACATAAATAGGAGCCAAAAAGGCTCCCATTTTTTTACTTGATGATTTCTGCATGACAGTTAAGCCTTAGAGCTTGGGCTATTCTTTCCACCTGACTGCATTTTTCTCTCGTAGAAGAATTTGTTACAAGTAACCAGCCTCGGCCCACCTCGGTTTGGCGTGCTCCATACTTGGGGCCGCGTCGGTTTGAAACCAAAGGAATTCCACAGCAAGTGATTCCTACCGAGCGTACTCTTTCTGCTCCAACTCGGCGCACAAATTCAGCCAGAGTGTCTTTGCCAGTGCTTTCACAAATTGTTTCACCATTAAGTGTGATGCACAATCCTGTGCGGGGGTTGATTTGTTGGCGACGTTCTTTGGATAACTGGGATTGGTGTTGCACTATTGGATCCGGTGTGAGCACCTTTGCATCAGCCATCATCTTTGTCACGTTAACCTTTCGAGATACTCTTACTTGTAACCCCTCATCAGGATCGTACTCTACAACGAGTACGAGTTTGCGCCTTACGGGGCGCAAAGCAGGCTCTATGCTTTCATGGATTACAGGGATTACTTCGCTACGAATCAGTTCGTCCTATTTTTCCTTCAATTGGGCAAGCAGGTCTTCTCCGAGAACAAGTCCAAGTTTCTCCGACTTCTCTTTGAACTCATATAGTTCTTCAAGGTTGGATTCAGCCATGATATTATGTAGTATTTAATGTATCGATAGGTAGTTTTATAAAAGAAAGTGTAAAGTTAAGGATTTTTCTCCAATCAGAGAAAATTTTCTCAATCAATTTTAAAAATTTTTCAAAAACTAAAGATATTCCGTATCAAGTTCGGAGTGAAGTGTACCAAGCTCGGAGTGAAGTGTACCAAGCTCGGAGTGAAGTG
>JAJBUG010000027.1 GCA_020860515.1 Bacteroidales bacterium | reverse complement strand
TGATGCGAGGCACCGATATACGCACTGCATTGGTGTCAACCAATTCAATCACTCAGGGCGAGCAAGTTGCAAACCTCTGGAAACCTCTTTTTGAGGAAAACGGAGTGCATATTGATTTCGCATGGCCTACTTTCCGCTGGGACAGCGAAGCTTCAATCAAAGCCCATGTGCATGTGGTGATTGTTGGATTCAGCATTACACCGAACGAAGCCAAGCCTCGCATTTGCAGTCCTGAAAAATCATTGGAATACGACAATGTAAACGCCTATCTTGTGCCAGCGCAGAATGTATTTATAGAAAGCCGGAGCAATCCGCTGTGCGATGTGCCAAGCATCGGAATAGGTTGTCAGCCAATAGATGATGGCAATTATCTCTTTACCAAAGAAGAAATGTTAGAGTTCATCAAAAATGAGCCAAAATCCAAAGATTATTTTCATCCTTTCTATGGAGCACAAGAATTTATCAATAGAAAGCCTCGATATTGCTTATGGTTAGGTGCTTGCTCCCCTCGTGAACTAAGGGAGATGCCTAATTGCCTTAAAAGAATTGAAGCAGTAAGAGAGTTTAGGCTTTCAAGTAAGAGATCCTCTACTAAGAAAGGAGCTGATATTCCGGCTAATTACTTAGTGGAGAATATGCCAAAGACCAATTTCTTGCTGATCCCCCGTGTATCTTCAGAAAAGCGCAAATACATTCCTATCGGTTTTATGACACCTGACAATATAGTCAGCGATTCTGTGCATATCATTCCCGATGCCACTCTATATCACTTTGGCGTGCTTACCAGCAATGTGCACATGGCTTGGATGAGAGCGGTATGCGGCAGGCTTGAAATGCGTTACCGATATTCTAAGGATATTGTTTATAATAACTTCCCTTGGCCTGAGCCAACAGAAGAACAAAAAGCCAAGATTGAGGCTACAGCCCAAGCCATCCTTGACGCGCGCGCCATGTACCCCGACAGCAGCCTTGCCGACCTCTACGACGAAACCACTATGCCTGGCCCCTTGCGCCGCGCCCACCAAGAAAACGACCGCGCCGTTATGGCAGCCTACGGCCTTCCCATAAAATCCACCACCGAATCATCCTGTCTCGCCCACCTCTTCTCCCTCTACCAATCCCTAACCAGACACTGACATAAAGACAAATTGATTAATTTATGTCTCAGAAGTTTCAAATAAGGAACCTTAACTATAAAAATGAAACAGATTCTTAAGACCATACGTGAATATGAATGATTATGGAGACATAGGGAGAGACCTTGCGGGCTATCCTTTCAACAAGAAGTATCCTCCTACAGATACTTCTACTGGCAATCTCTATCATGGGTACAAAGATTCCTTTAGAGAGACTCTTTTCTATGACTTTGCGGTTATGGGCTATGACTTGGAGTTCACTTTTAAAGGTAAAGTTTATCATGTAATGAATGATAGAGAAAATGGTGTTTGGCTTAGCGACGATCACTACACAGCCAAAATCAAACACTTTCCAAGTGCAAATAATTTCATTGAGAACTTTGAGATAGATGGTCACAAACTCATTGATCTCATTAATGTGCTTGACGATGTACAACCTATTTAATTAGGAAAGAGAAAAATGTCCAGGAACCTTTCTTTTATAAAGGAGGGGGCCTAGACATTTTTGAATTTCACTATCTACTATCACTTATTTTTTCTTGGACATCTTCTAAATTCTCTTACTATTCTCCCATAATTCTGAATTTCTCCTTATGAAAATAGAAGACTATAACGATGCTGATTATATCGACAGAGACCTTGGAGGTTATCCTTTCAATAAGGTTTATCCTCCAAACCCAAGTAGGTTTGGTAGCCACCATGGTGGCTATCAAACCAATACCCAACAAGTATTTTCTACGACTATGCTGTGCAGGGATATGGAGTAACTAGGCTTAAGTCCAATAGTAACGCCAAGAGACTGCCTTTCCTGAGAACAATTGTCGGAGTGCACTGGGTGAATACAAGTCAAATCCGGGTTGCAAAGGACTGGGGCAAACTTTTATTTTCATGATCATCTGAGATTTATGGCACCAATGAAGTCGGCACCGCGCATCATTAACAACATGCC
The DNA here is from genome assembly GCA_020860515.1 of Bacteroidales bacterium. Lineage (GTDB taxonomy): Bacteria > Bacteroidota > Bacteroidia > Bacteroidales > Muribaculaceae > CAG-873. The sequence continues at coordinate 81,675 of JAJBUG010000027.1, read as the reverse complement.
AAAGAAATCCTCTTCATCAACTCTTCTGCGACGGCACACAATGCGGCGGTTGCCACCTTCTGGCAACATATTAGTGAAAAAGGGGAAAATCCATCAGCTGCGAAACTCCTTCTGGCTTTTAGGTAAGGTCGGAGAAATCCTCTGGCATCAAGGAATGCAACTTTTTGGACAAAAAAATAAATTTCCCTCGATGTTTAGATATTTTGGCGAAGCCATTGTGAAAGGAAAAAGTCGGTGATGCGATAGATTGATTCGTTACGAGTTACGATATCTAATGATAGAAGCCGACGCAATGCACTTTGTACAGTGGCTGGAGAACTCAAAGAATTGCGCTTTACAAAATCTACAGAAGTTATATCTGAAACTTCACCCTCACGAGCTAAAGCCTGCAGGAGAGTTTTCTGAGTTGTTGTCAATAAGGACATTTGTTCCCTGTAATTGTCGGACTGCATCTGTAAAATATTATTTACGGCCTTATCTATGACGCCGATATTTATAACGTCACCACTTATGGTTATATCAAATATTTCATTGAGCACCATTTGTATATACCAGGTATAACCTTGATATCTGCTATATACCTTCTCTATAATTTCTTTGTCTATGGTTTTTCCATAATTCTCAAACAATCCTATTGCGAAATCGCAATATTTGTCAATTGGTATCTGATGCAAGGTAGTAGTTATTACACTTTGATAAAATGGCCGATTAGGACTCAAAAACATTCCCTGTATCAAATGCCTTTGACTTCCAGCGAATATCCAATGCACATTGGGGCATTGTTGAATATGCGTACGCAGTAGAGCCTCAACATTCTTCTCCTTAAATTTTAGTATTTGCTGGAACTCATCTATGGCTAATACGGAAGGCGTATCCGACTCTTTTAAGAATCGAAATATTTCATCTAAAGTGGTCTCAGGGGAAGAAATATCACCGAGCCCTAAATCAAAAACCGGAAGGCCTGATTGAGCATCCATTTTAAGACCCACTCTAAATGAAGAGATTATTTGGAAAAATCTTTCTTTCCAAATTTCTCTTCGTGGCTTTAGCTGCTTATATATGGCATTGCCTAAGAGAAAAATCATTTCCTTAAGCGACGAACAAGAATATATATCTATAAAAAACACATTATATTTTTCTTGAACTTCAGGACGAGCAAACAAATGATGTATGAGTCCGCTTTTGCCCATACGTCGGGGCGAAATCAAAGCCACATCCCGACCATTACGCAGCTGACGAACCAGCATCTCTGTTTCCTCTTCCCTATCACAAAAGTAGGCTCCGCCCACGTATCTACCTACCACAAAGGGATTGTCAAGTCGTTGCTCCATAAATTATTCACTATCGAATTATTCACCATCGAATTATTCACTATTAAATAATTGCAAAGTTAATAATTTAATCCCTAATATCCAAATAATTTTATGTCTTTCTTAGTTACAATGGTGGCTGAGGGTGACTATTTCCTAATTTTAGGAAATAAAAGCGGGCCAGCATCCACGCAATGGAGGCCGGCCCGCTGACGGTAAAGGTAAAAAAGAAACGTTTTTTCAGTTTTAAGACAGTAAGGAAAATCCTGATATCCTTTTATCCTGTTATCTTATAAGTTGTATGCGCTTTCGCCGTGCTCGTAGATGTCGAGGCCTTCCTCTTCGATGCGGTGCGGCACGCGCAAACCGTGAATCATGTCAAGTCCCTTGAAGATGACGAAGCCCATAAGAGCGGCCCAGCCGCCAACAACCACGGCTCCGAATAGCTGAGCGAAGAACATACCCCAGCCTCCTCCAAGGAAGAGACCACCCTCGGTGGCAAAGAGCCCTGTAAGGATAGTGCCGAGGAAACCACACACGCCATGCACTGAGCTGGCACCCACAGGATCATCAATCTTAAGCACTTGGTCGATAAACTCAACAGCGTAAATCATTACGCATCCGCAAATGGCACCGATGCACACTGCAGCCCATGCCGGCACTGCGTCGCAACCAGCAGTGATGCCTACAAGTCCTGCCAAAATGCCGTTGAGGGTAAGCGAAAGCGATGGCTTGCCATATTTGATCCAGCTCAACATCAGAGCTACAAATCCGCCAGCACAAGCAGCTAAGTTGGTGGTCAAGAATACAGTAGAGATTGCTACCTGATCATCAGGGGTGGCTGCTGCGAGCTGTGAACCAGGGTTGAAGCCGAACCATCCGAACCAAAGGATAAATACGCCAAGAGCAGCAATCGTAAGATTGTGACCTGGAATAGCTTTTGACTCACCATGCTTGCCATATTTGCCAATGCGCGGACCAAGAATGGCAGCGCCAATCAAGGCAATCCAACCGCCCACAGAGTGAACGATAGTAGAGCCAGCGAAGTCATGGAACGGAGTACCAAAAGTCTCCATCATGAACGAACCTTCTTCGCCATTCATCAGCCATCCTCCACCCCATGTCCAGTGGCCAGATATAGGATAGATGCATACAGAAATCAATACCGTATATACAAGGTACATCGAGAATTTGGTGCGCTCAGCCATTGCTCCTGACACGATGGTAGCAGCCGTAGCGCAGAACACTGTCTGGAACACCAAGAAGCCAGCCGATGGCAGCCCGTCGCCAGTCCAGAATGAATAGTCAAAGAGATGTGGAGTGCCCAGGAAGCCACCATCGCCGAACATAAAGCCAAAGCCGATAAACCAGAACAGCAGAGCTCCAACCATGAAATCCACGAAGTTCTTCATCAAGATGTTGGCTGTGTTTTTGGTGCGAGTGAAACCAGCCTCAACCAAAGCAAAGCCTGGCTGCATGAAGAATACTAACATGGCTGCCAACAGCATCCACACTGTGTTGAGGCCGTTGGAGAGCTGAGCCACAGTTTCGTTAGGGTCAGGGAGGTTGTCGGTGCCAGGTCCCTCGGCCATTACGGCAGGCGCGGCCAGCAAGCAGGCCATTAGCAGTAGGCCTTTATAAGATATGCGTTTCATAACATTCAATTTTAAATGGTTCATTTTGCTTTTTCGGCGTTGTAGAGAGCAATGTCGCCGCGCTCGCCAGTGCGGATACGGATGGCATCCTCCACCGGCAGGACGAAGATGCGGCCATCGCCAATCTCTCCCGTCTGAGCAGCGGAAATAATTGCCTTTACTGTTTTCTCTACATTGATGTCACGCACAACGATTGACATCTGTATGCGCTCGATGGCGCTGGTGTCGTACATTACGCCACGATAGATGCGAGCCTGTCGCGTCTTGCCCACGCCGCGCACCTCGAAATATGAGAACCATTCGATGTCAGCAGCCAACAGGGCCTCTTTCACATCCTCAAACTTTGTCTTGCGGATGATTGCTTCAATCTTTTTCATAAAATAATTGGATTTGGAGTTTGGGATTTGGGTTTGGGAAATAAGATTTGTTTCCAAATCCTAAAACCCAAATCCCAAATCCTTAATGATTAATCAAAAAGAAACCCCAGCTACCAGGTATATATCCGAGTTTCTGGGGTTGACTGCTATTTGTACCCACGCGGGGAATGTGATGGCTTCGCTAAGCTTGACTGTCTTTGCAGCCTTAAGGGCTGCCTCGGTAACTGCGAATCCGTTGGCGTTGTAGAAGCTTGTGCAGTATGGCGATGCTCCTCCTTTCAGTTCCCAATCAAGCCCAAGGCCTGAGAATGGGACAGTAAGCTCGACAAACGATGAGTAGGCACGCTTGCCTTTATGGGTCACGCCGTCGCAACCGGCAAAATTTGTGTACCAGTCGATAGCCAATGGACCGAAATCATAGCCTACATGGCCTTCCCACACATGCGAGTTGTAGGGATTGTGTGCGCCGTAGCTGAAGTAGCGAGCAGTCTCGCCGTCGCCTGTGCGTGAGAACCAATAGTCGGTCACGCCAATTGTGAAACCTTTCACAGCATAGGCAAGGGTGAAATCCACCTCGCGGTTCCATTTGTCCTCGATGCTGGTCGAGCCCCAAGCACTGAGGCTGAGGCCCTTGTAGGCGATGCTAACGCCTGGCTGCACGCTGAAGCCTCCGAGTTCTTGGCCGCGCCATACGTAGCTGGTGACCAAATCAGCAGAGACCGAGGCCTCGAAGTCGCCCTCTGAGGCGACGGTGACCTCCGCCATCGCCTCTGGTGCCAGCCACAAGGCTGCAGCACCAATGATAACACCTAATACAATCTTTTTCATAACTCTTTAATTAAAATAGTGAAACCTTAGAAAAATAGAAATTGTACCTTGTTGGAAACACAAGGAATCGTAATTAACCTTTAGTAAGTATAGCAAACCTTAGAAATGTACTTGGAAACCCCCAGAGAGGGATTTGTTATTATCACGACGCAAAGTTATACACTTTTCCTGAAACTACCAAATAAATTTTACAAAATATCATTAAATTTTAAATTTTATAGATTTTTTCTAATTTAAGCCCTTATTTTATAGCATTTTGTCATTACGACCTAATTTGTACATTTCCTGTCTCATTTCCTTATTCTGTTGCAAAATTTTAATATTTTGTCACATTGGCAATTTGATAATCCTCGATATTTTTGACTAAGATATTACAAAATGTGAGGGAAAATGGGAAAAAAGCAGTAACTTTGCAACTTTAAAACAAACCCAATAGCAAAAATGACCATTTTTCTCACAAGCAGCCACACATTGGGATGGGCAGGACCACTGAATCCAGCCAACGGCTTCGTAAGCGCCCTCAGCGCCGCGCTGAAGCGGCCAATCCGCTGTGCCATGGTCAGTTCATTCCCAGATGATGTAGAAATTACCGACCGTATGGCTTGGGAGACGCGCGAGTGCTTTGAAGATGCCAATTTAGCCTTCTCGCACTTCGAGGTCATCGACCGGCGCACCGAAAAATATGCCTCTCGCATTATCCAGGATGCCAACTTCATCATACTATGCGGTGGCCACGTGCCCACCGAAAACGCATTCTTTAAGGATATCCACCTAAAAGATTTGCTTCATGGCTGGGATGGAGTGATAATGGGCATCAGCGCTGGGTCGATGAACTGTGCTACCAATGTTTACGGACCTCCCGAGCTCAAAGGCGAAAGCCTTGACCCAGAATATGAGGTTTATACCGATGGCCTCGGCCTTACCGAGGTCAATATCCTGCCCCACTTCCAACAATTGCGCCGAGCACGCCTTGATGGCAAGCGTCTGGTGCGCGACATCGTGGCAGAGCATAGTCAGCAACACCCTGTATATTGCCTCCCCGATGGATCGTATTTTATGATAAAGAACGGTGGCACCTATCTCTGCGGCGAAGCCTATCGAATGCGCGATGGCCATCTCAAGCGGATATGCCGAAATGGCGAACGCCGACGGCTCTACCCTTCAGGCCGTCTTTACAGCATTTAACCTTCAATTTTTCTCTAACCTATATAATTATTGTTACGGAATGAATTTTGTATATATCTCCCCCAATTTCCCTGATGCGGCTTGGAAGTTTGCCAATGCTCTGCATCAGAATGGAGTCACCGTGCTTGGCATCGGCGACCAGCATTACCACGAACTCAAGCCTCAGCTAAAAGCTGCCCTGACTGAATATTTTAAGGTAAGTAACCTCGAGAACTACGATGAGGTGTATCGCGCCACCGCTTATTTCGCTTGGAAATATGGCAGGATTGATTGGATTGAGTCAAACAATGAGTATTGGCTTGAGCAGGATGCGCGCCTGCGCACCGACTTCAATGTCAACACTGGCATCAAGCTCGATGGCATACACGCAATCAAGGAGAAGTCGGAGATGAAGAAATACTATGCCCTCGGCGGTATCCGCACCGCTCGCCAAATAAAGAGCAACGAAGGCATCGAGGCCGTGAAGAAATTCGCCAAGGATGCTGGCTATCCGCTCTTCGCCAAGCCTGACGTGGGCGTTGGAGCTGTGGGCACTTTCAAAATCGTAGATGACGATGATTTGGAAGCTTTCTTCAACGAGGCCGAACATGCCGACAAGTATGTGATCGAGGAGTTTGTGACTGGCAACATCTGCGACTACGATGCCATCATCGACAGCAAGGGTCACCCCCCTATTCGAAAGCTGGAGCATCTGCCCACCTTCGATAGCCGACATCGTAGAGAAGAATCTCGATTCTATCTATCATGTGGAGAAGGATATGAACGAGAACCTGCGTTTCTGGGGCCGTCAAACTATCAAGGCTTTCGGGGTGAAGAGCCGCTTTGTGCATCTCGAATTTTTCCGCCTCGACCGTGCCCACCGCGGCCTTGGCAACCCCGGCGATTTCGTGGCACTTGAGGTGAATATGCGTCCTGGCGGCGGATTTACCCCCGATATGATCAACTATGCCCACAGCACCGATGTTTATAAGATATGGGCCGACATGATTGCTTTCGACAGCACCTTGGTGCCCGAAAGCCATCAGAATTTCTATTGCGTGTTCGCTGGACGTCGCGACAATGTGAAATACCGCCTTGACCACAAGGCCATGCTCGAGAAATATGGCTACGCTCTCAAGCAAACCGACCGCGTGCCAGATGCCCTGTCGGGAGCCATGGGCAATCAGAGCTACATCGCCCGTTTCGCCACCGAAGAGGAAATGGACCAGTTTATCCACGACATTGAAGATAGGATTTAGGATTATCTCAGCAAGCTTCGATGAAATCGCTTCGCTAAGTTTGGGATTTGGATTCAGGGCATCAGTTTGTCATTTGTAACTTGTAATTTGTAATTTTCTTATGAATGTAGAATATCACAAATGGTACAGTCGCCAGCTCAACCGCGACATGGAGTACAAAATATTTGGCCACGATGGCCACACGATGATAGCTTTCCCCAGTCAGGATGGGCGCTATTACGACTTTGCCGAGCGCGGCATGATCCATGTGCTCACGCCATGGATCGAAGCTGGCAAGCTGCGGGTGGTGTGTGTTGATGGCATAGATTGGGAGACTCTCAGCAATATGAACGGCGATCCGCGCTGGCGCATTGAGCAGCACGAGCGCTGGTTCTGGTACATAATCGAAGAGCTTCTGCCCAATATCCAGCGATGGCCGGGCGAGACCTGCATGGTCACTGGCTGCTCGATGGGTGCTTACCATGCAGCCAATTTCTTCTTCCGCCGTCCTGACCTGTTCGATACGCTCATCGCTATGTCTGGCCTCTATCATTCGAATTATAGTTTCCCCAACTATCACGACGACCTCACCTATGCCAATTCACCGCAGGATTTCCTTGCCAATATGCCCGAGGATCATCCATGGATGCAGCTTTATCGCCAGCGCAAGATTGTGTTTGTGATTGGGCAGGGCCGCTGGGAGGAGGATACCCTGTGGAGCACCCGCGAGATGGACCGCATCTTAGCCGAGAAGCATGTGCCGGCATGGTTCGACTATTGGGGCTACGACTGCGACCACGACTGGCCCTGGTGGCAGCGCCAGCTCCCCCAAGTAATGCAAGCCCTCAAGCCCCTATAACCCCATAACAAAATCGGCTATGCTCACCGTCGAGCATAGCCGATTTCATTTATGATTGACGAAGTATTTTATTTTGCCTTGTATTCACCATAAGCCACCAGGGTGTGTTCACGGAAAATTAGGTAGAGGGCCGTTAGGGGTGTATGGCGCAAAAGTGCGTTATCCTCTAAATGATGATCCGAGATGTATTGCTGAAGTTGGGTGCAGGCATCATGAATCTTCTCAGAAACGGCTTTGTCTTCTTTAGATGTTTCAAATTTATTGCTCTTAGATTTGGCTTTAAGATACTTTACCTCGATAATATAGCTATGACGAGTAGGGCAATCCGATGTTTCTCGGGGCACCAATAGGATGTCATTGAATCCATGCCCTAATTCCAACTCTGGCCAAATGTCGTAGAAGCGATTAAGGCAAAGCAATCCTCGTAGGAAGCCTTGAATATCCCATTCACCGCGAATGGCATTGCGTGTGCTGGAATAATCATAACAAATACTGCCTAAAACATTCACTAATGCCTCCCATTTCCCATTGATTGCGGCTTCTTTAATAGCCTGATCTAATTTTTTGTATTTATCCCTTAGAGGGAACCCTTCGTCTTGGGTTATCTTTAGCATATAGTCCAAATATAGGTCACCCATATTCTTATTTGGAACAATAAGGCGAGCCATGCCGTCTTCACGGCCTCCGTAGGTAAGAGTGCCATAATAGTAAAGCATACTTTTGAAGTTGCGCTCGTCGCCGCAGTCGCGAGCCGGAAACTCAGGCATTACATCACCAAGTGTGTATCCTTTGGCACATATTTCATGCACAATACGTATTCTTTCCTCCCTATTGGTAAGATCCTCAGCCAACACAAGATGGTCAAGTTTCTTGTAATCTACTCGTGCTGCATAATCCACCATTACTTCGGGCGATTGCTTCTCCGTGATTAAGGTTCTCAAATATCGAAGTACCATATCTGTATTGTAGATGGTAGGTTCTATGCCATAACTTCGGCTGGAAAAACAGAAGTTGTCATACCAAGGTTTAATTTCCTGGATTATATCGTCGGTGTCACGTGTGATAGCTCCTTCGTTTTGATAATATTCTATCACTTTTCGCAGCTCTATCTCAGTCACTCCAATGGCTTGGTTGAAGAGAGGTGATAGGGCTACCACATCCGCTATGTGAAAACCCGAAGTCAAATCATCATAGGTAACAGGAGAAACTCCAGTCATAAAAATGCGTTCAAATGTCCCCTTGCAGCCTTTGAAGAACTGACGATAAAAACCATCGCCATGAGTTACAGCTTCGTGAGCTTTTACACCACGAGCTGCAAGAATAGTGTTGGTGAAATTGTCATATTCATCAATGAAAAGATAAGTATGGAGACCCTTCATTTTTGAGATGTCAACCAACCGCACTATTGCTTGGGTTATATTGTTAATCTTCATCACCTTATCTCTTTCCTCGTTGGAATAAAGATTCTGATAATGATCAAAGAAGTCTTCAAGCTTTATAAAACAATATTGGGTGAACTCTTGAGGCAGATGTTCAACGGGACCCCCGATTTGAGAGAAGTCAAGCTTGAGTACAACGAATTTATTTGCCCATTCAGTGGGGGCATCACCGATTTCCAAATGTCCAAATAGGGTGTTGAATTGGTCTCTTTTGTTAATGTCATAATATGCCATTAACATATTTGTAAACAAGCTCTTACCCATACGGCGAGGACGCACTAATAACACAAAGTTGCATTGCTCCTCCACAGTGCGAATATACTTTGTCTTATCAATATAATAATAATCTTGAGTGATTATCACTTCATAATTGTCCAATCCGTAAGGTATTTTCTTCATAATCTACAATTATTAATATAATCTACAATTATTAATATGGTGTTATGGCTTAGGTGTGTATTCGTAAGAAGAAATGTTTCGGGTTTGGGATGAGAATACAATACCGATTTTGTAAACCTTCCGATCATCTGCTTTCCAAGGGATAAGATAGCCCTTGCTTTCAATTTGATTTAAGGCCTCCGAGGTGGTTCCATCGAGTTTGAATTCTATGACATACACAAAGTTATCAGTCTCTACAACCATGTCAATGCGCCCTCCTGCTATCTCTATCTCGCTATGGGCATTTATTGATAACATTTGGAAAAACAAATCCACAATAAGGTGGTAAGTACGTTCGAATCTCGCTATTGATTGCTTTTTTGCTTCCGATCGAGCTTCTTCGTCTTCATGATTGCTCTTTGTAGGGCCAAACAAGCGATAAGGAATTTTGGCCATCATCATCTGCATTTGGGCAATCCAACCAGACACATCGCCATCTTTGACAAGACGTTGGAACTTTGAAAGCATTTCAGGAAACACATCTTCAGAAACGCCCAAGTACATGGGCATGAGTTGATCCACGAGGGCGCTGCGAACCTCCCCATTTGGTATTCCAAGTCGATAGAGGTTGTCTTTGACCTCTTTAATTGTGAGATACCCCGTTTGGAATAGCAAAGGAATAGAATCTTCCTTGGTGTATTTTCCCTCCATGCGCTCACTTTTCACCCAGATTCTTTGAAGTTCAAGAAGATCAAACTCTGAGCGAGTAAGATATTTTACAAACACCTTGCTGGTGCCAGATTTTATCCAATAGTTTGCTAAGCGTCGCTCTGCAAACACATTCAGAAGACTAAAGGGATTATAAACCAATTCCTCGCTTTCCGTAAAATGATAACTGTCATACTTTAGTCGCAATGTCTCGATAGTCTCCTCAGGGGTTAATTTTAAATTATTGGACAAACTTTCCACTCCTTCACCAAACACGGTGAGCAACTCTTCTTGAGTTATTCCACAAATGGCGGCGAACTTTGAATCCAAAGAGATATCGCTGTAGTTGTTGGGCCCAGAAAATAAAGTATAGCTGCTAAAACGTGACACACCAGTGACCATGCAGAATTTCACATAGCGATCCATGGCTTTAGGTTGTTTGTAAAATGCTCTTAACACATCGCTCATGGCATCTTGTTCCGACTTGGGAGCATCCAAAGTTTCAAGAATGCCATTATCATATTCGTCAATAAGAATGACCACTGGCAAACCAGTCTTTTTATAAATTGATTCTATCAACGAACTGAACCTATCACCTAAATCTTCTACAGAGTTCTGGTACGGAATATCATATTTTTCTTCATAGGATTTTAATCTGTTGTTAAGATGTGCTCTAATCTGTGAAGCAGCAAAGCCTTCGCTGCGGCTCATGTCAAAATGAAGCACTGGATAGGCAGTCCATTCATCTTCATGTTTGCCAATCCAGGTACCTTCAAATAAAGCCTTCTCCCCCTTGAAATAATATTCAATTGTTGACAAAAGCAAGCTCTTGCCAAATCTCCGTGGACGACTAAGGAAAATATACTTTCCACGCCAAATAAGTCGTGCGATCAACTCAGTCTTATCAACATATAAATATCCTCCTTTGCGAAGGTCTCTAAAGTCTTGAATCCCTATAGGGTATCTCGCTTCATCAAATCTTATCATAAGTCTATATTCTAAATATTTACTTCCAAAATTCCAACTTCCGCAAAGTTACAAAAAATATCCCATTCTCTAAAATATAATTTATAATAAAGGAGAATCGAATTCTCAAAAGAATACTGAGCATTGAAATTACAAATGTCCGACAATGGGTAAATCAAAATGAATCTGTCTAACGGATTAAGTTCGTATTGATGAAAAATTTTCGGAGTGAATTAATGTATTTTAGCATAATGGGCGAGATTGGGTATTTGGAATTTTTATAACTTTGCAATTGTGACAGAGGTCACGATGAATAAAAATACAAGGTGTTATTCTTGATTATCTTCTACATTTAAACTTGGCGGTTTGAATCACAGATCGAAGGTAATTGACGAATAGCACCCTCATCGGTTGCTTATGTACGCAGCCCCATCCTGAGGGCAGCCCCACATAGCAGTATCCGGTGTGGGGCTGCTCGTCTTATCTGATCTGTAGGTACCGCCAAGACCTAAATGTAAGATAGGACGGATTACAACCACCACACCTTTTTTCTATCCTTATCCGCTCAGAATCGGTGGCTGCTATGAGCACTCATGAAAAAACTTATGTTAAAGAAGCTATTGTTTTTAGCCTTCGCCCTGGTTTGCCTCTGCGGCAGAGCCTACGCCGACAGCGACGGCTACAACACCATCAATGTCAATATGACTGATGGAACCATCATTTCATATACACTTGGTGATCAACCTGCCATAATCTGTGATGATGAATTTTTCATCGTAAGACATGAAAATGGGGAAGTATCCATTGGGAATTGGGAAGTGGAATCTTTTTCATATACCTATTCTACTAATGGAATAAATTCAGTTCAATCTGATAAAGAATCCCGAATCCTCATTGATGGAAATCAATTGACAGCAATTGCGAAAAGCAATGGAGCCCATCTATTAATTTCAAATGTGGAAGGAAAAGTTTTGACGGAAAAGATACTTACCTCAACTACGCCATTTGTTTATGACTTCAATTCTCATCAAAATGGGGTGTATGTAATCACTCTTGATGGTGTCACTCTAAAATTCCTTAAGAAATGAAAAAGCCTAATTCTATAATTCGTACAGTCATGATAGCATTGCCTATCGTGATGGTTTGCCTGCTGATGTTTGCAGAAAAGAGAATAATCTTCAAATCCGATGATGGTCAGTGGACCTCCTTTGCAGCAGATAGCATTACATTTTCAAGAACCGATGCCAATGGTACCATTCATGATGGCTTTGTGATGCAGAATCTGTATAAAGATGGAGAAATGGTCACATCTCAGTCTATGGACCAAGAAACACTGATCAATATTCAAGAACCTTACATCATAGTAAGTCGTGATACTTTTTATTGTCCTGCCTATTACTGTTATATCGATATTGAAATAATTAGTAATATAGCGTGTTCACAATATTTTCAAAATGAGGAAGACTGGATAGGAGAAAATTCTGGATATGGGATAGATGGTGGAGGAGTAACTACTCTTTGTGCATATGAAAATAGTACTGAAAAGGAAAGAACAGTAAATTATATCATAGAAAATACAGAGCATGGAATTTCCAAGGCCATAACCATTGTTCAAAGCCCTTTCTACAATTTTTCTAATTATGAAGAATATCCATCATACCTACGTATTGAGAGGAGCCAAGGTCATACCATTTCTTGGGAAGGTGATCAATGTGTTGGTGATTGGATGGAATATGACTTTCCATTTGATTATGATAATGAAATATCTATCCTTGGTGTTGAACTGGATCCTGAACAATGGGTAGGTACTGAGGAAAATCTATTTGGAATAGAAATTAAAAGAGGAACGGATGGTAAATATATTCTATCCTTTCCCGAGAATCCTTATGACGACTTCCGGACTGTAACCATAAAAATACAGAATGGTGTTGAGACATTCCAATTTGGTGCCACCCAAGTTCCAAACACCTATCCTACTTATGATGAGTTAAAAGCAGGTTGGATGGCCTTTTTCAATTGTCTTGATGAGAATTCACAGAATTGCCTTAATTGGGATTCAGAATCAGACATAACAAACTGGAACAATTTTGCTGACTTATCAAAACCTTACCCAAAGGGATTTAACATTGGTTGTGGACTTGTCGGAACTTTGCCAAAAGAATTGGCTCCTTTACTGTCCTGCGAGGACTTAAGCTTGGGAGGAAATTATTTGCATGGAACCATTCCAGATGAATTTCTCGAGCATCCGAATTGGAATAAATTTGGATGGAACATTATCGTCCAAGGTGCTTGGTGGTTTTATTGCAATGGCTATGTAAAACCAGGATTTGACAACAAGGATTTTAACCTTACACTCCCTCAAGATGGAGAAGTAGAAACAATTGATGGAGAAAAATCCACATTGTTTGCCGAATTGGCAAAGAACGAGGTGACGCTTGTGTGTTCACAAAATTCTGACTGGGGAGATTACTACATACTATCAGACGCCAGAATCAATCAATGGCTTTCTTATAAAGATAAGGGATATGGCATAATTTTGAATTATGAAACTGATAAAGAAAATTCACTCAAAGAGTCACAGGATTATCCAGAAGACATCACTTTCTTATGGCAAATGAGTGATGACTTAAAGTCTCCTATGGGTTTCGGAATTATAGGTACAGTATCGCTTTATGATAGAGAAGGCAGGTTAATTGATATTTTGCCACGAGATTGGGATATTCCAGAAGAATGGTATAACGATTATATTGAAACAGTGCTACAAGAACGTCTTGGTGACCCAATCGAACATGATACCTGGTCAAGGGAGACCTACACATCGTCGGATTACTCGCGTGATGGCGAAGTAATCGTAGTGCAAGAGGCAACCATTGGTAAAGGCATCGACCTCGTGTTCATGGGCGATGCTTTTGACGATAGAGATATGGAAGATGGTGGTACTTATGAGACCAAGATGCGTGAAGGCATAGAATATTTCTTTGCCGACTCTTGGGTTAGCTCATTCCGCGACCGCTTCAACGTTTACATAGTTAAAGTGGTCTCTCCAAATAACTCACATGTAGAAAATGGAGAACATCGTATCAATTATGATGATAGCATTTGTTTGGAATATGCGTCGAATATCCCAAATATTAATCTTGATAATGTAACTATAGTAAACATCTTTAATGACAATGATGGCTTTTGGTTCAGTGCTTATACAAACATGTATGAATCAGGAGCATCGGTTGCTCACATTACAAAGGGCGGTGCATGGGAGGTTATTATTCATGAGGCTGTTGGCCATGGCATGGCAAAGTTGGCTGATGAGTATGTGTTCCCAGAGGGCATTGGACAAACTAGCCCAGAAGAAAACAAAGAGGTGATGGAATATTACAAGGCCATTGGTTGGCATGCTAATCTTGACTTCACAGATGACCCTGAAGAGGTGCAGTGGAGCCATTTTCTGACTGATTCTCGCTATGCCGATGAGGTTGGCATCTACGAAGGCGCATGGTGGTGGGAATTTGGCGCATACCGACCGAGCGAACAGAGCACCATGAACAATGGCGTGGGATATGTAAATCAGTGGAATGCCCCATCGCGCGAGGCCATTTACAAGACCATCATGCAATGGTCGGAGGGCGAGGATTGGACCTACGACTTCGAAGATTTCGTAGCCTGGGATCAGGAAATCAAGGCCGCAGTCAACCCCTGGAGCGCCCCAGCCAAGAATGTCAAGGTACCCAAGCAAATGCGCGGCGGTTCATCTGCCACCCCGGAGGTCAAGCACCTCCCTGGCAAAATCATCAAGACCAGCCCCACCGACATCCTCCGCGGCGCTCCTGTTGAAGTAATTCCTTCGCCATTCTAAAATTGTCCTCAATTAGTGACCTATAACACATCGGGTACGCACACTGTTGGGCATACCCGATTTGTTATTTTTTGTTCATTTCTATGATGACAAAAAATATAGAATAGGTTTGTTTTTGATTGGCTTCGGAGAGAATATTGGGTCTGGATTTCCATTAATTCTTTATGCTTGGAAAATCAAGGACTGGGATGAACCCATTATAAAAGATTTCCCTGATTTAGAAGAGACAAAATTGATATTAAAAACCAATATAATTCTTTCCTCTCAGGGTGAAAACAACAGTATTATTAATGGCTCAACAGA
The DNA here is from genome assembly GCA_020860515.1 of Bacteroidales bacterium. Taxonomy (GTDB): domain Bacteria; phylum Bacteroidota; class Bacteroidia; order Bacteroidales; family Muribaculaceae; genus CAG-873. The sequence continues at coordinate 66,597 of JAJBUG010000027.1, read as the reverse complement.
GCTTGGCGAAGGCACAAAAGGTGTCACAAAAGAGCCTGACGATGGCACAAAAGATGGCACAAAAGAGTCAGACGGTGGCACAAAAGGTGGCACAAAAGAGCCTGACGATGACACAAAAGGGAAAATAGGCCACACTATTAATTTAACCGAAAGACAACGGAACCTTTGGACATCAATCAAAGAAAACCCATCGGTTCAATCGACTGCCCTGGCCAAAATGCTCAACATCTCCATTCGTACCTTAAGAAGAGAAATAGCGATCCTACAAAAGAAAGGATATATCCTTCGTCAAGGAGGTCGAAAAGATGGATTTTGGAAAGTAATCATATAATCATTTCTATATGGTTGGCAACATATCAACCATCCTCCCAAATACATATAACAAAATCGGCTATGCTCTCTGGAAAGTTTAGCCGATTCCCTTCTTTATATGTATTTGTCGATGATTTTTTCAAAAATGTTCCAAATTCCGACATAAACTCCCTCAAAAATGTTCCAAATTCCGACATAAACCTTTTAAGGTTCCATGTTCTTTCCCTATGTTAAAAATAAATCGGCTATGCCCTCAGTAAATACCTATTTGGATTCTCATAATATAGCAAAGGTAAGAAGCGTGCAGTCAGAAATCCATGATTTGTATCAGGATGATGTCTCCAAATACGAAGAAGACGCCTGGAATTGAATGGAGGGCATGTCTGGTAACATGCCCTCTCCTTTTGGTGAAAAAAACAATTTTAGTCCAAATTTATTGGTGAATAGTACAACTTTGGTTACATAAATCATCAGAATGGGGCATAGCCCGGGTTTTGGATGTATAGGCCGTAAGAGAAATTGTATTGATTTATGGGGATAGGAAAATATTCATCTCTGCCAGCCTTGAAAGTCTCATTTTGATAATAGATGCGATTGTCTTTTTCAGATTTGAGGTAGGAAGTCATCACTTCTCCTAGAATGCCCCACCGCACAAGGTCAAAGAAACGCTCTCCCTCAAGGGCTTTTTCCAGCCGAGTTTCAGTGCGCAAAGCCTTACGAGCAAAGTCTTGATTCCATCCTGTGGCAGGATATTCAGAAATGCAATAATTAGCGGCAAAAGCATTACTGTCGTTAAAATCTCTTACCCATTCGCTATTGGCAGCACGGTGTCGGATGCTATTGATAAGATTACGAGCTGTTTCAAGATCATGGCCAATTTCTATCAAGGCCTCTGCTTTCCATAGATACAAATCTACAGTGCGTATTATTTGCCAATTAAGGGCCGAAGCTCCCCAAGGCCAACCTGGATACATATCACCGCTTTCTGGAGACACCCAAAAGCGCTTGGCGCAGTTGTGTCCGTAGGTGCCGCGATCACGCACCCAAGATTGGCAGGGCCGTTCTGAGTAAGTCTTCCAAGTAATGGTAGGACGTCCTACTACAAAATCAAGCCGGGGATCCACATTGCCATTGGCATTGCTAAGAGTAATATTGTCATCATCTACAAAAGTCACAACAGAAAAATCAGGTAGTGACTGGTAATCAAACACTGGCAAACCATTTTCATCAGTTTGATAAGCGTTGATTAAATCTTGAGAAGGCAAGAAGAACCCATCTCCGCTATAGGGTGAATTGCCCGAGGGTGAGTTAAGAAGATTGCTCCAATTTATGCGGCCTGCCGAAGTGCTACCATCGTTCATCGAATATTGAATGGCAAATACTGATTCCTTACTGTTTTCATTAGCTACTAAGTCAAGACCTTGGAAATCATCGAGCAAACCATACCGCCCGGCACCTAACACTTTGTCAACCAATGTGATTACCTCATTAAGCAAAGAAGTATTAATCGCAGTTACCTTATGGGTGGTTTCATCTTGCTGATAAGCTTGATAAAGCTTCACTTTTGCGGCATAAGCAAGAGCAATGTAGCGATGTATGCGACCTATTTCAGTTTGAGTCTCTGGCAATTGCTCAGCTGCTTCAATCAATTCCTGTGCTATAAAGCCCAGAATTTGGTCACGCGTGTATTGGTCGTTAGGAATTTTTACGTAATCCGGTGTTTCCACATTTTCATCAAAATAGGGAATTCTGTTGAATAATCTGCTGAGTTCGAAATAGAAATGGGCACGCAACACACGCATTTCTCCAATGCGACTAATGCGATTATCAATGGCTTCATCGTTATTTACATTTAGCACACGCAGGGCTGAATTGCAGCGTTGCAGCGAGCAATAGAGATGGTACCATTTGCTGTCGAGGTTGCCATTATTAGCATCCACATCGAATATTTCCATACGATGCACGTCGTTTACGTCTCCTACGCCACCGCCCCCTTTATAGGCATTGTCGGCACGCACTTCACCATAGCTCCAATTGCTGGTGGGATAGAGCCAAACGCTCCAATCCTGACCCTCAGGGCCACCAAGAGCAGCGTAGGCTGCGTTGCAAAGTAGTTCGGCACCATCGCTCGATCCCATCGTAGCATCAGTAAGGGATGCTTGAGGTTTGTTTTCCAAGAAATCATCACTGCACGCTGTCATGATGATAGTTATTGCAAAAAACAAGAATATATTGGTTTTCATGATTGTAGTTTTTGAATATTAGGAAGGAAGAAAATTAGAAACCGAATTGCAGACCAATTGTATAGCTGCGCGGCAGAGCATAAGGATAACCCAAACCTTCGGGATCGGCACCTGAATAGTTGGTTATGGTAAACACATTCTGTGCCTGGAAATAGATACGCGCTTGACTTAAATGCAGCTTTGTTTGCAATTTCTGTGGCAGTGTATAACCAAAAGTAAGAGTTTTCAGACGCACGAATGAACCGTTTTCAATGTAAAACTCGGAAACCTCGCCTTCGTTGTTTGAGTTGTCTGTTGTAGGTGCTGGTGTATTGCAATCATAATAGCCTGTGGTAAGGAAGCGATTGTAGGCATCAGCCGCCTGTAACAGACGGGTTGAATGATTGCCAGTCCACAATTGGAATAAATCAGTGTAATATTTCGAATTATTGTAAGCGTCACGAATAATTGACGAGAAAAACATCGAAAAATCAAATCCATTCCAATTTGCTCCAAGGTTGAGTCCGAATTGAGCCTTAGGCAAATCACATCCCAGCCAGGTGCGATCATTTGTGTCAATCACACCATCGCCATTAGTGTCGGTATATCTGACGCGTCCAACAGCAGGGCGGCCGAATTTTACATCATACTTGGCACAATATTCATCCACTTCGTTTTGGGTATGGAAAATACCATCGGTCTTATATCCCATCCACGACCCAAGAGATTGCCCTACAAGCGACTTATCAATGCCGTTGCCGCCTCCATAAGTATAATAAATATCATCCAGAAGGTCAGTAACTTCGTTATGCATTATTGAAGCATTGAATCCAATGTTATAATCCACCTTGCCTGCCCGGCTGCGCCAATCAGCCTGAAACTCGATACCCTTGTTTACCATCTCACCGCCATTATACCAGCAATAGCCACCCTCACCAATCACTGCTATGTAAGGCTTTTCCACCAACATATCTTTTGTACGCTTGTAAAAGTAATCGAGAGACAGCATCAATTTACCATTTAAGAAAGTGGCATCAATACCAGCGTTAGTTTGGTAGGTGCGTTCCCATTTTAGATCTGGGTTAGTGGAGCGAGTCTTATAAGCCCCGGCAGACAGAGTGGAATTATCACCATTCATATTATACGATGCGCTATTCAGACTCATAAGATACTTTGTGTAAAAAGCCTCGTTGTCGATGATGTCATTTCCGTTGATGCCCCAAGCTCCGCGTAGTTTCAAATCGGCAAGCCATGATCGAGTACTTTCCATAAATTTCTCTTGAGAAATGCGCCATCCGAGCGAAAAAGAGGGAAACACATCTGAGTTATGTTGATTGGAAAGGCGAGAAGATGCGTCACGACGCACAGTGACCGAGGCCAAGTATTTATCATCCCACGTATAATTGAGCTTTCCAAATATCGACCACATTGAGTAGTTGCTTGCACCAGCGTCAACCACCTGGTTGCTTGAGGTAGTGGAGAGATACCAATAATTTTCGTCTTCCACGGCCAAATTCTTGCCCGAACCACTCACAAATTCATAATGGTTGCGCTTTGATTCCACACCTGCAAGAGCCATAATTGAGTTGCGTCCAAAGTCTATATTATATTGAGCCGTGTTGGTCCATACCCAGTCAGTATTGTGGGCAGTCATTTGATATAATTGGTTTGTATCATCACGCATCCAGCGAGGCTCAAATGTCTTGTTGGTCTCATTATAATAATTGATGCCGAAATTAGTGCGCAGAATCAAATTCTTAATAGGTTCTATTGATAGATAAGCATTTCCAAACACACGCCAATACTCATGCTTGTTTTTTGTGTTGTTATTGATCAGGCGCATACCGTTTGGGGTGTCGCCAAGCACATCAGAAATGGCATCATTGTAATTGCCATTGTTGTCATACACCACTTTGGCTGGATGTTGTTTTATGGCTTCTTCCTCAATATTATCTGGCGCATAGTGAGCTCTCCACCAATTCACTGCCAAATTGCCTCCTGCGCGCAGACGATTGTTCAGATAACCATAATCACTCGAGAGGCGAGAATTGAGGCGCTGGTAATCAGTGCCTTTAATAATGCCATCATGATCTAGCCAGCTTATGGAAAGTGACGAACCACCGTTATCACTGCCTCGGGATAAGCCTATTGCATAAGTTTGCATCAGAGATGTGTGATGAATCTCCTTTTCCCAATCCACATTTCCGGCTGTAACAGACGCTCCATCAATGTTTGTGTAATTGCTCAGCACCGGAGTTGAACCACTGCCATAAATCGCAGAAGAGGGTGTGGCTCCATTATTCGCATTTGCATAAGCTGCCCAGTAAACTTGACCCCATTGCTCTGCGTTCAACAAATCGAGCCCACTCTGGTAGGTTTGAGCCGTAAGGGTTGCATCAAAGGTTATATGGCTTTCGTTTTTCCTTGCACGTTTAGTGGTAATCACTATTACACCATTTGCAGCTTGAGCTCCATAAATGGCAGCCGAGGATGCATCCTTCAATACTTGGATTGATTCTATATCGTTGCTGTTGAGTATTGTGCCCGGAGCATCGCGAGTCATTACCCCATCTATAACATAGAGAGGGCTATTAGCATCCGAACGAAATGAGGATGCTCCACGAATGGAGGTAGAGGTGGAATTGCCGCCAGGCGTACCATCAGTGGTAATTGTCATACCTGCTACACGTCCCTGCAGGGCTTGCAGCACATTGCCTGTGGGGGTATCGCTAACATCCTTCATTTTAACCACTGATACAGACCCGGTCAGATCACTTTTCTTTTCAGCAGAATACCCCACCACTACCACTTCATCTAGGAGGGCTGAATTTTCTTCGAGTACGATGCGTAGCTCGGGGGCTGCGGTCACAGTCTTCGGCACATAACCTACATAACTTACTGTAAGTTTTGTGTCTTGAGCAACTTTCATGGTAAAATTGCCATCGATATTGGTTGAGACACCAAGCTTGGTGGCTTGGTCGATTACAGAGGCACCGATTAGGGGCTCATTGTCAGAAGCTGAAATCACTGTGCCTTGCACTATGATTTCTTGGGCATACACTGCCATGGCAGCGAGGGCAGTGGCCAATAAGGTAAGAATCGTTTTTTTCATGTTATTTATGATTGATTGAATATTTTGCAAAGGAAGAAGTCGTAATGATTTCTGATGCAAAGTTAAGAGATTTTATGCCCTCAAAGATGTCATTTATGTTTCATCCTCTGCAAATATTCGTACATTGCAACATCTGCAATATGCAATGCAACAGGCCTTTGTGATGTTAGTGACATAAGTGATGCTCTGAAATCTTTATCTTTTTGATGTGCGAGCTTGTGTATCGGTAGGAGTTTCGTTAAAGTATTCGCGATAGCATTTCGTGAAATAGCTCGGAGTGGTGAAGCCTACTGCATAGCATACCTCCGACACTGTGTTCGAAGTGGTCTTAAGCAAATGCGCAGCCTGTTTCAGACGTATGATTCTGATTTGTTCGGCAGGTGAATAATTGGTGATGGCTTTGATTTTACGGTACATTTGCACACGGCTCATGCCCAGACGCGAAGCAACTTCCTCTACTGAAATCTCTGAATTGCTTATTTCATCCAAAATAATAGCCTCGAAGCGGGCATAGAAGCCATTATCGAGTGCCTGGCTTTTGGCTTGCACCGACGATGGCTCTTGTTTCTGAACCTTTGTTTCCATTGGTTTGCCAAGGCGGCTATGATTTTCTATCAGGGCTTGGCATCGTGCTTTAAGCACGCGAGGATCGAATGGCTTGGCCAAATAACCATCAGCACCGGCTTCGTATCCTTGGATACGTTGCTCGTCGGTCGAGCAGGCAGTGAGTAGTAGCACTGGGATGTGCGATGTTTCAGTTTCACTCTTAATTAGTCGGCATGTTTCATATCCATCAATTCCTGGCATCATCACATCACAAATAATCAAATCAGGCACGTACCTGGTGGCCAAGCGTATGCCTTGATTGCCATCGTTGGCTTGCAACACACGGTACTTATCCCCAATGATATTCTTAACAAGGGTACGGATGTCAGGATTGTCATCGATTACCAATACAGTGGTTGTATCTTCTGTCAAATTGGTAATTTCTTCCTCTATTTCCAATAGTTCGGCCACATCCGCTTCGGTGCGCTTTACCAATGAGGAGGCATCTGAAATTTTGCTCTCAACCTTCCTAATTGGTAGGAACACAGTAAAAGTGGTGCCTTTATTCACCTTGCTGTTAACCTTTATTGTACCGCCATGCATTTCCACAAACACCTTGGCCAATGCCAGACCAATGCCCGAGCCATTAGGATTTACTTTTTCCACTTGATAGAAACGCTCGAATATGCGTTGGATTTCTTCCGAGGGAATTCCTTTTCCAGTATCGGCCACCGAAAGCAGGATGTTATTGCCTTCCGATTCCAATCTCACTGATATTGAGCCATTCTCGGGGGTAAACTTGAAAGCATTGCTGAGCAGATTGAACAGTACACGTTCGATTTTCTCAGCGTCAACTGCCGTCACATAATCCTTGCCGCTGGCAATGTCAACATTGAATTTGATGTGGCGTGAACGAGCCGCGTTTTCAAAAGCTGGCATCCAATCTTTTAGGGCTGATGCCAAGTCAAGGTTGGTCAGATTCAGCTCAAGCTTGCTATTGTCGAATTTTCTAAAATCAAGAATCTGATTCACTAATCGCAACAAGATTTTCACATTCTTATCGGCCATCTTCAGCATGTTGCACTGATCGGATGTAAGATTGTCAGCGTTCTCTAATTGCTGGATAGGGCTGGCAATCAAGGTGAGCGGAGTACGCAAATCATGGGATACATTTGTAAAGAATGTAAGCTTCGAGGTTGTTGCTTCTTGCAGTTTGGAATATAAATCATTAAGCTGGTCGCGCTGTGATGCTAATTCTTGATTTTGAACTTCGATTTCATGACGATGGCGCACATTGTTCCAATAGGAGCGCAGGAGTACGAATATAATTCCTGCGGCCAATATCATAATTACGATAGCGCCTACCAACAGAGCCTTAGTGAGCAAATGTTGCTCCCAATAGGCATCAACGCGCCCTTTAAGCCAGGTTATTTTTTCAGTTTCCTCCTTAAGGGCTTTGTTTTGAAGCAAAAGAATTTCAGCATTGCTTGAATCCACGGCAGCAGGTGTAGGAAGTATCAAGCTTTTAGGCACAGCCTCACCGTTTAGAATCTTCAGTGCAGTGCGTATCAATTGGTAACCCTCGGTAGGATACAGGAAAGTGGCATCTATTACACCATCAGCTACAGCTTGAATGCCGATATTTGGCGCCGCATCGATGCCTATCACTTTTATGTTGTTCAATCCTAAACGCTTGGCAGTTTGGGAGGCTGCTATAGCCATACGATCATTATGAGCATAAATCAAATCCACGTTGGGATGGAGGCGCAATAGCGAGTCTGCCACTATTGCGCCTTCCTCTCCATTCCAATTGCCATCAGCCTGTGCTACAATTTCAAGGCCTAAGGCGGGAGCAGCTTGGTCGAAACCTTTTTGACGCTCATAAGCCGGAGTAGAACCGGGCAAACCACAAATCTCTATAACCTTACCTTTGCCACCAAGCAAAGAAGCCGCTAATTGGGCTGCTTGGCGTCCTATTTCTTCATTGTTGGCTCCTTGAAATGCGACGTAATTGTCACCCTTAACATTGCGGTCAAACACTATTATCGGCATTCCTGACATATAGAGCGAGTCGATTGTAGGGGTTAAAGCCACCTCTTCGTTGGGGGCCACAATGATTATATCAAAATTATTTTGAGCAAAATACCTTAAATCGGATATCTGCTTTTCATTGTTGTCGTCGGCACTGCGTATTTCTATTTCTATATTGTCATGGAAAATTCCTTCACGCATTATCTCTTCGTTCATCTTGTTGCGCCAGTCGTCGCTGCTGCACTGCGACACACCTATTCTGTACGTCTTCTTTTCAGTACAAGAAGTCATACTCAACAAGCAGAACATAAAAAGCAAAATCGAAATAACCGAAATCTTCTTCATGGTGGTCAATGAAAATTAGTTTTTGATAATGCAAAGTTACATTATTTATTTAAAAGTCACTTATTAGTGAGTTTCAAAAAATATAATTTATCGTTCATGTATCATTTTTTATAGGGGATGTACGTTTTGTTATAGGTATCAGATACGGCAAAGCCTTAAATTTGCAGCAGAAATTAATCAATCATTTAAATCCATGAATGCTAAACAACTCTTAACGACAGCCTCTCTGCTCTCAGCTTCAATCGCCATTGCGGGCGAGGGTGTAACGACTCACCATCTTGGCAACGCCAACGCTATGGTGCGCATCGATGGGGCTGGGAAATACCTAATACTCCCAGTGCAAGAATCGATGCCCGACTCGAAAATCGACATTCTGGTTAATGGCAAAGTGGCGCAGACCCTATATGTGCGCCTGGCCGACAACCAGGTGGACTATACAGTGCCATTGGATGTCAGCCCTTACACAGCACAGGGCAAAGTGCTCCTTAACGTTATTGCCGAGGGCGATCGTGCTCATTCGCGCAATGCTTCGGAATATATATGCTGGGACCAAATGGTGCTTGCCGACACTTTCGACATTGCTAATCGTGAAAAATATCGCCCGGCTTACCATCACACTCCTCTTTATGGATGGATGAATGATCCCAATGGGATGGTTTATAAGGATGGTAAGTGGCATCTGTATTATCAACATAATCCCTATGGATCGAAATGGCAAAATATGACCTGGGGTCATTCTGTGTCGGATGATTTGGTGCATTGGCGCCATTGTGGCAACGCAATCGAGCCTACTGGCTTGGGTACAGTGTTCAGTGGCAGCGGAATTGTGGATAAGAACAATACCGCCGGCTTCGGCGAGGATGCCGTGATTGCCATCTTTACCTCAGCGGGGGTAAGCCAAGTGCAAAGTTTGGCTTACAGCAACGATAATGGTTGCACTTTTACCTTTTACGATGGCAATCCTATAATACCAAATCAAAAAGAAGCCCGCGACCCGAATATGTTCTGGCATGAGCCTTCCCAGCAATGGGTTTTGGTGTTAGCCGAAGCTTTGGAACATCAAATGCTCATTTTTACCTCACCTAATCTGAAGGATTGGACACCTGTTAGCAGTTTTGGCAAAGGCTACGGCTGCCAGGAAGGCGTATGGGAATGTCCCGACCTGTTTGAACTTCCTATCGCCGGCACGGATGAAAGCCGCTGGGTTTTGCTCTGCAATATCAATCCCGGAGGGCCTTACGGAGGCAGTGCTACACAATACTTTATTGGCGATTTCGATGGTACCACTTTTACCTGTGAAACAGCTCCCTCGGTTACCCGCTGGATGGATTATGGCAAGGATAACTATGCCACCGTAAGTTGGAGCAACGCTCCAGATGGGCGTCGCACTGCCATAGGTTGGATGAGCAATTGGGAATACGCCAACGATGTGCCAACACAGCAATATCGCAGTGCCAACACTTTGCCCCGCGAGTTAGGGCTTATGCGTGGTGATGATGGTGAGATATATCTTACATCAATCCCTTCGCCCGAAGTAGAGACCTTGCGTGAAAGCACTGCCCATTATCGTGGCAAACGAGAAATGCCTCTGCCCGAGTTATGTGAGATAGAGATTGTTTATTCGCTAAAGAATGATCCGTTGGAGCTTGTGCTAAAGAATGAGGCAGGAGAAAATGTGGTTATTACTCTTGATGCGGCTAATCAAAAGTTTGTGATGGACCGCACCAAGAGCGGACTGACCGATTTCAATCATCATTTTCCAGCTGTTACTACGGCTCCAATCCAAAAGGCAAACACCAAAGGCAGCTTGCGCCTGTTTATTGATCGCTGTTCTATCGAAGCCTTCGATGGCGAAGGCGATTTCGCCATGACAAACCTGGTGTTCCCTACAATGCCTTACTCCCAACTTGAAATAGCAAGTGGCTCTAAAGGAGCTAACGTAAAAGTACACACTCTTAATCCCTCAAGCATTTAATCATGGAATCTTCTGCTGCAATCACCTCTAAGCGCCCCAGCACAATGGCGCAAATGATACCAGTATTATTGTGCTTCTTCACCATGGGCTTTGTCGATTTGGTAGGTACAGCTTCTAATTACGTACAAAAGGATCTTGGCCTTACTGATTCACAAGCTAACCTATTCCCATCGCTTGTATTCTTTTGGTTCTTGATTTTTTCAGTGCCCACTGGCTTGCTGATGAATAAGATCGGTCGCAAGCGTACAGTGTTGCTCAGCTTGGTGGTAACTCTTGTATCCCTCGTAATTCCATTGTTGGGCGAAGGCTTTGTGGTAATGCTTCTTGCATTCTCGTTCTTAGGCATCGGCAACGCATTGATGCAGACTTCTCTAAATCCGCTTATGAGCAACTTAATAGCTCCTAATCGCTTGGCCCCGGCCCTAACATTTGGCCAATTTGTCAAGGCCATAGCCTCTTTCTTAGCTCCTATTATATGCGCATGGGGAGCCACAACTCTAATGCCTACTATGGGCTTAGGGTGGCGAGTGCTTTTCCCAATATATGCAGCTGTGTGTCTGCTGTCGGTAGCAGCTTTGGGCAGTACTCCTATTCACGAAGATAAGCCTGATCGCGCTTCAAGCTTTGGCTCATGCCTACGCGTGCTTAAGCGCCCCTTCATATTGCTTTGTTTCTTAGGCATTATGTGCCATGTGGGCATTGATGTGGGCACCAACGCCACTGCACCGAAGATTATCATGGAGCGTCTTGGTCTTGGTCTTGAGGATGCTGGATATGCTACCAGCGTTTACTTCATTTTCCGCACCATAGGCTGCTTCACTGGCTGTCTGATTCTTCAGCGCCTGTCGCCCCGAGCATTCATGGCTATCAGCGTGGCTATGATGCTGATAGGCGGAGCCATTCTTATTGTAGGCTCATCATTAATGTTGCTCTACGTGGGAATTGGCTTCATAGGATATGGCAATAGCAATGTGTTTTCAATGGTCTTCGCACAAGCTCTCAATTCTACCGCTACTGAGAAGAATGAAGTGTCGGGTCTCATGGTGATGGGGTTGTTTGGTGGCGCAATTTTCCCACTGGCAATGGGATTTGCCTCGGATGCTATAGGTGCACAATGGGGTGCCGTAGCAGTGATGATCATTGGCATGATCTATCTAATTGGATATAATATGAAAATGAAATAGAGTGATGAACCATCGTTCTCCTCTCGCCTCTAAATTAAATAACTTTCTATTCTCAAAACTCAAAACTTAAAACTCATATCTAATATGGAACGTGGAATAATCGTAGGAATGGGCGAGGCCCTGTGGGATGTGCTGCCCGAAGGAAAAAAGATAGGCGGAGCTCCTGCTAATTTCGCATATCATGTGTCGCAATTTGGATTGCCAAGCTGTGGGGTGAGTGCAGTTGGCGAGGACAAACTCGGACGCGAACTCTTAGAAAATTTCAAAGAGAAAGGCCTGAACACCATCATCCCCGAGGTGCCTTATCCCACTGGCACAGTGCAAGTGGAGGTGGACGAACGCGGTGTGCCCCAATATGAAATAAAGGAGAATGTGGCTTGGGATAACATCCCCTTTACCCCCGAATTGGAGGCGTTGGCTCATAACACACGCGCTGTGTGCTTCGGATCATTGGCTCAGCGATCAATTGTCTCGCGCACCACCATCAACCAGTTCTTAGATGCTATGCCTAAGGGTGATGATCATCTTGTGGTGTTTGATATAAATCTCCGCCAAGACTTTTACAGCTATGAAGTGTTGGATGCTTCGATGAAGCGCTGCAACATCCTCAAAATTAACGATGAGGAATTGGTGATTGTGAGCCGTCTTTTCAATATTCCTGGCTTGAATCTGGAAGAGATTTGCAAGACTCTTCTCAACATCTATAATTTGAAGATGCTCATTCTTACCTGCGGCACCAACGGCAGCTATGTTTTCACCTCTGATAAAGTTTCTTTCCAGCCCACCCCGAAAGTTGATGTAGTGGATACTGTAGGTGCGGGCGACTCATTCACTGGCTCATTCATTGCAAGCCTTCTCAGGGGCAAATCAGTAGAAGATGCCCATCGCATCGCTGTATCTGTCTCGGCCTACGTGTGCACACAGCCCGGAGCCATGCCTATCATACCCCCATCCCTCCGCTCATAATTGGGCGCAAGGTGGAAAAATCACATTATCGCAGAATGTAGACTAAGAATCGGCTATGCCCTCAATGGAGCATAGCCGATTTCGTTTATGCGATGGGTGTTTTATCGGATTACTTTGCGTGAGATTGATGAACCATCGGTGAATATGGTGCGCTCGATATATAGGCCTGCGGGAGCTGCCTCGATGCGCATGCCATTGAGATTGTAGAATTCTTGGGTCATAATTTCCTTGGCTGATACATTGGTGCTGATTTGGCCATCTGTAATCTCAATCAGCTCACCATCAAGGGTATATGTAAGCAGGTTTGAAGCATACAGGCGTCCGTCGGTACCATTGAAGAAAGTCTGAATGCCTACGGTCTCGATGCCATAAACATATACATACACCATGTGTTCTTCGCCCATGTCGAAGATGTCCTCTTGATCGAGGTCGAAGGGCACATCTACCATATCCTCACCCATCCAATATGTGTCGGCATCAAACACGAAGAGCTCGCCATTAATGTAGAGATTGTAGTACATGCGCGATGCAGGCATTTGGTATCCGTTGACATTGGTAGTAGGGGTATAGAATGTCAATCCTGTGCTGCCATCCATATCAAAGAAAGAATCTTCATATCCCAAGTATTCAGGATCCTGCGGATTGGCGTTTTCTACGCCTTGACCCTGATTCATTAGATAAGGATCATCGATGTAATCATAATAAGCGAATGCCTCGATATTGTCAGATGTAGTATATACCAATGAGTACTCACCCTCAGGTGCGGCAAATATGGATAATTCATCGCCATCCCACATCTCAAGCTCCAAGTCCACAAATTCATTCCAATCATAATCCATGGGGCAGAAATAAGCAAACATTCCGATTTCCTCGATGTATCCTAATAGCTGACACGTAGGGAACGAAAGGCCTGTTTCGGTTACCTTGCCCTTGACGGCTGCATCAGGCAGATAATCAAGCACTCCTACCAAATATACATCATCGCCATCAAAACCAAGCTGCACGAAGCTGGGCGAATAGTCCAAGCCGCCGATAATCCAATTCTCCAATTTTACACCGTCAGGCACATGCGCCAATTCGGCTTCGATATCGTATGGGGTATAGAGCGAGCGGATATCACCACACTGGTACCAGTAAGTGGGAGCTTCATCGCCAAGTTCTTCCACCTCTTCATCCACTTGGAAATAGATGCCAAGGATCAGCTCAGGGATTTCACCTTCGAAGTAAGTTTCTGAATCATAATCAGGCGAAGGGCTTACCAGTTCAACTGACCCATCTTCGTTAAGGATATAAGTTGCATGGTTGTCAGCATCGGCCACTGGGCGATAGCCCTTGTAGGTCTGTCCCGTGTATTCTGATGTGTATTCAAAAGCTTCCATAATCGACACATATCCAGCTTCGCCCCAATCAGCATCGTAGGCCACCAACTGAGGAAACTCAAAATATGCCTCATTGCCCGAGATTGTGCCTTGAATGAAACTGCCAACAGCAAAGTCGCTGACAGGATCGCCAATGTAGAGGGTGTTTTCATTACGCACGATGTAGCCAGCAACTTCCTTGGTTTGCCACATGATGCCATAGTCGTAGCTGTAGGTGTAGCCTTCGGCTGTCACTTTGCAGAATTGCTTTTCTCCTGCTGGGTCGGTGATTGGTGCCTCCTCAGAGCGCGAAGCGCATTCTTTGATAGCGGGCTTGCCTTTCAGTGCAATTCGACTATTCTTTTCGAAGGCCTGATTAGTGATTGCATGGGGGGTGCTCAACTTCTGAGTGAGTGACATTGATTGAGGGCGCTCGGCTGAAGCTGCCATCGCAACTCCAAGTGCCAGAGCAAGGGGTAAAAGTTTTCTCATTCGATATTTAAATTTAAATGTTATGGGTTTATAAAATTTTTCATTCCAGAATCTCTGACTTGTTTAGGTTTCTTTCGCAAATATAGCAACAATTTTTCAATTTGCCACCTATTGACCTTCAAATTTAATAAAACCGACAACATTTTATCCCCTTATAATTGTCTTTTTACGAAATTACTTGTGGTGAATTGCACGATTTCCAAATGTTTGTGCAGAATTTTTATTGTTTAAAACTTATTTTGTACTTTTGCAACCACAAATGTTACGGATAAAGGAAAAATTATACAATATAAACCAATATGGCAAACATTGACCACATGAGGGAAGTGGCAAAGCGCTTGGCTGGACTGCGCGATGCCCTTGACCTTACCATCGACGAAATGGCTGCTGAGTGCGGAGTGGCCTCAGAACTGCTCGCAAAGTATGAGAGCGGTGAGGTGGACATTCCCGTAAGCTTTCTTCATGGCCTCGCGTCAACCTATGGCGTAGAGCTTACCGCCTTGCTCTTTGGCTCTGAGCCAAAGATGAGCACTTACTCAGTGACCCGTGCGGGCCGCGGAGTAAAGGTAGAGCGTACAAAGGCTTACAGTTATCAAGACCTGGCCGCTGGCTTCCAAAACCGCATCATGGCTCCATTTATGGTGACAGTTGAGCCAAAAGAGCATCAAGAACTCACGCTTAACACCCATAAGGGACAAGAGTTTAACTATATCGTAGAGGGCGAACTCGAGATGAGCGTCGGCAATAAAGCAATTACCTTGCATGCAGGCGACAGCATTATGTTCGATTCAATGCTGCCTCATGGCTTTCGCGTGCTTGGCTCCAAAGCCGCTCGCTTCATTGCTATAATCACCAACGGATAATCCTATGTTAGAAAGATTCCTCGATAAAACACAATTTGAGTCGTACGACGACTTTATGGCTAATTTCCACGTCAATGTGCCCGAGAATTTCAATTTCGGCTACGACGTGGTCGACCGTTGGGCTGCCGAAGCCCCCGACAAGCCGGCCCTGTTATGGACCAACGACCGAGGCGAAGAACGGCAATTCACATTCGGCGAGATGAAGCATTATAGCGACCAGACTACATCGTTTTTCCAAAGCCTCGGCATTGGCAAGGGCGACATGGTGATGCTTATCCTTAAGCGCCACTATCAATTCTGGTTCTCTATCATAGCCCTGCACAAACTTGGAGCTACTGTGATTCCAGCTTCGCACCTGCTTACCCCCAAGGATATTATTTACCGTTGTGAAATGGCCCAAATCAAGGCAATAGTATCTACTGGCGATCCAATTATAATCGACCATGTAACTAATGCTAAGCCCGACTGTCCATCGCTACAAATCCTAATCTCAACTGGCCCTATCGTGCCAGAGGGATGGTATGATTTCAACAAAGGTATTGCCGAGGCCAAACCATTTGAAAAGCCTGAGCATCCAAACACCAACACCGACATATCACTGCTATATTTTACCTCTGGCACCACTGGCGAGCCTAAGATGGTGGCCCATGATTTCACTTACCCCCTTGGCCATATTATCACAGGTAGTTATTGGCACAATCTCCACGAGGACAGCCTACATCTGACTCTTGCCGACACTGGCTGGGGCAAGGCCGTTTGGGGCAAACTATATGGCCAATGGATAGCTGGAGCCAATGTGTTTGTGTACGACTATGAGAAGTTTGAGCCCGTAGATGTGCTCCACATGATTCAGAAATATGGCATCACATCCTTCTGCGCCCCACCCACGGTATTCCGATTCTTGATTCGCGAGGATCTGAGCAAGTTCGACCTCTCCACCCTAAAATATTGCACTATCGCTGGCGAGGCTCTCAATCCCAAGGTGTTTGAGGAATGGCTGCGCCTCACTGGCATAAAGCTGATGGAGGGTTTCGGCCAAACTGAAACCACTCTGACCATAGCCACCTATCCTTGGCTCGAACCCAAGCCAGGCTCAATGGGCAAGCCAGGTCCTGAATATGATATTGACCTTGTAGATGGCGATGGTGTGCCAGTGGAAGATGGCGAACATGGAGAAATCGTGGTGCATCTGCCCGAGGGGGGCAAGCGCCCCTTGGGCCTCTTCCGCGAATACCTCAAAGACCCGGCTCTAACTGCTGAGGCAATTCATGATGGCTTATATCATACTGGCGATGTAGCCTGGCGTGACCAAGATGGCTATTATTGGTTCGTTGGTCGTACCGACGATGTGATTAAATCGTCGGGCTATCGCATTGGTCCGTTTGAGGTGGAAAGTGCCTTGATGACTCACCCAGCAGTAGTGGAATGTGCCATCACTGGCGTGCCCGACGAAGTGCGCGGCCAGGTGGTGAAGGCAACAATAGTATTGTCGAAGGAGTACAAGGGTCGAGCCGACGACGCTTTGGTAAAAGAAATTCAAAACCACGTGAAGCGCGTCACGGCTCCCTACAAGTATCCTCGCATCATCGAATTTGTAGAGGAACTGCCCAAGACTATCTCAGGCAAGATACGCCGAGTAGCTATCCGCAACAAGGATTAATCTATTCAGCCACAAGGTCAGTCACCGTGGCTCGCACGTAAGATATCAGGTCAGCAGGAGCAATTTTGAATTGAAGTCCTCGCTGGCCTGCACTTACATATATTACATCGAAATCTTTGGCTGTTGAGTGGAAAAATGTAGGGAAAGGCTTTTTCATGCCCACAGGCGAACATCCGCCACGAATATAACCCGTAAGCGGCAGCAATTCCTTCATCGGTATCATTTCGGCTTTCTTGGCTCCAGCTGCCTTAGCAGCCTTTTTTAAGTCAACTTCGCAGTTGCCTGGCACTACGCACACAAAATATCCGCATTTGTCGCCATGCAGCACTAAGGTCTTGAACACTTGATTTATGTCCTCGCCCAAGGCATCGGCCACATGCTGTGCTGCCAAGTCATTTTCATCATATTCATAAGGAATGAGTTCGTAGGGGATTTTAGCTTGGTCAAGCAAGCGTGCTGCGTTTGTCTTTGCTACGCCATTCTTGGAATTATCGTGGTTTTTCTTTGCCATAAATTTCTAATTTTGGTGTTTTAATCAGTGCAAAGTTAATAATTTCTTTGGAAATTTGGATTATTGTGATTAACTTTGTCATCCGTTACCTTATTATAATCACTCGTCCATGAACATAAGCGTTGACATAGCAGAGCTTTACCATGCCCTTGACCGAATACCGGCCGACCAAAACATAATGCTGTCGGGTGGACATGGCATAGGCAAGTCCCAGATTTTGACCCAGTATTTTCAGGAGAAAGGGATGAAGGTGGTAGCACTTTTCTTAGGTCAGATGAGCGATCCAGGCGACCTAATTGGCCTCCCCGACAAATCAGGAGAAAAGACTGTGTTCCGCCCTCCATATTGGTTCCCACTCGATGGGAAGCCAGTGGTGCTTTTCCTCGACGAGCTCAACCGAGCTCGACCCGAAGTGCTGCAAACCATCATGGACCTGGCCCTGAATCGCCGGCTTGCTGGCCGCGATTTGCCTCCTGGCAGCCGAGTAATTGCTGCCGTGAACGAGGGTGAAGAATACCAACTCACCGATCTTGACCCAGCCTTGGTGTCGCGATTCAATGTGTTTCGGTTTGAGCCATCAGTTGACGAGTGGCTGGTATGGGCAAGAAAGAGCGGAGTTGACGAGCGAGTAATAGATTTTATTACTACCAATAAGGATTGGCTCGACCACGACCCAATACGCAAATCACATGAAGACACTGGTCTCGACAAGACACCCGACCGCCGAGGATGGAAACGAGTGTCGGATTTGCTCAAGGGAATCGACTATATTGAAAATGCCGACCAAAAGGTGATAGCAAGCATCGTAGGCGTGCGCGCCATGCAGAAGTTTATGGCTGAGGTCAGAAATGCCAAGCGCCTCACAGCTGAGGAATTTCTAAAAAACTATGAAGAAAATATACAAGAGGTGATGACATGGAGCCTCCATGATCAAAGCGTGCTCAACGATGGAATCTTCCAATACTTGGAGATTGATGGCGCCAAAGCTCCGACTCGGGTAGCAAGAAATCTGTCGAGTTACATCAACTATCTGATTTCGGCCAGCCGTGGAGAGATTTTAGCATCGTTCGCCTCCAACATTACTAATGGCCACTTCCCTCATGCCTCGCGTTATATAGCTCTTAACTGTCCCGATGTGGTACCAATCTTAATGAGACATATCTCTTCCTATCGCAAATGACGATTAAGGAACGAATAAATAGGATTATCGAAGGATGGTATATCTACGAAAACGCTCTTTTCGAGATTAGCCTTACCCATATTCTGCGTGAGAATCAGAATATGATGTGCTACATGCGCTGCGGCGCAGGATCCATAGAGTACAATCCGGCAAAGTTGGAGGTATTGCCAGATGATGCGCTTGAAAGTTTTCTCCAAATCGAATGTGTAAGAATAATCCTCAAGCACCCTTATGAGCGACAACCCACTGACTGCCCTCCATTGGTGAGATTAATTGCCAGCAATATTGTAATAGGGAATCATTATCAATTACCTGGAGTAAGAATTCCAACTGCCGATGATTTCAACCTTAAGCGAGGTGAGTCATACGAGTGGTACGCTTACCATTTATTAGAGGATGGCCAATTTGGAGGAAAGACCTTCAACCAAAACAATCCTGGAGACAGCAGTGAAGAAACTTGGAATTCCAATAGCAATGCTTCAGCCGCATCCGCTGCTGATAGCACCGCCCTGTGGCAAGAAGACAGCGCCATGCAAGGCTATATAGGATTGACAATTGAAAAAATCTCCAATAGCAATAATTGGGGCAACATACCAGGTAACTTAGTGCAAACGATCCTGGCCAACGTCAAAGCTAAGATTGATTATCGACAAGTGCTGGCAGGCTTCCGTGCCAGCGTGCTTAGCAGCAAGCGGTATCTTACACGCATGCGCCCTAACCGTCGCACTGGTTTTGACAATATGGGGAGCATCCGACGACTGACAACTCGCCTGTTGGTGGCAATTGATGTGAGCAGCTCGGTAAGCGACCCAAGCCTCAATGTATTCCTTTCGGTGGTCAACAAGGCTTTCCGTTACGGCGTAGAGCAGCTTGACCTTGTAACCTTCGACACAGAGATCCACGACATTATCCCATTTAAGAAAGCGCGCAGCAAAATTCAAATCACTGGTCGTGGAGGCACATGCTTCCAGCCTGCGATTGACTATGCACAGGCTAACCGCTACGATGGACTCCTGATTTTCACCGATGGCGAAGCCCCAGCACCTGCCATGCCCGACCATCCGCGCTTTGGACTGGTATGGGTTTTCGATACAGAAAGCCATTACCGCGCCAACTCCCCTTTCCTGCGATCCACAGGGCGCTGCTGCCCAATTACATTATAACACCAAACCAACTGAAAATCATAATGGAAATGAATTTCTCAAGAGCCAGGAAGACTGCTCAAAGCCTATATGAATGGTTGCAATCTATGTCGGAAGATCCCGAGATTCTAAACTGTCTTGACCAAGAGCCTACGCTTAATGGCTTGACTGTCATGCCCATTAATGGCATCGATCGCCGACTGGGCGTGTTGGCAATTATGGAAGCGATAAAATGTTTTGAGCAAATGGGCCATACCTTTGACAACGACAAGGAGGAAAGTTGGATACTCGGGCTTTTCATCGCAATGGTCATGGCCTCGGAGAACGACTGGCAAAATGCCGATGAAACGACATTCGACATCGTGATGCACGGAGGCATTGCAATGGAGATGATAAATATTTTCAAAACCAGCATAAGAATCACTTTTGACCCCGATAGACTGCTCTTAGTTGAAATCCTTAGGTCGAAAGCAGTCGACGAGGCTAAAATCAATAAATACATCATACGCCTCTACCGGCTGATGCTCCTTATAGCCGAAGCTGGCGGCAAAGTCAATGCTCAAGAAAAGCTATGGCTCGACAATATGATGAGCTTCCGCAATCCTGAGGAAAGCTATCGGCGCTATGCCAACAATGAAACCAGTAACACTTCGCTGGCCGAATCGGAAGTGCCTCCAATGGAGGAACTCAACCAACTCATTGGTCTGAGGAATGTAAAGAAAGAGATTGAGAATATCTATAATCTTATCAAAATCCAAAATCTACGCAAGGAGAAAGGGCTCAAAGCTTCAGCCATTAGCTATCACTGCGTATTCACTGGAAATCCTGGCACTGGCAAGACTACTGTGGCGCGCATCGTAGCTGCAATTTACAAAGAACTTGGCATCCTGGAAAAGGGACATCTCGTAGAGACTGACCGCTCAGGCTTGGTGGCAGAATATGTGGGCCAGACCGCAGTGAAAACCAACAAGATTGTAGATTCAGCACTCGATGGAGTGCTTTTCATCGACGAAGCTTATTCGCTGGCGCAAGGAAGCAGCAATGATTTCGGGCAAGAAGCCATCTCTACCCTGCTCAAGCGCATGGAGGATGATCGCAACCGCTTAGTGGTAATCATTGCAGGATATACCGATGAGATAAAACAATTCATCAATGCCAATCCTGGATTGCAATCTCGATTCAATCGTTACATCCACTTCGACGACTATGATGCCGACGAACTGGTGGATATCTATCAATACAATCTACGCAAATATGACTACCGACTGACCCCTGATGCCCAGGAGGTGCTAAGCGAAGTGATACAGCGAGCTGTGGCTAACAAAGACCGTCATTTTGGCAATGCACGCTTTGTGCGCAATCTATTTGAAAAGACGCTTGAAAATCAAGCACGCAGACTGGTGCATATCGACAATCCCGACGAAAATGCGCTTACAGAAATCACTGCTGCCGATATTCCAATGGAATATTTGCTACAGTGACTTAAACACATCTTCAAGCTGGATGATGCGAGCCACTTGCTCTTTTGACAATTGCAGGCAATGCTTTCGCATTTCTTGAGTGATGAATTGCGAGCAGTGCTTAGTATGACAGAGATACAGGCGTTTGCGGGCTCTTGAGATGGCCACATAAAGCACACGCTGCGCTTCGGAGTTCTCCTTAGTGCTGCGCCCATCCATCCAACATGGGAATTCATTGATGCCAAACACAAACACATTGTCAAACTGTAATCCCTTGGCTTTGTGGATTGTCATCAAGTGTATATTCTCCCTTACCACTCCATTATGGAATAAGTCGCTCTCACTGAACGTACGCATTTCATAAACATGGTTGAGGAGCTGCTGATAAAAGTAGGGCTCATTTTCCTCGTCAATTAGTACCTTGCGAAACAGGTCAACGATGTAACCGAACATCGGTATTGGCTTTATATATTTGTCCACTACAAAATTGTCATAAAGCCATTCTATTTCTGTGATTAGATTATTTTCAGAATTAATGATGGGCGAGTAAAGTTTGTCAGCAGTATGACGATAGTATGATTCATACCTACCCCGCAGGCGGCTGCGCAGCCTTTTCACACTCGTCCGCTCCAATGCCTCAGTTTGAAGAGGCAGTATTTCTGCCAATAGCTGACGATAGCAGAGCAGAAGATTAGCTGTAGCCTTCACATCGTCGAGAGCAATGTGAGAGTTTATACCCTCTACTCCATAGAAATTCAAAAGAGCGTCAAGCCTGTACGATCTTAGATTCGGATTTATCAGACGAGAAATCTTCAGAGAATCCCAACTTCGATTGAAGCATCCGACCTTGGCAACATCCATAGAAGAACGTCTGCTAATATTAGCTATCAATATGTTGGAATCAAACACTACATTATGACCAATTATAGGACGATGGCTCACATACTCTAAGAATGCAGAAATGGCTTTTTCAAAGTCGAATTTATCAGCGCGGCTATATATCTCCAACATTGGATTAGGCCGGCCATCACCAATAAATTCAGGGATTTCCAGATCGGTGAGTATTGTAACCTCAAATTCCGAATTAGGGATTACTCCGTCAGCATTAATTTTCACTGCGGCGATCTGAATCACATCATCTTCAAAAATATTGAGACCAGTTGTCTCAGTATCGAACACTACCACTTCTTGGCTATCGAGTGTCCGAGCCCATTCTTGCAGGTAGGTGGATTTGTCATCACGCAGCATATCGGTCATAGAAATGCCAAGTTTGCGGAATCGAGTCACCAATTCACGGGCACTCTGCATTTTTTCCACCACCTTGGTCTGATACAGAATTCTGCACCACTCTGCGCCTCTATGCTCATTCGCCACAACAGCCAAGTGGCTGTAGATGGTTTTGTAATCAACCATCTTGAAGCGATCCTTCTTGCTAAGCTTCAAGTGAGGCAAATGATGCTTGTCGAGCAGCTCAGATATATTATCAATCGCATAGTTGGTGCGCGAAAGAATGCCTATCGACTCCTTTGGAGCAAACTGGGCAATCTGGCGAGCCTGAGCAGCCACTAATTGGGTTTGCTGTCGAGTGTCTTCAGCTCCCATTATCACCAGTCCTCCATCGTTGGGCTGGTCGTTGCTGGCGGATGGCAGTTCATCGGGTTTGACCCCCAAATTGCTTACAGCATACAAATTGATGAAATCTACCAGATATCGAGGCGAGCGGTAATTGGTGTCGAAATTAAAAATCCTCATTCTCTGCTTCAGTCTTTGCAAGCTCGCCAGCGAGGCTCCTATAAAAGAAAATATTGATTGACGTTCGTCACCAAGATATACTGCTGTATGGACCACTGGATTGATCAATTTCTCAATGATGGCAAATTGCAGCGGGTTGAGATCTTGAATCTCATCTACCTGCACCCATGGATAGTTCGACATCTTTAGCCTCTTGAAATCGGGACTCATCATTGCGCTGTAAGCCAGGTTGATTATGTCGTCGTAATCTATAAGATTATTCTCTGCCTTGTACTGTAGGTATTTTTTTACCAAGGGCGCATGATCTTCTCTTAGCCTCGACAGCTTTTGATTGGGGAACTGCACCAATTGCTGTGGAAAATGCAGTTCGGCTTTGCGCTGGATATTGGCATGAGCCACGATTAAGCTTACTTCACTTGCTGACAGTTCATACGACGAAGAATACCGACCCAAGTCAGCCAAGATTTCAGCCTGGTCATCTTCGTCGATAATCGAGGCATCGAATTTGATCAGATTGTTTTCATGGAGGAAGCGGACACAGAACCGATGCAGATTGCCGATGAAAAGACCATAGGTAGGCTCAGGGATTCGCGCGCGCACTCGCTCTTGCATCTCTCGCGAAGCACGATTAGTGAATGTCAAGCAAAGCATCTGACTATAGGGTACACCATAGTCCTGATGCGCCTTTATAATGCGGTAAGCCAACACATCAGTCTTGCCGCATCCCGGAGGAGCCAACACCAAAGCATCGCCATTGACAAAATCAATCACCAGCTGTTGGCTCGGGCTTGGACGAAATTCCTGCTTCTTTTCCGCTTCCATGGTCTCATATCATCTTTTATTGCTTTAACGCTTCCAGGAGGGCTGATATTGCCGCCTCGGGCGTAGGCTCTGAGCCAAGCAAAGTCACAAACTTTGAGCCTATGATGGCTCCAGCAGCATTGGAGCTGGCAGCCTCCAAGGTCTGGCGATTACTGATGCCAAAGCCAATCATGCGGGGATGGCTCAGATTCATTGCATTGATTCGGCGGAAATATTCCTGCTTGCGCTGGTCAAATTCTTTCTGTGCGCCGGTGATGGCAGCTGATGATACCATGTAGATAAATCCATCGGTATGCTCGTCGATCAAACGGATGCGCTCTTCGCTGGTTTCGGGGGTAATGAGCATTATTACCTTGATATCGTAGCGGTCAGCCACCTCCTTGTATTCCTCCATATAATCCTTGAATGGTAGATCAGGAATAATCACTCCGTCAATGCCCACTTCTTGACATGACTGGCAGAAGCGTTCAAATCCATATTGCATAATTGGATTGAGATATCCCATCAGAATTAGCGGGATTTTGACATCTGTGCGAATGTCGCGCAGCTGACCGAAAAGTTTCTTTAGCGACATGCCATTGCGCAGAGCCTTGGTGGCAGCATCTTGGATTACCGGGCCATCCGCCATAGGGTCGCTGAATGGAATGCCAATCTCCACCATGTTGATACCCCCTTTCTCTAAGGCTCGGATTGTGGAGCAGGTGCCTTCGAGAGTAGGATGGCCAGCACAGAAATAGATTGAAAGTATATCTTTTTCTTTATCTTTGAATAGTTGATTTATACGGTTCATCTTCTTATCGCTTTTATGAATTTATCTAATTTTTCCACATCTTTTAAGCCAGGCTCGGTCTCAAATCGGCTGTTAAGGTCAATACCTGCCAATTTTGGATGGGATATGGCCAGCACCTCTTCGATATCCTCCGGGGAGATGCCTCCGCTGAGCAAGAAAGGGGTATCAAAGGCATAATCCTGCAGGCACGTCCAGTCGAATTTTTTTCCTGAGCCTCCAAATGTGGCGCACACGGTGTCGAAGAGCAGATAATCACACACTCCTGCGTAGGCGCCTGTAAGACGAGGGAGCCCTTGGATACCTATCGAAAGGGCCTTGATCACTGGTATGCCCTTTTCATGAAGTTCTTGACAGAGGGGTAGAGGTTCAGCACCATGGAGTTGCACCATGTCAAGATTCCATTTCTTATATAGGGTGCAAATAGTTTCGGCCGTAGCATCTACAAACACACCTATTCGCTTGCATTGAGGCATATACTCCGGCGGTTCCCAGCCAGCAAAGCGCTTGGAAGTAGGATGGAAAATAAATCCCATCCAGTCAGGGCCCGTAGCCTCTACTGCGCGTATGTTTTCGGCATCGCGCAAGCCACACACTTTGACTATCATAGGCTATTTACTAATTTACTTAAGGTATCACCAGGATCAGCTGTCTTCATTAGCATTTCTCCAATCAGGAAGCCTCGAAAACCCGCTTTGCCAAGGCGGCGCACATCCTCAACGCTACGGATGCCGCTTTCAGTAATCAAGGTTATGCCTTGTGGCAACTGCTCAGCTATCTTCAAGGAGTTTTCCACATCGGTATGGAATGTGCCAAGATTGCGATTATTGACACCTACCATCTTTATATCTGGTGTTATATACGGCAATTCTGATGGCTTATGGATTTCAAGCAGCACCTCAAGCCCCAATTCTTTGGCCTTCTTAGCCAAATCGGCACATTCCTCCTGGGTCAGCGCCGAAGCAATCAATAGCACTGCATCGGCCCCGGCCACTGCGGCCTCGACCAGCTGATATTCATCTATGATAAAATCCTTGCGAAGTATGGGAATATTGATAAGGCTGCGCGCTTGCTGCAAATCATCAAGACTTCCGCCAAAGAATTTAGAGTCAGTAAGCACTGACATAGCTGCGGCGCCTCCTGTTTCGTAGAGAGGCGCGATATCTTCTACTTGGGCGTCAGGATGAATCCATCCCTTGCTGGGACTTCGGCGCTTGAACTCGGCAATAATCCCATAAGGCTTCGCCTCAATTGACTGACGCATACTTAAATACTGGCGTGGCTGAAGCTGTGCCTCCAGTTCTGCCTGTGGCAGTCGCTTTTTAGCCTCGGCCACCTCTATGCGCTTATTGGCAATTATTTCGGTGAGGATATCGGTCATCGGTTTATTTCAATGAATTTGTCGAGGGTCTTCTTAGCTTTGCCGCTTTCGAGCGATTCTTTAGCTACGGCAATGCAATCCTGAATGCTGAATGTGGGTTCAAGTACCTGAATAGCAAATGCAGCGTTAGCCAGCACACAATTGGTCTGAGAGGCTGTGCCTTGATTGCTGAGAACATCCACAAATATCTTGGCAGCAGCCTGCTGAGTGTCGCCGCCATAGAGATCGCTCTGCTGTGCACGCGGGAAGCCAATCTCCTCAGGGGTACGCACCATTTGGTAATGCTTGGTATCTACCTTGAATTTGTCGGTAAGGGATATCTCATCGTATCCGTCAAGGCTGGTAACCACGGCGAAGTCCATGCCTAAGCGCTCAAACACATTCACATAAAGACGCATTTGGGTGAGGTCGGCTACTCCGAGCAGCTGACGCTTGGGCAGAATGGGATTTACAAGCGGACCTAAGAGGTTGAACACGGTGCGGGTGCCCAAGGCTTTGCGCACTGGGCCAACCTGCTTCATGGCAGGATTGAAAAGCTGAGCGTGAAGATAAGCCATATTGCACTCTTCGAGACTGCGGCGCAGCTGGTCAGGATCAGCACTGAATTTTACGCCCATATTCTCAATCACATTGCTGGCTCCGCTGACCGATGAGGCGCCATAATTACCATGCTTGGCCACTTTGTAACCAGCACCTGCCACTACGAAGCAGGCGCATGTGCTGATATTGAATGTATTTTTTCCATCGCCGCCTGTGCCCACGATGTCGATGGGATTAAACTCGCTCAGGTCAACTGGAATGCGAGTGGCAAGGAGCGCTTCGCGGAAACCAATCAGTTCCTCCACGCTTACGCTGCGCATACGGTACACTGCTAAAAAGGCAGCCAATTGTGCATCATTGTATTTTCCACCCGTCATATTAAGCATCACGCTGAAGGCATCATGGCGGCTGAATTCTTCGTTATTGAATAATTTGCTTAGAATTTCTTTCATTTGTAGAGGTTTTTATGGGTGTCGCTGACACCGACACCACAGTGGCTTATCGGTGATTATTTTAAGCCTTTTAGAAAATTGGCGATTATTTGCTTGCCCTGGGGGGTAAGCACAGATTCGGGATGGAATTGGATGCCATGTATATCGAAATCGCGATGGCGCAAAGCCATTACCAAACCCTCGGGGCTTGTAGCAGTAATAGCCAAGCCATCTGGCATAGTATCGTGATCTACTACCCAGCTGTGATAACGCCCGACCTCGATTACCTCGGGAAGTCCATCGAATATGTAATCAGCGCCCGAGATAATGTCAACTGGTGTCTGTACCCCATGGTACACGCTGTCGAGATTGGTCAGAGTGCCACCGAATACCTCCCCGATAGCTTGATGACCAAGGCATACGCCAAGAATAGGTTTGCTCTTGGCATAGGTGCGGATTACATCCAGCAGGAGGCCTGCTTCGGATGGAATGCCAGGGCCTGGCGAGAGGATAATCTTATCATATTTTTCAAGTTCGTCGAGGCGAAACTTATCGTTGCGCACCACGTCAACATCAGCGCCAAGCTCCAGCACCAGGTGGCGCAGGTTGTAGGTGAACGAGTCGTAATTGTCGATTATAACCGTTTTCATAACTATCACATTTGCTCGGCCATGACTATGGCTTTGTTGAGAGCGCCAAGTTTGTTGTTGACTTCCTGAAGTTCATTTTCTACATTGCTCTTTGCTACTATTCCGCCGCCAGCCTGGAACCACAGCTCATTGTTGCGGCTGACGAATGTGCGGATGGTGATTGCTTGGTTGAGGTCGCCATTCAGACCAATGAACCCTACGCATCCGCCGTAGGCCCCGCGAGCATGGGGCTCATACTCGCTAATGAGCTGCATTGCGCGCACCTTGGGGGCTCCGCTAAGGGTACCAGCCGGGAAGGTGTCGATAAAGGCTTTGATTGGATTGGCCGTGGGATATAGCTCTCCGCTGACGCGGCTCACCAGATGTATCACATGGCTGTATTGCTGGGGCTCCTTGTAGAAATCCACCTTCACATCATGGCAATTTCGGCTAAGGTCATTGCGAGCCAAGTCAACCAGCATCACATGCTCGGCATTTTCTTTGGGGTCAGCCAAGAGGGCCTCGGTGAGTTCGCGGTCTTTCTTGGGGTCGCCGCTTCGGCGCGTGGTGCCGGCAATAGGATCTATTGAGGCGTGGCCGCGAGTAATCTTACAGTGTGTCTCGGGGCTGCTGCCGAAGATGCGGAATCCGCCAAAATCGAAATAGAACAGATAAGGCGAAGGATTGATGCTGCGCAGGGCTCGATAAAGCTTGAAGTCGTCGCCCTCGTAATGCTGCACGAATCGGCGCGACAGCACAATCTGGAATACATCGCCACGCTTGCAATGGGCAATGCCTCGGCGTATGTTGGCACGATGCTCATCATCGGTCAGTGTGCTTGTCACAGGGCCTACAGCTCTAAAGTCGTAAGTGGCACAGTGATGGCTATTGATAGCATTGATCACACGCTGCAATTGCGATGGCTCGTCATAGCCCAGCATCTCCACCACCGTCAATTCATTGCGGAAGTCGTTGAATACTATGATGTATTTATAAAGAATATACAGGATGTCGGGGGCATCGTTAGTGGGGTCGATGCTATCCTTGATGGGAATGCCTTCGAAATAGTGTACTGCATTGAAGGTGGTGTAACCATAAAGGCCGCAATAGTCGCTGAACTCTCCCTCTACATGGAAATGAGCCATAAATTCATCGAAAGCATCCTCCACTTTATAATCTTCATCGATAGGCTTTACAATAATGCTGCCGTCGGGATATTGCAAAGTGGCCTTGCCATGGCAAATCCCAATCGAGCCAATGGGATCCAATCCGATGAACGATCGGCCATTTTCGCCGCCATGATAGTCACTGCTCTCCATAAGGGCGCTTTGCGGGAAGATATCACGTAGCTTCAGATAGGCGCTTACGGGCGTGTGGAGATCGCCCAGCATCTTCTTGTGGTGTATCTGGTAATTATACTTTTTCATGATTTTAAACCTTAAGCCTTAATCCTTAAATCTAAGATAGGTCTCAATATCCTTGTCGCCGCGGCCGCTTACGGTGAGCACCACCACATCATCGGGTTTGAACTGCATCTTCTCCAAGGCTCCGAGCGCATGGGCACTTTCAAGAGCGGGAATGATTCCCTCAAGTAGGGTTAGCTCGTAGGCGGCACGGATGGCTTCGTCGTCGTTGACAGCAAGGATTGTAGCGCGGCCAGTTTTGGCCAAGTTGGCATGCATAGGTCCGATACCAGGATAGTCAAGGCCTGCAGAAATTGAATAGGGCTCTTGTATCTGGCCATCCTCATCCTGCATTACCAGGGTCTTGGAACCATGGATTATGCCAGGCTTGCCACGCTGGATTGTGGCTGCAGTCATGCAGGTGTCAATGCCCTTGCCCCCGGCCTCAGCCAAGATAATGCGCACTCGCGGATCGTTAAGATAGTGGTAGATAGTGCCTGCCGCATTGCTGCCACCACCCACGCAAGCCATCAGCACATCTGGATAGTCACGGCCCTCATGCTCCTGGAGCTGCCACTTAATTTCTTCACTTATTACAGATTGGAGGCGTGCCACCATGTCGGGATATGGGTGTGGCCCCACAGTGCTGCCAATGATATAGTAGGAATCAGCTGGATGGCAACACCAATCACGGATTGCCTCATTGGTGCCATCTTTCAGAGTCATATTGCCGCTTGTCACAGGCACCACCTTTGCGCCAAGCATCTTCATGCGCTCCACATTCAGATGCTGGCGCTCCACATCGGTCTTGCCCATGTACACCACACACTCCATGCCCAGCAGAGCGCAGACCGTGGCGGTGGCCACTCCATGCTGTCCAGCTCCGGTCTCAGCTATAATGCGCTTTTTGCCTAAGCGCCGAGCAATCAAGGCCTGCCCCAAAGCATTGTTGATTTTGTGGGCTCCAGTATGGTTGAGGTCTTCGCGCTTCAGATAGATTTTACAGCCATATCGGTCGCTGAGGCGATGGGCGTAGTAGAGAGGCGATGGGCGCCCGGCATAGTCGCGCAGCAGGGTGCGAAAGTCTTTCTGAAATTCAGGATCCTCGATGATGGGGAGATAGGCTTCCTGCAGATCTTGCACGCATTGGTGGAGAATCTCTGGAATGTAGGCCCCTCCGTAGGTCCCATAAAATCCAAGTTGATCAACGTTGTAAGTCATATCTTATTTGCTGTTTGTAATTTGTCATTAAAAAATCGAGGCCTGTCGCGCAAGTGCTACAGGCCTCGAATATATCATTAACATTCACACAATGGCTTAGTCACTCGCAATGCCGATATTGCAAGCGCCACCACCAATAGTTATTTGTGTTAAATTGTCGCATATTCTTTGTTTTATGTTGCAAATTTATACCATTTTTTTGATTCCACCAAATATTTTACAGAAAATTTTTAAAATTTGGAAAAAAATGTATTGATTGCCATATATCTCTTGTTCAAAAGAAAGCGCCGAATGTGGATCGGCGCTTTCTGAGGAGAGGGAGAACTATGGGGTTAGTCCTTCTTGTTGAAATACAGATCATATATTTGGTCCTCTTTCTTGAGGATGTGGTCATCTGTTTCCATGATGTCGAGAGCCGTGCGTGACAGAGATTCTTCCTCGATCTGCTCAGGAATCAGTTTGGCAGCGTTGTAGTTGCCCATCAAGAAACTGAGCGTAGCCCAGTCGCCCTGATTGAAGGCAGTGTCAGCAATGTGATTGATCATCTCAGTGGTCTCAATCTCACGATCAACAGTGAGGCGGAAAGGTGTCACATTGTCGTTTACCTTCTCGTTATCGTTGATTGGGATGCTTGGATACTCAAAGTATGCATCGCAATCGCTCAGATAGGCCATAATCCACTGCTGGTGCTTGAGTTCTTCGTCGGCACGTGCTTTGTAATATTTACCAAGTTTCTCAAGTCCGTGCACGCTATAGTACACTGAGAAACTGTTATATAGAGTGAAGTTCTTGAGCTCATGTTGGAGCTGCAGAACGAATAGGTCACGAATCTCGTCGCTCAGAGATGTCTGGCGGCGCTGGGCCAATGTAAGAGGTCGTTTAAATTCCATAGTTCGTCTTTTTATTTGTATATTGTATAACAAGGCTTCGAGAAAAAAGGTTTGCAAAAGAATTTTAATGTTGAAATGTTACAATGATTTGAATTTTTGTTGCTTGTTTGTAATTTGGTGTAACAATTGTAATTATTTGTATCATAGAATATTAACGTTAATTTTAAACAAAAATACAAAGATTTTTAAAGAATTTTGCAGAAATATTTTCATTTTAGGCGATTTGTGTTGTAACTTTGCCATTGGAAAATACTAACTAACAAGGAATGACTATTTGTCACAACTAATTGAATGCTTACTAATGCGAGGGTAGTATTGCGACATGATGCCACAATAATCTCTCTCTAAGTATTAGGCATTACGCACCTTCCTCATACAAGTAAGCGGCGCCGCGAGGCAGCCGCTTTATTTGTGCTCGGTGGGGGTATAATAATCTGTCTCTAATCTTTTCTTTTTATGTTATAGCAGTGGCCATTTCGGATTATTTTATTGTTTTTTATTGCAAGGATAAACATTTTTTCATATTGAGTATTGTTTATATCAAAAAATGTTGTAATTTTGCGCGATTTTTCAAGTAATCGCTTCGCCAAGGGATGAATCCTTATGGGATGGATGCTTGATTTATCACCAAAACACTAAAACACCAAAAACACCAAACACTATACAC
This sequence comes from Bacteroidales bacterium, assembly GCA_020860515.1. Taxonomy (GTDB): domain Bacteria; phylum Bacteroidota; class Bacteroidia; order Bacteroidales; family Muribaculaceae; genus CAG-873. Next base: position 34,715 of record JAJBUG010000027.1, on the reverse strand, counting down.
TATGGCCTTATACAATCGACAGTCCAATGTGTACTGGACACTGGAATTGGCCTCGAAGCTCGAGGATGCTCCCTGGCCCGCAACCAAAGACGAACTCATCGATTACGCTCAGCGCTCAGGCGCGCCCCTCGAAGTAATCGAAAACCTCCAAGAGATGGAGGACGAAGGCGAGACCTACGAAAGCATCGAAGACATCTGGCCCGACTACCCCAGCAAAGACGACTTCTTCTTCGATGAAGAGGAGTACTAATCCTCTAAATCCCATAAACCCCTATAATCCAATGAGATACACAAACCAATTTGTTTGTCTCATTGGTTTTTTATGGTCTTTTATCCTAACATTCGTGCCCAGTTTCTACCAATTTGTTTACCCAAAATAACACTCCTTCCACCAAATCCCCAATTTGTTTGTCTAAAATCCAACCGTTAAGACTTTCCTCCACCATAATAATAGAGAAAATGAACCAAAAGGAAAATAGGGAAATTTTTGAAAACTTCCCTATCTTTCCCTGTTTTTTCCCTATTTTAGAAATCTCTGAGTCTATCTTCTCTCCACTCACAATCTTAAGTACGCTATGACAGACTTATTGTACGCTAAGACAGATTTTGATTGCAATAATCACGGAATGTCTGAGGAAGGGAGGGTTCTAATGAACTTTTTTGTAAATATTCCCTCAAAGTTACGGGTTTTCTCTTTCCTAAACAAATAAATTCAATAATTTTTGTAACTTTGCAGCGAAAGAAAAATTTAACAATAATAGAGTATAGGATATGGCTAAGAAAAAGCAAATAACGGAAGATGAATTGGTCGAACAATTCCTTCAGGCTTTTGAGCAATTGGCGAAAAATGGCCAATTGGAATCGCTTTTGGCGAAATCAAAGCCCCGCAGGGCTAAGGTTAAGGATGAAATTTACACCTTGAAGGTACAGCTTAAGAATGTTAGCAAGCCTCCAGTGTGGCGTAAGTTTGAAGTGAGTTCACAATGGACCTTCGCTGATTTGCACCGTCTTATCCAACTTGCTATGGGCTGGGACGGAGGCCATTTGTGGCAATTCGAACCCAAAGCTTATAAAGGCCCTTATACAATTGGTACAGAAGACGTGGATTATGATGCGGAGGAGGTAAAGATTGGAGCCTTCCTAAATCCCAAGAATCCCATGATGGAGTATGTGTATGATTTTGGTGATGACTGGATTCATACCATCAAAATAGAAGATGTTAGGCCCGGATCAATTGATCATCCCCACCTCATTGCTGGCAAAGGCTTATGTCCGTCGGATGACATGGGAGGTCCATGGGGTTGGGAGGACTTTAAGCAGCGTGTGAAGGAAGAAGGCCCCATAGATATGGGCAAATGGCTCCAAGAAGAAGATTCTGGGGACGAAGCTTCGGAGGAAAATTCAGAAAATGAATATGAAGAGGATAATCTGATGGAGATAATGGAATGGTACGGAATCGAGCCCAACCCCGACGGAACCATTGATTTTAACTCATTCCCAAAAGAAGCCATTGAGGCATGCTTCGCCGCATTTGAACCCGGGAAACCACTTTTCAGAGATAATCATTAAAATTATGTAACTCGCTGATTAACAGGATTGATTGTATTCTTCGACGAAGAAGAATACTAATCAGAATAAAAATCATAATCCGATATGACCTCCCCCGCTTCCCTCGATCAGCGCACCAGGGGAGGTCTTCGAGTATAATGGATTTCTTAAATGCGCTTAGAAGGGGAGTACTATTGGATGCAGAATTTCTTGCCGGATTTGATGTAGATGCCGGGGATGGAGGCGTCTTTAACTTGGATGCCCTGGAGATTGTAGATGGGGGCATTCGGGTCGTAGGCATCAGCCTGGATGCCAGAAATGCCAGCCCCAGGGTAGCCTTCAGGCCCATAGTATGCCTTTGTAATCACATCAATCAGCTCCAAGTCATCGGCAGAGAAAGTGGTGGTGCAATCCATCAGGCTCATCCACAGGAATGTAGCCACGCCGGCCTCGGCGCATTGCGACACCATTTCCTGCGCAACCTCTTTCTTGTAGGGATGCATATTTTCGGTCTGGGTACCCCATTCCCCCAAAACCACCGGCACATTCTTAGCCTCCATCAGGTAGGTCTTCCAATTTGAGATCATACTTTTGACTACCGCAGCCAGGTCTGAAATCTTCGACACCTCAGGGTACGAGTGGATGGCCACGGCCAGGCGATCCTTCTCGGTATCCGCAGGCAGTGTCAACTCCTTAAGAGGGTCAAGCAGGTGCGTGCTCCAGTTGCCCTCGCCTGCTGCGCTGCAGTAGGTGGGTATAATCAAGTTGCGCTGGCTGTTGTTGCCGCCAGTGGCGCGCACCGCATCAACGAAGCTTTGCGCATAGCTGTTGATAGCCTTGTAAGCCGAGGCAGCCACCGTAGCATTGTAACCGCTCGATGTGGCTAAGGAAGCAAAGCACCACGAGCCGTAAGGGTCGAGCATCTCGTTGTATCCCTCGAAGAGCAAGCGCTCACCATAGTCCTTGAATTCCTCAGCTATCTGAGTCCAGAGGGCCTCATAGCGCTCCTTGTTGGCTTCGTATGAGTTTTCATCTGCCACAATCCAGGCAGTGGAGGCGGCTCCAGTATCGTGATGCACGTTGAGGATGCAGTACATGCCCTCGTCGAGCACATAGTCAACCACTTCCTTAATGCGGGACATCCAAGTGGAGTCAATGTCATAGCCAGTCCAGGTGTCTGGATTCCAGATAGGCACCCAATTGGTGGACGCCAAATCTTCGAGCTGTATGGTGCCCATGTGGGGATACCAGGTCACCGGCACGCGAATAGCCTGAAAGCCGGCCTCTTTGAAGAGATGAATCATTTCACGGGTGGTCACGGCCTGACCCCAAGCTGTTTCATAGCTGTCGGGCGTGCAGTCAGTCCAAGCTTCGATCCACATGTTCTGTGTGTCACCGCTGTTGCTGTCAAAATGATTTCCCAGATTCCAGCCCAGGCCCATGTGCTCGACAGCAGAAAACACATCTTCAAAAGTCTCAGCCCTTGCCGAAGCCAAGCTGGCCAGGCCGAGAGAAATTATCAAAAGAGATTTTTTATTCATTGGAGTTTTAGCTTTTAGAAAATAGAATAACGTAAAATTCGGATATTTCGTGTCTTAAATGGCACATATTGCTCGGTCGTCTTTTCATCCACACGTAATTCTACAATTCCTGCGACAAGATTTGTGCCCCCGACGTCCAAGCCCAAATAATACTTCTTTCTCATAGCTTTGCCTTCATTCGATTTCACAGATTCTGAAATAACAAAATAACGGCCAAGCATGGGCGTGGGCACAGAACACCGGAATCACCCAATAGTCAAGGCTTTGATCGGCTAAGCCTTCGGAGGGAAGCAGTGACGACTCGGTGTTGTCAGAAGCTGACCAGTACGAGGTCCAATAGGCTGGGAACTGCTTGGAATAGTTTGCAAAGGTCTGTTGGCGCAGACGTTCCATTGCCTCTGCATGATCGAATGTGTTGAGTCCCATGATTATTGGTCCGTTCATAGAATACCACATGCCCCCATTCTCTCTCGACCCCTTTTCCAATCCTGGAGCCTCACGGTCGGGAGCTTGCTGCTGGCGAGCCCCGAGTTTTTCGTTTTTATAAATCCGTTCTACCATAGCTTTGTAGAGAGCCTGCTTGCGCTCTAATGGCAGCTCTTTTATCTGTAGCATGTAACCCAAAGGCTCCACATACATATTGTCTTCACCCACGGCTTTGCCATCAAAATACATGCGACGAGTAAAATCGCGATTACCCAAATCATTCATAAAAGCGTCCAACTGTTGCTGGCGATATTTTGTCATACTTATGGCCAATTTCTGAGCCTTTTCTTTTTGCTGGGAGTTTTCGGTCTGCTGGCTGTAGGCTTGGAGCGACGAGGCCAAACCATCGAGTATAGCCAGGGCCATTGCGGAGTTCATATGTGATTCGCCACTGTAAATCACATCATTATACGACACCTTGTTGAGCACATATACATTATCATTCCAATCAGAATTTAACAGTCGGATGAGACCATGTGGCCCTGTACCTATTATATCCTTAAGATATGTGAAGCAATGGAGGACAGTGTCGAGCATAGACCCAGATGCGCCACTGCCCAAGGGGAAATATTCAGTGACCTCATCCAGGAATCCATAGTCCTGCGTCACACGCAGATATTCGCTCAGAAGCAAGAAGAAAAAAAGCTGCTGGTCGCTGGTGTTGTATGGCAAGGTTTCAGCCCAGCCGCTCCCAGTCTCAATGAGTCGGATATCCCCTGTTGGTGTTGTGCGCTTAGCCATATATCGCATCACACTCTTGGCCAGTTCGGGATTGTAATAGATTAGGGGCAAGGCATGCTGGAAATTGTCGCGGGCGCTTGCATGCTGACCCCAATAATAGTCATAGACTGTGCCCTGCGGGATTTTGGTCTCATGGTAGAGATTGCTATAAGTGGCCATAGCTTCGAGCACATAGGCGTTCCATATCATTTCCTGTGCCAAAGCCGTGTCGGGCTCCTCATTGAAAGAAGGAAGCACTTTGGGCCATTGCGAGGAAACAGGCAAGCTGAGAATCCGCTGAGCTATATCAGCGATATGCTTCTGCTTTTGCTGATCAAATGTGAATCCAATCACATATTTCAGTTTGGCTTCTTCCCCTGGCTGAAGTGCCAGCCCCTTCTCAGCAACTAAATTATGGTTTTCATCTAAGGAAAGTGACGACTGATTGTCATCATAAAGGAAAAGCGAGGGCGGATATGTGTCATAAACTGAGATTTGGTCTTCTGTCACCAGCATTAACGGATCGTGGACAATTGGTAGAAAATCGACCCATATAGCTGCACTGTCAGAAGCCCACTGCAGCTCTCTGTCAAATTGCAATGGTCCTGGAGGATATCTTTGATATTGAGTTTGGCAATAGTTGGCCCTGATTCCCTCGGCATATTTTAGGCCAATGGGATGGCCACCCGTGTTTTTTATACTCACCTCCAATGCAAAGGCCGGATCTCCCTGGTTGTATTCCAATGATGGTTCCGCCCTGAGTCTTCTTGTTACCTTTAGGCTGTCCAAGTCATATTGGTAAAGGGCATATCCGCAGCCGAATTTCCGCGAACATTTAGCAGGATCAGCCGATATGCTGGACTCTCCTACCAAATCTATGCTTATTGCGGGCTGGCTGCCTGAGTTCACAATCAACCTCGACATATTGGAGCCAGAATTCATCCGGTCTCCCTGGTTCATTCGTGCCCAGGAGCGCTGACCCGTAATCAGTTCGTAGGTGCCGCTTACATGGGGAAACACAGTCAGTTGGTAATTCCCTAAGATAAACCAGGGGTCTTCGGGGAGCTTGGCTTCCTTTCCGTTGGGCATCAGGGCTTTTGCTGGAAGCTCTCCCACATATTCAAAAAATGGTAATCCATTTTCATCTATGCCCCAATGGCCTATGTTGGCGGCGAGAGATGTCAAATAGGCGTTCACTGACATTATCAATGATATGGCGGTGGTTAAATTCCTGATCTTTACGTGCATATCGGAGTTAGCGTTTAGTTAATAATTTCATCTCATTCTTGAGATGATGCAAAATTACTACATTGCCAATCCATTAGCATTGGATTTATAATGATTTTTCCTTGGATAATATTACGATTTTTGGTAAATTTGCGGTTATAATCAATTTACCTCTCATATGCTGAAGATAAAACATGGCTTTCAAGGCGAGCAATCCATTCTTCTCCCTATGATGATACGGGAGTTTTTGGCTCGGGATCCATTCTGCTGTTCTTTGCATCTGACTCAATTGGGATATTACCCTCACGCACAGCACCATTACATTGACCGCACGACGCCTATCAATGAATGGGTATACATTTACTGCGTCGACGGATGTGGATGGTACAGATATGCAGGAGCACAACATTCAATCGAGGCAGGCCAATATTTTATCTTGCCAGCCAACGAGCCCCATTCTTACGGAGCATCAGAAGATGACCCTTGGACTATATATTGGATGCACCTTAATGGAAACTTAGCTCCAATTTATACAGCCGGTAAGCATCTGCCTCAGCAAATGCCACTATCTGAAAAGCTACAACACCATGTGCTGACACAGATGTTCCAAGAAATTCTTTCTATCCTTAATGATGGCTGCGACATCGAAAACCTGCGCTACGCCAATGCAATTTTATATCATTATTTGGGCTTTATCTTTTTTAAGCGGCAAAGCCTCAACAATGATTCTTTGGCAATGCATAGTCCTGTAGATGCATGCCAGCATGCCATACATTATATGAAGGAGCATGTCGAGCAGCGGCTTTCGCTCAAGCAACTGGCTAAATTCACTGGATATACTCCCAACCATTTTGTAACATTATTCAAAAGGACCATTGGTTATGCACCATTAACTTACTTCACCCTTATGAAAATGCAGTTGGCAGCCCAGATGCTAAGGACTACTAACCTAAAGGCCAATCAAGTTGCGGCCAAGTTAGGCTATGATGACCCAGCCTATTTCACACGAGTGTTCACAAAGACCATGGGTTCCTCTCCCATAGCTTACCGCAATGTAGGACATAACTGAATATTAATTGCACCCCTGAGGCCGTGTTTACGTTTTTACAATTATCCCACAAAGATACTAATTCTCGACCGAATACACAATGAAGTGATGAATTTATTGAAAAATTCACAACCGAGTTTTCATACCAATTTCTTTGTGAAAAATGAGCCGACAAACATTTTGCGCTGTCGATACACCAGAAGGTTGGATCATCTGGGTTATTGTGGGTCTAAAGGAGTATCGCTTATATTCCCACCATCATAATTAACAGTAACATCTTCATCTGTGATGGAGGCGTTGTCTTCCTCAATTCCAATGGAAACATCACCTGCGCCACCTGTTAGGTTTACTGTAACCACAGTTTTAACATTGTTTTTAAATGTAACGTTTTGGCTAAATTCTTGTACATAGCCATTAGCTCTGGTCCAATAAAAATTTATTGTATTTGCAGTGGTGTAACTCTTTACTCTTTCTTCCCAATCGGTGTAAGTTATGGCAGAATAAATGCCATCTGCCACTACAGTCTCAGCTTCTCCTGCCTCAGTGAAATCCTTACTCCATCCATTGGAATAAGCCCCAAAACCTAAATCGAATACGCTGACTTTAAGATTTCCGTCTGGAATACAGGCAACCACTACTTTTATGCCATATCCTATTCTAATCATGGGAATGATTACTGTAGAATTGTCAGCAGGTACAAAATCTGATACCATACCATACATCATTGTCATCTGAGGTGCAGCACTATATTTAGTGGGATCTGAATATCTATTAAAAACTTTAGCCGTCGTGACACAAGTGTCATCGATCCCCAAAGAGTAATCTTTTGTGGTGTAAGCAAACTGATTCTCACACTTTTTAGATTTAAACGGATAATCACCGAATCGATTAGTTCCACTGTCTATGTATATTTGATCTTCACCTTCTTCATAGGAAGCGCATACGAAACGATATTTATATCCCCCCAGCAGAGAGATTGTCATATTATCTGTGTTATCGAAGATGCCATAGGCATAGAATGAATAGCCAGATTCACTTCCATCCGTTTTCATGCAGTACACATTGATGCCGTAATACTTGGTTGGAGAATCGGCACGACTCAGTTGTTCTTCCGTAACGTTGGTATAGTCACCTGTGGGATTCAGGCTCACAGTATAAGAAATCTGTTCTTCAACTGGAATGATGGGCGTAGTTTCATCCGCATTGGAACAAGATGAAATAATGGCAACCACCGCCATCATAAGAAGATATAACTTTTTCATATTAGAAGTTTGTGTCTGAGATCATATTAAAGAGGAAACAGCGCCCATAATGAGCGCTGTTATTTGTAGAGATATTTCTTCTTCTCCTTACTTTTTCTGGAATTTTGAGACATACGTTTCTTTGCTCTCTTCGGTCATTGTGCCAGAATCGTAGTTCCAATTCTGATACTTATAGGTAAAAGTAAGCTCATTACCATTTACTGCGATTGTGCCGATATATCGGTCTAAATCGCTTTCCATTACTGTTAGTTGGTTGCCGCTGAGTTTCCAGGTATCACCTTCCTCTTTATCCCATTGACTTTCGGAGGGATCAGCTACCTCTCCCACCCCCTCTACATAGGCATACCCATCATAGAGGATAAAGGCTTTTCCAGAGGCAAAGAGTTTGAAGCCATCGCCAATAGCAAACCCCATATCCTCTCCATTCTCATCATTGGTCGTTTGGGTACAGATCCAAGTACCAACGATATCTGTTGCTGGTTCTTCATCGTCATCATCGCCACAGCTTGTAAAAGCTATAGCCATAACAACGCACATAGCTACAGCAACCAGTGACTGTAGATGTAAAAGTTTGTGTTTCATTATGAAAACTGTTTTAGGTGTTCCTCATACTCCGAATGAAACGTTAGCTTTAGGGGATTAGAAAGGTGTGGAGTATGTACTTGCTTCATCCATAGTTTAGGCTCTCGCATTGCCTTAGTAACAGATTAACAATAGCACTCCACACCAGACTGTTATATAGTCCGCATTGCGGAAGCCTATAAACAGCTAGTATGGTGCTATCATCTTCACTCCGTTACTAATTCAAATTTGCGAGATTTAAACTATGAAGTTCAGAAAATAACACCTTTCGTTTGCAACCTACCTCTGTAGGTTTGTTTTGTAGTGCAAAGGTACTAATTATTTTTCACATAGGGTCATTTTTTGAAAATATTTTATTTCAAATTTTCCGCTTGGGCCCACGCTTGGAGTACAACGGCAACATCTCAGCCAACTCCATCGGCTTCGGCCTCGGCTGGCCCTTCGGCAGGTTGTAGAGAGCGTTGAATGAATTTATAAGTTTTATGATGGGTTAATGGTTTGAAAAACAAATAGTTAGTTATGACTTCCCGACATTTATGTCGGGAAGTTGACAATTGGGTTTCCTTATTTTTATGTTGGTTTAAGTGCTTGAAAATATTTGTGTTACAATTTGCTCCCGACATTTATGTCGGGAGCAAAACTTTAAAGATAAAACAGCAATGGATTATATAGGTTGTCCTCTTCCGCTGACGGTCATTAGGAAGTTGTAAGAAAATTCTTTAAGTTCGGGGAGGGTACAGATTTTTTTCGTAACTTTGCAGAAAATACCAAAAAATTATATGGCTAGTAATTTAACCACATCCAATATCGACCGCCAGAATGTTTTGAATAATCGTTTTGCGGTCGAAGCAATCCAAGAGAGGCTTGGATTCAAGGGGTTATTTTTTGAAGGGGAGTTTCGTTACACCAAACAGATGGTTGCGGATTTCTACCAAGTGGATGTACGCACCATTGAACGTTGTATTGAAGAAAACGAAGACGAACTTACTCATAACGGATACTTTTTATGTCGGGGTAAACGTCTGAAAGAGTTTAAGTTACAATTTGTTTCCGACATAAATGTCGGAAACAAAGCTCAACGATTAAGCCTCTTCAATTTCCGTTCATTCCTCAACCTTGGTATGCTCTTGGTGGAGAGTGAGCCAGCACGTAAGTTAAGAAACCTAATACTCGATATTGTAATCTCTACCATCAATGAAAAGGCAGGAGGAGGCACTAAGTACATTAACCGCAGGGATGAAGAGTATCTTGGAGCCGCTATCCAAGAGACTAATTACCGCAAGGTCTTTACCGAGGCAGTAGGGCGTTATGTAGTGGGTCATTCCACTTACAAGTACGCTCAAGTCACCGATATGATTTACAAGGCTGTCTTTAAGGAGAAGGCCAAAGAGTATCGAGAACTATTAAAATTGAAGTCATCGGATAATGTAAAGGCTACGCTATATGCTGAGGTGCTTCGGGTTATCTCTTCCTTTGAGGTAACGATAGGCAAGGAGATAACAAAACGAGCCACAGAGGGCAACAGACAGTTAGAGCAAAAGGAAGTCGAAGAAATAGTTCAACAGATAGCAGAGACTCCAATGATGGAGCCATTCCTACATGATGCGCGGACGAAGATGGCGTCGCGAGACCTAAGCCTCAGAGAGGTGCTTCATAACAACATAAAAGAGTATCTCGAGCCTATGTCGCCCGAGGATTTTGAAAAGTTCTTAGGTGAACAATCGGTTGACTTCGATAAGATATTGGCCGACAATCAAGATGTTTTACGCAGACTAAAGCAGGCAGAAGATGAATGAGGTGCGATATCCTACCTATGAGGAGGTATTAGATGTGTATGCCAAGACAATCCACCATAGCGGTGGAGGCTTCTCGGGTGTACGTGACGAGGGCAATATTAGGTCAGTGTTGGATTTCGTCCAAAATGACCTTTATTATCCCACATTCGTGGATAAGTTGTCGTTCTTAATGTCACGCTTCTGTACTGGTCATTATTTCAACGATGGAAACAAGCGAATCGCCTTAACGCTTGGGGCTTACTTCTTGTATCGGAATGAACACTATTGGAAAGCCTCCACATTGATGAAGTATGCCGAGGCGATAATCTACCATTTGGCAGCTGGTAATATTGACACTAATTTCTTCATTGAGTGGTTGCATCATTTCATAGATGGCACAGATATAACCGAAGAAATGAAACTGCAATTAGCCAAGGCAATCAATAAAGGTACTCTATCGTTTGATGAGATGTAAGTATCCCCACTGCGTTTTACAGCGTTTCAGTTCCAAATAGGTTTCCCCTAAACGACAGGTTTAAAACTAAATACTTGAAGAGTAAGGGCTAATTTCTTCTTCTACGAAGAAGAATACTAATCTATCAAAATCAATAAACCTCTATAAACCAATGAGATAAACAACCTGATTTGTTTGTCTCATTGTTTTTTATAGCACGGCTGCGGCGATGCGACGGATTTTGGCTATTTGAGCCATAAAGGAGCTGTCTTTGCGAATAGTCTGTAAGTTGTAAGTGGATTGAAGACGAAGCAGGGGTTCTGCTTCAACACCTAAAGCTGCTTCGAACATAAGAGCTGTCTTTTCTGTTAATGGACGATGTGCATTAAGAATTTCATTCAATACAGTATAACGCATTCCCATATCCTCAGCCAATTGACGCTGAGAAATTCCCCTAAATTCAATCTCATCCTTTAGAATCTCCCCCGGATGAGTGGGGATATATGAATTAAGTTTGTTTGCAGATATTCTATTCTTAGTATCCATAATTCTAATTATTTAATCAGATCAATAATTTGAATATACTTCTTGACAATCTGAGGCTGAAAGCGATGTTTTTTACCGCCATCTCCTGTCTGATACAAGTCAGCCAAATATTGTTGATCAAAGAATATGTTCATATTCACAATTTTAACAGCAAAGGTAAAGAAAAATTTTTAGATTCACAAAAAAAGTGAACACAAATTTTCTTGTTATAGAAATCTACACCGCCGATGAGGCAAAGGCCATATTGTTTGGTAAGGTTGGAACTTCACCAATTAGTAGTTTCTCTTTGGGGTATTTGAATATTTATTAAGTATTTTTAGAGATTATAAAGAATTGGTTATATAGTTATTGCGTAAATTTGTACAAAAATTTTATAATCTATTGGATTTGATATGAAAGGAAAAAGAATCTTTTTATTGATCACAGCTGTATTGATAGCACTCTCAATGCATAGCGGCCCTCAGTGGAAAGATTCTATCCAACTCAACGAGGTTGTGGTCAATGCTAAAGAAAAGAGAATGTTGCATATCTTGGCCTACGTACGAGACTACTCAACCCTCTATACTTATACCGACACGGCATTGCTCTTTCGTGAAAAATGGATCGACTTTATGCTGCCTACAAGCGCAAAGGCTCACTACAAAGGCTGGAACTGGCCCAGAATCTTATCAACAGAATCATATTACCAGTTTAAAAACAAAGATGGTAGGGATAGCGTAAGTGATAAGTTTAACCAACACTTTTCATGGTCCGATTGGATTGGGCTGATCAATCCGGTGCCAATCCCTCAGAAGATGCTGAATGCCGAGGTGCTATCCGACACAATACATGGCAAATACAGCCCAGTGCAGATTTGGCATAAAAATGGCGACCATATCAGCTTTATGACAAATGCGATGGTGGACACAACCAGCAGGAAATTTATTCCTGGCCTATCCACATTGTTTCGCCCCTCGGTTAATGTCTTTGAAGATGAAGGTGAAGATTGGTGGAATCGTCGCAATTCAATGGAATTTGACAAATTTAAGTTGACCTTTGACTTTCGCAACATCACATCCGATACTCTTAGCATCAGAGACCTTGAAATTTTATACTGTGATGTGGAGAGCCGAGGACGGGGACGAAATATGTTTCAGTTCAATCCTTACGATGAACCATTTTTCGTAGATACTCACTTGGAGATTTATTTCGTTGACAAGGAATATATTCCTGTAAAGGAGGCTAAAAAATGGGAGAAACATAATTTTGTTAACGAAGAGTTCGACATTTTGCCATTGCCGGAGATGGTGCCGCCTATTTCAGATGAAATTGCCGATCTAAAAAATAGAGTGAAATCATTAAAAGAGACGGACGAGGCAATGACGCGAGCAAAAATCAAAGTAGATAGACGCTTGGCAGGAAAGCCTTTGGATGGCTATACAAATAAAGAGGTCATTCTCAAAGTCCTTAAAAACATGGTAGGTCTTAAATCCAAACGTAAATACAATTCAAAATAGACCCAGTATCCTCAAAATACATAAGCCAAGCCGGGGAAATTTGGATTTTTGCTAAATTAAGGAGGAAATGTTAAAGTTACGATTTTATCAGATTTTACAAAAGACTGATAAAAAAGTATTATTTTTACTTTGATTAAAGTAGTAACTTTGCAGTGTAGAATCCATGAGAACTTTCTGTCTGGACGAAACTAACCGCTTAAACTCTTGCTTAGCAACAACTAATCTAAAATAATAAACCAACATCAAACCACAGTGCATGAAAACTAAAAGCTGTATGCAGCTAAGGACCTTCTTGCTGACGCTGTTTGCGATAGCGACACTGAGCCTTGCCGCACAAACGACCACAGTCACTGGCCATGTCACTGATAACCTGGGCGACGATGTAATCGGAGCCTCTGTTATCGAAAAGGGCCAAAAAGCTGGCGTGAACACTGATATTGATGGCAATTTCTCCATCAAAGTCACCTCACCCAAGGCGACCCTTGTGATTTCTTACGTAGGCACTAAGACCGAAGAAGTAGCACTCAATGGGCGCACCCATATCGAAGTCAAACTCTCCGACGACACCCAAGCCCTCGATGAAGTAGTAGTCGTGGGTTATGGCACTCAGCGCAAGAGCGACATCACTGGCTCAGTGGCCTCGCTCTCCGAAGAGCAAATGCGCAAAACCATCGTCACCAATGCCGACCAGATGCTCCAAGGCAAGGTAGCCGGTGTGCAAGTAACCCAGAACTCGGGCGCTCCTGGCGGAGCCACCTCGGTGCGCATCCGCGGTGCAAGCTCTATCAACAACTCCAACGAACCTCTTTATGTGATTGACGGTGTGCCGATGAGCAGCGGCAACAATGATATCGGCGGTTTCGACTGGATGGGAGGCTCAAACGGCCAGACCACAGTCAACCCCTTGGCTGCCATCGCACCGAGCGATATTGTAAGCATCGACGTGCTGAAGGACGCTTCGGCCTGCGCCATCTACGGTGCAGCGGGCGCCAACGGCGTTGTGCTGGTCACTACTCGCCGCGGTAGTGCTGGCCACAGCAGCATCACCTACGATGGCTATGTAGCTTGGCAGACAGTGGCCAAAAAGCTCGACATGATGGACCTGCGCGAATATGCTACCTATCAAAAGGGCCTCTACGACGAAGGCATCCTCAATTCATCAAACTTCGACACCACTTACAGCGACCCATCGCTCCTTGGCAACGGCACCGACTGGCAAGATGAGATCTTCCGCACAGCCTTTATGCAAAGCCACCAAGTGAGCATGACTGGCGGCAACGACAAGACACAATATGCGATGTCGGCTGGCTATATGGACCAGGAAGGTATCATCATTGGATCCGACTTCAACCGCTTCAATACTCGCTTCAACATCGATAATCAGCTCTTCTCATTCCTCAAGGTGGGCGGCAGCCTCGCTTACACCCGCACTGATGAAACCATTACCCGCCAGGACGGTAGCGACGGTGTGATCATGCAAGCTATCACCATGCAGCCATCAGTGCCCGTGCGCGACTACGACGGCAACTGGGCTGGTCCTGAGACCGTGAACGGCTCATCTACCTGGAATCCCGTAGCCTTAGCCCTGCAGACCAATAACAAGCTCCTGCGCCAACGCATCATGGGTAACTTCTACGCTGAGGCCGACTTCTTGAAATACTTCAAGTTCCGCGCCGAGTACGCATTCGATGCCTCACAGAACCAAAACAAGGCTTATATCCCCCGCTACCAGTTCGGCCAAGTAAGCAACGACATCAACCAAATGATGCACCGCGAAGACCATTCATGGTACTGGATGCAGAAGGATTATATCACCTATCACCAGACCTTTGCCAAGAAGCATGATGTGACCATGATGGTCGGCTTCGAGGCTTCAAAGTCATCTTGGAACGGCACCAGCCTTATCAAGAAAAACTTCACCACCGACGACATCTTCATCATGACCGAAGATGGCGACTTCGTAAGCAACTCGGGTTGGGCGGATTCGCAGAGCCAAGCATCATTCTTCGGACGCTTGAACTACGCATTCGACAGCCGCTATCTGCTCACCGCTACCCTGCGTGCTGATGGCAGCTCGAAATTCGGCAGCAACCACAAGTGGGGCTATTTCCCCTCAGTGGCTCTGGCATGGCGCGCCAACCAAGAACACTTCTTGCAAGATCTCAGCTGGCTCAACAACCTGAAAGTTCGCCTTGGTTATGGACAAGTAGGTAACTCCAACATTTCCACCTATCTCTATGGCTCATCAATGAGCACGATGGTAACACCGAGTGGCACTGCATATTATCCCAGCAACTTGTCGAACCCTGATCTTAAGTGGGAGTCTTCAGTGCAGTGGAACGCAGGTATCGACTTTGCAGTGCTCAACAACCGAATCGAGCTCACCCTCGATGTTTACCGCAAGGACACCAAGGACCTGCTGATGCAGGTGCAGATACCGCCACAATACGGTACCAACGAATGGGGCTCGATCCAAAGTCCATGGGCCAACGTAGGCAAGACTCGCAACGAGGGTATCGACATTCAGCTCAACCTTCGTCCCATCGTTACCAAGGACTTCTTCTGGCAGAGTGCAATCACTATGAGCCACAATAAGAACAAGGTTATTGCCATGAACGAGCCCGACGCTGTGATTTACAATGGCGCAGACTGGTACTCCAACTTCCAGACCACCTCAATGATTGCTCAGGGCTATGCTCTCGGCGTATTCTATGGCTACGAAACTGCTGGTCTCTTCGAGAACGAAGCTGACATCGTAGGCTGGGCCACCCAGACTGGCAGCTCAACCCCCTACAACAATAAGATTGACAAGGTGAATGGCGCATGGGTAGGCGATGTGAAGTTCGTTGACCAGAACGGGGACGGCGTAATCGACGAAAGCGACCAAGTGATAATTGGCGACCCCAACCCCGATTTGACTTGGGGCTGGACCAACACATTCACTTACAAGTGGTTTGAACTCAACATCGGTCTTATCGGTCAGTTCGGCGGCGACATCTTCAACTTCTCGCGCTGGCGCACCGAGGGCCTCAGCTCAATCTGGGACAACCAAGCCAAGCGAGTGCTCAACCGCGCAGAAATTGGCTACTATGATTCCACTGGCTCAAAGGATGATATCAGCAACTGCTACCTCCTGCCAGGCCACAACGGCATTCCACGATTCAGCAACCTCGACATCAACGGCAACAACCGCATGAGCGACCGCTGGATTGAAGACGGCGACTATCTGCGCATCCAGAACATCTCCTTGGCATTCAACCTGCCCAACAAATGGCTCAAGGCTGCCCACATGCAAAACGCCAAGATTTATTTCAACGTGCAGAACGTGTACACCTGGACCAAGTACAAAGGCTACGATCCTGAAATCGGTGCCTTCAACCAGAGTGCTGGCAAGCAGAACTATGATATGGGCCGCTACCCCACCCCGCGCACCTATACCTTAGGTCTTAACCTCTCATTCTAACCTCAAACTGACTACTACAAAATGAAAAATTACATAAAGAATATAGCCCTCGGATTGGTCATTGCATCGTCGCTGACTGCCTGCGACGACTTCCTGACCATCGACCCCGAGGATAAGCTGGTGCAAGAGACATTCTTCACCTCGGCCGACATGGTGCGCGCCAACACCCTTTGCCTCTATAATCACTACACATGGAGCAACTGGACAATGGGAGCCATGTGGAAGCTCGACATGATCAATGGCGACATTTTCTACACCTACGACCAGGAGGGTCAATGGTTCTTCGGAAACTACACAGCCACCAACCAATTTATCGGCGAGGGCTGGAAGGGATTATACAATGTAATCCTCTTTGCCAACTCCGTAATCAACGACATGCCTGCCAACTGCTCAGGCTCAGTTACCCAAGATGACATTGACAAGGCTGTGGCCGAGGCTCGATGCATCCGTGCTTACTGCTACTACGTGCTCACTGAGCTGTGGCATGATGTGCCTATCATCGACAACAACACTGGCGATATCACCGCCAACAACACTAATAAGCCTCGCAATTTCCAAAAGGATGTATATCGCTTCTGCCTCGAGGACCTCAACTATGCAGTAGAAACACTTCCCGATAGCGACAGTGATGTGTTCCGCTGCACCAAGAGCACAGCCCGCGCCATCCGTGCCAAGCTGCTGGTGACTATGGCTGCCCATAATGATTATGGCTACGACCGCGATGCCTACTATCGTCAAGCAGCTGCCGATGCCAAGGCTGTGATGGAAACTCGCTCATGGCTTACTTCAATCAAATTCGACAACTTATTTGATGTTGAAGCCAACAACGGCGAAGAGTCAATCTTGGCTCTGCAATGCGGAGTGCTCGGCTATGCTTACGGCAATAACCGCAATGTGAACTGGAGCCGCAGCTCAGTGATTGCTGACCAGACCTGGGGAGCTGCGAAATGCCCCACAATCGCCATCCAGACCATCTTTAAGGAATATCCTGCCGACAAGCGCCGCTACTGGACCTACATGCAGCAAGGCGACTACTACTCGATGCTCAACAAGGCAGGTGGTGGCTACACCTACAATATCGTCAGCTACAACGATGATGGCTCAGTGCTCGAGGATCGCAACGAGTGCAACGCACACATCAAGAAATACATTCTTGGCAAGAGCGCTGACTGCAACGGCCAGGTAGGTCTGAACCAAGATGCTGGCAACAACCTCTATCTCATCCGCCTTGCCGACATGTACCTCACCTATGCTGAGGCAGCCATGGGCACAGCAAGCAGCACTACGGATGCCGACGCTCTGATGTACTTCAACGCAGTGCGCGAGCGCGCTGGCATTGCCACAGTTACCAGCCTCACCTACGAGGAATTGATGAAGGAACGCATTCGCGAATTCTTGTTTGAGAGCCAAACATGGTTCGACAGCCAGCGCCTGCGTTACCGCGAAGGCGATGCAGCAGCCCTCGACTGGCTTAACACTGGTTTCCACACCGGCTACAACCGCTGCTCGCAATTCAATCTGCGCTATGGCCTCGATGGCAACGATCCCACCATCACCCAGGATCCTAACAGCTACGACATCGTGACCAACAAGGCCGAATGGGCTCAGTACGATCCTATCATGCTTACATCTGATTCGTTTGTGTCACCTCTGCCAGCCGAGGCCACAACCACGGCTCCTGCACTGCTGGGCGACGTAGTAAGCTTCTATGATGATGCCGAATAACCAATTGTAACGACTACTGACATGAAAAATATATTTAGATATTTCGCAATCGCTGCCTTGGCACTCGGCTCATGCATGGCTGTGACATCGTGCAGCGACGACACCGACGCCAAGAAAGACAAGGGTGCCCAGCCGGTAATCAAGTATGCTCGCTCATGCGACATCAATGCCGCTGACTCACTGATCACCAAGGCAAGCCTTGGCAGTCACCTCTGCTTTGTAGGCGACAATCTCGGTGATGTGCAACAGGTGTGGTTCAACGACCAGAAGTGCAAGCTCAACCCCACCATGGTTACATCGCACACCATTATCCTGGATATTCCTAATGTGATTCCCGGCGAAGTTACTAACATCGCCAAATTCATTACCTCCACTGGCCTCACCACTGAGTTCCCCTTCGAGGTGGTAGTGCCTGGTCCTCGCATAAACACTATGAACCTCGAATATGCTACTCCTGGCATGGAAGTCACCCTCAATGGCGCTTACTTTGTGGAGGATCCCAATGTGCCAATGACTGTTACATTCCCCGGCAATCTTGATGCCGAGATTCGCAGCTTCACCCAGACCGAAATGACCGTAGTGGTGCCTGATGACGCAACAATCGAAGGTCCCATCTCTGTAACCACTATCTACGGCACTGGCGAAACTCCGTTCCACTTCCTCGACACTCGAGGCATCATGTTCGACTTTGATGCTGATGGTCTTACAGGCCTTGGCATGGGCGCTCAATGCTGGCACGCTCGCCCAACTCGCAACGATGGCGATGGCATCTCGGGCGACTATATGGTGCTTGGCGATGGCAGCACTCCTCTTTCTGCCAATGGCGACTGGGACGACTCGAACTACTCATTTGAATATTGGGCTGGTGCTTGGACCGATCCTGTGACCTACCCTGAGCGCGAAGGTGTGCGCCTCTACGACATCGTTGACTTCAGCGACTTTGAAAATATGATTTTCAAGTTTGAAATGTTGATTCCGAGCAGCAATCCTTGGCAAGCAGGCGCAATGCAAATTATCTTTGCTGGCACCGACAAAGTTAGCCTTGGCAATGCTGGCGTGGACATCTATGGCAACACAGTAGCTGGCTGCAACAACACTTATTTCCAAGAAGAATCACTGCCTCGCGCTTTGTATCGTCCCTGGACCGACAGCTCAGCCTACCACACCGATGGCGAGTGGGTCACAGCACGCGTGCCTCTCAGTGAATTCCTCTATACCCAGGATGGAGGCACCTCATCAGGTCACCTGGAACAGTCGTCATTTGCAAGCTTACAAATGTTTGTATGGGCAGGCGGCGTCACTGGCGTAGAGTGCACCCCTGTAATCAAGATTGACAACATACGTTGCGTAACCGAGTAACTAACCAATCATTGACTTAGCATAAATGAAAGCATTAAGCATAAAAGGCATCATAGCTGCTGCCATGCTGGCAGTGCTGCCCATGGGTTTTGTCTCGTGCAACGATGATGACACCTATGACACCAATCAATACACTGGCACGGTGAAGCTCAATGTGTTTGGGCCTTGCCCCGTGGCTCGTGGTGGCGAACTCCGCTTCCTGGGCAACGGCATGAATCAAATCACCAAGATTCAAATTCCAGGCTGTGACGATATCACCAACATCAATGTAGTCAGCCCTACAGAAATTCGCTGCGAAGTGCCTCAGACCGCCGAGGTAGGCTATATCACCCTGACCTACGCTGGTGGCACAATCACCACAAAGACGATGATTACCTACAGCGAGCCTATCTCAATAGAGAGTCTCAGCCCAAGCACAGTTAAGCCTGGCGAAGAGCTTACCATCAATGGCGAATACCTCAACCTGATGAATCAAGTTTGCTTCTCATTCATCGAGGGAGGCGACAGCGTGAATGTAAACAAGGAAGATTTCATTGAGCATACACGCAGCGCCATCAAGGTAATCGTGCCAGCCGAGGCTGTGACGGGCATCGTGATGGTAAGCGATGCAGCTGAAATTCCCAATGTAGTGAAGAGTGAAGATAAACTTATCATCGTAACTCCTACAGTTGACGAAGTGCTTGACCTCACTGATGCGATTCCTGGATCAAGCCAAACTGTCAAGGGCCAGGATTTCGACCTTATCAAATCTGTGATTCTTACTACCGACGAGATTTCACGAGCAAGCGATGACATCGAGCTCGACTTCGAATACAATGCTGATGAAGGTTCAATCACCTTCGTTCTGCCCGAGGAAGCATTCGACGGCACCATCGCCGGCGTGCTTGCTTCTGGCCAGAAAGTGGCATTGGCCACAATCGGCGTGGTAGTACCCACGCAACTTGTAGCCAACCCTGCAACTGAGCTGCGTGCTGGCACCGAGGTAACAATCAGCGGTCTGAACATGGATCAAGTGACTTACCTCACATTCCCGAATGTAGAGGAAGGTGTATCACCCTCGAAAGTCACTGCCACTGAAGTTGTGGTAAGCTTCCCGGCAATGGCCCAGAGTGGCGACGTGGTGCTCAATCTCAAGAGTGGCAAGAGTGTAAGCATCACCCTTGAGACTGCCAAGCCCAGTGAAATCGGCTTCTCACCTGCCGAAGTGTCAGCTGCAGCCGAATTTGCGATCCAAGGCAAAAACCTCGACCTTGTGACAGCTGTGACCTTTGCTGGCGATGTGAATGTGGATGTCACACCTGCCTCAAGCACCGAGATAGTGCTTGAAGCTCCAGCCACAGCCAGCAGCGGCGAACTCACCCTGCACATGGCCAATGGCGAAAGCGTAAAGACACCCTCGCTCACCATCAATGCTCCAGAGTGCGCTTACATCACCGAGTGCTTGACCGAAGAGCCTATGGCTGGCGAATTGATGCTGTTCAATATTGCCAATGGCGACAAACTCAACGATGTGCAGGTTAATGGCGCCTCAGTGCAGTATATCAACAACAATGGCATGCTATATGTGTCGATTCCCGAATCAGCTGGCTATGGCACTGTGATTACCTTGATTTCCACAAATGGTTCGATCAGCTACACCTATGATGTAACTCCTGCTACCCACGTAGAGAAAGTCATCGCTACTGGTCCATGGGATCTAAGTTGGAGCGGCGACGACAGCGTAGATAGCACTGTGAAGATTCGCCTCTACAAGAGCGTGCTCGACGGCGTGCCTGCAGGTGCCGTGCTTACATTCCACGTAATTCCTGGCGAAAATGCTCAAATCCAAATCAATAATGCCAACTGGAGCCAGATTGGCTGGCTGGAGCCTGCCCTGGGCGACACTGAGGCCAACTTCGAATTGACAAGCGACATCCTCAACAACATCCTCACCACCAACGACGGTTGGAGCGAGACAGGCCTTATCATCCAAGGCCAGAATTGCGTAGTAAGCAAAATCACCGCAAGTTGGGAAAATGAGGCTGGCACAGTGATTTACGAAGGTCCGTGCGACATGACTTGGGGCGACGATGGCCGCTTTGGCTTGGCCATGAATTACTTTGAGAGCCTCAAAGCTGGCAGCACCATGACTGTGTACATCACACAGAACTCTAATTGGGGCCAGATCCAATTCAACGATGGAGGGTGGGTAAACCTCAACTTCCCTGAATTTGGCACTTACCTCACAACCGACGTGCTCGGCGACAAGTCAATCACCGAATACACCATGACCTTCACCCAGGATGTGCTTGACCAAATATATGCAGCACCTGGCGATTACTGGGGCCTCAACGAGAACTACCACAACGGCGATACTCGCGTGGGCATGGTAATCCAGGGCAGCGACATGCGTATCAATAAAATTGTAGTTACGAAGTAAATAGCGGAGGGGCTCCGCAAGCCCCTCCCATAACATTAAGCATACATATACAATGAAACATCTAAAATATATCATGCCGCTCTTAGCCTTGGGCTTTGCCTTGGGCAGTTGCAACGACGATGACGACACCTACGGCGTGCAAGGCGAAGGCACTCCAGCTCAGCTGACCTCGCAGTCGATTGCCGAGGGAGCAGTAGTGCCAGCAGAGACAACCGAGCTGACCCTCACCTATGATGTGCCAGTGGCTGTAAACCAATTGGTAACACCTACGATCAACGGCACGGCTGTTGACTCGTGGGGGTATGTCACTGACGAAGATGGCAACACCGACCGCAAGACTCTGAAAGCTACTTTCAGCCTGCGCGTTGGCCAAAGCTACACTATCAATGTGCCTGAGCGCTGCGTCACAGCTATCGGCTCGCGCGCTTTCTGCCAAGAGCTCAACATTAATTTCTCTACCGCCTCGCCCACATTCGACAAGAGCAAGGTGGCAACTGCGCTTACCAATAGCAATGCCACTGCCGAGGCAAAGAGCGTATACACCAAATTGCTCAACCTCTACGGCGAGAAGCAGCTGTCGGGCGCAATGGGCGAAGTAGCATGGGCTACTGGCTATTGCGACCTCATCAACAGCACCTACGGCAAATACCCCGCTATCGTAGGCTTTGATTTCATCCACCTGCCCTATTCGCCAGCTAACTGGATTGACTATGGCGACATTACTCCTGTGCAGAAAATCTATAATGCAGGCTCAATTCCAGCAATCACTTGGCACTGGCTTGTGCCTACCTCGCAGCCTGGCGAGTTTACAGTATGGGAAGGCGAACAAGTGATGCCAGCCGATTGGAGCGGATTTGTGATGATGACCGATGACGCCGCCATGACAGTGTGGAAGCAAGTATCGATAGGCACAGTGATCACTGTGGCGATGAAGGACTGCGCCGCAGGTGCTCAAGGCTCGTTCAAGAACGGCTCAACCTGGAGCGGCTTCGCACCTGCCTGGGAATATTTCGACATCTCGGGCGACAGCTTCTCAATGACTGTAACCTCGGACAATGTGGATGATATCCGCGCCAATGGCGTGATTGTCTCAGGCCATGACTATACAGCTACCTCGGTGACTGTGACCATCCCTGGAGGCAACGACTTATCCTATGACACCACAGCATTCCATGCTGCCAACGTGCCAGTGGCTGGTACTTACGAAAATACAGTAGCCGAAGCGGATGTGGCCAAGGTTGCAGGATATCTCAAGCTGTTGCAAGATGCAGGCATTCCGGTGCTATGGCGTCCGTTCCACGAAGCTGCTGGCGACTACACCTGGGGAGCATGGTTCTGGTGGGGCTACGATGGCGTGGAGGCTACCAAAGCTCTTTGGACTTGGCTCTACGACAAGCTGACCAACGAGTACGGTCTCAACAATCTGATCTGGGTATGGACCATGCAGACCACCAATGCTGGCTCGATTGCTGATGCTTCACAACTGCAAGCAGCATATCCTGGCGACCAGTACGTTGACATCGTGGGCGCTGACCTCTATGAATCAGCATTAAGCAATCAGAGCGACCGATTCTTGCTTATCAACCAAGCCATCAGCGGCAGCAAGATTATCGCCCTCAGCGAGTGTGGCAACCTCCTCGACCCAGATGCAGCTTATGAGAACAGCGCCCTTTGGAGCTTCTTCATGGGCTGGTACGAGCTCGACAATGGCACACCCACAATCGGTGCCTCGGGCTGGAATACAACTGGCGAATGGGGCACAGTCCTCAATAATCCTCTCGTTCTCTCACAAGGCGAATTTTAATCCCAAGAATTTGGGATTTAGGATTTGGGCTTTGGGAATAAAACCTGCCTGAATCCTAAATCCCAAATCCAAAATCCAAAATCCCAAAAATATGACTTACGGACACTTCGACGACGCTGCGCGCGAATACGTTATCACAAATCCTGCCACTCCTTGGCCTTGGATCAATTACCTTGGCACCGATGGTTTCTTCTCCCTCATCTCCAATACCGCTGGGGGCTATGCTTTCTACAAGGATGCAAAGTTCCGCCGCATAATGCGCTACCGCTACAATGGCGTGCCAATGGACGCTGGCGGCCGCTACTTCTATATAAAAGATGGCGACACTGTGTGGAATCCTGGATGGAAGCCTTGCAAGACTCCGCTCGATTTCTACGAGTGCCGTCACGGCATGAATTACACCCGCATCATAGGCGAGAAGGATGGCATCCGTGCCAATGCTCTATTTTTCGTGCCGCTTGGCATCAATGCCGAAGTGACCAAGCTCACTCTGACCAACACCACCAAGAATACTCGAGAGTTCAAGCTCTTCTCATTCATTGAGTGGTGCCTATGGAATGCCTCCACCGATATGGAGAATTTCCAGCGCAATTTCTCAACTGGCGAGGTAGAAATCGAAGGCTCGACCATCTACCATAAGACCGAATACCGCGAGCGCCGCAATCACTATGCTTTCTACCATGTGAATAGTCCAATCGTTGGCTATGACACCGATCGCGAAACCTTCCTGGGCCTTTACAATGGCTTTGATGATCCACAAGCCGTAAAGGCTGGCCATAACTTCAACTCGCACGCTCATGGCTGGAGCCCGATTGCGAGCCAAAGCATCGATGTGACTCTCGCCCCTGGCGAAAGCAAAGACTTTATCTTCCTCATTGGTTATGTAGAAAATCCCGAGGAAGAGAAATGGGCTGCCCATCAAATCATTAACAAAAAGCCCGCCCACGAAATAATCGAAAAGCTGAACACTACCGAAAAGGTTGATGCCGAATTTGACAAGCTCCGCGCCTATTGGGATGGTATGCTCGACAAGTTCACCCTCACAGGCATTGACCCCAAGCTCGAGCGCATGGTCAACATCTGGAACCAGTATCAGTGCATGATTACCTTCTGCTTCTCGCGCTCGGCATCGTTCTTCGAGAGCGGCATCGGTCGCGGCATGGGCTTCCGCGATAGCAACCAGGACCTGGTAGGCTTCGTGCATCAGGTGCCAGAGCGTGCACGCCAGCGCATCATCGACATCGCCAGCACCCAATTCCCCGACGGAGGATGCTACCATCAGTATCAGCCTCTGACAAAGCGCGGCAACAACGACATCGGTGGCGGATTCAACGATGACCCACTGTGGCTTATCTTCGGCACCACTGCCTACATCAAGGAGACAGGCGACTTCTCAATCCTCGACGAAATGGTGCCTTGGGACAACAAGGAAGGCAGCGAAGTGCCTCTGCGCGAGCATCTCCGCATCTCGCTCAACCACGTAGTGGAGAGCCTCGGTCCGCACAAACTGCCTCTTATCGGACGCGCTGACTGGAACGATTGTCTCAACCTCAACTGCTTCTCAATGGATCCCAACGAGTCATTCCAGACTACCGAGAATGTAACCGAGGGATCAAAGGCCGAAAGCCTGATGATTGCCGGCCAGTTCGTAGTTACGGCTCACGCTTACGCTGACTTATTCCGCGCCACTGGCGAGGAGGCTGAGGCAGAATGGGCAGAAAAGCTGGCTGACCAAATGACTGAGGCCATTAAGAACGATGGCTGGGATGGTGATTGGTACCTGCGTGCCTACGATTTCTATGGTCGCAAGGTGGGCAGCCACGAAAACGAAGAGGCTCAAATCTTCATCGAGAGCCAGGGTTGGTGCACTATGGCTGGCGTAGGATTAAAGGAAGGCATGGTAGAGAAGGCCCTCGACTCAGTGAAGGAACGGCTCGACTGCGAGCATGGCATAGTGCTCAACAACCCGCCTTTCACCAAGTATGTGATGGAATATGGCGAGATCTCCACCTATCCCGAGGGATACAAGGAGAATGCTGGCATCTTCGCTCACAACAACCCTTGGGTCATCATCGGCGAGACGGTGCTTGGCCGTGGCGACCGCGCTTGGGAATACTACAGCAAAATCTGCCCCGCTTACACTGAGCATCGCAGCGAACTGCACAAGGTGGAGCCTTACGTGTACTGCCAAATGATTGCTGGCAAGGATGCTCCCAATCCAGGTCAAGGCAAAAACTCATGGCTTACAGGCACCGCAGCTTGGAACTGGTACGCTATAACCGAGTTCATCTTGGGCATCAAGCCCGGCTACAAGGGTCTTACAATCGATCCTTGCATCCCCAAAGATTGGACCGAATACAAAGTGGACCGCACATTCCGAGGGGCAAAGTACGAGATTGAAATCAAGAATCCCAGCCATGTGAACCACGGAGTGAAGTCAATCACCCTCAATGGCACTCCCATCGAAGGCAATACACTCCCTATCGCTGCTCCTGGCACACACAATAAAGTTTTAGTAACCCTTGGATAACACATAAATATGAAAAACTATTTGCCTATCGCCCTTGCTGCCTTGGCCCTCGCTTCCTGTGGCAAGAAACAGCAAGCTGAGCCTGAGCCCCTCACACCGGCTCAAACCCTAATCGAACGCCTACAAGGCTTTCAAGACAAAGGCATCATCGCATTCGGCCATCACGACGACACAGCCTACGGCTATCGCTGGGCTTATGTGGCTGACAGCAGCGATGTGAAGAATGTCACTGGCGACTATCCTGCCATCATGAATTGGGATCTTGGCCTTATCGAGTGGAATTGTGCTAAGGAGCTCGATAGCGTGCCATTCGATTTCATCCGCCAAGAAGCAGCCAAGCAGCACGCGCGCGGTGGCATCAACTCTTTCTCTTGGCATCCTCGCAACCCAGTGACCAAAGGCGACTCATGGGATGTGAGCGATACCACTGTGATGGCACAGGTAATGGCTCCGGGCGCTCTCAACGATACGCTCAATGTATGGATTGGGCGTGCAGCTGACTTCATCGGCAGCCTCAAGGATGCCGATGGCAATCCAATTCCTGTGATATTCCGCCCATGGCACGAGCAGACTGGCCAGTGGTTCTGGTGGGGACTGCCCAACGGCTCGCCTGAGCTTTACAAAGACTTGTGGAAGCAAACACGCCAGGTATTCGACGAAAAGGGCATCAACAATGTAGTGTGGGCCTTCTCTCCCGATAAAAGCAACTGTGAGACCATGGAGCAATACATGGCCAGCTATCCCGGCGATGAATACGTAGATATCATGGGAGCCGATGTATATCATTTCCCAGGCCAAGATGAATACTTCAACACTTGCATGAAGAATATGCTCACCTTCGCCACTACAGCTGCCAAGGAGCATGGCAAACTGGCAGCCCTCACCGAAACTGGCAGCGAGGCTTGCACTCTGCCCAACTGGTACATGGACCTGCTCTATCCAGCAATCAAGGATTATCCCATCGTATATGTAAGCGTGTGGCGCAATGCCATGCCCGAAATGAAAGAAAATCATTTCTACACTCCCTACAAGGGACATCCCTCAGAACCAGACTTCATCAACTTCTATAAATTACCTAAAACAGCATTCCTACATGACATTCAATGAACGTAAGCAATTCGTGCTTAGCCGCTACGAAGAGCTCGTAACTCGCAAGAATACACCTATCGAGGGCAATGGCATCTACTGCCGCTACACCAACCCTGTGATCACTGCCGACATGGTGCCACCCATGTGGCGCTATGATTTCAATCCCGCTACTAATCCTTTCTTTGAAGAGCGCATCGGAGTAAATGCAACTCTCAACTCAGGTGCCATCAAGATGAATGGCAAATATGTGTTGGTCGTTCGCGTTGAGGGCATGGATCGCAAGTCATTCTTTGCTGTGGCTGAGAGCCCAAATGGAGTGGACAATTTCCGTTTCTGGGAGCGCCCCATTACCCTGCCTGACACCGAAAACATTGGCACCAATGTATATGATATGCGCCTTACCAAGCATGAGGATGGCTGGATTTATGGTCTATTCTGCGTAGAGCGTCGTGATCCTGAGCATCCCAACGACCTCTCGGCAGCCACTGCATCGTGCGGCATTGCGCGCACCAAGGACTTGGTGAACTGGCAGCGCCTGCCCGATCTCAAATGCAAGAGCCAGCAACGCAATGTGGTGCTTCACCCTGAGTTTGTAAATGGCAAGTATGCCCTCTACACCCGCCCGCAGGATTCATTCATCGACACTGGTAAGGGCGGAGGCATCGGCTGGACTCTTATCGATGATATCACCAAGGCTGAGATTACCCGTGGTGAAGAGATTATCGACGAGCGTATCTACCACACCATCAAGGAAGTGAAGAATGGCGAGGGCCCCCACCCCATCAAGACCCCTAAGGGTTGGCTTCACCTGGCCCACGGTGTGCGCAACTGCGCATCGGGGCTGCGCTATGTGCTCTACATGTATATGACAGCCCTCGACGAGCCTTGGCGCCGCATTGCTTCTCCCGCTGGCTATTTCATGGCTCCTGTGGGCGATGAATATGTGGGCGACGTAATGAACGTGCTATTCTCTAATGGCTGGATAGCCGACGAGGATGGTCGCGTGTGCATCTACTATGCATCGAGCGATACCCGCATGCATGTAGCCACTTCCACAATCGACCGTCTGGTGGATTATTGCCTCAACACCCCGAGCGATGGCCTCACCACAGCCGAGAGCGTGAAAACAATCAACAATCTCATCGACCGCAATTTAGCCTTTCTAAACGCCTCTAACCATTAACTCCTCACCTAATGTCTGATACCTTAACTTTAAATGTTAGCAAGACCACGTCAATGACACCGATAACTGAAAAGATCGGATATGGCTTCGGCGATATGGCGTCGTCGATGTTTTGGAAAGTATTCAGTTACTATCTGCCTTTCTTCTACTCCAATATCTTCGGGCTCTCACTCGTGGATGCTGGCGTGCTGCTTCTCGTTACCCGTCTTTGGGATGCAGTGAGCGACCCATTCATGGGCATCATTGCTGACCGCACCAAGACCCGCTGGGGCAAATATCGTCCCTTCTTGTTATGGTTTGCTGCTCCATTCTCAATCTGTGGCATTTTGCTCTTCACCACCCCCGACTGGAACTATGCTGCAAAGCTGGTTTGGGCCTATGTGACTTATATCTTAATGATGACGGTTTACACTGGCATCAACGTGCCTTATGGAGCAATGCTTGGCGTGATGACTGACAACACCAAAGAGAAGACGGTATTCTCGTCGTTCCGCATGTTCTTTGCCTACGGCGGTTCGTTCATTGCCTTGTTCTTGTGGCAGCCAATGTGCGACTGGTTCCAACACTCACTTGGCTACACCGAGGCCACAAGTTGGCAATTTGCCATGATTGTGCTGGCCAGTTGCTGCTTTATCCTGTTCATACTGTGTTTCTTGCTCACTCGCGAGCATCTGCACACAGTATCAACCGCCTCGATTGGCAATGACTTGGGTTCTCTGGTCAAGAATAAGCCTTGGTGGCTGATGATTGGTGCGGCACTGTGTTCGAATCTTTTCAACACAGCGCGTGGCGCCACAGTGGCATATTTCTTTGCCAATGTAATTGGCGGGGAAACTACGCTTAGCTTCGGTTCGCTTGGCTCTTTCATATTCTATGCTGGTCTGTTCCTTGGAATTGGTGAGGTAGCCAATATGGTAGGCGTGGCTCTATGCGTGCCAATCGCAGCCAAACTGGGCAAGAAAACCACCTTCATTTTCGTAAACATTTGCCTTATCGGCCTGAGCATTTTGTTCTTCTTTATGCCCTTGACTGCCGCGGGCTTCTGGTGCATGCTGATTCTGCAAATCGTGATTTCTACCTTCACGGGCATCATGTCGCCGCTGATTTGGAGTATGTATGCCGATGTCAGCGACTATGCAGAACTTGAGTACAAAACCGCCTCAACTGGCCTTATCTTCTCATCAGCTTCGATGTCTCAGAAGTTTGGCGGCGCCATTGGCGGAGCAGCAGTGATGTGGCTTCTGAGTGCATGCGGATACAACGAAGCTCCGGGAGCTGTGCAGCCTCAGAGCGCTATCACCTGCTTGTGGTGGCTTTTGAGCTGGATTCCGGCTATCGTGGCTGCAGTGGCAGTGCTCGTAGTTACCTTCTATCCGTTGACTACTAAGCGAATGACAGAAATTGTAGACGCCCTTAAGGACCAGCGCGAGCCCTTGGCTAAGGCCCCAGAGCAAGACTTTGCTGATCAAGACTAAAACGCCCAGACTACGGATTAAACGGATTAAACAGATAATCCAAGACGTAGGACCAAAAACTACGGATTCAACGGATTAAACAGATAATCCAAGACGTTGGACCAAAAACTACGGATTCAACGGATTAAACAGATAATCCTATTGACGCTTAGAATATTAAAGTCTGTTTAATCAGTTTAGTCCGTAGTTTTTCCATTTATTTATAAAAATTATTTGTAAAATTGGGAAAAAAGCAGTAACTTTGCACCGCAAATCCCCAAGGAAAGATGCCGGAGTGGTCGATCGGGGCGGTCTCGAAAACCGTTAATCCCTTACGGGATTCCAGGGTTCGAATCCCTGTCTTTCCGCTAAAATAACATTAGCCACAATGTTATCATCCAAATATCACCCAGTTTTACAAAGTTAGTGAGGCTGGGTGATACTTTTAAAGATTGTTTCTCAAGACCCTCTACAATGAGACTTTAATCTTTTCATACATCCAACCAATATGATAGACTCCAGTATCATACATCTCACTGACCAGTTAAATGAAAAGGATAAAGTTAATTATCTTTTAAATTTTCTTGTCAATTCAGAGTCTGTCAATTCCTATTTTACAGAATGGAAAAGAAATAATCGATCAATAAATTTGGCTACCACTTTTAGTGGGATAGGAGCTCCCGAATATGCCTTAAAAAGACTTAAAATACCATACAATATAGTATTTGCTGGAGATATTGATTCATATTGTAAGGAGGCTTATGTGGCAAACTACAACATAGCTGAAGATAATTGGCACAATGATGTACGTGAATTTAATGCCACCCCATATTTAAATAGAATAGATTTGATTGTGGGTGGAAGCCCTTGTCAAAGCTTTTCTCATGGAGGTAAACGAAAGGGTTTTGAAGAATCACGAGGTACTCTTTTTTATGAATTTGCACGTTTAATAAAAGAATGTAAACCTAAAGTCTTTATATATGAAAATGTAACTGGGTTAATGACCCACGACAAAGGTCACACTTGGGAAGTAGTTTCTAATACTTTTAACGAATTGGATTATCAA
This sequence comes from Bacteroidales bacterium, assembly GCA_020860515.1. Classification (GTDB taxonomy): domain Bacteria; phylum Bacteroidota; class Bacteroidia; order Bacteroidales; family Muribaculaceae; genus CAG-873. Next base: position 3,938 of record JAJBUG010000027.1, on the reverse strand, counting down.
TGGACTTCTTGGGTATTAAATTCTAAAAATTTTGGAATTCCTCAAAATAGGACAAGGGTATACATAATAGGTTATCGTCAGGATTTGGGACAATCTTTCAAAATTTTAGAAAAACCTAACTCTTATCCTTTATTATTTCAAGTAGAAGACATATTACAATCTCAAATAGCAAATAAATATTATCTTCCCATAAAAGGTTTTTTAAGAGTAATTGATCCAAAACATAAAAGGCATGTAGCTTTAAATGGGAAAATAGGAAGGACTCAAAATGCCAATCAACAATTTAATTGGTATGGAGATATGCGGATCGAATCTACTATTCCTGAAAGAATTGAGAACGATCCTCGTATTTATAAAGATTTTTTCAATGGCGTTCGTTGTGTGGCGAGATGCCTAACTCCACGAGAATGTTTGCGCCTTATGGGATTTGACGATAATTTTAAAATAGTAGTGGATGACCACCAAACTTACAAACAAAGTGGCAATTCAATTGTGGTCAATGTATTAATGGAAATTATTAAAAAAATTATTAAAACTGGTGTATTCAATGTGGAATCTTAATGATACATTAAAAATTGCCACAGTTTTCAGTGGTATAGGAGCGCCTGAATTCGCTTTAAAAAGAGCAGGAATAAAACATAAACTCATTTTTGCATGTGATAATGGAGAATTAGATTGTATTGAATCCGATGAATCCATTCTTAAAGGAATAAAGGATTTGTCTTACAATGAAAGATTAACATATATAAATGCTCGATTACCCAAAAAGGTAAATCAAGTAAAGAAATCTTTTTTGGCAAATCATTCTATTGCCCTTAATGATTTTCATCATAATGTTAAGTTCGTAGATGGGAATCATTATAGGGACCAAGTAGATATATTTATTGGGGGTAGTCCATGTCAAAGTTTTACTCTTTTGGGTTATCAAAAGGGTTTAGAGGAGGCTAGAGGTACATTATTTTATGATTTCGCCCGCTTAATTAAAGAAATACAACCTAAAGCCTTTATATATGAAAATGTACAAGGACTAATAAAACATGATAAAGGACGTACTTGGGAAGTTGTTAAACGAGTATTCGATACTTTAGAATATAATATTTTTTACAACGTTCTTGATGCAGTTGATTACGGAATCCCCCAAAAAAGGAGGAGAGTATTTGTTGTGGGTTTCAAAACTGGAGGAGAAAATTTTGTTTTTCCACCAAAGATTGATTTACCTTTTACACTTCAAGATTTTCTATTGGATAATACACCTATAGGCAATTTTACTAATGTAAATGGTAAAATCCAAATTATTCATTCAAAAGGAGATATACCATCAAAATATTTTCTTTCAGACAGAATCCTTCCAGGCATTATGTCGGAGGGTACCGGTGGTTTTTCAATGAAGCCTGAGATTGATTTGAAGATTGCAAGACCTTTAATGCGAACTATGCATAAAATGCATCGCGCAGGAGAGGATAACTATGTAACAACAAATGGACGAATCAGACGTTTAACTCCGAGAGAATGCTTAAGATTAATGGGATTTACAGATGACTTTGTTCAAGTTGTTTCAGACACCCAAATGTATCAACAAGCCGGAAACTCAATGGTAGTAGACGTTATGAAAGCTCTAATTTTAGAAATATTAAAAGCTATCTAAAATGAATGAAATCAAGTTACCTTTATTACAAGGCCAAAGTACAGATCTAAAACTTTCTCCTACGGGATCAAAGGATACGGGAATTTATATTTCCCAAGATGTCCTTGCTTTCATAGGTGACAAAAGACCTATAGAATTCAAAATTTATAAATCCGATTTCATATCTGCGGTCGAAAATATAGTAACATCTTTGCCATTATATTCAAATAAAGGAGGAATAAAAATCACTCATGATAGCGTATATCGTGAAAGTATTCGCCTAATCTCCATAGTAGAGGAATTCTTCGGAAACGAAGAGACACAAATTTATCATGGGAAACCCTTTATAATATCCACTACCACAAGCGAACGTACTTATATTTATGGTTTGGATGAAGGAAACTTTTCTATTAGAAAATTTCTTATAGCAAATTTTTCTGAAATTACCTTACAAAAAGATGAAGGAATTATAACTCTTCGTCTTTCAACGAACAAAGTTGAAAATCGTTATACTACTATAAATAACGTCATGTTTAAAGATCAATCTACTCTACAAATAATATTTTATGGAGCTCCAGGTACAGGAAAGAGTTACCGAGTCCAGGACATTGTTGTATCTGCGAAAAAAGAGCAATCAGATATCTCTGAGGAGAATTGCATTCGAACCACCTTCCACCCCGACTCTGATTATTCAAACTTTGTTGGGGCTTACAAACCTACTATGGAGAAATCCCCAAGAGTCACAGATACAGGACACCATGTCAAACTTCAAGAAAGCGGGGAGAAAGTAATGGAGAATAGAATCGAATATGCTTTTATTCCTCAAGCTTTTCTTAAAGCCTATGTGGCAGCATGGAAAAGGTGGGCAAAAAATCCAAAGAATCCAGAGCCTATCTTCTTGGTAATTGAGGAGATTAATCGCGGCAATTGTGCTCAAATATTCGGTGATCTATTCCAACTTCTCGATAGAGATGAGAATGGAGAATCAAGTTACGAGATAAATCCTGATAAGGATATATCGAAATTCCTAAAGGAAGACGAAGCTGGGTTTAACAATACAGAATCACAAAATATACCTATTGGGATTCGTAATGGAGAATTCCTAAAGCTTCCATCTAACCTCTATATCTTGGCCACCATGAACACCAGTGACCAAAGCCTCTTTCCTATTGATTCAGCATTCAAACGTCGTTGGGATTGGCAGTATGAGCCTATTGCCGAAGGGAAGAATCCGGATGGCAGTCGTATGGGATGGGAAATTGAATTCTCAGAAGGGACTCCAGTAGATTGGTGGGGTTTTGTTCAGGCCATAAATGAGGTCATTGAAAACAAAATCCATAGTGAAGATAAAAAGCTGGGGTATTTCTTCTGCCGAGCTAAGGATGGAAAGATTTCGGCTCGCATGTTCCTCTCAAAGGTGATATTTTACCTATGGAACGATGTGTTCCGTGACTATGGGTTCACTGAAAACATATTCAAAATTGATGGAGCCACAAAACCCATCAAATATCATGAGTTCTATAATGAAGATGGCTCACCTAACGAGGATAAATTACGCAAATTCGTAAACAACGTATTGAGCACCTGGAGTAAAAGCAAAGATACTCACAAACAAGATGAATCCAAGGAATGAAACTCCTGGTAGAAGGATATAAATACCATGCCAATGCTGTAAAGAGCGTACTCAAGGGCATTGATTACTTTGAGAATATCAACCATGAGGTAGTGGTAAGATATGTGGGTTATCTATACAATCCTCATATAGGCGATTGTGTGTTTATCCTACCCAAAGTTCTTCTTGATGAAAACAATCTCGTTTTCGGTCTGGATCCTCATGACCTTATTAATATGGATCATGAGGACTTGATATTGGGAGAAACCCAACGGAATTTCATATATGAATTTGCAGTTTGGATATATCGTACAATTTTTGTATTCAACCAAAGCCATCCTGAAAATGAGATTGTGCTCTATAAACGAAATACCACTATAGGAGCAGACCATCGCCACATGGCAAACACATTCTTAGAGGTAATCATGGCTCTCGTGGATTTCAATCGCAAGAACCAAGATTTCTTCATGCAGGTGGTGAAGAATCAACATAGTGGTTTCAATAAAATCAATTGGAATAGGACCATATCAACCAGCAGAGCCATCATACAAAACCAACAAGCTATCTATCTTAACCCCATAAACAAGAAGCGTCAAATCAATTTTGACGAAGAGCTTTTGATTCTCTTCTTTTCAATTTTGAATCATGTACATTCTAAATATGGATTTCCCGTTAAGATACCATTTGGATTCGAGTTAATAA